>DATGGA010000052.1:0-55901 GCA_035308765.1 Burkholderiales bacterium
ATACCGTCGCACAGGCAATGCAGCACCAGCAGGTGCACTTCCTGGATTCGCATGGTGCGCGCATGCGGCACGCAGACATGGACATCGCCGGGCGCCAGATGTTCCGCCATCTTTCCGCCGCCGCGGCCGGTGAGCGCAACCGTGGCCACGCCCATCTCGCGGGCGGCACGCATCGCCGCTACGACGCTGGCGGATTTGCCGCTGGTCGAAATCGCGAGCAGCACGTCGCCCTTGCGGCCGAGAGCGCGCAGCTGCTTCTCGAACACCTGGTCGTAGCTGTAGTCGTTCGCGATCGAGGTCAGGGCCGAGGAATCGGTGGTGAGCGCGATCCCGGCAAGCGGCGGGCGCTCCCGTTCGAAGCGGTTCACCAGTTCGGCGGCGAAATGCTGCGCATCGGCGGCCGAGCCGCCGTTGCCGCAGGCGAGTACCTTGCCGCCCGCCTTGAGAGACGCCGCCATCAGGTTGATAGCGCGCGCGATCGGCGCCGACAGCAGCCCGGCGGCATCCAGCTTGAGCTTGGCACTGTCGGCAAAATGCGCCGCGACCTGCGCTTCCAGCGATGCGCTTTGCGAGGCGTTTCCCGCCGCGTTTCCCATCTCAAGATTTTACTCGATGTAAACCTCGAACTCGATCCGGCGCGCAGGATTCGGGTGCGCCGCGAGCCTGCTCACCCGCGCGCGCATCGCCGTTCCCTGGTCCAGGCCCCAGGCAAGCGCCGCGTTGTCGCGCCGCGGCACGTAGCCGAGCTTGCGCCCGCGCCATTCGACGCGCACGGCATTCGGATCAAACGGATTTTCCGTTTCGCGAACCAGTTCCAGGGCGTCGCCGATCCGCAACAGCGGCCAGACCTCCGCGCCTTCGGCATAGCGGAATCCTGCAAGGGGCGAGCTCTGGACCAGCAGCTGGACACCCTGCCCCTGCGCGGCAAAAGCAAGCAGCAGAGCGAACAGGCTAAACGCTGAACGCATTGCGAATCCATTGGATGCGGCCCGCTTCTAGAGCATCCAGCAGCAGCACGTCGAACCTGCATTCAGCATCCGGCCGGCGCATCAGGTAGAGCCGCGCCGCAGCGACCAGACGGGCCTGTTTGGCCGCAGTGACGCTTTCCGCAGCGCCGCCGAAGCGCCCGCCGCTGCGGTAGCGCACCTCGGCGAAGACCAGAGTGCCGCCCTCTTCGGCCACCAGGTCTATTTCACCGTGCCGGCAGCGCCAGTTGCGCGCCAACACGCGCAAGCCCGCCCCGCGCATCAGTTCCGCGCATAGTTCTTCCGCTCGCGCACCGGCCCGGTTCATGGCAGGCTTAACGAATCGAAGCCGCGCGAGGTTGACCTGTGACAGGAACGCTCTACGTCGTCGCCACGCCGATCGGCAATCTCGGCGATTCCAGCCCGCGCTCTATCGAGATCCTGCGCTTTGCAGACATCGTCGCCTGCGAGGACACCCGTACCACACGCACCCTGCTCGCGCACCACGGCATAGCGGCGCGCACGGTCGCCCTGCATGCGCACAACGAAAAAGACGCGGGCGAAAAGCTGCTGCGCGCGCTGTGCGAGGGAAGCAACGTAGCGCTGGTGAGCGATGCGGGAACCCCGGGGATCTCAGACCCGGGCGCGCTGCTGGTTGCGGCCGCACACCGGGCCGGACTGCGCGTGATGCCGCTGCCCGGGCCGAATGCCGCGATCACCGCGTACTCTGCCGCGGGCTTCCTGTCCGACCGCTTCCTGTTCGTCGGCTTCCTTTCCGCCCAGCGCAACAAAGCATTGGAAAACCTCGACCTCCCATGGCCGATGATCTTCTACGAAGCGCCGCACCGCGTGCTCGAAACCGTGGCAGCGCTGATCGCCCGCTTCGGGCCTGCGCGCGAACTGGTCGTGGCGCGCGAAATCAGCAAAAAATTCGAGGAAATCGCGCGCATGACGCTGGCGGCGGCGCCCGCATGGTTTGCGGCCGGGCCGCATCGCCAGCGAGGGGAATTCGTTCTGATCCTGGGGCCAGGGGAGGGAAAACCGCCCGAGCGGGCGGAAGGCGAGCGGATTCTCGGCATCCTTCTCGAGCGGCTGCCGGCAAGCGAGGCGGCCAAGCTGGCGGCGAAGATCACCGGTTTGCCCAAGAAGGAACTCTACGCGCTGGCCGCAAAGCGATCGAAGTAGCGAACCACGTAAAATCCGTTTCATGGACCGCCTTACCATCACGCGCCCGGACGACTGGCACCTGCACCTGCGCGACGGGCCGGCGATGGCTTCGGTGCTCGCCGATACGGCGCGCCGCTTCGGGCGCGCCATCGTGATGCCGAACCTGAAGCCGCCGGTATGCACCACACTGCAGGCGCTGCATTACCGCGAACGCATTCTCGGCGAACTGCCGGAAGGATCCGGTTTCGAGCCGCTGATGACGCTCTACCTCACCGACGACACGCCGCCCGAGGAAATTGCGCGCGCCAAGCTCTCCGGGCGCGTGCACGGCGTCAAGCTCTACCCCGCCGGCGCCACCACGCACTCGGATGCGGGTGTGACGCGCATCTCGCGCTGCTTCGCGGCACTGGAAAAAATGGAGCAGCTAGGACTGCCCCTGCTGATCCACGGCGAAGTGACCGATCCGGCGGTCGATGTCTTCGACCGCGAGAAGGCGTTTGTCGGCGAAGTGCTTGGACCGATCGTCGAGCGCTTCCAGAACATGAAGGTGGTACTCGAGCACATCACGACGCGCGATGCCGTGCAGTACGTCGAAGTGACCGGCCCGAACGTGGCAGCGACGATCACGCCGCACCACCTGCTGCTCAACCGCAACGCGCTGTTCCTCGGCGGCATCCGCCCGCACCACTATTGCCTGCCGGTGCTCAAGCGCGAAGAGCACCGCGAGGCGCTGGTCGAGGCCGCCATTTCCGGAAACCCGAAGTTTTTCCTCGGCACCGACAGTGCGCCGCATTCGCGCGAGACCAAGGAGGCTGCCTGCGGCTGCGCCGGCGTCTACAGCGCGCATGCCGCGATCGAACTCTATGCAGCGGCGTTCGAGGAAGCCGGCGCGCTGGACCGGCTGGAGGGCTTCGCCAGCCGCTTTGGCGCCGGGTTCTACGGCCTGCCGCAGAACAAGGACACGATCACGCTGCTGCGCGAGGAGTGGACTGTGCCGCAGACCCTGCGCTTCGGCAAGGAAAAACTGGTGCCGCTGCGCGCCGGCGAGACGATCCCCTGGAAACTCGCCTGAACCATCCGGTATTCGAGCCGGTCAGAAAATGGCTCGACCGGATCGGCGATACGCCCACTCTCGATCTTCTGAATGCCTTTTCCGAGGAAGAAAATCTCCGCAGCGAAAGCGGCAAGCCCATCCGCTTTGTGCCGCCATCGGCTTCCGATCCCTACTACGAGGTTCACCTGTTCGAAACCGGCCGCGTGCAAACGCGCGCCGCCAGCAATCACGACCTGTTCAACGCGCTCGCCTGGCTTGCGTTTCCGAAAACGAAAGCGCGCATCAACGCGATGCATGCCATGGAGATCCCGCGCGAAAACGGAAAGCGCGGACGGCTGCGCGACATGCTGACAATATTCGATGAAGGCGGCGCCATCGCAGTATGCGGCAGCAAGGTCGCCGGCCTGATCCGTGAAGCGCGCTGGCCCGAACTGTTTATCGAACGCCCCCGTGAGCTGCGCATTGTCGTGATCGGCCACGCGGTGCTGGAGCAGGCACTCGCGCCGCACCCCGGCATCACCTGCAAGGTGATATTCGCCGAGCCGGGATCCGATCTCGACGCGCACGCCGCAGGCTGGCTCACGACCGAAGGCAAGTCGCCCCGCGACCTGCCGCCGCTGCCGGTCTTCGGCTACCCGGGGTGGTTTGAAGGCAGCGGCCGGCCGGGCTTTTACTCGGACGAGCGGTACTTTCGCCCGCTGCAACGCGGTAAAATCACTGTGGGAGTCGGCCAGGCAGTCGCTGTGCCGCAAGGCGCAGAGGAAAGTCCGGGCTCCAGAGAGCGGGATGCGGGCTAACGGCCCGGCGTGGTGACACGACGAATAGGGCCACAGAGACGAGTCCCCGGAGTCAAATTCGGGGGGTGAAACGCGGCAACCTCCATCCGGAGCAACACCAAATAGGCAAGCAGGGTGACGGGGGCAACTCCGGCACTGGAGGCCGGCTCGGTCGGGCTTGCGGGTAGGTGGCTAGAGCTGGGGGGCGACTCCCGGCCCAGAGGAATGGCTGTCGGGGGGCCCCTCTTCGGAGGGTCCCCTGTCACAGAACCCGGCTTACCGGCCGGCTCCCGCTTTATCGCGTCAAATTCTGTGCGACAACGGGATAAATCCGCTTGCCCTTGCGCGGGAGGGGCAGGGATAATTCCGCAGTTAAGCACCCCATGCACGCACGCCTGAACCAGAACGACGTCGCAAACCAGGTCAACGTTGAAGACGCTGACCAGGTGCGGGACACCGTGATCGCCCTCTTCGCCGCCCGCTATCCGGGAACCGAACTGGCGCCGCTCGCCCGGGCTTTCAACGATGTGAAGGCATTGTTTGCGGGCCGCTACCCCGGTTACCTGGCCTGCGACACGCTCTATCATGACGCCCGGCATACGCTGGACATGACCCTGGCGATGGCCAGGCTGGTAGAAGGACACGACCGGGCGGTCCCGGGGGCCGAGCAGCTGGGCGCTCGCCGCGCCGTGCTTGGGGTGGTGCTCGCGCTGCTGCACGACTCGGGCTACATGCGCCGGGTCTCTGAATCCGAAGTCGAGAATGGCGCCGTCTTCACCAAAGTGCATGTCAGCCGCAGCGCCGATTTCCTCTCGCGCTACCTGCCCACCATCGGCTACGCGCCCGAGGCGGAAACGGCGGCCCGCCTGGTGCATTTCACCGGCTACGAGATGGACGTGGACGACATTAAGGTGGCGGAGCCCAAGGACCGGCTGCTCGGCTACATGGTCGGCACCGCCGACCTGATCGGCCAGATGTCGGACCGCATGTACCTCGAGAAATGCCGCGAATTCCTCTACCAGGAGTTCGTACTGGGCTCGATCGCGCGCGAGAAGCTCCCGGACGGGCGCGAGATCGTGCGCTATTCTTCGCCCGAAGACCTGATCTACAAAACGCCCGGCTTCTACGAATACGTGGCGCGTGACCGCATCAACCGCAAGCTGGGCGCGGCCGACCGTTGGGCAGAAGCGCACTTCGACGGCCCCAACCTCTACCAGAGCGAGATCGACAGCAACATGAGCTATCTGCGCGAGGCGATAGAAAACGCCGACCTGAACCGCCTGCGCCGGACCTGTTACTCCCTCTCCGACCGGCACATCAAAGCCGCCTGAGTTTTGTGGGGTTTGTCACACCCCGCTGAATTTTCTGCCCTTTTTGCCACTTGCCCACTTGTCGCCGAGGGCGCCGGCATGGCAAAAGCAGGGCATGACGCTTTCTCACAAGTTGCCCAACGGCCCCAAGCCGGCGGCGGCGCCGGCCCTCGCCCGGCTGCTGTCGGACAGCGCGCTCAGCCGCGCTGCGCTCGCCGCCTGCGGCTTTCCGGTAGCGCTCGCCGACGCGACCGCGAAAGGCCGGCCGTTCACCTATGCGAATCCGGCCTTCGAGTCGTTCTTCGGCTATCGCGCAGACGAAGTCGTCGGCCGCCCGGCGATCACGCTGCTGTTTCCGGAAGACGAAGCGGCTGCGAGCATGTTCAACGAAGCGCCCGCGCGGGTGCTGATGCGCGCCCGGCGCAAGGACGGCTCGGCTGCGGAGGTCGAACTCTCGATCGGCATGGTGCACGGCGTCGACGGGCGCCTCACCCACTGGGTGCTCGCCTTCGCCGACCGCGGCGAAATCGAGCGCATGCGCGAAGAACTGCGCGTGCTCAGAGCAATCGCAGCTGCACCCTAGTTAGCCGCCACCGTAGAGGTAGTTCGGCAGCCACAGCGTCATCCCCGGCCAGATGTACATGAATACCATGCAGATGATCACAATAATCATGTACGGCATCATGCCAGCGAATATCTGGTTCAGCGTGACGTGCTTCGGAGCGACGCCCTTCAGGTAAAACGCCGACATCGCCACTGGCGGACTGAGGAACGCCGCCTGCAGGTTGACGAACACCAGCGTGCCCCAAAGGATCGGGTCGATGTTGAAGTGCTTCAACAGCGGCAGGAAGATCGGCACGAAGATGACGATGATCTCGGTCCATTCCAGGGGCCAGCCGAGCACGAATATGATCGCCTGCGACAGGATCATGAACTGGATCGGCGTCATGTTGAGCGACAGAACCCATTGCTCGACCAGCTGCTGCCCGCCCAGGATCGCAAACACGCCCGAGAACAGCGCCGAGCCGACGAACAGCCAGCACACCATGGCCGTGGTCTTCGCGGTGAGGAACACTGATTGTTTCAGCCGGTCCCAGCTGAAGGTTCCCGCCTGCAGCGCCAGGATGAAAGCCCCCGCGGAGCCTATCGCGGCCGATTCGGTGGCGGTGGTGATCCCGAATAGGATCACCGCAAGCACCACGATGGTCAGGATGCCCAGCGGCATCACCGATGAGATCAACAGCTTCAGCAGTTCAAAGGGTTCGGCTTCCAGCTTCCAGTAATACCAGATCAGCACCAGCGCCGTTGCCGCCACGGTCAGCCAGAAATAGGTGTAGAAGCCTTGCGGCGGACCGTTTTCCGACGGCGCGGCCGCGCCCTGCTTGAGCAGTTCCGGGGTGCCTACCTGCTCCACGCCTTCCTCTTCCTTCTCCGGCCTTCCCGCGCCGACGTCGCTCTCGGCACTCCCCAATTCCTGCGGCTTGTCCTGGTCCGTCTGAGGCGCAGCACTGGCGGGGGCCGTCTGCTGCTGCCTGATCACCATGCCGGCCGTCGCCTGGGTATCTGCCTGCTGGTGGATCACCACGTACCACCAGATCCCCCACAACGTCACCGCCGACAGCATCAACGGAAACAGCGCGTGAAGCAGATTCTTCCAGAGCAAGCCGTAGGTGAGCCGCTTGCCCTCGGCGACCGTGATGGCGAGCGCCTTGGCAGGTTTGACGATCGCGACAAACAGCCCGAGCAGCATATTTTTCGAATACGCGCGCTGGAAATTTCGCACCCAGTCCGAGACCGGCACTACCTGCTGGTCTTTGGGCAGGGGCGGCGCGATCTTGGGATTGATCAGCGCCCAGCCGATGATGTAGATGAGATACAGGAACGACAGGAAAAAACCAGGGAACATCGCAGAGGCATAGAGCTTGACCACGGATTGTCCGGCAACGGCGGCGTAAACGATGATCATCACCGAAGGCGGGATCAGGATGCCCAGCGTACCCCCTGCGGTAATGACGCCCGAAGCAAGCTTCACGTCGTAGCCAGCCTTCAGCATCGGATTGAAGGCGATCACGCCCATCAGCACCACGACGGCGCCCACCAGACCGCTGGCGATGCCCCAGAACGTGCATACGATCAGCGTGGCGACGGCAAGGGAGGCCGGCACGCGGCGAAATGCAAGCTGGATGCTGTAGAACATCTTGTCCACTAGCGCGCCGCGTTCCATCACGTACCCCATCAGCACGAACAACGGGATCGAAATCAGCGTGTCGTTATTCATCGCGCCGTAAGTGCGCTCGACCATCAGGTCGAAGACCCGGTTCTGCAACCAGGGATGCGACGGGTCGTAGAGCGCGATGTAGCCGAAAAACATGCCAAGGCCCATCAACGTGAACGCCGTCGGGAAGCCCATCATGATCACGATCACGATGAGCGCGAGCATCGTCAGTCCGAGCGCCGGATCGCTCATTTGCGTTCTCCCGTCGGATGCCGTCCCGCCTCTTGCGCCGCGCGGTCGCCTAGTCCGCGCTGATGCGCCGCTTCGTCGATCTCATGCACGCTTTCCAGAGCGCGCTCGCGCGACTCCGCGTCCACGTGCGTACTGCCTGAGAGCTGCTGCTCGACAACGTCGATCTCCTCGGCATCCTTCAGGCGCTCGGGCCACTGCCCGGTTTTCAGGCATACGACGCAGCGCACGATTTCGGCCAGCCCCTGGATCAACACCAGGACTCCCGCGATCGGGATGACGGTCTTGAACGGATAGACCGCAGGTCCGTTCGAGGTGATATTCGAGTGTTCCAGGATGCGCCAGGAATCGCCCGCGTAATCGACTCCCGCCTTGATCAGAGCGATGACGCCGGGAAGAAAGAATAGTATGTACAGGATCAGGTCCAGCGTGGCCTGGGTGCGCGGCTTCATCGAGCTGTAGAGGAAATCGCCTCTGACGTGAGCGTCCTGCGCCAGCGTATAGGCGCCGCACATCATGAACAGCGTGCCGTACATCATGTTGGTGGCGTCGAATATCCAGGCCGTGGGCATGTTCATGATGTAACGCTTGAACACCTCGATGCAGACCGTGAACATCAGCAGCATGATCAGCCAGGCGACGGTCTTGCCTGCCCAGGTGCTGATGTGGTCGGCCGTGAGAAGGAATTTCTGGATCTTCATGGTGGCGCGTCTACCTTGTGGCGGAAAATCGGCTTAAAAAACGAGGCACCACCCCGGCCATGCGCCTGAGTGGTGCCTCGCCCAGACCGATCGGCGTCAGGCTTTCTTCGGCGCGGCCTTGCCAAAATAGTGGTTGTAGGCCATGGTCCGGCTGACGACCACGTCCTGCTCCCACTTCACGGCGCGCTCGGCGAACTTCTTCTGCGACTCGGTGATTTCCTTGACGAGGGGAGTGCTCATCTTCTTCTCCAGCACCTCGTCGTAGACTTCCAGTTGTTTCTGCAGCACCGAGGTCGGCGTCTTGTAGAACTTGACCTTGTCCACGGTCTGCAGAGTGATGTAGTCCTGCGAATTGCGGTCGATCGCCTTCCACATCATGTTCGCCGAAGCCGCGTCGACTGCGCTGGCGATGATCGCCTTCAGTTTGGACGGCAGCGCATCGTACTTGGTCTTGTTGAAGGTGATCTCGAGCTGCTCTGCGTTCTGGTGATAGCTCTGCAGCATGCACACCTTGGAGACGTCGGCGAAGCCCAGGGCGCGATCGGAAGACGTGTTGTTGAATTCCGCCGCATCAAGGAGGCCGCGGTCGATCGCCGGGACGATCTCGCCGCCGGGCAGTGCGTTGACCGCGGCGCCCATGGCGGTGAAGACATCGATCGAGATGCCGACGGTACGGTACTTGAGGCCCTTGAAGTCTTCCCACTTGGTGACCGGCTTCTTGAACCAGCCCAGCGGCTGGGTATAGAGCGGGGCGTACGGGAACGAGACGATATTGCCGCCGATCGACGCGTAAAGCTTCTCCAGCAGCTCTTTGCCGCCACCATGATGATGCCAGGCGAGCAGCATGTTCGCGTCCATGCCGTAGGCCGGGCCAGAGCCCCACAGCGCAAGGGCATTGCTCTTGCCGTAGGAATAGACCAGCACGCCGTGGCCGCCGTCGAGCGTCCCTTTGGAAACGGCTTCCATCAGGCCGAAAGCGGGGACAACTGCGCCAGCGGGCAGGACTTCGATCTTGAGATCGCCGCCTGTCATGTCGTTCACCGTTTTGGCATAGTCCAGGGCGTACTCGTGGAAGATGTCCTTGGACGGCCATGTGCTTTGGAAGCGCATGTTGATCGGGCCCTGCGCCTTGGCGATCATCGGGAAACCGAGAGTCGCCGCGCCGGCCGTTGCCGCTGCCGCGCCCGACAGGAACTTGCGGCGCGAAGCGACGGATTTCTCTTTCTGATTGCTCATTTTTGCCTCCTCCTAGGAAGTTTGCTCTAGCGCGGGGCAGGGCCCCGTCGGATAAGCCCCGCGATTCTACCCTCCCGTTCGCACGCGCCGCAAGGCAACTTCACGATGTGAAATGCCGTCGCCGTGCCGCAGCATAGAATCCCCCATTCGTTACAACGGGAGGAAGAGTGGAGCCCGGTAGCGCCGTCGATATCGCCAAGCAGTCGCTGCTGGTGTTCGGCACCATTCTCGCCGTCGGCACCCTGAGCGGGCTCCTGGCACGGAAGATACGCGTTCCCGACGTCGCGCTATTCCTCATCGCGGGCATGCTGCTCGGGCCGGCGGTCGCGGATCTGGTGCACATCCGCGCCAATTCGCCGCTGAACCAGCTGATCCTGATCTTCGGTTCCTGCTACATCCTGTTCGACGGCGGCGCCTCGCTGCGCATGAAGGTATTGAAGGAAGTCTGGATTACGATCGTCGGCCTCTCGACGGCCGGCGTGGCGATCACCGCGCTCATTACCGGATACGCCGCTCATCTCGTTCTCGGAGTGCCGCTGATCGTTGCCATGCTGCTCGGCGCGACGCTCGCCTCCACCGACCCGGCGACGCTGGTGCCGATCTTCAAGCAGGTGCGCATACGGGACCGCGTAGCCCAAACCGTGATGTCCGAATCGGCGTTCAATGACGCAATGGGCGCGATCGCCACATTTACCGTGCTCGGCATCGCTGTCGGCGCCGGCGATTTCTCGCTTGGCGCCGTCGTCTTCAAGCTCGCTAAGGACTCTCTGCTAGGCATCGCCGCGGGCGGTGTGCTCGGCTACCTGGCGGCACTGCTCATCGCACACGAGAAATGGAACTTCCTAGCCGAGTACGCGCCGGTGGTGACGCTCATGGCGGTGGTCGGTGCCTACATGGCCGCCGACGGCCTCGCCGCCTCCGGCTTCATGGCGGTATTCGCGTTCGGCATCGTCATCGGCAACAAGGACGCCTTCGGCTTTGTCATGAAGCGGGGAGAAGAGCGCCGCCTCGAAGAATTCGTGATAACTACCGCGCTCATCATGCGCATGTTCATCTTCATCCTACTGGGCACCCAGGTCGACTTCAACCTGATGAACCGCTACCTCGCCGGCGGCGCGGTCGTAGTTACGGCACTGATGCTCGTCGCCAGGCCTGTGACGGTGTTCGCGTGCGCCTGGCCGGACCGCCGCGCACGCTGGAGCATCCAGGAACTGCTGTTCATCTGCTGGACACGCGAGACGGGGGTCATTCCCGCCGCGCTCGCCGGTCTGCTGGTCGGGATAAAGGCGCCAGGCGCCGACATGATCGCCTCGGTGACGTTCATCGCGGTGCTGATGACCATCCTGATACAGGCGCCGACCACGCGCTGGCTGGCGGGGAGGCTCGGCCTGCTCGAGGAAAGACCCTAGCCGGGGAAAACGATCAGCCTTTCAGCGCAGCCAGCACTTCATCCAGCATTTTCTTGGCGTCGCCGAACAGCATGCGGTTGTTGTCCTTGTAGAACAGCGGATTGTCGACGCCCGCGTAGCCCGAAGCCATGCTGCGTTTCATCACCACGGAGGTCTTCGCCTTCCAGACTTCCAGCACCGGCATGCCGGCGATCGGACTGGCCGGATCCTCCTGGGCTGCAGGGTTCACGATGTCATTGGCGCCGATCACCATCGCCACGTCCGTCTCGGGAAAATCCTCGTTGATCTCGTCCATTTCCATCACGATGTCGTACGGCACCTTGGCTTCGGCCAGCAACACGTTCATGTGGCCGGGCATGCGGCCCGCGACCGGGTGGATGCCAAAGCGCACATTGACGCCCTTCTCGCGCAAAAGCCGGGTGATCTCGAACACGGTGTGCTGTGCCTGCGCCACTGCCATGCCGTAGCCCGGCACGATGATCACGTTCTTCGCCTCGCGCAGCAGCTCCGCCGTCTCGGCCGCGTTGATCGACACAACCTCCCCGGCCGGCTGCGCGCCGCCCGCCGCGGCGGGAGCGCCACCCGAGGTACCGAAGCCTCCCGCGATCACGCTGACGAAATTGCGGTTCATCGCGTTGCACATGATGTAGGAGAGGATCGCGCCGCTCGAGCCCACCAGCGCGCCAACCACGATCAGCAGGTCGTTCGACAGCATGAAGCCGGTGGCCGCCGCCGCCCAGCCCGAGTAGCTGTTCAGCATCGACACCACCACCGGCATGTCCGCGCCGCCGATCGCCATCACCATGTGGATGCCGAACAGGAGCGCGATCACCATCATCACGATCAGCGGCTTCACGCCGTCGCCCATCGTTTCGGCGTGCAGGAATTCGCGGCCGAAATAAATCACCACCAGCAGGCCGGCGAGGTTGAGCCAGTGGCGCGCGGGCAGCAGCAGCGGTTTGCCGCCGATTTTCCCCGAGAGTTTGCCGAAGGCGATCACCGAACCGGAAAAGGTTACCGCGCCGATCAGGATGCCGGCGTAGATCTCCATTTCGTGGATGGCTTTGGCCGCACCGTTGAATTCGGCCGACGCCGCCGGATCGATATAGGTTGCGAAACCGACCAGCATCGCCGCGAGGCCCACCAGGCTGTGCATCAACGCGACCAGCTCCGGCATCTGCGTCATCTGCACGGTGCGTGCGGCGTACAGGCCGATGCCGCCACCGGCAACCATGGCGCCCACGATCCAGGGAATGCCGGCTGCCGTGACGCGGGGACCGAGCACGGTCGCCAATACGGCGATGGTCATGCCGATGATGCCGTACAGGTTGCCGCGCCGTGAGGTCTCCGGATTGCTGAGGCCGCCCAGGCTGAGGATGAACAGGATGGTCGCGCCGATATAGGCGGCGCTGGCGAGGCTCATCGACATGCGCGCGGCCCCTATTTGCGGAACATCGCCAGCATGCGCTGGGTGACCGCGAAACCGCCGAACATGTTGACCGCGGTAAGCGCGATCCCCGCCACCGCCAGCCAGCGTATCCACTCGTCGGGCCGGCTGACTCCCGTCATCGGAGTGGACAATGCGGGCGGCGCGATCTGCACCAGCGCGCCGATGGCGATGATGCTGCTGATCGCATTGGTCACGCTCATCAACGGCGTATGCAGCGCGGGCGTGACGTTCCAGACCACCATGTAGCCGACGAAACAGGCCAGAACGAAAACCGTGAAGTGGCCGAGGAATGCCGTGGGCGCATAGGTGCCTATGAACCAGAACAATGCGGCAGCCAAGCCGAACATGGTCGCGAGGCGGGGGCCCGCCATGGGCGCGCCGCCGCCGTGGCCGTGGCCTTTCTTTGCCTGGGGCGCGACGACGGCCGGCCTGGCGGCCGCGCCAGCCGGCGCGGCGGAGAGCTTGGGTGCGGGGGGCGGCCAGGTGATGCTGCCTTCCTTGATGACCGTGGTGCCGCGGATCACCTCGTCGTCCATGTTGACGTCAATGACGCCATCCTTGGCCTTGCACAGTTCCTCGGCAAGCCGGAACAGGTTGGTGGCGTACAGCGTGCTCGACTGCTTGGCGAGGCGGCTCGGCAGATCCGCATAGCCGATGATCGTCACGCCATGCTTCACCACCACCTGGCCAGGCACCGTAAGTTCGCAGTTGCCGCCCTGCTCCGCCGCCATGTCGACGATGACGCTGCCGGGTTTCATCGACTGCACCATTTCGGCGGTAATCAGCCGGGGCGCGGGCTTGCCCGGAATCAGCGCGGTGGTGATGATGATGTCCACTTCCTTCGCCTGCTTCGCGAACACTTCGCACTGCGCTTTCTGGAAACCTTCGCTCATTACCTTGGCGTAGCCGCCGACGCCCGAGCCCTCTTCCGTGTATTCCACCGGGACGAACTCGCCGCCCAGCGACTTGATCTGGTCGGCCACCTCGGGCCGCGTGTCGTTGGCGCGAACGATGGCGCCCAGGCCCGCCGCCGCGCCGATCGCCGCCAGCCCCGCCACACCGGCGCCGATGATGAAAACCTTCGCCGGCGGCACCTTGCCCGCCGCGGTGATCTGCCCGGTGAAGAATCGGCCGAAGGCATGCGCCGCTTCGATAACCGCCCGGTAGCCGCCGATATTCGCCATCGAAGACAGAGCATCGAGCTTTTGCGCGCGCGAGATGCGCGGCACGCTGTCCATCGCCAGCACCGTGGCCTTCCTGGCCGCCAGTTTCTGCAGCAGTTCAGGGTTCTGCGCCGGCCACAGGAAACTGACAAGCGTAGCGCCCTCGCGCAGGAGGCCGACTTCTTCAGCGCTCGGTGCGCGCACCTTGAAGACGATGTCGGATGCCGCCCAGAGCGCGGCCGCATCCGCGACGATGTCGGCGCCCGCGGCGCGATATGCGTCGTCGCCGAAATTCGCGGCGTCGCCGGCGCCCGCCTGCACCGCCACCTTGAAGCCCAGCTTGATGAGTTTCTCTACGACCTCGGGGACGGTGGCGACGCGTTTTTCTCCCGCGAACGACTCCCGCGGCACTCCGATGACCTGTGGCATGCAAATCCCTGATTGGCGGACCCCGGAATGATACCGAGGTTTGGAGTTACTTGACCTTCTGGCGATAAAGGTCTGCCGCCTGCATGAACTGCCTGCGCAGTTCCAGCGGCGCCGAAATATTCCGGATCGGCTCTTCGGTGGAGCCGGTGCCGCGGATGGTCACTGTGCCGAAATCGAATACGCGGCCCAGGACGGTTTGCTCGACGTGCAGGCTCTCGACCTTGTCGAGGAACATCTCCACCGTGCTGCGCGAAATCAGACTCGTCTTGGCGATGATCCGCTTGTCGGTGACGGCGAACTCCGTCGTCTTGTAAAGGATCCAGGCCCAGACGAGGAACACGAGGCCCAAGCCCACCAGGGGCAACAGAATGATGCCGAGCGCGATCCGCGGCGCGAGAGACCAGCGGCTGACCGCGGCGCGGTGAACCACCGTCTCTCCAGACAACAGGTTTTGATCAACGTATGACGCCATCCATGCCTCCTAGCGGATCATCTCGCGGTTTTTCCCATCCAGCCGAATCGCCGCTCACCCAGTTCGAAGGCGCCTTGCACGATGAGCGCGAGCGCGGCAGCAGGGATCGCTCCGGCGAGCAGGGTCGCGTTGTCGTTCAGCGCCAAACCCGAGACGATGCGCTCGCCGTAGCCGCCGGCGCCGACGAAGGCGGCGATGGTCGCGGTGCCGACGTTGATCACGGCCGAGGTTTTTATGCCAGCGAGGATCGAGGGCATGGCGAGGGGAATCTCGATGCGCCACAGCCTGTCGTGCTTCGACAGGCCGAGCGCGAGGGCCGCCTGCCGCATCCCTTTGCCGATCGCCTCGAGTCCCGCGTGGGTATTGCGCACGATCGGCAGCAGCGCATACAGGAACAGCGCGATCAGCGCGGGCACCGTGCCGATGGCGCCAAGCAGCGCTATCAGGAAGGCAAACAGCGCGAGCGACGGGATGGTCTGGATTACGCCGACGAAGCCAAGGACGACCTGGGTCATCGCCCTGACTTTTTGGGAAAGAATTCCTAGGGGGATCCCCACTGCAATGCTCGCCGCCAGGGAGACGAATACCAGCACGAGGTGCTCGCGGGTCAAGCGCCAGAAATCGGGGCCGAAAAGAACTTTGATGAAGTTTCGCTTTGTCACTTCATTCGAGTCCGAATCCAGCAGGGCAGCGGCCTCGGCAAAACTTTTCCCTTGCAGCTCCGCCGCGGCGTTCAAGCGGATCATGGTCCGTTCGTTGATGCGTCCTTCGAGCTTCTGCAGCTTCGCCCAGGCGTCGGGAAAGCGCTGCGGCACGTCCAGGCGGTAAAGCAGCACGGCGTCGTAGCGCGGAAAGTATTTGCGGTCGTCCTCGAGCACTCGCAGCCTGTAGCGCTCGATCTTGGCGTCCGTCGTGTAGATGTCCATGACATCGATCTTCCCGGCGGCGATAGCTTCGTAGGCGAGGCCGTGATCCAGGCCGGATGGCGTAGCGAACGGCATGCCGTAGGCCGATTTGAGGCCCGGCCAGCCGTCGGCGCGGCCGATGAACTCCTGCGACAGGCCGAGCTTCAGGTCCGCGTGCTTCGCTAGGTCCGAGAGCGAACGGACACCGAGCTGCTCGGCGCGCTCCTCGCGCATCGCCAGCGCATAGCCGTTGCTGAAGCCGAGCGGCACGGCGATGCCGAGACCCATGGGCGCAAGCGCCCGGTTTATTTCACCCGTTCCCGGATAGCCGCCGAGCTTGAGGATTTCCTTCGCGATCGTCCCGGTGTAATCGGGATACAGATCGATCGAGCCCGCCCTAAGCGCGGCGAAGACGATGCCGGTATTGCCGAGTCCCTGGCGGTGAACCGCATCGCCGGCCGCCTTGACGATGATTTCCCCGAGGATGTAGGACTCGGTGAAGCGCTTGGAGCCGACTTTCAGGGTTTCCGCCTGCAATGGAAGAACGAAAACGGAAAGTAAAAGCAAAAACCACCTCATGCAGTGCGTTCGAGTTTCTTCGCCTCGCTGTCGAGAAACTGCAGCGCCGCGAGATTCGCGTACAGGCCGCCCTGCTGCATTAGCTCCACATGCGTGCCCTGCGCGACGATGGAGCCGCGGTCCATCACCACGATACGGTCGGCGTGCTGCACGGTGGCAAGGCGGTGCGCGATCACCAGCGAAGTGCGGCCGCGCTCGAGCGCTTCCAGCGCCTGCTGCACCATGCGTTCGCTCGCGGCATCCAGCGAACTGGTGGCTTCATCCAGCAGCAGTACCGGCCGGTCGGCGAGCAGCGCCCGCGCAATCGACAGGCGCTGGCGCTGGCCGCCCGAGAGGGTCACGCCGCGTTCGCCGAGCATCGTGTCCATGCCCTGTGGCAGCCGGTGGATGAACTCAAGCGCGAAAGCCTGCTCGCAGGCGCGCTCCGTTTCCTCGCGGGTCGCCTCGGGCCTGCCGTAGCGCACGTTGTCGAGCACGCTGGCGGCGAAGATCACGGGGTCCTGCGGCACCACTGCGATCAGGCGCCGCAACGCCGCGGGATCGAACTCGCGCAGGTCGGTGCCGCCGATGCGCACCGCACCCGATTGCGGATCGTAGAAGCGCAACAGCAGCGCGAGCACGGTCGTCTTGCCCGCGCCCGAGGGACCAACCAGCGCGACCCGTTCTCCCTGCGACAGGCGGAGCGAAAAGCGGTCAAGCGCGGGTATGCCGGGCCGCATGGGATAGGCGAAGCCGACGGCGTCGAATGCGATCTCGGTATGCACCGGGCGCGGCGCGGGCAGCGCCGGCGCGGAGATGGCCGGCCGCGCATCGAGAATTTCCATGAGCCGCTCGGTCGCGCCTGCGGCGCGCTGCAGTTCTCCCCAGACTTCGGAAATGGTCCCGGCGCCGGTCGCCACCACGAAAGCGTAGAACACGAACGCGGACAGCTCTCCCGCGGACAGCCGCCCTGCGAAGACGTCATGGCCGCCGACCCAAAGAATCACGCCCACCGCGCAGAACGCGATCAGCATGACCAGCGCAATAAGCATCGCCTTCTGGCCGATGCGCGACACTCCCGACCGGTAAGCGGCCTCGGCGTGGCGGCCGAACGCCGCGCGGTCGGCTTCCTCGTGCGCGTACGCCTGCACGGTGCGGATCTCGTGCACCGCTTCGTCAACGTAGGACGAGACATCGGCGATGCGGTCCTGGTTGTCGCGCGAGAGGCGCCGTACCCTGCGGCCAAGCAGCAGCAGCGGTACCAGCGTCGCCGGGATGCCGAGCAGCACGCAGGCCGCGAGCTTCCAGCTGACCACGAACATCATCACTGCGGCGCCGAGCATCATCAGCAGGTTGCGCACGAACATCGACACGCCGAAGCCGATCACCTGCTGCAGCAGCGTAGTGTCGTTGGTAAGCCTGGAGATGACTTCGCCGGTGCGCGTGGCCTCGAAATAGCCCGGCTCGAGCGCCAGGATGTGGTCGAACACTTTGCGCCGCAGATCGGTGACGACGCGTTCGCCGATCGTCATCATCAGGTAGAACCGCACGAAGGTCGCGGTCGAGAGCAGCGCGGCGACGCCGATCATCGCCGCGAGCGCGCCGTCCAGCAGCCGTGGGTTGGCGCTGCCGAAGCCGTTATCAACCACGTGTCTCAGCCCCTGGCCGAGCGCCAGCACGCAGCACGCGGCAACCACCAGGGCGAGCAGCGCCACCGCGATTTTCAGCCGGTAGGGCGCGACAAAACGCGCCAGCCGAAGTGCATGCCTCATGGAGATACTCTACATGGGTCCCCGCCTTCGCGGGGACGACGGCCTCGGCAACTGTGTTATCGGCCGTAAAAGCGGTAGTTGTTGCGGCCGAGCTGCTTGGCGCGGTACATCGCGACGTCCGCGTTGCGCAGCAGCGCTTCGGCGTCGCCCGCGTCCGCGGGAAAAAGCGACAAACCGATGCTCGCGCCGATGGTGAAGTCGCGCCCGTCGACCTGGAACGGCGGCGCCAGCGCGCGCAGGATCTTCTCCGCCACCACCTGGCAGTCGCTATCGAGCTGCAGGTCCGGGATCACCACCACGAATTCGTCGCCGCCATGGCGCGCGAGCGTGTCCGCCTTGCGCAGGCAGCCGGCGATGCGGTGCGCCGCCTCGCGCAGCACCGCGTCGCCGGCGCGATGCCCGAGCGCGTCGTTTACCTGCTTGAAACGGTCGAGGTCGACCACCATCAGCGCGATGCACGAGGCCCGCCGCTGGGCAAGGAAGATCGCCTGCCTGAGGCGGTCGTCGAGCAGCCGGCGGTTGGGCAATCCGGTGAGCGTGTCGTGGTAGGCGAGGAAGCGCGCTTCTTCCTCCTGCCGCTTGCGCTCCGTGATGTCCTGCGACACGCCGATCATGCGATGCACACGGCCGGTGGCGTCGGTGAGCGTTTTGGCGTGCGAGGACAGCCACGCGACGCGCCCGTCCTGCCGGATGACGCGGTACTCGTTGGTGCAGGGGCCGGCCTGCTCCCATGCCGCGGCCACCGTGTTCAGGTAGCGCTCGCGGTCGTCCGGGTGCACCATTTCCATGTACTCGGCCCATCGCGTGGTCCGGCCCCCGGCGGTGCCGACGATGGTCGAAGGATCGCGGCCCCAGTGCAGCTGGTCGGAATCGCGGTCCCATTCCCAGTACATGAGCTCGGCGGCGTCCACGGCGAGACGCAGCTTTTCCACGTTTTCGTACAGCGCGGCGGCGGCGGTCTTTTCGCTGGTGACGTCGCGGGCGGTGCCGGTCGCGCCGATCACCGCGCCCCTGGCGTCGCGCAGCGGCACCGCGTTGAAGGAAAGGTCGACGTAGCTGCCGTCGCGGCGCACATGGCGCGTCTCGTAGTCGAACGTGGACTCGCCTTTGAGGATGCGGCCGAACACCGCGACATCGCGCTCGGTCACTTCCTGCGCCAGCAGGTCCCTGAATTCGCGGCCCAGCAACTCGTCCGCGGGCGCACCGTAGATGCGCTGCACCGCAGCCGGATTGAGGTAGGTCCAGCGCCCCGTGGCATCCACCGACCAGATCAGGTCATTGGAGGTCTCGACCAGGTTCCGGTACATGGCTTCGCTCTTCCTGAGTGCGCTCTCCGCGGCGTGCCGCTCGCTGGTGTCGGAGTAGGCGATGATGGTTGAGGCCTGGGGCGCATCGGCATCCAGCGCTCGTGCGACCGCCCGGCACCACAGCGGAGCGCCGTCCTTGCGCCGCAGCTTGAATTCGCCGTCCAGCACCTCGCCGCCGCGCAACACCGCGTAACGCTCGCCTGCCTTGCGCCACAGTTCCTCGGTCGGATACAGGACCCTGGAGGACTGCCCATTCAACTCGCCCGGACCGTAGCCCAGCATCTGCTCCAGCCGCCGGTTGCAGCGGGTAATCACGCGGTCGGCCATGAATGCGACGCCGACCGGCAGCGTATCGAGCACCAGTTTTTCTTCGGCAAGCACCCTTTCGTATGCGTCCCGCGCCTGCTGCAGCTCTTTCACGTCGTGCAGCGCGCCGGCGATGGCGTCGCGCAGCTGCGTCTCGCTCTGCGCCAGCTTGCCGACCAGATCGTCGTTTTCCAGCCGGGTGCGCAGCGTGCGCAGGATGCCGTCGTTGAGATTGCGGTGGATGCGCACCATCACGCCGCCGAACACCGCCACCATTAGCGCGAGCAGCGGATATGTGCGGCCGCCCTGCAACGCGAGCTGCAGCACCACGCCCAGCAGCGGCAATGCGGCAAAGCTGTAGAACACGGCGCGGCTGGCCGCATACACCCCTACCGCCCCGATGAGATTGCCGCCGATGACAAAAATGACGGCAAGCTGCAGCAGCGGATCGCTGCTGGGCAGGAACACCGCCACAGGGAAGCTCCACAGCGCGCCGGCCGAAAACGCGCCGATCGCGAAATACCTTTCCCAGCGCCGCGGATCGGGGTCCCGCACCCCGGCACGGCGCCGGTGAAGGCCGATACGAACCACGTTCAGGGCGATCAGCGCGCCGAACCAGGCGAGCAGCAACGCTGCGGGGAACGCCTCCCAGAGGACGAGCAGCAGCAGGCCAGCGTTCACCACGGTGGCGTAGTACGCGGGCCGGGCGGCGCTGAAAAGCGCGGTTACGCGCGCGGCAGCGAGACGTTCGTCAAGCATGCATTCAAGCTAGCGACGGGAGCGGGCTGGCGGCCGGAACTGGTGCACGCAGATGACCATTCCTTGCAAATGCGCCGACAGGCGGCGCGACAGGCCCGACGTGCGTCAAGCCGGGAGGCGCTCGACTTCGACCAGACAGTCGTAGAAGGTCGCTGCGCCGCCCAGGTCCGCGGTGCGCTGCGAGGTGAGGTCGTTGGCGTTCCTGCGATCGCGGGCGAATTTCTTCCACCATACCGAGGGCGCCACCACCACGCCGCGGCGCGGCTTGTCGTTGACGCGCGCCTTCAGCGTGAAGCTGCCGCGGTCGTTGTATACCCGCACGCTGTCGCCGTCGGCGATGCCGCGCGCGGCAGCGTCTGCCGAATGCAGTTCCAGGCTCGGCTCGCCCTCCGCGGCACGAAAGCGCGGCAGGTTGGCGAACGAGGAATTGAGGAAGTTGCGCACCGGCGGCGACAGGAAGTTGAGCGGATACTTCGCCGCCAGTGCCGGATTGCTGGAGGGCAGCTCGGCGGGCGGGTTGTAGAACGGCAGCGGATCCAGGCCCTGTACCTTCAGCGCCGCGCTGTAGAACTCGCACTTGCCCGAGGGCGTATGGAAGCCCCCCTTGGCGAACGGCGCGAACTTCTGCGGCAACGCGAGCCGTTGCCAGCCGTTCTTCTTCAGCGTTTCCCAATCCATGCCGGCGAGGTTGGCGTGGCCGGAGCCGATCGCCTGGTGCGCAATGTCGTCGTCGGAATCACGGAAGCAGGCGTCCTCGAAGCCCATGCGCGCGGCCAGGCGCCGGAACACCTCGACGTTCGGTAGCGACTCGCCCACCGGCGCGATCGCCGGGTTGTTGGCGAGCACGTACAGGTGGCCGTAGGACTTGTGGATGTCGGTGTGCTCGAGCTGCGTGGTGGCCGGCAGCACGATGTCGGCGTAGTCCGCGGTGTCGGTAAGGAACGAATCCATCACCACGCAGAACAGGTCCTCGCGCGCAAAGCCTTTCAGGACCTGGTTGGAGTCCGGGCAGACGGCGACCGGGTTGTTGTTGTAGACGACGATGGCGCGCACCGGGCGCTCGGTGGCGGTCAGCGCCTCGCCGACCTTCGAGTGATTGACGATGCGCGGGCGCTTCGCCGGCATCAGGTCCGGGCGCTCGAGCTTCGCGTGGTCGAACTGGTAGTTGTCCGCAGTGGTCAGCAGGATGCCACCCGCGGGATCGCGCCAGGCGCCGGTGAGCGCCGGCAGGCAGGCGATGGTGCGCGCGGCCATGCCGCCGCCGGCGTGGCGCTGCATGCCGTAATTGAGCCGGATCGCTGCCGGCTTGGCGTTGCCGTAGTCGCGCGCGAGCTGGACGACTTCTTCCAGCGCAAGGCCGCAGGTCTGCGCCGCCCAATCGGGCGGGTATTGCCTGATTCTTTTCTTCAATTCGTCGTACCCGAGGGTGTACTTCGCAACATAGTCCTCGTCGATCAGGTTTTCCGCGATCAGCACGTACATCATGCCGAGCGCCAGCGCGCCGTCGGTGCCCGGCAGCAGCGCGACGTGCTGCGAGCATTTTTCCGCGGTTAGGCTGCGGTAGGGGTCGATGGCGACGATCTTCGCGCCGCGCCGCTTGGCTTCCTGCGCGCGCGTCCAGAAGTGCAGGTTGGAAGCGATCGGGTTGGAGCCCCAAATCAGGATCAGCCTGGCATCCGGATAATTTTCCGGGTCCATGCCGTAGCTGCCGCCCAGCGTGGCCTTGATGCCGGCTTTGCCCGCGGACGAACAGAGCGTGCGCTCCAATTGGGAAGCGCCCAGCCTGTGGAAAAAACGCCGGTCCATCGAGCTGTACTGCAGCATGCCCATGGTGCCCGCGTAGCTCAGCGGCAGGATGCTCTCGGGATCTTCTGCCGCGAGCGCCTTCAGGCGCGCCGCGATTTCATCCAGCGCCTCGTCCCAGGTGATGCGCTTGAATTCGCCCTTGCCCTTCGGCCCGACGCGTTTCAACGGATGCAGCAGGCGGTCGGGCGAATAGGTGCGCTCGGCGTAGTGGGCCACCTTGGTGCACAGCGAACCGTCGGTGAACGGATGCTGCGGGTCGCCCTGCACCTTGATCGCGACACCGTCCTTCACCGTGATCAGCATCGCGCAGGTGTCGGGACAGTCGTGCGGGCAGGCGGCGCGGACGATCGTTTCCATGACGAAAGTCTACTCCAGCAGTTCGATCCAGTGCAGGACGCGGACTCGCGTTCCGCTCGGGGCCATCGGCGCGCCGCCCTGCAGGTGCGAGAGGCAGCCGATGTTGGCGGTAGCGATAACCTCGGGCCTGCCCGCGGAAAGCGCCGCGAGCTTGCGTTCGCGCAATTTTCCGGACAGTTCCGGCTGCAGGATCGAGTAGGTCCCGGCCGAGCCGCAGCACAGGTGGCCGTCGGCGACGGGCGTAAGTTCGCAGCCCGCTGCCTGCAGCAACGCCTCGACCTTGCCGCGGATCTGCTGGCCGTGCTGCAGCGAGCAGGGCGACTGGAAAGCGACCCGGCGGGAACGGTTTTTTTTTTCTATTACATTTTCCGGGACAACTTCGCAAAGATCCTTCGTCATCGCCGAAACCCGCTGCGCTTTTTCGCGGTACGCCGCGTCGTGCTGCAGCAACTGCCCGTATTCCCTCACGGTCGCGCCGCAGCCGCTGGCGGTCATCACGATCGCCTCGATCTCGCCACGCTCGATGAGAGGCCACCAGGAATCGATCAGCGCGCGCATGTCGTCCCTGCCCGCTTCCTGTTCGTTCAGATGAAAGCGCAGCGCGCCGCAGCATCCGGCACCACCGGCCGCAACGAGCGAAATCCCGGCACGATCGAGCACGCGCGCCGCGGCGGCGTTGATCGCCGGCGCCAGCGCCGGCTGCACGCAACCCGCGAGCACGAGCATCTTCCGCTTGTGGCGTGGCTGGGGCCACAGGCCGGCTGCTCGGGTGGCCGGGGGGATTTTTTGTTTCAGAGCTTTTGGCAGCAAAGGACGGAAAAAACGGCCCAGCGCCAACGCAAATTCGAACAAACCCATGCTCGGCAGCACCACCGACAGCAGCTTTCTTTCCACGCTCTCCCAGATTCCGCGTCCAACTTTCTCCTCGACGATGCCGCGGCCGATGTCCGCCAGCCGCCCGTACTGCACGCCCGAGGGACAGGTGGTCTCGCAGGCGCGGCAGGTAAGGCAGCGATCGAGATGCAAGCGCGTTTTCTGCGTCGGCTCCGCGCCTTCGAGCACCTGCTTGACGAGGTAGATGCGGCCGCGCGGCCCGTCGAGTTCGTCGCCGAGAAGCTGGTAAGTCGGGCAAGTCGCGTTGCAAAAGCCGCAATGCACGCACTTGCGCAGGATAGCGTCCGCCTCGCGCCCTTCGGGCGTGTCGCGGATGAAGTCGGCAAGCTCGGGCTGCACGGCTCGCTATACTTTCCGTATGGGAACCATGTTCTGGTTGCTGTTGTTCGCGATTGCCATGGCGGCAGGATGGTTGATCCGGCGCAGCCTGCGACAGTGGAACGCCCGCCAGCGCGCGGAAGAGGCTCGCTTCGCGGACTTCATGGCGGGAACCGCTGCCGCAAAACCCAAGGCCGCCGAACCCGAGCCCGCGCAGCCGCTGACGGCTGGCGCAGTTCCCGCGGCGTCTTTACCGCAGGCGGCTGACGGGCTCGCGCAGCAAAAGATGCTCTTCGAAGCCGCCCACAAGGCCGGCGAGGCGGGCGAGGCCGTGCTCGCCATCCAGCTGTACGGCCGGCTGCTGACCCGATACCCCGCCACCGCTTTTGCCCACCAGGCACGCGCGGGCGCGGCAGCGCTGAAGAAAAAACTCGTCAAAGGCTAAAACTCCGCATACAAGCGCCCGGGATTGAGAATCCCGGCTGGATCAAAGGCGCTTTTCAGTTCACGGTGCAGGCGTGCGAGTACCTTCGGCAGCGGCGCGAACGCCTGCGCCGTCTTCTGCGCGGAGCGGAACAGCGCCGCATGCCCGCCGAGGCGGGCCGCCGCGACGCGCAGCGTCTCCACATCGGCGTTGGTTTTCAGCCAGCGCAACGCACCGCCCCATTCGATCAGTTGCGCGCCCGGCAGCTCGAGCCGCGGCGCGTGCGACGGCAGCGACAGCCGCCACAGGGGTCCGGCACCGGCGAAAAACGGATCGGTCTGTTCGCGGATGCCGCCCCAGAATTGCTCCGCCTGGCCCGGCGCCATTTTCTCGCCGCCGATCTTGTCCGCAGCCGCCCGGATGCCGCTTTCGGCGCCGGACAGGCGCACGGCGAGTTCGCCGTCATGCCAGGCAGTGGCTGAGACCGGCAGCGGCTGGCCGGCCCACCGGTTCATGCTCTCCAATGCTTTGCCTTCCGGCATTTCCAGTTTCAACGTCAACTCGGCCGGCGGGCGCGGCAGTACCTTGAGCGAGACCTCCAGGATCACCCCGAGCGTGCCGAGCGAACCGGCAAGCAGGCGCGAAACGTCGTAGCCGGCGACGTTCTTCATCACCTGGCCGCCGAAGGAAAGCACCTCGCCGCGGCCGTCGAGGATTTTCGATCCCAGCACGAAATCGCGCAACGCGCCGGCGCTGGCGCGGCGCGGGCCGGAAAGTCCCGCCGCGACGCAGCCGCCGAGCGTGGCCGTCGGCCCGAACCCGGGCGGCTCGAACGGCAGGAATTGCTGTTGCTCGAGCAGTATTTTTTCGAGCTCGGAAAGCAGAGTACCGCAGCGCGCGGTAATCACGAGCTCGGTAGGCTCGTAGTCGACGACGCCGGCATGGACGCGCGTATCGAGCAGTTCGCCGCGCGGCTCGTTGCCGTAGAAATCCTTGGTGCCGCCGCCGCGGATGCGCAGCGCGGCCCCGCGGCTGGCCGCTTCCCGAATCTGTTCCTGTAGGGGTTCCAGGCTCAAAACCGCGGCAGGCTGGCGTGCGGCAGCTTGCCTGCCTTCACATGCATGCGTCCGAACTCCGCGCAGCGCGTGAGCGCCGGCACCGCTTTGCCCGGATTGAGAAGGCCCTTCGGGTCGAACGCGGCCTTCACGGCATGGAACATCCGCAGCTCGGCGGCGCCGAACTGCGCGCACATCTGGTCGATCTTCTCGACGCCCACGCCGTGCTCGCCCGTGATCGTGCCGCCGAGCGCGACGCACTTCTCCAGCACTTCGCCGGCGAACGCCTCGGTGCGCTTCAGCTGCTCCGGGTCGTTGGCGTCGAACAGGATCAGCGGATGCAGGTTGCCGTCGCCGGCATGGAACACGTTCGGGCAGCGCAGGCCGTACTTCTTCTCCATCGCGGCGATGAAGTTGAGCATTTCTCCCAGGCGCTTGCGCGGGATCGTGCCGTCCATGCAATAGTAGTCGGGCGATATGCGGCCGACCGCCGGGAACGCCGCCTTGCGCCCGGACCAGAACCGCAGCCGCTCGGCTTCGTTGCGCGACACCGTGAGCCGCGTCGCGCCTGCGCGGGTGAAAATCTCCTCCACGCGCGCGATCTCCTCCTCCACTTCGGCGGTGCCGCCATCGGATTCGCACAACAGGATGGCAGCGGCCTCGAGGTCGTACCCTGCATGCACGAACTGCTCGACGGCGGCCGTCGCCGGCTTGTCCATCATCTCCAGACCCGCGGGAATGATGCCGGCCGCGATCACCGCGGCGACCGCATCGCCCGCCTTCTCCACGTCGTCGAAGGAAGCCATGACGACGCGGGCGGTCTCCGGCTTCGGCAGCAGCTTCACCGTGACTTCCGTGGTCACCGCGAGCAAACCCTCGGAGCCGATGGCGAGCGCGAGCAGGTCGTAGCCCGGCGAGTCGAGCGCCTCGGAACCGAAATCGACCGGCTCGCCTTCGATGGTGCAGCCGCGCACCCGCAGCACGTTATGCACGGTAAGTCCGTATTTCAGGCAATGCACGCCGCCCGAGTTCTCGGCGACGTTGCCGCCGATGGTGCAGGCGATCTGGCTCGAAGGATCCGGCGCGTAGTACAGGCCGAAAGGCGCTGCCACGTCCGAGATCGCGGCATTGCGCACCCCAGGCTGCACCACCACGATGCGCGCGACCGGATCGATGCGCAGCACGCGCATGAATTTCGCCAGCGACAGCAGGACGCCCTCGCCGGACGGCAGCGCGCCGCCGGAAAGGCCGGTGCCGGCGCCGCGCGGCACCACCGGCACGCCGAGCGCGTTGCAGGTTTTCAGGACGCGCTGCACCTGTTCTTCCGACTCGGGCAGCGCGACCACCATCGGCACGCGACGGTAAGCGGTCAGCCCGTCGCACTCGTAGGGACGCGTGTCCTCCTCCTGCCAGAGCACGGAGCGCTCGGGCAGGAAGGCGCGCAGCGCTCCCGCGACCTTTTTCTGCCTCTGGAAATCTATTTCAGGTACGGCGCTGCCCACGACAATCCTTGGATCGTGTCGCCCTTCGGGATGTACTCGGCGCCGATCCAGCCCTTGTAGCCCAGGCGGTCGATGTGCGGCAGCAGCCAGCCGAAGTTGATCTCCCCGGTGCCGGGCTCGTTGCGGTCCGGAACGTCGGCGATCTGGATGTGCCCGATCCGGGGCAGCAACCGCTCGATGGTCTTGGCGAGATCGCCTTCGACGATCTGCATGTGGAACACGTCGTACTGCAGCAGCAGATTGTCGGCGCCCGCCGCGTCGATCACCTCGATGCCTTCCTTTGACGTATTCAGGAGGAAGCCCGGAATGGTGCGCGGGTTGCACGGCTCGGTAAGCAGCGTCAGGCCCGCCGTCTTGAACTTGGCCGCGGCATAGCGCAGGTTTTCGATCAGAGTCTGCTTCGCCTTCCCGCGCGGCACGCCGGCCGGCGCGATGCCGGCAAGCGTATTCAGCCGCGGGCAACCGACCGCCTTCGCGTATTCGATCGCGCGCTCCACGCCTTCGCGGAATTCGCCGACGCGATCCGGCTGGCAGGTAAGGCCGCGGTCGCCTTTGGAAGCGTCGCCGGCCGGCAGATTGTGCAGCACCACCTCGACTCCCGCGGCACGCGCCCTCTCGGCGATCTCCCTGGCGCTGCCGAAGGGATAGGGAAACTGGTATTCCACGTAGCGGAAGCCGGCCTTCGCGGCGGCGGCGAAACGATCCGGGAACGGCAAATGCGGAAACAGCAGCGAGATGTTGGCAGCGAGTTTGGGCATCGGGTTAGCATAGCGCGAAATGCATGCTGCAGACATCGTCGGCGTCGCATGGTGGATCTGGCCGATCGCGCTGTTTGCGGTCACCTTCGTGCTCGGCATCATTGCGGTCGTCGCCGGAATCGGCGGCGGAGTGCTGTTCGTGCCCGTCGTCGCCGGTTTCTTTCCGTTTCATCTCGATTTCGTGCGCGGCGCCGGCCTGCTGCTGGCCCTTGCGGGCACGCTCGCCGCAGGCCCCGTGCTCCTGCGCAGCGGCCTGGCCAACCTGCGCCTCGTGATGCCGCTGGCGCTGGCGGGCTCCGTGGCCTCGACCGCGGGTGCGGTGGTGGGGCTCTCCGTTCCCGCAGACCTGCTGCAGACCGCGCTCGGGATCACCGTGATCGCCGTTGCGCTGCTCATCTGGGGCTCCAGGGCCAGCGACAGGCTCGGCATCGAGGAGCCCGATCCGCTCGGTGCGCTGCTGCGCCTGAAGGGCCGCTACGAGGATCCCTCCCAGGGGGCGCATGTCGACTGGCGCACGCACCAGACGCCGGCGGGCCTGGCGGTGTTCGCCGCCATCGGTTTCCTCGGCGGCGTGTTCGGCCTGGGCGCGGGATTCGCCAACGTGCCGGCGCTGAACCTGCTGATGGCCGCGCCGATGAAGGTCGCGGTCGGCAGCAGCGGCCTCATCATCTCGATCATCAACAGCGCGGCCGCATGGATCTACATCAATTCGGGGGCGGTGCTGCCGCTGCTGGTCATACCGTCGATCCTCGGTGTCATGCTCGGCTCGCGCATCGGCGCGCGGCTGCTGCACGCCGTGCCCGCCCCGGTGGTGAGGCGGCTGGTCATCGCCGTAATGCTGATCGCCGGAACCCGGGCGCTGCTTCGAGGATTGGGCGCATGGACCTGAAACCGCACGACGAGCAGGACACCCGGGTGCAGACGACTTATGCGCGCTGGCTCGACGTCGGCACGAAAGCGGGATTCGCGGTATCCGTAGCCGGGATGCTTGTTTACCTCTCCGGCGTCGTTGCACCGTTCATGCCGATGGCGGAGCTCGCGGCGCACTGGGGGCTGCCGGTCGGACGCTTCCTCAAGTTGAGCGGCGAACCGACCGGCTGGGGATGGATCCACCTGCTCGGCTACGGCGACTACCTGAATTTCATCGGCATTGCCCTGATCGCGTCGATGACGACGCTATGCTATCTGCGCATATTGCCGCTGCTGATCGCGCACCGCGACTGGATCTATGCGCTGATCGCCGTAGCCCAGATCGCAGTGCTGCTTGTCGCCGCATCCGGCCTGCTAAACTCGTTCGGAGGAGGATGACCATGAAACGATTGCTTGCAGTCCTGGCCGCCGCCGCCGTCTTTTTCGCAGGCAGCGCCCAGTCCCAGTCGACGCTCGAAGCGGTTACCAAGAAGGGATTCGTCCAGTGCGGCGTGAACGTCGGCCTCGCCGGATTCTCGCAGCCGGATTCGCAGGGAGTTTGGAAAGGGATCGACGTCGACGTTTGCCGCGCAGTCGCCGCCGCCGTGTTCGGCGACGCAAGCAAGGTCCGCTATACGCCGTTGACCGCGCAGCAGCGCTTCCCCGCGATACAGTCGGGCGAAGTCGACATACTCTCGCGCAACACCACCTGGACGATCACGCGCGACACCAGCCTGGGCCTGAATTTCGTCGGCGTGAACTATTACGACGGCCAGGGATTCATGGTGCCGAAAAAACGCAAGGTGAAAAGCGCCAGGCAGCTGGACGGCGCCACCGTATGCGTGCAGTCGGGCACCACCACCGAACTCAACCTCGCCGACTACTTCCGCGCCAACAAGATGAAATTCAAGCCGGTGGTGATCGAGAAGCTCGAGGAGGTGCTGAACGCCTATTTCTCGGGCCGCTGCGACGTCTACACCACCGACGTCTCTGGGCTGGTGGCGGTGCGCGCCTCGCGCGCGCCCAGGCCCGAAGACCACGTCATCCTGCCGGAAGTGATCTCGAAAGAACCGCTGGGGCCGGCCGTGCGCCACGGCGACGACCGCTGGTTCGACATCGTCAAGTGGTCGCTGTTCGCGATGATCGAGGCGGAGGAACTCGGACTGACTTCGAAAAACATCGAGCAGCAGGCGGGCAGCCCGAACCCGTCCGTCCAGCGCTTTACCGGCGCGACCGGCGACATCGGCAAAATGATGGGCCTCGACAACCGCTGGGCGGTGAACATCATCAGGCAGGTCGGCAACTACGGCGAGTCGTTCGATGCAAACCTGAAGCCGCTGGGCTTCGAGCGCGGCCTGAACAAGCTGTGGACGCAGGGCGGACTGCTTTACGCGCCGCCAATCCGATGATTGGCCGGCGCCCCCTGCGGTACGCGCCGCCGCTGCGCTAACCGACCCGGCGCGGCTTGTCGCGCACCCGGTCAGCACTCTTCCAGGGCATGCTGCTCGCGGCCCTGGCGTTCGCGCTGGGTTATCTCTACTACAACACCACGCAGAATCTCGAAGCGCGCAAAATCGCCACCGGTTTCGCGTTCCTGTGGCGCGAAGCCGGCTTTGAAATCGGCGAGACCACGTTTTCCGCCTTCAGCGCGGCCGACAGTTATTTTCGCGCGCTCGCCGCCGGCCTGGGCAACACCTTCCGTGTAGCCTCGCTCGGCATCGTTTTCGCCACCATCCTCGGCACTCTGCTCGGGCTGGCTCGGCTGTCACCTAACTGGTTGCTGGCAAAGCTCGCGGCCGCCTACGTCGAGGTAATCCGCAACGTGCCGCTGCTGGTCCAGCTCTTCTTCTGGTACACGGTGATCGCCGACAACTTTCCCGCGCCGGCGCAGGCGTTCAATCCCCTGCCCAATGTGTTCCTGTCGAACCGCGGAATATTTTTCCCGCTGCCCGGCGACGTTCCGGTCCTTTCGGGCTTTAACTTCACCGGCGGCGGCGTCCTGACGCCCGAGTTCGCCGCGTTGCTGATAGGCCTCGCGACCTATACGGCAAGCTTCATCGCCGAAATCGTGCGTGCCGGCATTCTCTCCGTGCCCCGCGGCCAGGTCGAAGCGGCCCAATCGCTCGGCCTTACCCGGCGCGACGTCATGCGTTTCGTGATCCTGCCGCAGGCGCTGCGGCTGATCGTGCCGCCTGCGACCAGCCAGTACCTGAACCTGACCAAGAACAGTTCGCTCGCGGTGGCGATCGGCTACCCGGACCTGGTGTCGATCGCCAACACCACGATGAACCAGACCGGCCAGTCCATCGAGGGCATCGCGGTCATCATGGCCGTGTTTCTCACCATCAGCCTCGGCATATCGGCGTTCATGAACGCGTACAACCGGCGCGTGGCGCTCAAAGGCACGGCGCGATGAAATGGGCGCGCGAAAACCTGTTCTCGAGCTGGCCGAGCGCGCTTGCCACGCTCGCCATCCTTTGGCTGGCAACTCGCTGGCTGCCGCCGTTCCTCGATTGGGGGCTGCTGCACGCGGTCTGGCGGGCGCCGGATCCGCGCACCTGCCGCGAAGCGCAAGGCGCCTGCTGGGCGTTCATCGGCGAGAAACACCGCTTCATCCTGTTCGGCACCTATCCGTACGAACAGCACTGGCGCCCGGCGCTGGCGACGGTGTTGCTGATATCGCTCTGGATCGCCAGCGCGCTGAAACGGTTCTGGAACCGGCGGCTCGCCATTCTCTGGAGCGCGGGCCTGGCCGCCATCGGCGTCCTGATGTGGGGCGGAGTTGCGGGCCTGCCCTATGTCGAGAACGAGCGCTGGGGCGGGCTGATCCTGACGCTGATCCTCGCAAGCTTCGGCATCGCCGCCGCGTTCCCGCTCTCCATCCTGCTCGCGCTCGGCCGGCGTTCAGCCATGCCGGTGGTGCGCTGGATCTGCATCGCCTACATCGAACTGATCCGCGGCGTGCCGCTGATCAGCCTTCTGTTCATGGCCTCGGTGATGCTGCCGCTGTTCCTGCCTGCGGGCGTAACCATGGACAAGCTGCTGCGCGCTCAACTTGCGCTGATCCTTTTCGCCGCCGCCTACCTCGCCGAAGTGGTGCGCGGCGGGCTGCAGTCGGTTCCGCGTCACCAGCACGAGTCGGCGGAAGCTCTTGGCATGTCCTACTGGAACAAGATGCGCCTCATCATCCTGCCGCAGGCCCTGCGCATGGCGATCCCGCCGCTGGTGAACACCTTCATCGGCTTCTTCAAGGACACTACGCTGGTGCTGATCATCGGCCTGTTCGATCTCCTCAGCACGATCAAGGTTTCTCTCCAGGATCCGGCCTGGACGGGCTACGGCGTCGAAGCCTATCTGTTCGTTTCCGCGCTCTATTTCGTTTTCTGCAATGCAATGTCGCGCTACAGCCAGGGGCTCGAACGGGATCTTGCGCCGGGCGCGGCGCCTCGCCTCGCCAGGGAGTCGTGATAAACTTTTTGCGCACCCCACTGAACACGAACAGGAGACAAATATGGGCGCAATCTTTCAATCTCTGGGCCGTACCGTCTTTGCCGGGGTCGTTCTCGTTGCGATCATGATCGGCATTTCCGGGACCTTCGGCGCAATGGGCGCCCACAGCTACTGGACGTTCTTCATGCGCTGGCTCCACATCGCGTCGGGCGTGATGTGGATCGGGCTTCTCTGGTATTTCAACTTCGTGCAAACCCCGTCCATGCCGAAGATCCCGGACGAGCAGAAGCCCGCGGTCAGCAAGGTGATCGCGCCGACCGCTCTGTTCTGGTTCCGCTGGGCCGCCCTCGCGACCGTGGTCACCGGGCTGCTGCTCGCGGCGATGAATGACTACATCGCCCCGGCGCTGACGTTTCAGCCCGGCGTCCGCTGGATCGGCACAGGCATGTGGATGGCGCTCGTGATGGCCTTCAACGTGTGGTTCATCATCTGGCCGAATCAGAAGAAAGTGCTCGGCATCGTGACCGTCGAGGCCCCTGCGAAGGCCGCCGCCGCGAAAATGGCGGGGATGGCCTCGCGCTTCAACACCATGCTGTCGATCCCGATGCTCTATTGCATGGCCGCGCAGTCGCACGGCGGCTTCTAGGCCGGAACTCTCCAGCTCCAGGAAACGCGGCTTTGGCCGCGTTTCTTTTTTCGGGATCCGGCGTGACCGGCCGCCTGCCCCAAAGAGGACATTCAGGGCGCGAAGGCCTCGCTATTGCGATATGGCCAGGAAGGCACCGCCAAGCGCAACAGCGATTCCCGCAAAACGAGTGAGTTTTTCGAGCTTGAGTTTTTGCAGGGCGACTCCGGCGGCTATGCCAACTGCATGCAAGAGCGCTGTTGCCAATGCAAACCCGAAGCTGTATGAAGCAGCGCCACTTGCCAACGGTATTTCGGCGCCGTGCGCGTGACCATGGAACACGGCGAAAATGCCTGCAAGGATCGCGCAAATAGCCAAATGGAATCGAAGCGCTCCAGCGATAAACACGCCCAAGACCAATACCGAAACCAATACTCCCTCTTGGATGTATGGAACTGGAACGCCGGATATGCCAAGGACACCCCCGAGCATCATCATTGTCACAAAGGCGCTGGGCACCACGCATATTGCCCTGCCGCCTAATTGTGCCGCCCAAATCCCAACCGCTACCATTGCTAGCATATGGTCAGCACCACCAAAGGGATGGCCAAAGCCGGAAACGAATCCAATCGTTGCACCAAACCCCGTATGAGCTACCGCGGAGATTGGCAGGAGGCATATTGCGCACAGGATCGCAAGAATTGTTTGTACACGTGGACTTTTCATGGGGTTCTCCCTGCTCCGAACTGGTGGATTTTCCCAAGTTTAGACTTTTTCGCCAATGACCGTCCTTTACCAGTGGCGAAGCGATAAGCGTTAGAACTGGAGTTTCATGGCGACGCAAATCTGCCACTGCACATGCAGGTTCGTAACGATCGCTGAAACGTGCGCATGCAGCACAGCCACCCTCATCACCCGGACATCCACCACCGACACCGACATTAGCGTGGCGCGAGTTTCTCGAGGCCGCGCAGCTTGGCGCCCGGTTTGATGCCGCGCTGCGCGAACCAGCCTTTGTTCATCTCGAGGGCATAGCGCGCGGGGCGCGCCGCGCAGTGCGTTTCCTCGGTTTGCGGCTGCATCTCGGCAATGTTGATGATCTCGCCGGCCTCGTCGATGAACGCAACCGAAAGCGGGATCAGGGTGTTCTTCATCCACATGCAGTGTGTCGCGTTCTCGTCGAAGACGAATACCATGCCCGCTCCCTGCTGCATGGATTTGCGGTACATCAGGCCTTCCATGCGCGTAGCCATGCTGTCCGCCACCTCGGCGCGGATCAGATACATGCCCGTGGAAAGCTGCACCGCGGGGAGCTCCGCGAGCGCGGCTCCCGGAATCGCGAGCGCCAGCAGGAAGAGAATTTTCCTCATGGCTTCAGAAAAGAAAAAGGCAGGGACGCGCCCTGCCTTGTTCCATCGGACGACAGCTTACTTCTTGTCCATTTTGTCGGCCTTCTTGTCCATCTTGTCGGCCTTCTTCTCCATCTTGTCGGCCTTCTTGTCCATCTTGTCGGCCTTCTTGTCCATCTTGTCGGCCTTCTTGTCCATCTTGTCCTGGGCGATCGCGGACACGCTCACGGCCGCCAGCATGGCAGCGACAATCATCGACAGCAGCTTGGTCATTTCTATCTCCTGGATATAGTTATGTTTGAACGGGGGACGTAACGAGTAATCGCCGAATTTCCCGCAGAAAAAAACACGCGAAGTCTCAAGCGATTGACCGATCCTCCCGGCCTCCCCCGTCCTGCCTCCCTCTCGCGGGTTTCCCCACGCAAGCCATTGTAAACAAAAGGAGATTTACGATCAAACCGCGGTAAGTCATTGTTTTTGCAAGATTGTCTCTGTGCCCGATTGCATGAAATCTGCCGGACATGCTGACCTGCGCTGCTTGCTGCCACATTCAGCGCCGCCGCGGCGGAATTGCGCCGGCTGCGTGCAGCCGACCAATATTCTGGAACGTATTGAACGTCGTTACCTCTTTCACCATCACGCATGCGATCACCATGCCGCTCGCCGCGCTGAACAATCTGAAACCAGTGGTGGCGGAGCGGCTCCATTGGGCGGCGGGAAGTGTTCCGGCAAGGGTTTTGCTGCAAAATATTGGTTTTCTCGCGCCGCCGCACCTTCTGCAAAGGCAATTTCCCGTGTCCACCGCAAAACCCAAGATCATCTACACGCTTACTGACGAAGCTCCCCGCCTCGCCACCTACTCCCTGTTGCCCATCGTGCGAGCCTTCACCAGGCCGGCGGGAATCGAGATCGAGGAAAGCGACATTTCGGTAGCGGCCCGCATCCTCGGGGAATTCCCGGATTTCCTGACGCCGGAGCAGCGCATCCCCAACAATCTCGCGGAACTCGGCAAGCTGACGCTCAGGCCTGACGCCAACATCATCAAGCTGCCCAACATCAGCGCCCCGGTCGGCCAGTTGACCGCCGCGATCAAGGAACTGCAGTCCAAGGGCTTCAAGGTGCCCGACTATCCCGAGAATCCGAAGAACGACGCGGAAAAGACGATCAGGGTGCGCTATTCCAAAGTGCTGGGCAGCGCGGTCAATCCGGTCCTGCGCGAGGGCAATTCGGACCGGCGCGCCCCCGCCGCGGTCAAGCGCTACGCGCGCAAGAATCCGCATTCGATGGCCGAGTGGGATATCGCCTCGCGCACCCACGTCTCCCACATGCATGCCGGCGACTTCTACCATGGCGAGAAATCGATGACCGTGTCGCACGCCTGCGACGTGCGCATGGACCTCGTCACCAGGAGCGGCAAGACCATTGTCCTGCGGCCCGCGGTTCCGCTGCTCGAGGACGAGGTGATCGACAGCATGTACATGAGCAAGAAGGCCCTGTGCGCCTTCTTTGAAAAGGAACTCGAGCATTGCAAGAAGCACGACCTGCTGTTTTCGCTGCACGTCAAGGCAACGATGATGAAGGTCTCGCACCCGATCGTGTTCGGGCATGCGGTGCGCGTGTTCTACAAGGACCTGTTTGACAAGCACGGCAAGCTGTTCGCCGAACTCGGCGTCAACGTCAACAACGGCTTCGCCAACGTGCTGGAGAAGATCAAGATCTTGTCGGAGGCGAAGCGCGCGGAGATCGAGGCCGACATCAAGGCCTGCGAGGCGAAGCGGCCGCGCCTGTCGATGGTCGATTCGGCCAAGGGGATCAGCAACCTCTACAACCCCAACGACATCATCGTCGACGCCTCGATGCCGGCGATGATCCGCGCCGGCGGCACGATGTGGGGGCCGGATGGCAAGATGTACGAGACCAAGGCGGTGCTGCCCGAGTCCACCTTCGCGCGGATCTACCAGGAGGTCATCAACTTCTGCAAGACCAACGGCGCCTTCGATCCGAAAACCATGGGCACGGTGCCCAACGTCGGCCTGATGGCGCAGCAGGCCGAGGAATACGGCTCGCACGACAAGACCTTCGAAATCCCGGAGGACGGCGTGGCGCGCATCGTCGACAACCACGACGGCCATGTGCTGATGGAGCAGAACGTCGAGGCCGGCGACATCTGGCGCATGTGCCAGACCAAGGACGCCGCGGTCCGCGACTGGGTCAAGCTCGCGGTCACGCGTGCACGGCAGTCGAACACCCCGGCGGTGTTCTGGCTGGATGAATACCGTCCGCACGAGAACGAGCTGATCAAGAAAGTACGGCGCTACCTCAAGGACCACGACACGACCGGGCTGGATATCCAGATCATGTCGCAGGTGCGCGCGATGCGCTTCACGCTGGAACGCGTGATCCGCGGCAAGGACACCATCTCGGTGACCGGAAACATCCTGCGCGACTACCTGACCGACCTGTTCCCGATCATGGAGCTGGGCACCAGCGCGAAGATGCTGTCGATCGTGCCTCTGATGGCCGGCGGCGCCATGTTCGAGACGGGCGCCGGCGGCTCAGCGCCCAAGCATGTGCAGCAACTGACCGAGGAAAACCACCTGCGCTGGGATTCGCTCGGCGAATTCATGGCCATCGCGGTGTCCCTGGAGGACGTCGGCTTCAAGCTCCACAACAAGAAGGCCATGATCCTCGCCAAGACCCTCGACGAGGCGACCGGCAAGCTGCTCGACAACAGCAGGACCCCCTCGCCCAAGACGGGTCAGCTGGACAACCGCGGCAGCCACTACTACCTCGCCCTCTACTGGGCGCAGGCGCTCGCCGCACAGAATGAAGACGCGGAACTCAAGGCATACTTCTCACCCTTGGCCAAGACGCTGGCCGAAAACGAAAAGAAAATCGTCGACGAGATCAATGTCGTCCAGGGCAAGCCGGCCGATATCGGCGGCTACTACGCATCGAACCCGGCCAAGGCCGGCGCGGTGATGCGTCCCAGCGCCACTTTTAACGCCGTGATCGACCCCCTCGCCGCCTGATCGCGCGAAAGCGCCAAAAAAAGCCGCCCTCGGGCGGCTTTTTTTACGTCTGCGGAGGCTAGGTCTTCTGGATGTTCGAGGCCTGCTTGCCCTTGGGGCCCTGCACCACGTCGAAGCTCACCTTCTGGCCTTCCTTCAGGCTCTTGAAGCCCTGCATGTTGATCGCCGAAAAATGCGCGAACAGGTCCTCGCTGCCGTCGTCCGGTGTGATGAACCCGTAGCCTTTCGCGTCGTTGAACCACTTCACGGTACCGATAGCCATCGAACCTTCCCTCGTCTTTTGTTGTCAAAACCGGGCTTTCCGCCCGGGCCATTCGGCGGCTTTTACGCGCCTTCCGAACACCCGTCAAGGGCCCCCGCCGGGGCATTTGCGCTCCCGGAGCGCATTGATTAGGATGGAAACGGTCGATTACCACATGCATGCAACACAAAGACGACTCGGTACTCGAAGCGAAAAAGGCGAAGGTAAAACTTCCGCCGATGTACAAGGTTTTGCTGCTCAACGACGACTACACGCCGATGGAGTTCGTCGTGCTGGTGCTGCAGAAATTCTTCGGCATGACCCGGGAGCGGGCGACCCAGGTAATGCTCAAAGTCCATCGCGAGGGCATGGGGGTCTGCGGCGTCTATCCGCGCGACGTGGCCTCGACGAAAGTCCAGCAAGTCGCGGCCTATGCACGCAAGCACCAGCATCCGCTGCAATGCGTGATGGAGGAAACCTAGCATGATCGCCCAAGAGCTCGAAGTCAGCCTGCACATGGCATTCGTGGAGGCGCGGCAGAAGCGCCACGAGTTCATCACGGTGGAGCACCTGCTGCTCGCGCTGCTGGACAACCCGACCGCGGCGGAAGTGCTGCGCTCCTGCGGCGCCAACATGGACGAGCTGCGCAAGAGCCTGACGCAGCACATTACCGAGCAGACCCCGCGCATCGCCGCCGACCGCGAGGTGGACACGCAGCCGACGCTCGGCTTCCAGCGCGTCATCCAGCGTGCCATCCTGCACGTCCAGTCCTCGGGCAAGAAGGAAGTCACCGGCGCCAACGTGCTGGTGGCGATTTTCGGCGAGAAGGATTCCCATGCCGTGTATTTCCTGCAGCAGCAGGGCATCACGCGGCTGGACGTCGTCAACTACATCTCGCACGGCATTACCAAGACGGCGCAGCCTCACCAGGGCAAGGGCGAGGCCGAGACCGAGCAGGAAAACCCGGCGGAGACGGCCAACAGCCCGCTCGACAACTACACCCAGAACCTGAACGCCCAGGCGCTCGCCGGCAAGATCGACCCGCTGATCGGCCGCGACAGGGAAATCGAGCGCGTGATCCAGACGCTGTGCCGCCGGCGCAAGAACAACCCGCTGCTGGTCGGCGAGGCCGGCGTGGGCAAAACCGCCATCGCCGAAGGCCTGGCGCGGCGCATCGTCGAGGGCAGCGTGCCGGACCTGCTGGAAAAGTCCACCGTCTACGCGCTCGACATGGGCGCGCTGCTGGCCGGCACCAAGTATCGCGGCGACTTCGAGCAGCGCCTCAAGGCGGTGCTCAAGCAGCTGGTGGACAATCCGAACGCAATCCTGTTCATCGATGAGATCCACACGGTCATCGGCGCCGGCGCCGCCTCGGGCGGCACGCTGGACGCATCCAACCTGCTAAAGCCGGCGCTCTCCAATGGCCAGTTGAAATGCATTGGCGCCACCACCTATCTCGAATACCGCGGCGTGTTCGAGAAGGATCACGCGCTCACGCGGCGCTTCCAGAAAATCGACGTGGTCGAGCCCTCGATCGAGGAAACCATCGAGATCCTCAAAGGCCTGAAGTCGCGCTTCGAGGCGCACCACAGCATCAAGTACACGGTGAACGCGCTCACGACGGCGGCCGAGCTGTCGGCCAAGTACATCAACGACCGGCACCTGCCCGACAAGGCGATCGACGTCATCGACGAAGCGGGCGCCGCGCAGCGCATAGCGCCCAAGGCCAAGCAGAAGAAGGTCATCGGCAAGACCGAAATCGAGGACATCATCGCCAAGATCGCGCGCATCCCGCCGCGCAGCGTCTCCACCGACGACCGCAGCGCGCTCGCCAACCTGGACCGCGACCTGCGGGCCGTGGTGTTCGGCCAGGACAAGGCGATCGAGGCACTGGCGTCGGCCATCAAGATGGCGCGGTCCGGTCTCGGCAACCCGCAGAAGCCGATCGGCAACTTCCTGTTCAGCGGCCCGACCGGGGTCGGCAAGACCGAGCTTGCCCGCCAGCTCGCCTACTGCATGGGCATCGAGCTGATCCGCTTCGACATGTCCGAGTACATGGAGCGGCACGCGGTGAGCCGGCTCATCGGCGCGCCCCCGGGCTACGTCGGCTTCGAACAGGGCGGGCTGCTCACCGAGGCGATCAGCAAGAAGCCCTATGCGGTGCTGCTGCTCGACGAGATCGAGAAGGCGCACCCGGACATCTTCAATATCCTGCTGCAGGTGATGGACCACGGCACGCTGACGGACAACAACGGCAGGAAAGCGGATTTCCGCAACGTGGTGATCGTGATGACCACCAACGCGGGCGCCGAATCACTGGCCAAGAACACGATGGGCTTCACGGATTCGGTCAAGGCCGGCGACGAGATGGAGGCCATCAAGAAGACCTTCACGCCGGAGTTCCGCAACCGCCTGGATGCGGTGATCTCGTTCGGCGCGCTGTCGCCCGAGATCATCCTGCGCGTCGTCGACAAGTTCCTGATGCAGCTCGAGGAGCAGCTGACGGAGAAGAAAGTCGAGGCGCAGTTCACGCAGGCGCTCAAGGAGCACCTGGCGAAGAAAGGCTTTGACCCGCTGATGGGCGCGCGCCCGATGGCGCGCCTGATCCAGGACACGATACGCCGCGCCCTGGCCGACGAACTGCTGTTCGGCAAGCTGGTGCACGGCGGCAAGGTCACCATCGACGTTGGCGAAGGCGACAAAATCGTGCTGCGTTTCGAGGAGCAGGCGCCCGCAGCCCCTCCCGCCGCTGCGGAACCGGTCGCCTGAGGCGCAAAATCGCCGCCCTGGCGGCATGCCTGGCCGGTTTGTCCAACGCCGCAGCGCAGGAACCCGGGATCACCGGGCGCAATCTCGCCGCCGGCTGCGCCATCTGCCACGGCACGGAGGGCCGGCCCGTGACCAAGGACCTGGCGCCGCTCGCCGGACAGCCGAAGGAATACATCGTCAAGCAGATGGCGGACTTCCGCGAAGGCCGGCGGCCCTCGACCGTGATGCAGCAGATCGCCAGGGGTTATGCCGAGCCGCAGATTGAAGCGATGGCCGCCTGGTTCGCCTCGCAGAAGCGCTAGGTATGGCAATGAAGCGCAGGGGCTTCCTCAAGCTTGCCGGCGCGGCGGCACTCGCCAGCTGCGCCAGCGCGGCGCCCGCGAAGGCCCGCGTGGTGGTGATCGGCGGCGGCTTCGGCGGCGCCACCGCGGCGAAGTACCTGCGCCTGTGGGGTCCTGCGATCGAGGTGGTGCTGGTCGAGCGCGCGGATGTTTTCACCTCCTGCCCGATGTCCAACCTGGTGCTCGCGGGCTTCACGCCCATGGACGAGGTGCGCCACGGCTACGACGGCCTGCGCCGCCATGGGGTGCAGGTCGTGAGCGACGAGGCGGTAACGATAGACGCGGCGAAGAAAATCGTCAGGCTGGGGCACGGCGGCGATCTGAGTTACGACCGCCTGGTCGTGTCGCCCGGGATCGATTTTATTTTCAGCGAAGTCCAGGGCTACGAAGAAGCCATGAATGCCGGCCGCGTGCTGCACGCCTGGAAGGCCGGCGCGCAGACCGTCGCGTTGCGGCGCCAGCTGGAGGAGATGCGCGATGGCGGAACTTTCGTCATTTCCGTCCCGCTCGCGCCTTATCGCTGCCAGCCGGCTCCGTACGAAAGGGCGAGCCTGGTGGCAGCCTATTTTGCGCGGGCGAAACCGCACGCCAAGGTGCTGGTGCTGGATGCCAATCCGGACCTCACCTCCGAAGGGCCGCAGTTCAGGAAGGCGTGGATGGAACTCTATCCCGGCATCATCGAGTACCGGGCCAATTCCAGGGCGATCGGCGTCGATCCCGCGGCGGGGATCGTGAATCTCGAAGTGGAGGACGTCAAAGGCGACGTGCTGAACGTTCTGCCGCCGCACCGGGCGGGCGACATTGCGATGAAGGCGGGACTGATTACGCACAATAACCGTTGGTGCGATGTGGACTGGCGCAGCATGGAATCGAAAGCCGTGCCAGGCGTGCACGTGCTGGGCGACGCGACGCTCGCCGCGCCCGCGATGCCAAAGTCCGCCAGCATGGCGAACGGCCAGGGCAAGCTCGCCGCCGCCGCGATCATCGAGATCCTCAATGGGCGGGCGCCGGCCCCGGAACCGAAAGCTCTCAGCACCTGCTACAGCTTTGTCTCGGAGAAAGAGGCCGTGCGCATTTCATCCGTGCATGCGTGGGAGCGGCGTCAACAGACGCTGAGGATTGTTCCCGGCTCGGGCGGAGCCTCGGCGGCGCGCAGCGAGGCCGAAGGCGCGCTTGCCTGGGACTGGGCCCGCAACATCTGGGCCGACTCCCTGGCTTAGCTTTTGCCGGTACTGCCGAAGCCACCGGCGCCGCGGCTCGAGGAGGCGAATTCCCCGACGATGTTGAATTCCACTTGCCGTATCGGTACCACCACAAGCTGCGCAATGCGGTCCATCGGCTGGACGGTGAACGCTGCGCCGCCGCGGTTCCACACCGAAACGAACACTTGTCCCTGGTAGTCCGAGTCGATCAGGCCGACGAGGTTGCCGAGCACGATGCCGTGCTTGGCGCCCAACCCCGAGCGCGGCAGAACGATCGCCGCAAAGCCCGGATCGCCGATGTGGATGGCGATGCCGGAGGGCACCAGCTGGCTGTCGCCGGGCTGGAGCGTAAGCGGCGCGTCCAGGCAAGCGCGCAGGTCGAGCCCCGCAGCGCCCGGCGTGCCGTACTGGGGCAGCAATTCGCGGATCCTCGGATCGAGGATCTTTACGTCCAGCTTGCGCAAGTTAGCGCTTCGCTTTTTGCATCATGCCCGCGACGTGCACGATCAGCTTGCGCGCGAGCTCGATCTTGGGGCCGCGGCCCAGAGAGTGGCTGCCGCGGGCATCGAACAGCGTGATCGTATTTTCATCCGCGCCCAGCGCCTCCTGCGCGAGGTTGGCGGCGAGCAGCGGTACGCCCTTTTTCACCCGTTTCTCCCTGGCGTGGGCCGACAGCTTCTCGCTCTCGGCGGCGAAGCCGACGCAGAACGGCGCATTTTTCCGTGCCGCGACCCAGGCAAGGATGTCCGGGTTCTCCTCCAACTTGAGGACCGGCGCGCTGCCGTTCGCCTTCTTGATCTTTTGCTTCGAGGAATTCTTCACCTTCCAGTCGCTGACCGCGGCGACCGACACGAATATGTCGCTGCCGCCCACCGCCGCCTTGACCTCGTTGAACATCTGCAGGGCGCTGCGCACGTCGACCCGCTGCACGCCCGCGGGCGTGGCCAGTGCGACCGGCCCGCTGATCAGCGTCACGCTGGCGCCGGCCTCGCGCGCCGCGCGTGCAACCGCATAGCCCATTTTCCCGGAACTGGAATTGGTGATCACGCGCACTGGATCGATCGGTTCCTCGGTCGGCCCGGCGGTCACCAGCACGCGCTTGCCAGCGAGCGCCTTGGGCTGGAAGAACGCCTCGACCTCGGCGACGATGTCAGCCGGCTCGAACATGCGCCCCATGCCGGTCTCGCCGCAGGCCTGGTCGCCCGCCGCTGGACCAGCGAAAACTACGCCGTCCTCGCGCAGAGTGCGCAGGTTGCGCTGCGTCGCCGGGTTGTCCCACATCTCAACGTTCATCGCCGGTGCCATCATCAGGCCGCAGCGGCGCGCGAGCACCAGTGTGGAGAGCAGGTCGTCGGCGAGACCTTGCGCAGCCTTGGCGACGAAGTCCGCGGTCGCCGGCGCGACCAGGATCAGGTCGCGGTCGCGCGATAGCTCGATGTGCGACATGTTGTCGGCGACCCGCGGATCCCAAAGGTCGGTCCAGACGGTCTGCCCGGTGAGCGCCTGCATCGTTACGGGCGTGATGAACCGGGTGGCCGCCTCGGTCATCGCGACGCGCACGTCGCAGCCGGCCTTGCCCAGCAGGCGTGCCAGTTCGCCGGCCTTATAAGCGGCGATGCCGCCGGCCATGCCGAGCAAAATCCGCTTCCCCTTCAAGGTCATCGGTCGTGCCGCCCCGGGCGTTAAGGGAAGGGGATTGTAGAGGAAACGGGGAATATGGCCATTTCTGACTGGCCGCTCGCGGAACGGCCCCGCGAACGGCTGCTGTCGCAGGGCGCTGCCGTCCTGAGCGACGCCGAGCTGCTGGCGGTATTCCTGCGCACGGGAATTCGCGGCAAGAGCGCCGTCGAGCTCGCCCGCGATCTGCTCGCGGGCCTGAACGGCTTGGGGGGACTGTTCGCTTCTCCCGGTAAATTGAAAAACATCAAGGGCCTGGGGCCGGCCAAGACCGCCCAGCTTGCCGCGGTCATGGAGGTCGCGCGCCGCTGCCTGAGGGAAGACCTGCGTTCGGCCAGCGCTCTTACTTCCCCCGGCGCCGTGCGCGACTATCTGCGGCTTGCCATCGCGGAGCGCGAACACGAGGTCTTCGTCTGCCTGTGGCTGGATGCCCAGCACCGCGTAATCTCCTTCGACGAACTGTTCCGCGGCACGCTGACACAGACTTCGGTCTATCCGCGTGAAATCGTCAAGGCCGGCCTGAAGGCAAATGCCGCCGCGGTCATCTTCGCGCACAACCATCCGTCGGGCGTGGCCCAGCCCAGCCAGGCCGACGAACTGCTGACGCGCAACCTGAAGGAGGCGCTGGCGCTGGTCGAGATCAAGGTCCTCGACCACTTCGTCGTCGCCGGCAACCAGGCGCTGTCTTTCGCCGAGCGCGGGCTGTTGTGAAGTGCCTGTTTTCGCGTATAATTCGCGCCTTTTCCGCACCGCCCACCGGAGTTGGCAATGTCCCGAATCTGCGAAGTCACCGGCAAAAAGCCGATGAAGGGCAATCTGGTCTCGCACGCGAACAACAAGACCATACGCACCTTCCAGCCCAACCTGCACTACCGCCGCTTCTGGCTGGAGAGCCAGAGCCGCTGGGTGCGCCTGCGCGTCTCGACCTCGGGACTACGCCGCATCGACAAGCTTGGCCTCGAGGCGGTACTCGCCGAGATCAAGGCCAAGAAGAAAGCGGCAGCCTGAGGAGCCTCCCATGCGCGAAAAAATCAAACTCGAATCGTCGGCCGGGACCGGCCACTTCTACACCACCACCAAGAACAAGCGCACCAAGCCCGACAAGATCGAAATGATGAAATACGATCCGAAGGCAAGGAAGCACGTCATCTACAAGGAAGGCAAGCTGAAGTAACGGCACCCGCCAGAAAGAAAAAAGCCCGCTGCGAGCGGGCTTTTTTATGACTATCGCTGCTTAGGAGTAGCGGCGCAGCCTGTGGCTGAATTCCACCAGCGGCACCACGCCGCTGTTCTCGGCCTTGTGACACCAGTCCTGAAGCTGCTTGAGCAGCTGCGCGCGCGAATCGCTCGACCGCGCCCACAGCGCGACAAGTTCGTCGCGCATTGCGATCGCCGTCGCCAGGGCCTTGGAATTCTTGACCGCTTCGGCAAGCCGCGCCCGCTCGTGTTCCGTCAGCCGCTGCAACCGCGCGAAGTAGCGCTTTGCCGGCTTGAGCGATTCCGCTTCTGCGGACCAGTGGCCGAGGCGCTCGAGCTCCTGATGGTAGGTATGCTTGAGCGAAGTGGCGTAGCGCGCGAGCACGTCGTAGCGGTTGGCGATCACTGCCTCCAGCGTCTCCTCGTCGCACACCGGCTTCGGGGCCGCGAAGCGCGGCGTAGGCGCCACTTTCTTCACCGTGGCCAGGCCGAGCGATTCCAGCGCGCAGATGTAGCCCCAGCCGAGGTCGAACTCGTACCACTTGAGCGAGAACTTGGCGGAGGCCGGGTAGGCGTGATGGTTGTTATGCAATTCTTCGCCGCCGATCCATGCGCCTATCGGCAGGATGTTGCGGCTCGCGTCCGGCGAGGGAACATCCCAGTTGCGGTAGCCCCAGAAATGCCCGACGCCGTTGATCACGCCGGCGGCCCAGAACGGAATCCAGGCGATCTGCGCAATCAGGATGATCGCGCCCGGAATCACGCCGAACAGCGCGATGTTGACCGCACCCATCAGCCAGAGGCCGAGTACCGAGTGGCGCGCGTAGACGTTGCGCTCGACCCAGTCTTCCGGCGTGCCGTGGCCATAGCGCTCCATGGTCTCCGGGTAATGCGACTCCTTCACGTACAGCAACACGCCCGTCCAGAGTACGCGATTGATGCCGTGCACCTGCGGGCTGTGGGGGTCATCTGCGGTTTCGCATTTGGCGTGGTGCTTGCGATGGATCGCGGTCCACTCCTTGGTCACCATGCCGGTGGTGAGCCACAGCCACAGGCGGAAGAAATGGGCGACCGCCGGGTGCAGATCCAGCGCGCGGTGCGCCTGGTTGCGATGCAGGTAAATGGTGACCGACGCGATGGTGACGTGCGTCAGCGCGAGGGCGACGAGTATTAGGCCCCACCAGGGAAGGTCGAGTAATCCGTTGAATAACATAGGGTTCCTAGGTCGCCTTTAGTCTAGTTATATTGGGGCAGGCGCGGCGAATTCTACTGGAAAACCCAATTTTCGGAGGGTCATTTTTCGTGCTGCGCCTCCCCTACCAGCCTAACCTCCCGTTGCGGATAGGGAATTTCAATGCCGCGGGCACGGAACTCGGCCAGCAGGGCCAGGCTCAGGTCGGAGCGCACATTCTGGCTGCCGCGCTCCGGGTCTTCGATCCAGAAACCAAGCTCCAGCTCAACCCCGCTATCCGCCAGATTGACGACCTGGGCGGTTGGCTCCTGGGTGCGCTCCACGCGCGGATGCTTGCGTGCCACGTCTACCAGTATCTTCAAAGCCTCGGCCATGTCGGTGTGGTAGGCCACCTGCACGCGTACCGCCAGCCGGACCCGCTTGTCGGAATAGGAATGATTGAGCACGGTGGTGGTCACCAGCGTGTCATTTGGAATGATCGCCTCGACGCCGGTGAGGGAGCGCACGACCACGTAACGGGTCGTGATCCGGGTCACCTCGCCATAGTGGCTGTCGGCGGTAATCATGTCGCCCAGCCGGATCGACCGATCTAGCAGGACGATAAATCCAGATACATAGTTGGAGACGATTTTCTGCAGGCCCAGGCCCAGGCCCACGCCGAGCGCGCCGCCGAACAGCGAAAACACCGTGAGATCCACCCCAATCAGCGGCAGCACGACCAGAACGGCAACGACCAGCAGCACGGCCTTGCCCAGCCTCGCGAACACGGCGCGCAGGCTGCTGTGCAGCGTTTCTGCGCGCATCAGGCGTGCCTCGAGGGCGACACCCGCCCACATCGCGAGCAGTAGAGTGATGCATACCCAGAACGCGCCGTTCAACAGCATCCAGAGCGACAGCGTGTGCTGGCCGGCGGTGAATTCCACTCCTGAGAGCCATTCGACGATGTCGGGCAGTATCCCGGTCAGGTGCATGGCCACTGCCACCCACACCAGAGTCGAAATCGAGCGCTCGAAGCCCTCCAGCCAGCCGCCGTGCGCGAATGCGAGGCGCAGCAGATAGACCGCGAAGCGGATGCCGGCCAGCGCACCGAAAAGCGGGATCGCAACCGTCAGCAGGTTGGTCTTATGCCAGTGGGCCAGCACCGCACGCCCGGCGACCAGGAACAGCATCGCGAGCAGCGGGAAAATCAGCCTGCGGAACGCGGCCGCGCCGCGCTTGAGCGCGTCGGTACTGTCATCCGGCGCACGCCAGCGCAGCAACCGCGCCAGCCACCAAGCCGCGATCAGGCATAGCGCGAGCGTGCCGGCCTGCCACAGGATCGCCGGCTCCTGGAAGTCGGACCACGCGTCGGCAAGCAGCCGGCCGGTCTGGCTTTCGTTCATTCAGACAGTCTAGCCCACCGGACATCGAATGACAGAATGGTGACGTGCGCAAACGAGGGGAATTCGCCCATGTCCGCTGTGATACTTTAGCCGCCGCGTTTCATGCATTCCCGCCATGAACATCGACAGCCGTTTGCGCACGCTTGTCACCGTGGCCGGCAGCCTTCTGGCCGTCGCCGCCCTGTCGTCGTTCGCGCAATCGCCCGCAGAAGAACAGGGCAACGCCTATGGGCAGTTCACGTATATCTATCAGCAGAAGCGCCCCTTCTCTGCCGCCTATACCGATCTCAACGGCAGCCCGAATTCACTGTCCCCTGAGAAGGAACGCAGCTTCACCACCTCGGCAACGGCATTTCTCGGCTGGCGGGCATGGCGCGGCGGGGAACTCTACTTCGTTCCCGAACTCATCTCGGAGTTGCCGTTGTCCGGGCTGCATGGTCTCGGCGGCTCGATCCAGAACGGGGAGCTGGAGAAGAACGGCACCGTCAAGCCGACAATCTATCGCGCGCGGCTGTTCTTGAGACAAAGCTGGAACCTGGGAGGGGAAACGACCCCCGTAGAATCCGGGCCGATGCAGCTCGCCGGCTCGACCGACAGCCGCCGATTCGTCCTGACCGCGGGCAACCTGAGCATCCTCGACCTGTTCGACAAGAACGCCTACGCAGGCGACGTGCGGCAGCAGTTCATCAACATGAACTTCCTCACCTATGCCGCTTACGACTTCGCCGCCGACGCGCGCGGTTACACCTGGGGCATCGCGGGCGAGTACTACTACGACGAATGGGCAATCCGCGCCGGCCGATTCATTGGACCGCGCAACCCGAACCAGCTCAGCCTCAATTACTCCTTCATGAACTTCCACGGCGACCAAATCGAGATCGAGCGCAAGCACGAGTTCTACGGCCGCGCTGGCAAGCTGCGCGTGCTCGCCTACCGCAATGTCGAGGACATGGGAAGCTGGAACGACGCAATAAACGCCTTCCTTACGAATCCAGCAAACAATGCCGCCGCCTGCAGCAGTTTCAATTACAACTCGGGCAATGCGAACGCCCCGGATTTATGCTGGGTGCGGCGGCCGAATACGAAGGTCGGCATTGGCGCAAGCGTCGAACAAAGCCTCGCGGACGACGTTGGCATCTTCGTCCGCGGCATGAAATCGGATGGCCGGACGGAAGTTTTCAGCTATACCGCCACCGACAGTTCGGTTTCGCTCGGCACTATAGTCAAGGGCCCGCGATGGAGCCGGCCGCAGGATGCCGTCGGCGTCGGCTACGCCCGGAACTGGTTGTCCGCAGCGCACGTTGCATACCTCAACATGGGCGGCATTGACGGCTTCATCGGCGACGGCCGCATCAACTACCGTCCGGAGCAGACCTTGGAGGCCTATTACGCCCTGAACGTGAACCGCCATCTCTGGCTGACGGCGGATGCCCAGCGCATCGTCAATCCAGCGTACAACGCGGATCGCGGCCCCGTGAGCGTCTATGGCATACGGCTGCACGCGGAATTCTGACGCTCACGATCCGCTCGCCGTCCGCTCGAACGCGGCGGCGAAAAAACCGTCGGTGCCGTGACGGTGCGGCCACAGCCGCAGCCGTTCGCCCGTATCGACCGGGATGCGCTGCGCCGCGAGCAACTCCGCGCAGGACAGCGGCTTGAACTCCGGATGTTCCGCCGCGAAACGCTCGGCGACCGCCTCGTTCTCCTCGGACAGGATGCTGCAGGTCCCGTAGACGAGCCGACCACCGGGTTTGAGGAGCTTTGCGGAGGCCACCAATATCCGCAATTGCTTGGCCGCCAGCTCCGCGACGTCGCTCGCGTCGTGGCGCCACTTGAGGTCCGGATTGCGCCTGAGCGTGCCGAAGCCGCTGCAGGGCGCGTCCACCAGCACGCGGTCGAGCTTGCCGCTGAGGCGCTTGGCGCGCACGTCGCCTTCGCCCGAAAGCACGATGGGGTGAACGTTTGAAATCCCGGCCCGCGCCGCGCGGGGCGCGAGCTCGCGCAGCCTTTTGCCGGATACGTCCATCGCGTAGACGCGGCCGGTACCGTGCATCAGCATCGAAAGCGCCAGCGTCTTGCCGCCGGCGCCCGCGCAAAAGTCCGCCACCATCTCCCCGCGCCGCGGCGCAACCAGGTAAGCGAGCAGCTGGCTGCCCTCGTCCTGCACCTCGACCGAACCGTCGAGGAACAGCGCGTGGCGGTTGATCTGCGGCTTCCCCTTGAGTCGGATTCCTGCCGGCGAATATGGCGTGGGCGAGGCCTCCAGATCCAGCCGCGCCAGCGCCTCGCCGCGCGGGAGCCTGGCCAGGTTGACCCGCAGATCCAGCGGTGCGGGGCCGAGCAGCCCCTGGGCGATCGCCATTGCTTCTTCGGAACCATATTCGGCAGTCAGGCGCTGCCAGAGCCAGTCCGACAGGTCGGCCTGCACCGCCGCCGCGAAATCCCGGCTTGCCGCCGACTTGATCCGCGTCACGAGCCCGGCTTCACCCTCGAGCGCCCGCCCGGACAGGCCGAAGACGCGGACCAGCGCGGCGATCGCGAGATCGTGCGGCGTCGCGCTGCCCGCTGCCGCCTCCAGAGAACGCTTGCGCCGCAGCACGGCAAATACCGTCTCCGCAATGAAAGCACGGTCCTGCTGGCCGAGATTGCGATGACTGCGAAAATAGGCGGAGAGCGCCTGGTCCGCCGGGCCGGAGAATTCGAGCAGTTCCGCCAGCGCAGTTACCGCCTGCGCAAGCAGAGCCCTAGAGGGTTTCAAGGCGCGATTTCAATGCGGGGCTTCACTGCGCCGATATTTTCGCGGCCAGCGTATCGATGCGATTGCCGTCCTTGTCGACCACGAGGATACGGACCGGAATGTTCTGCCGGTCTATGGCGAACCACACCTCGGTGACCTTGTCCTTCGGATTGTCCCTGCGCTTGACGAACTTGAGCGCTTCGAATTCGCCCGCCGGAGTCTTTACGCGCTCCCGCCCCGCCGGCTGGTAGGTATAGGACGTCACGCGCTTGCCGTCGGCCACGCTTACCGCCGCCGCTGCGCGTGGCGGCGCGAAGGCAAAAGACCACATCAAGCTGAGCTGATCCTGCTGCTGCAGCGTCGGCGTCTTGGAAGCAGGGTCGAATTCCACATGCAGCGAGTCCCGTCCGCTGCGCTTGTCTTCGAATTTCGCGGGACGCAGGCCGTCGCCCGCGACCATGCCCTGGCTGGCGCGGTCTGCATCACCGCGCAGCGCAAGCAGCCCCCTGCCCTTGGTGGTTTCGGTCAAACGATAGGAGTGCCCGTCGTGCTCCAGGCGCTGGGTCACCTCCGCCAGGACCAGGTCATTACGCGATACTTCATAGACGATCTCGATCTTCTGCGGCGGCGCCGCAGCAGCAACCGCGGAAGCGAGGCTAAGTACTGTCAGGACCAAGTAGTTGCGCATCATTTCCCTTAACGTGGACGAGACCGTTTTCGACGACCAGCCTGCCGTCCAGGAACCAGCCGATGGCGCGCGGATACACGATGTGCTCCCGGGATAGCACGCGCGCCGCCAGGGATTCTGCAGTGTCATCGCGTCGGACCGGAACCGCAGCCTGGGCCACGATCGGTCCGTGATCGAGGTCCGTCGTGACGAAGTGTACCGTGCAGCCGTGTATCTTCACGCCCTCGTCAAGTGCGCGCTGATGGGTGTCCAGCCCGGGAAACACGGGCAGCAGCGACGGATGGATGTTGATCAGCCTGCCCGCGTAGCGCTGCACGAATCCCGGGGTCAGCACGCGCATGAACCCGGCCAGCGCTACCAATTTCGGCTGGAAGCCGTCAATCTCCCCGGCGAGCGCGTCGTCGAAGGCATCCCGCGAGGGAAAATCCCTGTGCGGGACGACTTTGGCCGGAATGCCCGCCTTCGCCGCGATCGCGAGCCCGCCGGCGCTGGCGACGTTGCTGATCACTGCAGACACCGGGATACCCGCGTCGAGGATCGCCTGCAAATTGCTGCCCCGGCCCGAGACGAGAACGACGACCTGATTCAAACCATATCCTCGGGACGCACCCAACGGTCGAAGTCCTGTTCCTTGACGTAGCCGAGCGCGGCAGCCGCCTCACGCAGAGTGCTGCCTTCCTTGTGCGCCTTTTTGGCGATCTCGGCGGCCCGGTCGTAGCCGATGTGGGGCGCGAGCGCGGTCACCAGCATGAGCGAACGCGAGAGCAACTCGCTAATGCGGTCCTTGTTCGGCACGATGCCGCGCGCGCAATGTTCTTCGAAACTCGCCATGCCGTCGGTGAGCAGCCGCGCGCTCTGCAGGAAAGCATGGATGATCAGCGGCTTGTAGACGTTCAGCTCGAAGTGGCCCGAGGCGCCGCCGATATTGAGCGCGACATCGTTGCCGAACACCTGCGCGCACAGCATCGTCATCGCCTCGGCCTGGGTCGGATTGACCTTCCCCGGCATGATCGAGCTGCCGGGTTCGTTTTCCGGCAGCGAGATCTCGCCGATCCCGGAACGCGGCCCGGAAGCGAGCAGGCGCACGTCGTTGGCGATCTTCGTCAACGACGACGCGAGCGTCTTCAGCCCGCCGTGCGCGAATACCAGCGCCTCGTGCCCGGCGAGCGCGGCAAACTTGTTGGGCGCGGGTTCGAACGGCAGGCGCGCCACGCGCGCGATCTCCGTCGCCGCGCGCTGGCCGAATTCCGCGTGCGTATTCAGCCCGGTGCCGACCGCGGTGCCGCCGATGGCGAGCTGGTAGAGGCCGGGCAGGACCGCGTCCAGGGCGCGGCGCGATTGCTCGAGCTGCGCCACGTAGCCGGAGAATTCCTGACCGAGGGTCAGCGGCGTCGCATCCTGCAGGTGCGTACGGCCGATCTTGACGATCGCCGCGAAGACGTCGCGCTTGGCGGCGAGCGCCGCGCACAGGCGGTCAAGCGCGGGAATCACCTCGGATTGGAGCGCGCGCGCGGCGGCGACGTGCATCGCGGTCGGGAAGACGTCGTTCGAGGACTGCCCGAGATTGACGTCGTCGTTCGGATGCAGCAGCCGTTTCGGCCCGCGCTCGCCGCCCATGATCTCGGAGGCGCGGTTGGCGATCACCTCATTGACGTTCATGTTCGACTGCGTACCCGAACCGGTCTGCCAGACCACCAGCGGAAATTCCTCGTCGTGCCGACCGGCGAGGATTTCGTCGGCGGCGCGCGCGATCGCTTCCGCCTTCTTCGCGTCGAGCAGGCCGAGAGATGCGTTGACGCGCGCCGCCGAGCGCTTCACGAGGGCGAGCGCGTGGATCACGCTGAGCGGCATACGCTCGCTGGAAATGCGAAAGAACCGCCGGCTGCGCTCGGTCTGCGCGCCCCACAGTCGCTCTGCCGGAACCTCGATCGTCCCGAAGGAGTCCTTCTCGATGCGCGTGCCGCTCATGGCGGCAATACTACTTCTTCAGCAGGCTCCGTAGCATCCAGGCATTCTTTTCATGGATATCGAGGCGTTGCGTAAGCAGGTCAAGCGTCGGCTGGTCGTTGGATTTCTCGGCCAGCGGCAGCACCGAGCGCGCGGTGCGGACGACCGCTTCCTGCCCTTCGATCAGCTCGCGCACCATTTTTTCCGCCTTGGGCACGCCGTCGGCTTCCTCGATGGTGGCGAGCTTGACGAATTGCCCGTAGCCCCCCGGCGCATAGTGACCGAGGGCCCGGATGCGCTCGGCAATCGGGTCGACCGCGTTCCAGGCTTCGGTGTACTGGTCCATGAACATCTGGTGCAGGGTCTGGAACATCGGGCCTTCCACGTTCCAGTGGAAATTATGCGTCTTGAGGTACAGCACGTAGGTATCCGCGAGAAGCCGCGACAGGCCTTTGGCGGTTGCGGCGCGGTCCTTGGCGGAAATTCCGGTGTCCATGGCATTCCTTTCTCAGGGCAGGTCGAAGAACAATACTTCGGCGGCTGCGCCCTTTTCCAGCACGGCCTCGGAGACCTCGGTCATCTTGAGCGCATCGCCCGCGGCGAGCGGCGTGCCGTTCACCACGATCTTGCCACGCACGACGTGCAGGTAGGCCTTGCGCCCAGCGGCAAGCGGCTGCGACGCGCGCTCGGCGCCATCGAAAAGGCCGGCGTAGATGCGCGCATCCTGGTGAATCATCACCGACCCTTCCGCGCCGTCGGGCGAAGCGACGAGGCGCAGCCGGCCGCGCTTGGACGCGGCATCGAAATGCTTCTGCTCGTAGCCGGGCGCGATGCCGCGCACGTTCGGCTCGATCCAGATCTGCAGGAAGTGCGTGACCCCCGCCTTGTCGTGATTCTGCTCGCTGTGCTGCACGCCGCGCCCCGCGCTCATGCGCTGCACGTCGCCGGGGACGATGGTCGAGCCGGTGCCCATCGAATCCTTGTGCCCGAGCGCGCCTTCCAGCACATAGCTGATGATCTCCATGTCGCGGTGGCCGTGGGTGCCGAAGCCGGTGCCGGGCTGGATGCGATCCTCGTTGATCACGCGCAGTGCGCTGAATCCCATGTGCGCGGGATCGTGATAATCGGCGAACGAGAACGAGTGCCAGGAATCAAGCCAGCCGTGCTCGGCATGGCCGCGCTCGCCGCCGCGCCTGACTTCGATCATGGGCTCAGCCCTTGGCGGCCGCGCCCGGCGCCGCTGCCTCGGCCGCGTTCTGCGCCGCGATCTCGGCATGGACTTTCGCCATGTCGAGCGATTTCGCCTGCGTCAGCACCTGCTCCAGCGCCTGGCCCGGCAGCGCGCCCGCCTGCTGGAACAGGATCACCTTCTCGCGGAACACCATCAGCGTCGGGATCGAGCGGATGTTGAACGAGCCGGCCAGCTCCTGCTGTTCGTCGGAATTCACCTTGGCGAAGACCACGTCCGGGTGCGATTCGGAGGCCTTTTCGAACACCGGCGCGAAACCGCGGCAGGGGCCGCACCAGGGCGCCCAGAAGTCGAGGATGACGATCGGATTGTTATTTATCGTCTGTTCGAAGTTGTCTTTGGTCAGTTCGATCGTCGCCATTGCCGGAGTCCTTTCGCGTAAAAGCTGCAGTGTATATTGGGGCAACAGCCATCGCTTCAAGCGAGCATGTCTTACGTCGGTCGTTTCGCGCCTTCGCCCACTGGTCCGCTGCATTTCGGTTCGCTGGTCGCCGCACTGGCGAGCTGGCTCGACTGCCGCCGCGCCGGCGGTCGCTGGCTTTTGCGGATGGAAGACCTCGACCGGCCCAGGGTCATCCCCGGCGCAGCTGACGCGATACTGCGCCAGTTGGAGGCCTTCGGTCTGGTGTGGGACGGACCCGTCATCTACCAAAGCGCACGGCTGCATCTTTATCAGGATGCGCTCCGGAAGCTCGGGGCTCGCAGCTATCCATGCGCCTGCACGCGCGGGGAACTGGAAGATTCGGCGCTCGCGATCGACGGCTCGCGCATCTATCCCGGAACCTGCCGCGAAGGCATTCCGGCTGGGAAATCCGCGCGCGCCGTGCGCGTACGTACAGATGCGGCGACGATCCGCTTCAGCGACAGGGTGCAAGGCGAAATCGCGCAGTCCGTCGAAGCCGAGGTCGGAGATTTCGTGCTGCTGCGCGCGGACGGCGTCTTCGCCTACCAGCTTGCGGTGGTCGTGGACGACGGCGCGCAGGGCGTGACCGACGTAGTGCGCGGCGCAGACTTGCTCGATTCGACTGCGCGGCAGATCCACCTGCAACGGTTGCTTGGCGTGGCGACGCCGCGCTACCTCCACACGCCCGTTGCCACGAACAGCGCCGGCGAGAAACTTTCAAAGCAAACGCATGCAGCCGACGCAGGGCCCGATGACATTCCGGCGGCACTCGAGTTCCTGGGCATGGCCGTGCCTGCGGGCCTGGTTGCCGACGAGCTGCTGGAATGGGCGGCAAGCCATTGGGACCCCGCGCGCATTCCTCGGGCGCGCGCTGCAACGTCCTAAGTAACTTTCCTCGGCGGCACGACGACGGTGGCGAGCGACCCAAGCACGAGGGCGAGCGCCAGGTATTCCGCCCAGCCGGGCTGCTCGCCGAGAAACAGCATGCCGCTGAAAACCCCGACCACTGGGATCACAAGCATGCTGAGCGAAAACACCGTGACCGACATGGAGGTGGCGAGCTTGATCCACGCCCAGTGCCCCCAGGCGAAGGCGAACAGGACGTTGTAGGCGACGGCAAGCAGCGGACGCAGCCCTACCTCGCCCAGCTTGCCGAAATCCTCGAACACCAGCGCACCCAGGTAGATGGGCACGCCGCCCAGCAGCATGATCCACGCGGTATAGGCCGGCAGCGGCGCTTTCACCGGGTACTTTTTCTGCAGCAGCGTGCCGATCGCCCACGTAAAAGCGGCGGCTAGCACGAGCAACGCCCCCAGCGGCGCGCGCTGCAGGCGCGCGAACTCGTCCCACACCAGCAGCGCCATCCCGGCCATACCGAGCGCGAGACCGAGCAACTTGCGCGGGGTGACGCGCTCGCCGAGGATCAGCACCGAGAGCGGGATCGCCCATGCAGGCATGGTGTAGGCGAGGATGGCTGCGCGGCCGGAAGGGATGTGCGCGAGACCGAACACCACCAGGGTGTTCCAGCAGGTGATGCTGAAGAACGCGATCAGGACAAGCCGCTTCCACTGGCTACGCGGGATCGCCAGCGGCTGGCCGCTCGCACGCAGGAACGCGAACAGCAGGCCGGAGCCAGCACCCAGGCAGAGTGTGCGGAAGGTGAAGGGCGCGATCTCCGAAATCGCCACCTTCATCGCCGTCCAGTTGAAACCCCAGACGACCGTCAGCCCGGCCAATACCCACCAAAGGCGGGCCGGATGCTGTTCATGCTGGTGACGGTCCATGATTTGTTAGCAAGCCCTAACTTTTATATCGATCCGCACCGGTTGATACATTCCGGGGCATTCCCTGCCCCACCTTTGTGCGATACATCAACTGTTTATGGTGCACTGCAAAAAACTGTTGACTACTAGCGTCTCAGGGGTAGAATTCACTTTGCTGCGGCGCACAAAGCGCCCAAAAGATTGCTTAACCGATCATTCAACCGACTATTAATATTAAGGAGATTCAAATGTACGTAACCCCTGAGCAGATCCAGGCCGCGAACAAGGCCAATATCGATGCGTTCCTTGCCCTGGCGAGCTCGCAGTTCGCCGCGGTCGAGAAGTTTGTCAGCCTGAACGCCAATGCCGTCAAGGCCGCGTTCGAAGACACGATCGCCAACACCCGCGCGCTGGCCGGGGCGAAGGACACG
>DATGGA010000053.1:0-12605 GCA_035308765.1 Burkholderiales bacterium
CAGCCAGGCGCCCAGCAGCGCGAACGCGGGGGCTGTGGAGTGAAACACGCTCGCCCGCGACGGCCCCAGCACGCGCACCGCGTCGAACAGGAAGCGGCGCCCGAGAAAAGTTCCGATCACGCCGCCGATCGCGAACATCCCCGCCCCCTTCCAGTTCCAGACCAGCGGCGTCGAGCGCAGCGCCAGCTCGACCGAGAACAGCACGGCCGGAAACAGGATGTTGGTCGCCAGCACGATGAAAAAACCGGCATCCACCGGCAGCCGCGCCACGGCATAGCGCGTGAACAGGATGTTCGAGGAAAAACACAGCATCGCGACGAGTGCGAACGTGACGCCCATGCATGGTTACGCCCTGCGGAAGGCGCGCATCCGCTTGTTCAATTCACGGCCGCGCAGCAGCGCTTCTTCCAGCGGCAGGTCTGCGACTTCGTGGAACAACTGTTTTGTTGCCCTCAAAGCTTTCGCATCCACATTTGAAAGCTTGTCTGCCAGAAGCAAGGCTGAAGACAGAAGGTCCCGGTCTGGAACGACGCGATTGACCATCCCGCATGAAAGAGCTGCATGCGATGTCAAAGGCTCCCCAAGGGAAACCAGTTCGAAGGCCTGCTTGCGCCCGACCTGCCTCACCAGGTTGGCCATCACGATCGCTGCGACGATGCCGTGGCGCGTTTCCGGGTAGCCGATTTTCGCGCTTTCCGCCATCACCGCGAGATCCGCGGCGATGGCCAGGCCCGCGCCGCCGCCCATGGCGGCGCCGTTGATCGCGGTCACCACCGGCTTCGCCATTTTCGAGAACGCGAGCTGCAGCTGCATGGTGAGTTCGGCGCGCTCCTCCACCAGTTGCCGCTTCTCCGGCACCAGGTCCTTGAATTCCGACAGGTCGGCGCCCGCGCAGAACCCCCGCCCCGCGCCGGTGAGCAGCACGCAGGCGACGGACTCGTCGCCATCCGCCGCGCGCAGCCCCTCAAGCAACGCCCGGGTCAGCGCGGTATTCAGCGCGTTGCGCTTCTCCGGCCGGTTCATGGTGAGGATCCGCACCGCGCCGCGGTCTTCTGCAAGGAGCTCGTTCATCGCGCGCGTGCGGGACGCGGTTGCACCGCGTGTTCCTTCTGGATGAAGCCTCTCGCCTCGCTCGCGAGCTTGGTCATCGCGCGCTCCAGGCAGTCGCGCTCCTGCGCGCTCAGGCAGCCGAGGAAGGCGCTGTTCCTTTCGGCGGCGGCGCCGATCAGTTTGCGGTACAGCTTTTTCCCCGACGCGGTCAACGAAAGACGGATACCACGCGCATCGTTGGCGTCGGTTTCGCGGAACACGATCTTGCGCCGCGTCAAACCCGACACGACGCGGCTCATCTGCCCCTTGTCCATGCCAGCGGCGCGCGCGAGCTCGTTCAGCGACTGCGGCTCCAGGGCGCCGCCCAGCAGCGCGACGGTGCGCCATTCCCAGAGGCTGACGCCGAACTCGCGCCGGTAGCGCAGCTCGGCGCCGCGCGACAGCAGGTTCGCCACGCGGTGCAGCCGGTAGGAGAGCAGTTCCCGTATCGTGGGCTTAGTCATCGAAAAACGGCGTCTCGTTCTCTCCGCGCAAGCGAATGTCAAAGACAAGAATGCCTTCTTTTTTTTCCGCCACAAGAAGTTTTCTCCGGAAAGCCGGAACAGCACGAAGTACAGGGTCGTTACCATCCTCGAAGAACATCGTGGTCTTCAGGATCCGCATCAGGCCCGAAAACATCACCATGAAATTGACATGCGGCCGGCGTCCTTCGGGCGCACCCGGCCGGATGGTCCTGAAGCGGTAATTCCCCCTGCCGTCGGTCGCCGCGCGGCCCCAGCCGAGGAAATCCGGGTCGGCCTGCGCGTGGCGCGGGTCGGCGGGATGGCGAAAGACGCCATTCGCGTCCGCCTGCCAGATTTCGACGATCAGGTTTTCCAGCGCCGTGCCGTCTTCCTGCATCACGCGGCCATGGATCTCGATCGTCTCGCCTTTCGCCTTGCGCCCCTCGAACAGGGTGAGATCGTTCGCCCCCTGGTCGACGTAGCGCGGAGGAAAGAAAGGCCCGATCGTGGCCTCCCCTGTCGGAATCTTCATGGCTGGACCGGCGTCGACATCAGGACTGCTCCGGAGTCGCAGTGCTTCCGCGCAGCACGATCTGGTGCTCGAAGACCAGCGCGTTGTAGGGTTCGGCCGTGGGCGGGATGTAGCGCGCAACGAGCCTGTCGCGCGCCGCGGCGTCAGGGACCGCGTTGAATATCCGGTCCTGCGCGTTAAGCGGCTCGCCCGGGAAGTACATCTGCGTCACCAGGCGCGACAGCCAGACCTTGCCGAAGAGGGAAAAGTGGATGTGCGGCGGCCGCCACCAGCCGTCCCGCGTCGGCACGGGGTAGGCGCCCGGCTTGACGGTGCGCAGCTCGAACGCGCCCGTCTCGTCGGTGACCACGCGCGCCGCGCCGTAGAAGTTACGGTCCGCCGGCGCGTGGTCGTCGTCGTTGGGGTGGATGTAGCGCCCCGCGGCGTTCGCCTGCCAGATTTCCACCACCGAGCCGCCGACCGGCGCGCCGTCCTCGTCCAGCACCTGCACCCTGAGATGGATCAGCTGGCCGATGGCCTGCTGCTCGCCGCGGCCGGCGATGTCGCCGCCCAGCAGCCTGACGCGCTTCGCCACCTCCACCGGGCCGGTAAGCTCGGAGAGCGTGGGAGCGCGCCTCACCAGCGGCTGCGCCGGATTGCGCAGCGGCGTCTGCGGGTAGCCGGGGATGATGCGCGCCGGCTGGGCGCGCTCGTCGCGCGGCTGGATCAGGGTTTTCATAGGCGTTGACAGCTTCGCGCAATTGGTTGATGCTGTCAACTATGTCGGACGTCATCCTGTGCGAGTGTTTCGCGCGCGACGGGCTGCAGCACGAGCCGGCCTTCGTCCCCACGGACACCAAGCGCGCGCTGGTGGAACGCTTCGCGGAGATCGGCTTCCCCCGCGTGGAGGCGACCTCCTACTCGAACCCGAAGGTCGTGCCGCAGTTCGCGGACGCGAGCGAAATGCTGAAGGGCTTGAAAAGAAAACCGGATACCCGTTACAAAGCCACCTGCGCAAACCCCAGGGCGGTGCAAAGGGCGCTGGTCGATCTGGATGCCGGTTTCGGCGTCAATGAAATCAGCCTGCTGGTCTCCGCCACCGAAGCACACACGCGGAAGAACCTCAAGCGCAGCCGCGCCGAGCAGTGGGCGAACATCGAGGAGATGGTGAATGCGGCGGGCGGCCGCTTCCGCATGGTCGGAACCGTGTCGGTGGCGTTCGGCTGCCCTTTCGAGGGCAGGGTGGATCCGGGCAGCGTGCTGGACGACGTCTCCCGCTTCGCCGCTCTGGGGGTGGACCACGTGGCGATCGGCGACACCACCGGCGTGGCCTCGCCGCTTTCCGTGAAAAGCCTTTTCAGGCACATGAAGGGCGTCACGCCCATCGCCCATTTCCACGATTCTCGCGGCACGGGACTCGTCAACTATGTTGCGGCGCACGAAGCCGGCGTGCGCCATTTCGATTCGTCGTTCGGCGGCGTCGGCGGACATCCCGCAAAGGTGAAATACGGCGGCGGCTTCACCGGCAATGTCTGCACCGAGGACCTGGTCAGCCTGTTCGAGTCCATGGGCATCGCCACCGGGATAAACCTGGACCAGCTGCTCGCCGCCGCGGAATTCTGCGAACAGGTCCTCGGGCGCGAGCTGAACGGCCGGGTCGTCCGGAGCGGCTTGAACAGGAGTACATTTACAGACGTTCCGTTCAGCATTCCTGGGAGGGAAAAATGAACTTCGGCACCGCAGCTACGATCGCCATCGCAATCGCCGCCGTCGCAACTCCCGCGCAGGGCGCCGGCAAGAGTTCGCCCGAACACATCCGCGCGGTCACCGGCAAGGTCGACGGCGCCGCCATCCAGGCGAACGGCAAGTCGGCGAAGGACTGGCTCAGCTACGGCCTCGATTACACCGAAGCGCGCTTCAGCCGCCTTGACCAGATCAACGCCGGCAATGCGAGCAAACTCGGACTGGTCTGGTCCTACGACCTGGAGTCGTCGCGCGGCGTAGAAGCAACGCCGCTGGTGGTGGACGGCATCATGTACGTCACCGCCTCCTGGAGCGTGGTGCACGCCATCGACGCGCGCACCGGCAAGCGCCTGTGGAGCTACGACCCGAAGGTGAACCGCGAAGGCGGCTGGAAGGGCTGCTGCGACGTGGTCAACCGCGGCGTCGCGCTCTACAAGGGCAGGGTCTACGTCGGCGCCTACGACGGCCGCCTGATCGCGCTGGACGCTGCGACCGGCAAGGTCGCATGGGAGAAGGACACGGTGATCGACCACTCGCGCCCCTACACCATCACCGGCGCGCCACGCGTGGTGAAGGGCAAGGTGATCATCGGCAACGGCGGCGCCGAGCTCGGCGTGCGCGGCTACGTCACCGCCTACGACGCGCAGACCGGCGCGCAGAAGTGGCGCTGGTTCGTGGTGCCCGGCGACCCGGGCAAGCCCTTCGAGGATGCCTCGATGGCGAAGGCCTCGACGACCTGGGACCCGAGCGCGAAGTACTGGGAAGCCGGCGGCGGCGGCACGCCGTGGGACACGATGGCATTCGATCCGGCGCTGAACCTGCTCTACATCGGCACCGGCAACGGCTCGCCGTGGTCTCGGAACGCGCGCAGCCCGGCCGGCGGCGACAACCTGTACCTCGCCTCTCTCGTCGCGCTCGATCCCGACACCGGGCAGTACATGTGGCACTACCAGGAGTCGCCCGGCGACAGCTGGGATTTCACCTCCACCCAGCCGATGATCCTCGCCGACCTCAAGATCGACGGCAAGCCGCGCAAGGTGATCCTGCACGCGCCCAAGAACGGCTTCTTCTTCGTCATCGACCGCACCAACGGCAAATTCATCTCGGCGAAGAACTTCGCCGACGTCAACTGGGCGAGCGGCTACGACGCCGACGGCCGTCCGATCGAAACGCCGCAAGCGCGCCTCGCCGACCGGCCGCGCGAAATCATCCCGAGCGCCTTCGGCGCTCACAACTGGCAGCCGATGTCGTTCAATCCGCAGACCGGGCTCGTCTACATGCCGGTGCACGGCATCCCGCTCACGCTGATGGACGACAAGAGCTGGAAGAGGAACAGCCCGCAGCCGGGCGAGTTCAGCGCGGGCGTCGGCTGGAACCTGGCCACCTATCTCAACGCCGTGCCGCCGACCAGCAAGCCCTTCGGCCGCCTGATCGCCTGGGACCCGGTGCAGCAGAAGGAAGTCTGGCGCCAGGAGCACGTCTCGCCCTGGAACGGCGGCACGCTCACCACGGCGGGCAACCTCGTGTTCCAGGGCACGGCCGACGGGCGCTTCATGGTTTTCGACGCAAAAAACGGCACCAGGCTCTGGGAAACGCCCGTGGGTACGGGCGTCGTCGCGGGGCCCTCCACCTACATGGTCGACGGCAAGCAGTACGTGTCGATTGCCGCCGGTTGGGGCGGCGCCTACGGCGTCAACAACCGCGCGAGCGACCTCAAGGGGCCCGGGACCGTCTATACCTTCGCGCTCGGCGGCAAGGCGAAAGCGCCGGACTTCGTCGCCTACCAGCTGGGCGCGCTGGTGCAGGGTGTTCCCTACGACCCGGCGAACGTCAAGGAAGGCACGCTCATCTTCGTCAACTACTGCATCGTCTGCCACGGCGTGCCGGGCGTTGACCGCGGCGGCAACGTGAGGAACCTCGGCTACTCTGCGCGCGACACCATCGCCAACCTGGACAAGATCGTGTTCAAGGGACCGTTCATGGCGAACGGCATGCCGGATTTCACCGGCAAGCTCACGGCGGCGGACCTGGAGAAGATCAAGGCCTTCATACAGGGTACGGCGGACGCTATCAGGCCGAAATGAAGCCGCCGTTCCGTGCCGACCAGGTTGGCAGCCTGCTTCGACCCAGGGAACTTGCAGAGGCAAGGGCAAAGTTCAAGAAGCATGAGCTGTCCTCCGGGGACTTGAAATCCCTGGAAGACGGATGCATCAGGGAAGCAATCCGGAAACAGGAATCCGTCGGCCTGCAGGCGGTCACCGACGGCGAGATGCGCCGCGACTGGTGGCACCTCGATTTCATGACGCAGCTGGACGGCGTCACCGCCATCGTCAATCCGGGGCCGAAGTTCGGCGGCACCGAGGAGCAGCCGCCGATCCCCTCGGTCACCGGCAAGGTCGGCTGCTCGAAGCCGATCATGGTGCAGGATTTCGCTTTCCTGAAGCAAAACGCCGGACAGACCGCGAAATTCACCATTCCTTCCCCGACCATGCTGCACCTGCGCGGCGGACGCAGTTCGATTTCGAAGCAGGTCTATCCGGACCTGGCGGAGTTCTGGGCCGATACCGCCGCCGCCTACCGCAAGGCGATCCGGCATCTCGCGGACGCGGGCTGCACCTACCTGCAACTGGACGACGTCAGCTTCTCCTATCTCTGCGACCCGAAGATCCGGGAAACCGCGCGCAAGAACGGCGACGATCCGGCGAAACTGCCGCGCACCTATGCCGACGCGGTCAGCGAGGCGCTCAGGGACCGGCCCGCGGGCATGACGGTGACGATGCACACCTGCCGCGGCAACTTCAAGAGCAGCTGGGTCGCCTCGGGCGGCTACGAGACGGTCGCCGAGGCGATGTTCTCCTCGGGCGTGGACGCCTTCTTCATGGAATTCGACGATCAGCGCTCGGGCGGATTCGAGCCGCTGCGCTACCTGCCGAAGGACAAGAAGGTCGTTCTCGGGCTGGTCACGACCAAAGTCGGGAAACTCGAAAGCAGGGACGAATTGAAGAAGCGTATCGACGACGCCGCCAGGTTCGTGCCCCTCGAAAATCTCTGCCTGTCGCCGCAGTGCGGCTTCTCCAGCACGCACCACGGCAACAGCCTCAGCGCCGACGAGCAGTGGCGCAAGCTCGAGCGCGTCGTCGAGGTCGCGCGCGAAGTCTGGCGCTGAGACGTGGCGGCCCCGGTCTCCATCGCGCATACGCACGTGCATTCGCTGCGCGTCGCCTCGGGCGCGGAAGCGCTGGTGGCGCGCGTGCTCGATGCCGGCGGCATGGCGGGCTTCGGCTTCACTCTGAACCTGGATGCGGGCGTTGCGCGCGACATGGCCGCCTGGGATGCGCTGGGCCGGGCCAGGGGTGTGCCGCTGCACGGCCTTCTTGGCGGTTCCTACAGAAAAACAGTAAAACTGGTCAGGGACGGGGTGCCAGCCATCCCCGCCGACTGGACCGCGCTTCGCAAGGACATCCTCGACGGCCGCCACGAACTGCTGCGCATCGATCCCTTCGCCTGGGGTTCGGTGGAAATGGTGCAGACCATCGCCGCCGTCGCCGCCGCGTTCGACCTCTGCATCGCCCTGCTCGCGCCGAACGCGCACCCGTGGGAGATCCAGTATTGCGCCGCGCTTGCAGCGACGCTGAGGGGAGAAGACACAAGAATAATCGTTCGAACCGATGCCGCGAAAGAGGTGAACGTTTCCGAGTTGCCCGGCATAGGCATTGACTGGTCCCTCGAACCCTCCTTCAAAAAGATTCAGTGGCGGAACTAGCCATTTCCTCGATACGCCTCACCCGCGTATCGATCCCGCTCACCATGGTGCACGCGGGCTCGATGTACGTGATCCAGAAGACCGAGCGCACGGTGGTCGAACTCACGCTGGAGAACGGCGTCACCGGCCTGGGCGAAACCTGGGGCACGCCCGACGTCTACTCGCTCGCGCAGCGTTTCGCGAAAGAGCTGCCCGGCAAGGACGCGCTGAACCGCTTCGCGCTCAGGGATTTCCTCGGCAAAAGCACCTACGACAACCGCTTCGGCCGCAACGGCCTGGCGACGCTTGCCGGCCTCGACCTCGCGGCCTGGGATGCGACCGCGCGATCGCTGAAGATGCCGCTCGCCGAGCTCATTGGCGCGCGAAAACGCGAATCCATCGACGTGGTTTCCACCCTGCCCGCGGCGATCCTGACGAAAGCCGGCACGCGCAAGGATCTGACCGATCACCTGGATGTGCCCGCCAATACCAGGCTGGTGGTGGAATTCGCGCTCGAGCAGGTGCGCAAATCCGGCTTCCGCTCCTTCAAGCTGAAAAGCGCCGCTTACTCGCCCGAGTGGGACTGGAAGCTGCTGAACGAGCTGCGCGAAGCCATGCCGAAAGCGCGCATCCGCTTCGACCCCAACGCCAACTACGGCGTCGCGACCGCCACCGAACTGTGCCGGCGCCTCGATCCGCTGGGCCTGGAATTCTTCGAGGACCCGACCGGCGAACTGGAAGGCATCGCGCGGCTCAAGGCCGCGGTGAAGACGCCGGTCGCCACCAACATGTGGGTGGTGAAGGACGAGCACCTCGTGCCCGCGATCCGCAGGAAGGCCGTGGACGTGGTGCTGGGCGACCTGTTCATGTGGGGCGGCATCGACGCCTGGCGCAGGATGGCCCGCACCGCGCACGCCTTCGGCCTGAAGCCCGCGCTGCACAGCGTCTACGAAACCGGCATCGCGACGGTGGCCAACCTGCACATTGCCTCTGCATTGCCGGAAGTCGAATATCCCAACGACTCCGGCCTGCATTTCCTGTCCGCGGATGTCCTTGCCGAACCCCAGCAAGTGAAAGACGGAAGCATGCGCTTGCCCCCGGGCCCCGGACTGGGCGTGACGCTCGACCGGAACAAACTGGAAAAAGTTACCCTCGAAACCACACAGATCGGCGGGAGGCAACCATGAACGTCGCCATAGTAGAGCGGCAGCCGGTCACGGTCGCCAGCTTTCGCCATGTCGGCCCCTACGGCGACGCCATCTCGCGGTTCTGGCAGCAGACGGTCGCCCCGTGGATGGTCGCGAACAAGCTTGGGGCGGGAGCGCGCTACGGCGTCAGCCACGACAATCCGAATGCCACGGCGCCCGAGCAGTGCCGCTACGACGCCTGCGTCGAGGTGCCGCCGGACTTCGCGTTCGCCGGCGGCGCGCAGAAAACCACCATAGCGGGCGGCAAATACGCCGTGTATCAGTTCAAGGGCACCAATGCCGACGTGTTCAAGGCGTGGCGCGAAATCATGCAGGAATGGCTGCCGTCGAGCGGCTACCGGCCCGACGCCCGCCCCTGCTTCGAGTACTACCCGAATGGCTCGGCCTGGGATCCGAAAACCGGCGCGTTCGAATGCGAGATCTGCGTGCCGGTGATGTCGCTCTAACGTTTAAGTTCAGCGGACGCCGACGGTCGGCCACTGCAGCGAAGGGTTAGACGCATTCTGAGTAAGAAGGTCAACATACGCCCCTTCAATCAATTGTGATGGCTCGACACCGAGCCTGGCCATAAGGGAGTGAGCCTCCTGAACACCAGCCTCGGCAGGCTCGCCCTGCTCAAGAACAACTTCGAGTTCCAAAAAATCGCCCAAGCCTTTGACGCGATCGAGATGAACTCGCGTCCGTCCAACGAGAAATAGAGTGCGGTGCTTTTCAACCCGACCCACCTGGCCATATGCCAAGGACAACGACTCGCGTAACGTGTCTGGTGTTGACGTTGGGGAAACAAGATAGAACGATTCCTTCGGGCCCTGCTGGTTCGCACGGCGGTAGAAAATGAGTTCGCCTTTCTGCTTAGAAAAAGCGCGCAATTTCAGTCGCCCAGATTCGCATCGGAAAAAGGTATCGTCCTGGTCGATTTCGATTGGACCTTCGTCCGCAATAGCGGCCGCTTTCAGAGCGAGCGCCTGGACGCTCTCGATGTGAGCTTTGATCTCGATATTTCGCGCCATCTGAGCGCCTAACGTTCGCGGCCACCGGGCCGACGAGATGAAAGATGCCACAAAGAGCGCTGCTTCAGAGGCTCCGGGTGGGTCGCGCGGTTAGGCTGCATGTGTTGACCGCTGCTGCTTCGATTTGGCTTTGCGGCGCGAAACCAACACGGCCGCAGGCACTAATACTATCGGCGTGATCACGACGCCAGAAAAGAACCACACCCAGCCTTCGGCATTGCTCTTGGTAAAAGCAATGACACCACCGGCTACTGTTGTCATCAGAAGCCAAGGCCCCGAGTGCAACAGCGCGACCATAAACATGGAAGTATGAGGCGCGCCGTCTGGCGAGGCAGCGTTACTTCTCGCTTCGACAATCGCCTGGAGCCAACCGAGCACTCTCGAAGTGAGCAGCATCCCGAGAAAGACACCACCAAGCCCTGCGAGCAGCATTGGCACAATATCCATGCGGCCTAACGCCTAGGTTGTGGTGCGCGGAACGCGTCGCTCACGAACCGCCGGTTAGGCACCAATGGTCCCAGAAGCCATCCGATGAAGCTCAAGACAGGCACCATCAGGCCAAATCCAAAAAGCGCACGGCCTCGATAGGGTTGCGGCGCAAACTGCGAGGAGACGACGCATGTAAGCCAAGCGAGGACCGCCAAATAAAACGAGACTCCAGCATACGTGTTGAGGTGGGCAAATTGAATCGGATCACCGAGGCCAGATTTACCACCGATTGCATGGTCTGCGCTAACTGCTAGGCCGAGGAATGCAACGCTCGCCACGACCGCGAGAGCGCCAGTAGCTAGGGAAAATGAGCGCGGTCCCATAGGTGCCTAACGTTCCGGTTTTGGCGCACGCGCGAAGGCGCGTAGTGCCGGGCAAGTGTCGCTCAACAACCGGTGGTTAGAACGCACTCTACGCATAGGCGCTACCGCCCCAAAAAGAAGAGCGCGGCAAGAGCGGTTACCAGCATCTGACTGATGGCGAGGACCCGTGCTTCCCGATTGAGAAATGTGGGCAGTTGCCACTGACGTCTCTTACGGAGGAGAAAGAGACTAGTTCCTGCCGAAAATAGGCCTGGGATAGCGCCAAAGAACGTGAAGTAAGCCTCTTCTGGTAGTCCGAGCGTTCGACTTCGCAAACCGAATTGAGCAAATGCCCATAAGCCGAAACCAATGGGAAGCAGCCATGCAAAAGCGGCAAGTGCGAAAGGCAAGACCGCTCCGGACGTAGACACGTCAACTTCACCTTTCGGCGTCACTTGTACTTCGGAGTTCATTGGTGCGTTCTAACGTTCAATCATAAGAAGTATTGCGGCCTATCTTAGACCTGAATGCCTCCACTCGCTGTCAACGCCCCTTGCAATCATGGCGTTACAGCACTGTATGGATAACCAGCTGGCGAGATAGGCCGCAGGAATGGCGCAAGTACCTGATTCTCAAAAAGGGCTGGATTCCGAGATAAAACGGCCGCGCCTTCGCGAGCAGTTGCGCGAGGCAATCCGGCGGCGCAACTACAGCCGCCGCACGGAGCAGACGTACTGGTTCTGGATCCGCTGGTTCATCCGCCATAACGGCGTGCGACACCCAGAGGAGATGGGCGCCACCGAAGTGGAAGCATTCCTGTCCTGGCTGGCGACTGAGAGAAATGTTGCGGCGGCAACCCAGAACCAGGCGCTCTCGGCGCTGCTGTTTCTGTACAAAGAGCTGCTGGGGCAGAACCTGCCCTGGTTCACGGACCTGGTTCGTGCCCAGCGCCCGGTGCGCAAACCTGTGGTGCTGTCGCGCGCCGAGGCGCAGCGATTGCTCGCGCAGATGCAGGACACGAAATGGCTGATGGCGAGCCTGCTATACGGCGCAGGGCTGCGGCGCGTGCGGCGCGCATCGTGAAGCCGGTGAGCTGCCATACGCTGCGACATTCGTTCGCCACGCACCTGCTGGAGGGTGGATACGACATCCGCACGGTGCAGGAATTGCTCGGCCACAGCGACGTCAGCACGACGATGGTCTACACGCACGTGCTCAACAAGGGTGGTCGTGGCGTAAGCAGTCCGTTGGACACGACGCTTGCCAGCCACTCGGGGAGATGAACGAGCGGCGGTTGCCTCCCGTGGCGCTATTTCTTTTTCTTCCTACCTTTGTCGGGCATCAGCACGAAGTCGTAGCTCACGGCGGCGATGCCGTCCTTGCCTTTCTTGAAATTGACGATGAGCTCCGGCTTGACGCCGAACACTGCGTCGGAATCCAGGTACTTGCCGCCCTTGACGAACAGGTGCGTGATGAGCTGCTTGTAGCCTTGCGCGGTGATCCAGAAGTGCAGGTGCGGCGGCCGCATCGGGTGGCGTTCTGTCGCCGTCAGCATGCTGCCCACCGGCCCGTCGTGCGGTACCGGATAGTGCATGGGCTTGACGCAGCGGAAGTGGAAGCGGCCCTGCGCATCGGTGCGGAACACGCCGCGCATGTTCATAGCATCGCCCTTCTGAGAATCGTAGAAGCCATCCGCGCCCGCCTGCCAGACATCCAGCTTCGCGCCCGCGACCGGCCTGCCCTTGCCGTCCTTGACGGTGCCCGACACCAGGCAGGGCTCGCCGTCGGATGCGTTGTTCGAGATATTCGCGCCCAGCGGATACTCCGGCGCCCGCTCGCGGTGGAACGGCCCCAGCACGGTGGACTCCGTGGTGCCCGCGCTCGCCTTGTAGTTGATGGCGTCCACCAGCATCGACACGCCCAGCGTGTCGGACATCAGGATGAATTCCTGGCGCTTGCCGGTGGACCAGTGGCCCGTGTCGGTGAGGAACCGGATACCTCGGAACCATTCCTCCTGAGTCGGCTTCACCTCGCGCACGAAGGCGTG
>DATGGA010000054.1:0-17416 GCA_035308765.1 Burkholderiales bacterium
CAATGCCTGGGCGTGGACGTCACCGGCTGCCGCAGCTTTGGTGAGCCATGCCTTAGCCTTATCTCCATCAATCGGAACGCCCTGACCCGTGGCATACATTTCACCAAGTAACGATTCAGCATCGACTGAATTTCCGTTCGCCGCTTTAGTCAACCAATACTCAGCTTGGGGGCCGTCTTTTTCGACGCCCTGCCCAAAAAGATACATCGTGCCTAACAAGCCGCAGGCGGCGGAGTCATTGAGGAAAGCATTGGCATACACAAAGGGCAGAGCCGCCGCGAAATCGCGTTTGGCATGGGCGTGCAAGGCATATTCGTAGGATTCGACTAAGCAAAGCCGGATCCCGGCGACCACGATCGGAAGGAGCGCTACTGCAACGAGGAGCCACTTTTTTTTATTCGCGGTCATCGTCGTCTAGATGATCGGGCTTGTTCCGCTAAGGAAGCGCGCCCGCATTGACGAGCTTTTCGTAAACCACACCTGCGGGTACGATCACGACGAGATCGTCAAAGGTGCCCTGGGCCGACGTACTATCGCTTTGCACGCGGCTTATAAACACCGCATCGCCATTCGTATTTGCCGTCTCGTCCACCCCATAACTTGACGCGACCGCGCCGTTCTGGCCGGTACTGAATATGATGAACGCGACAGTGCTTTGATTCGCTACGCGGGCTGCTGTATTGCAGGAAGTTGCAGTGATCCCAACGGATGTCTGGCATACGTCCAAATCCATTGTCCCCGGCATGCAGCTGAGGCCATTGGTCTTGAGAGTCGCTTGCTGGGTGAAATGAGGGATAGTGGATGACCCAGTACACCCGGTAAGCGCAACGCTGCCCGCCACCGCGTAGCGAATCCGATTGCCCCAACTGTCTACAGCAAAACCATAGGAATCCACAGGGGTAAAACCAATACTTTGAGCCGGAAGGTAGCCGCCGAAGCTGGATGTACACGAACCACCGCCAGTCGCGGCGGATCCGCTGGAAAATGACTCAATCCCCGTCGTCGCCGATGAACCATTGGCAACTCCCGAAGTAGCAGTCGCCGGGCAGGGAAGTCTGCGGTTGACAATCGCAAATCCAATCACCGCATCGGCTGCCGCATTCAGCCGAGCCAAAGTTTCTGTGTTTGTTCTCACGATCGTTTGGGACGAGAGCGTTGCCATGCCGCCAGCGATCACAAGTCCGATAATCGCCAATACCACCGCTAGTTCAACAAGCGAGAAGCCTGCAAGATCCCGTCTCAATTGCATATGGTGACCGGCGTGCCGCTCGCGGGCGTCTGCTGAAACGGGCAAGTTGCAAAGCGGTCGTTACTACCGACCGCTTGATAGTTATAGGTCAGCGATGGGGGGACGATCGTATGTGACTCGAGATATTGCGCCGGCGAATCGCTCGGTTGTGTTTCAGCGCCAACGGCTCGTCCCATTAGCGTAAGCATAAAATTCTTGTTATTTGACGTACCGTTGCCGTATGACGCGGGCACTCCGCTCAGTACAAGACATTGGGCGCCGCCTCCGACCGGACAACTATTTACCCCGGGATTTACGGTTGTTGCCGAAGAGATTCCATAGTATGTGTACCGTGGCCAGCCATTGTTCAGAAACCATGTCATTCTCGCATCCGAGAGAAGATCGGCGTCCGGCGGATTCGGGATGATTACGGTGTAATCCGATAGTAAGCCGCCAATCAGTGCCCCAGTTACATTGATCTGATATGTGACGGAGCCCACACCTGTTCCGGTCGCTATGGTGCTGCTAACGACAGTTACTTGAGTCGTAGCACCAAACGGAAGCGAGGGTGACTCTGATACGGTCACTTGCGATGCTGGGGTGTATTTCCGAAAACTGCTTGCCACTCCTGGCGCGGTAGCTGTGATTTGTACTGACAATTGCCCGAGTAGAGCGCCTACATCAGTAATGCCGGAGAACGTGCACTTAAGCTGGGTCGGTGTCGCCACCGGGTCTGGAGCGCATGTAGGCGTGCCTGATCCGCCACAACCGTGGCCGGGATTTGTACACAAAGTTCCGATTCCTAGCCCGCCGTCCGAAACAGTACCGGTTGACCAGGACGTATTGCACGTTCCTGATGTGGCGCTGGCGGTTGGCAGCAGGCCCTCGACCGTTCCATAGTTGCCGCACAGATTATTCGTTGTAAGAACGCTGAAGGTCGAAGCGTAGGGCAAAAAAGATGTATTCCAGTTCGTCACGGACTCAGTGACGCGCCAATTGCTCAGCGCCGGTGCAACCTGTCTTTGCAGTCGATCGGAGATGGCCCCCGATATCGCGTCCATCACCTCATTGGCGGTAATGGATATTGTTCGATCATTGCTCCAGGACGAAGGACCAATTGTCGTATAGCTTCCAGTCGCATCACCGCACTCAAGGAAGTTGGTGACGACGTACGGGACGGTGTAGCGATTAGTTAGCTGGTTAACCGCTGAGCAGCCCGCTGGCGGCGGGCCGGCAAGACCTGTGGTGTTTAACGGCGGGCCGGGAGCAATGATGACCGCGACCACCGTGTTCGAGGTGCCGTCGTAACTGAGTTGATTCGTCAGGGCTGGGTTTATCGTCAGGGTCGAACTACTGTTGATGAAAGCCCAAGTTGCGTTGCTGGGGACGGCGTACCAGAGGGGTACTCCGTAACCATCCCGGATCTGGTCGACACCGAGCGTCTTCCAAGGAAGCCGGCCGATGGGGGAACAGTTTGGATACGAAGGGTTGTTCGTCTCCGCTGCCGCCAGACCTTCATAAGCGTTAGCCGAACCCGTCGGTGGAGAGGGTTGGCTGAGCGACTCAGGGCACGGCAAGCGGCCCGGATAGAGCTCGGTGGTCTTTGCCGCTTGCTGGGCCACGTACCCAAGAAGCGCAACCTTTGCAGACTTTAGGGCAAGGCCGGTTATTTGATCACGATCGTACGATGCGATCATCACTTTGCTCAGAGAGGATACCGTGTACCACATGAAGCCCACGACGAGCACGGAGAGGAAAAGGAGCAAGGCCTGCCCCCCCTGCGCGCCTTTCCGCCATTTCGATCGCTTTCGCCGGCACATTGCTAGCTAAATTGGTTTAGACCGTTAGTACGATCTTGCCGATATGCATGCTGGTCTCCATCAGCCGGTGCGCCTCGCTCGCCTGCGCGAGCGGAAAGGTCTTGTAGATCACCGGTTTGATTTTCCCGGCCTCGATGAGCGGCCAGATCACTTCCTTCAGGCGGCGCGCGATCGCGCCCTTGAACTCGACCGGCCGCGGCCGCAGCGTCGAGCCCGTGATGACGATGCGCCGCCGCTGTATTTCGAAGATGTCGATTTCGGCTTTCGCGCCGCCGAGGGAAGCGATGAAGACCAGCCGGCCTTCGTCGGCGAGGCATTTCAGTTCGCGCGGCACGTAATCGCCGCCGACCATGTCGAGGATCACGTTGACGCCCTTGCCGCCGGTGGCGGCCTTGATCTCGGCGCCGAAGTCCTGGGTGCGGTAGTTGATCGCCTTCTCGGCGCCCAGCTTCACGCATGCGGCGCACTTCTCGTCCGAGCCGGCGGTGGCGAATACGCGGTTGCCCATCGCCGACGCCATCTGGATCGCGGTGACGCCGATGCCGGATGAGCCGCCCTGCACCAGCAGCGATTCGCCCGGCGCCAGGCGCGCGCGGTCGTAGACGTTCGACCAGACGGTGAAGAAAGTTTCGGGAAGCGATGCGCATTCCGCAGGCGAGAGGCCCTTGGGCATCGGCAGCGCCTGCACTTCGGGCGCGACGCAATATTCGGCGTAGCCCCCGCCGTGCACCAGCGCGCAAACCTTGTCGCCGGTTTTCCACGACTTAACGTCGGCGCCGACGGCGGCGACTTCGCCGGCGATCTCCAGCCCCGGCAGGTCCGAGGCATCGGGCGGTATCGGGTATTTGCCCAGGCGCTGCAGCACGTCGGGGCGGTTGATGCCCGCGGCCGCCACTTTTACCAGGATTTCGTTCGCTTTCGGCGACGGCGTGGGGCGCTCGGCGGGAACCAGGACTTCAGGGCCGCCGGGTTTGCTGATCTCGATGCATTTCATGGGGTCCGAATCATAGCAAAGCGATAGAAGGATCGGCGCAGAGCGCCGATGGGCGGTCAGCGCAAGGCGCTGATGGCCTTCACGTCGACATTGCCGCCGGAGAGCACCACGCCGACGCGCTTGCCCGTCGCATCGAGCTTTTTCTGCAGCAGCGCGCAGGCCGCCAGCACGCCGGTGGGCTCGACGACGATCTTCATGCGCTCCCACAGGTAGAACATCGTCCCGAGCAGTTCTTCGTCGGTGACGGTCAGCATGTCGTCGACGTATTTCATCACCAGCGGGTAGGTGATCTTGCCGAGCGAAGGCGTGCGCGCGCCGTCGGCGATAGTGTCCGGATTTTTCACCGTCTGCAGCGTTTTGCTGCGAAAGGAGCGCGTCGCATCGTCGCCGGCGGCGGGCTCGACGCCGATCACGCGGCAGCGCGGATTGAGGTGCTTGGCGGCAATCGCGCAGCCAGAGAGCAGGCCGCCGCCGCCGCATGGCACGAGCAGCAGGTCGAACGGCCCGGCGTCCTCGATCAGTTCCTTCGCCGCGGTGCCCTGGCCGGCGACGATGTGCGGGTGGTCGTAGGGAGGGATCAGCGTAAGGCCGCGCGCGGACGAAATTTCGGCCGCGAGAATTTCCCGGTCCTGGTTTTTTTCGTAAACAACGACTTCCGCCCCGTACCCCCGGGTCGCCTCCAGTTTCACTCTGGGTGCGTCGGCGGGCATCACGATGACCCGGGGGATGCCGAGCAGCTTTCCGGCAAGCGCGACGGCCTGCGCATGGTTGCCGGACGAGAATGCCACCACGCCGCGTTTCTTTGCGTCGGGCGAGAGCTGCGACAGCGCGTTGTAGGCGCCGCGGATCTTGAATGCGCCCATGCGCTGCAGGTTCTCGGGCTTGAAGAAGACCTGCGCGCCGGTATGCGCGTTCACGGTCTCGGAGGCGAGCACGGGAGTGCGGTGCACGTGTGCGCGAATCCGTTCGTGCGCGCGCGCTACGTCGTCGAAATTTATTTCCACTGCTTCAATGCCTCCCGGGCGACGTCCCCGCCCCATTCCTGCAGGAAATGCCCGCCCTCGGCGTGAACGTAGGGCTCGGGGCAGTTGCGGATGACTTTCCTCAATGCACTCATTACCGGCGGGCCGAGTACCGGGTCCTTGGCGCCGATCGCCATGAAGGCTTCGCCCTGCCAGCCGTTCTGCCACCAGTCGCGCGCGCGGCGCGAGATCGCGGCGCCGGGCGCATCGGGACGGTCGGGGACCAGCTGCGGAAAGCGGCGCACCCCCGCCTTTGACGCGGCATCCGGATAGGGCGCCTCGTAGGCGGCAGCTTCGGCGGCGCTCAGATGGGGGCAGGCGCGCCCGAGCAGCTTGCCGCAATCGATCGCGGGGTTCTTGTTGACGTAGGCGCGCCACGCGATGAAGCCTTCGCTCAACGGGACGTCGCCCGTGCCGAGCGTGGTGTTCATGACGAGCAGACGCGCAAAGCGCGCGGGCATTTCCATGGGCAGCGTGAGGCCGAGCAGCCCGCCCCAGTCCTGGACGGCCAGCGCAATGCCGGAGAGATTCAGTTTTTCCATGAAGAATAAAAGCATATTGCGGTGAAATTCGAAACTGTAGAGCTCTTCCTCCACGGGCTTGTCGGAGCGGCCGAAGCCGATGAGGTCCGGCGCAACCACGCGGTAACCCGCGGCGACGAAGGGCGGGATCATCTTGCGGTACAGGTAGCTCCAGGTCGGTTCGCCATGCAGGCACAGCAATGTAGGAATGACGCGCCCTTCGGCGCGTGGGTCCCCTCCCTCGTCGATGTAGTGCACCCGCAGGCCGCGCCATTCCAGGTAATGGGGCGCGTAGGGGAAGTCCGGCAGGTTCGCAAATCGTTCGTCAGGTGTGCGCATCCGTGGATTGTAGAATGAGCCATGGACTACGCCGAATACAAAGATCTGAAAATCCGCCGGCTCGAGACCGGCATCCTCGAAATCGCCATGGGCGAGGAGGGCAAGCTCTCCACGGCTACCGCGCGGCTGCACAAGGAACTGGCCGACGTCTGGCTGGACGTCGACCGCGATCCGGAAACGCGCGTCGTGATCCTGCGCGGCATCGGCAAGGGTTTCTCGGCCGGCGGCGACCTCGCCATGGTGGAGCAGGTCACGCAGGACTTCGAGGCCCGCGTGCGCGTCTGGCGCGAGGCGAGGGATCTCGTCTACAACATCATCAACTGCTCGAAGATGGTCGTTTCCGCGATGCACGGGCCGGCCGTGGGCGCCGGGCTGGTTGCGGGCCTGCTCGCGGACATTTCGATTGCGGCGAAGAACGCGCGCATCATCGACGGCCACACGCGGCTGGGCGTGGCGGCGGGCGACCACGCGGCGATCGTCTGGCCGCTGCTCTGCGGCATGGCGAAAGCGAAGTACTACCTGCTGCTCTGCGAGCAGGTCTCGGGCGAGGAGGCGGAGCGGATCGGCCTCGTGTCGCTCTGCTGCGAGGAATCAGAATTGCAGGCGAAGGCGCTGGAAGTCGCGCGCAAGCTCGCATCAGGCGCGCAGACCGCATTGCGCTGGACCAAGTCCAGCCTCAACAACTGGCTGCGCATGGCGGGGCCGGGTTTCGATGCCTCGCTCGCCTACGAGATGCTCGGCTTTACCGGCCCGGAGGTGAAGGAAGGTATCGCTTCTCTGCGGGAGAAGAGAAAGCCTTCGTTCCCGCCGCCGCCGAAGGACTTCTAGGCCGCAGCTATTGCGGACCGCCCGCCGGCGGCGCGCTGAAATCCAGGGCGCCGCCGCCCGGGGCGGACGCCGCCGCCGCTTCGTCCCTGGTCGCTGGCGCGGTGACCGTGCCGCTGATCAGCCGCTCCAGGTCGCGCGCGATGACCGCCGGATCTGGGCCGATACGGCCCATGCTCGACAGGAAAATGCGCACGGGCAGGTCGACCAGCGTCGGCTCCGGGTGATCGCGAAGATGCGCAACACCCTGCACCGCGGGAATGACGCGGCCGCTGCGCACGCCGGCCATTTCGTTTTCCAGTCCCTGGACCATCGCCGCCTGGGCGCGGCCGATGCCGGCAAGCAGTTCGGCGAGCTGAATTGCGGAGATTTGCAGCATGAAGCCCCCTGTCGAGAGAAAGCGCGCCGATGTTAACATCGGCGCCGTGTTTTCCTGGAAACGACCCGGCAATCTCGGCGCAAAGGACGGCCGCCTGGCGCCGCCAAAGCGCACGCCGAACAGCGTGTCCAGCCAGGCCGATCCCGCCGACGCCGAACACTACATAGCGCCGATCGTCTTCAGGGGCGACGCGTCGCAAGCCATGGCCGCGGTGCGCAAGGCCGTCGATGGCATGCAGGGCGCGACGGTCATCCGCCAGGAGGGCAACTACCTTTACGCGGAATACCGCACCAGGCTCCTGCGTTTCGTTGACGACGTCGAACTCGTGTTTGACGAGAAGACGGCCATGATCCACGTGCGTTCCGCTTCGCGCCTGGGCCGGCGCGACTTCGGCGTCAACCGGTCGCGCGTCGAGGCGCTGCGCGCGCGCATCAGGTAAAGGTGACGATCACCGGCTGGTGGTCGGACTCCTGCCTTTCCATGTCGACGCGTACCGCGGCAATGCGCGGCGCGAGGTCTTTCGTGACCAGCACGAAATCACAGCAGTAGGGCTCGCTCGCGAACTGGCTGTCGAACAGGCCGAAGCTCGGCGGGTGCGGCGTGCCGGGATGCGCGATACGCCAGGCGTCGGCCCAGACTTCGAGCAGCCGGGAGACCTGCGCATCGCCGGGCCGCATGTTGAAGTCGCCGGTCAGGATGGAAGCGGCGGGACGCGCGAACGGCTCGAATGGCCCCGGTTTCCAGGTTTTCGCGGGTTCCGTCACCGCGTGGGCGGCCCTTTCGGCCTGCAGTTCGCACAGGCGCCCGACCTGGGCGGCGCGCTGCTTCGCCGAGTAGTACTCCAGGTGCGTGGTGGTCACGCTCGCCGGGCCCCACGGCGCTTCGATCACCGCCTCGAGCGCCACGCGCGCCATGTTCTGCACCCCCGCCTCGGGCGGCCAGGGCAGCGAATGGTGGAACACCTGGCGCACGGGCAGGCGCGACAGGATCATGTTGCCGAAGCGGCGGCGGCCGCCCCTGCCGTCGGAAACGTCGACCGCACAGGCGAAGTGGGCGCTGTAGCCGGGAAAGAGATTTTTCAGGAGTTCAGGTTGATTCTCCCCCGAGCTTCCGGCAAGGGAATCGTAGTTGTCGGCAACTTCCTGAAAACAGATCACATCCGGATCGCACAAATCTTTCGAGACTCGCGCGATGCGCGCCGGATCGACGCGCCCGTCCATGCCGCAGCACCATTGGATGTTCCACTGCAGCAACTTCATGAGACGCCCGACGCTCGCATCTCAGCGGATTCCCGCGCGCATGAACGACTGCACGAACTGGCGCTGGAACAGCAGGAACGCGACGAGCAGCGGCCCGGAGGTCATCAGCGTCGCCGCCGTGATGATCGACCAGTCGATGCCCTGGTCGCCGGAGGAAAAAACCTGCAGGCCGACCGTCAGCGGACGGGAGCCCACGGTGTTGGTGACGATCAGCGGCCAGAGGAAATTGTTCCAGTGGTAGCTGACCGATACCAGCGCATACGCGATGTACACGGGCCTGGAGAGCGGAACGTAGACCTCCCACAGCACGCGCAGCGGCCCCGCGCCTTCCACGCGCGCGGCTTCGTCCAGTTCGAGCGGGATGGTCTTGAAGGTCTGGCGCAGCAGGAATATGCCGAACGCCGAGGCCACGTAGGGCAGGCCGATCGCGGTGATGGTGTCGGTAAGATTGAGCGCGGCCATGGTGCGGTAGTTCTCCACCACCAGCACGTCGGGCATGATCATCAGCTGCACCAGCACCAGCGCGAACATCACGTCGCGGCCGTAGAACTCGTAGCGCGTGAAGGCGTAGGCGGCGAGCGTCGCCAGCACCAGCTGCGCGCCGAGGATCAGGCTGACCAGCAGCACCGTGTTGGCGAAGTAGCGCGCGAACGGCGCCGCGTTCCAGGCGTTGACGAAATTCTGCAGCGTGAGCGGAGCCGACAGATCGAAGCGCGTGGCGAATTCCGGCGGGTGGAACGCGGTCCAGAAGGCGTAGGCGAGCGGCAGGATCCACAGGATGGCGAGCAGCCAGGCGCCGATGGCTTCCAAAGCCCTGGTCATTGGTAGTGGATACGCCGTTCCAGAAACGCGAACTGCAGGATCGCCGACGCAGCGAGGATCGCGAGCAGCACCATGGTCAGCGCCGAAGCGTAGGCGGAGTCCCAGAACTTGAAGCCGACGTCGTAGATGTAGTAGAGCAGCAGCGAACTCGCGTTGTCCGGCCCGCCGCGGGTCATCACCACGATGTGGTCCACCAGGCGGAACGAGTTGATCACCGCGTTCACCAGCACGAACAGCGTGGTGGGCATCAGCAGCGGGAAGGTGACGCGCCGGAAGTAGTACCAGCGGCCGGCGCCCTCGATGGCCGCGGCTTCGCCGAGCGACGGCGGGATGGCCTGCAGCGCGGCGAGATAGAAAATCATGAAGAAGCCCGCTTCCTTCCAGATCGTCACCACCATCAGGCAGTACAGCACGGTGCTCTTGGTTCCCAGCCAGTTGTGCGACGGCAGGCCGAGCAGGCCCACCGTGAGCTGCTCCAGCAGCCCGTAGGTCGGCGTGTAGAAGAACAGCCAGATGTTGGCTACCGCGATCATCGGCAGCACCGTGGGCACGAAATAGGCGAGGCGCAGGAAACCGCGGCCGGCGATTTTGCCGTTGACCCAGATCGCCATCAGGATCGCGAGCGCGATCGACGCCGGAATCGTCCCGGCGGCGAACCACAGGTTGTTGCCGAGCACCTGCCAGAATACCGGGTCCTCGATCAGGGCGCGGTAGTTCTCCAGGCCCACCCAGTCCGCGGGGCGCCCGCCCCTGGGCGTCGATTGGAAGCTGTGCCAGAGCGTCGCCAGCACCGGGTAGTGCGTGAACAGCGCGAGCAGAACCGCGGCCGGCAGCAACAGCAGCCAGCCGTGGATCTGGGCGTTCGCGCGATTCACTTCCGCGGGCGCGAGCTGCTATTTCCGATACGGGCGCAGTATCCGGTCCGCTTCGCGCTGTGCTTCCTTCAACGCATCCGCCGGACTCTTGCCGCCGGTGAGCGCCGCCTGCAAGCCGTCGTTCAGCGCCTTGGTGACGCGCTGGTTGTCGTGCGTGGACAACTCGGCCACCGAATACTGCAGCTGGTCGCGCGCGACCGCGGCTGCGGGGAAGCCCTCGACGTACTTCTTCATCTCGGGCGTATCCCAGGCGTCGGGCCGCACCGCCACGTAGCCGGTGGCGATGCCCCATTCCGCCGCGCGCCTGGGCGAGGTCACCCATTTCACGAATTTCAGCGCCGCCGCCTGCTGTTGCGGCGTGGACTTCTTGAACAGGTAGAAATTGCCGCCGCCGGTGGGCGAGCCGCGCCGCTTGTTCGCCGGCAGCATCGCCACGCCGAAATCGAACTTTGCGTTCGCCTTCACGTTGGTGAGGTTGCCGGTGGTGGTCCACATCATGGCCACCTTGCGCTCGAAGAAATCCTTCGGCGTGGTGCCCCACTCGATGACGCCGGGCGGCATCACTTTTTGCCTCTGCGCCAGGTCCACCCAGTACTGGAGCGCCTCGACCACCGCGGGGTTGTCGTAATAGGTGGTGTTGCCGTCCTTGTTCATCAGCACCGCGTCGTTCGGGGTGGTAAAGCCCTGGAACAGCCAGTACGGAAAGCCCGAGGACGGAACCTCGACGCCCCACTGGGTGGTCTTGCCCGAGGCGTCGCGCCTGGTGAGCTTCTGCGCGTAGTCGGCCATTTCCTTCCAGGTGGCGGGCGCCCTGTTTGGATCTAGCCCGGCTTCCTTGAAGGCTTCCTTGTTCCAGTACAGCACTATGGTGGAGCGCTGGAACGGTATGCCCCAGGTCTTGCCGCCGGTCTGGCTGTTTTCCATGAACGCCGGATAGAAGCTCTTGATCCACTGCTGGTCGTCGGCCGTGGTGGCGACGGCATCCCACGGCGCGATGGCGTCTTCGTCGATCAGCGTGAACATGTCGGTGGAAAGCAGCACCGAAATCACCGGCGGCTCGCCCGATTTATGCGCCGTCAGCGCCTTGACGATCGACTCCTGGTAGGTGCCCGAGTAGATCGGCTTGATCCTGATCCCCGGATTCTCCTTCTCGAAATCGGCGGCGAAGCCGTCGATGATCTTGGTGATCGGGCCGCCCACCGCGACGGGGTAGTAGAACGAAATTTCCTGTGCCCACGCCGGCAAGGCGATCAGCGCAGCGACAATTAGCGAAAGGATTTTTCTCATGGTTTCCTCCGTTGAAAATCGGTTCAATCGACTTGCGCGGCGCGATCTCCGGTGCGCGCGTCGAACAGGTGCACGGCCTCGGCGTTCCAGGCGAGGTGGACGCGATCTCCCGGTGCCGCCGCGGCGTGGCGCGCGATGCGCGCGCTGATCGATTCGCCGCCGGCGCGGCAGGTGACGATCGAATCGGCGCCGAGATACTCGATGCTCTCCACGGTCGCCGGCAGCCCGCGCGATTCCAGGCGCACGTCCTCGGGCCGCACGCCGAGCAGCCTGCCTTCGCCGGCGCCGGGCACGCCCTCCATCACGTTCATCGGCGGCGTGCCGATGAAGCGCGCGGCAAACACGTTCGCGGGCCGGCCGTAGAGCTCATCCGGGCTGCCGTCCTGCGCTATTCGCCCCTCGCGCAGCAGCACCACCTGGTCGGCCATGGTCATGGCTTCGGTCTGGTCATGGGTGACGTACACCATGGTAATGCCCAGTTTCTGCTGCAGCGCGCGGATTTCCCGGCGCATTTCCTGGCGCAGCTGCGCATCGAGATTCGACAGCGGCTCGTCCATCAGGCAGACAGGGGTCTCGGCGACGATGGCGCGGCCGAGCGCGACCCGCTGCTGCTGGCCGCCTGAAAGCTGCGAAGGCCGGCGCTCGAGCAGCTTTTCCAGGCCGAGCAGCGCGGCGGCTTTCGCCAGGCGCGCCTTGCGCTCCGCAGGCGGCACGTCGCGCACGCGCAGGCCGAAGACGATGTTTTCGGCGACCGAAAGGTGCGGAAACAGCGCGTAGGACTGGAACACCATCGAGATGCTGCGCTCGGAGGGCGACAGCGCCGTGACGTCGATGCCGCCGATCTTCACGCGGCCGCTGGAGACCGGCTCAAGGCCTGCAATGAGCCGCAGCGTGGTGGATTTGCCGCAGCCCGAAGGACCCAGCAGGACCAGGAAGCGGCCGGCCATGGCTTCGAAGCTCACATTGTCCACGGCACGCGCCGCGCCCCAGGCCTTGGTCACGCCGTGCAGGCTGATCGCCGACAACCGATGTTCCTCCCCTTGCGAATCCTACTGGAATTGCCCGGGGAGCCGGCGCTCCTGGCGCCCTGCTAGCGGATGACGAGGTCCTTCGGGTAGGGTTCCACGCCCTCGTTCAGGGTCGACGGCGGCATCCTGCGCAGCATCCTGGCCTCGGGCGCGTCGCCGACGGCCCGGGCGTAGCGCACATTCTTCTGCATTTCCTCGAGGTACAGATTCTGCCCCTTGAAGTGGCGTCCGGCATATTCATAGGCCCGCGCGAGCTGCAGGTCCAGCCGCTTGGCCGCGTTCATGTAGAAGCCGGGCGTCTTTCGCACCAGGTCGTCCCCCGAGCTGAAGAGGACCTGCGTGCGGCCGCCCGGGAGTTTCTTCTGCGCGAGGCCCCCCAGCACGAATTCCGGGTAGAGCCGGTCGCGGCATTTCTCGAGGTAACAACGGTCCGCCATCTGCGCGATGATGTCGGCGGTGCCGAGCATGTGGCCGACGCGGCGCAGCAGGGTATCGTTCAGCGGGATCGATTCTGCGCGGCGTTCATACCCGGTGTAGTGCACCAGGTTCGCCCCGGCATTCGCGTAGCGCTTGAGCCCCAGCCGCGGCAGGTAGCCGTGAAGGTGCTTCGAGCCGCGCGTCACGTGGGTCAGCGTGTACTCGGCGCCGTAGCGGTGGCGCCGGTCGCCTTTCCTGCGCAGGTAGCCGAAATCGTGGAACAGCGCGATCACCACGCCCAGCGCGAAGCATGCGGCGGGCAGCGCGGGCGAATCGCCAACGCGCGAGCGCGTTGTTTTACGGCTGCGCTCGTAGCCGTCCATCAGGCGCGCCATGGCAAGTGTGACATCGAGCACGTGCTGGATGTCGTGGTACTCCGTGTCGCAGGGCAGGTAGTCGGGGTGCTCGCCGACATACAGGCGGCCCAAGTCGGCAAAGGCGCGCTCGATCGCTCCTGAGGACGTGCCGTTGTACAGACCGTGGTACAGGCGCAGCACTTCGCCGGCAACCTGCTTCGGGTCGGTGGTGCGTATCCTGTTGGTGACGTCGTGGTCGTTGCGACGCATTGCGCGTGACGCCGTTCCCTTCTCCGGTGCAAGTATTATAGGATGCAGCAAGCCGGTCCGGCCGGCGATGACGTTTGTCACAGATCGGGGAGGGGAGGCGTTGGGCAACCATTCGCTGACCGAGGAGGAGCGGGTGCAGATCGAGGGGCGCATCGCGGCCCTGGAGATCGAGCACCAGGATCTCGGCGACGTGATCGAGCGGCTGTCCGGGAATCCCGACCAGGACCAGCTCCAGCTGCGCCGCTTCAAGAAACGCAAGCTCATCCTCAAGGATTCCATCTCGCGTCTGAAGATCCTGCTGGTACCTGATATTCCTGCTTGAGCAGGATCACGCTCGCGTGATAGCCCTGATTCAACGCGTGACCGAAGCCCGCGTCGAAGTCGATGGCAAGGTCATCGGCGCGATCGGGCGCGGCATTCTGGCGCTGGTGGGCGTGGAGCGCGGCGACGCCGAGGCGCAGGCGGAGCGGCTGGTCGAACGCGTGCTCGGCTACAGGATCTTTCCCGACGCCGAGGGCAAGATGAATCTCTCGCTCGCGGACATTGAGGGCGAGCTGCTCGCGGTGCCGCAATTCACGCTTGCCGCGGATACGAAAAAGGGCGCGCGGCCGGGGTTTTCGAGCGCCGCGCCGCCGCAAGCCGGAGAGCGGTTGTTCGGTCATTTTTGCGAAATGGCAGAGAAAAACATCGTCCTCAAAACCGGAAAATTCGGCGCCGACATGAAGGTCAGCCTGGTGAACGACGGGCCCGTGACGTTCTGGCTGCAAACGTCGGCTCAGGCGTGAAAATGAGCTAGGATTGCTGCCCCCATGTCCGACCTTTTCATCGGCGTAAAGCCCGTCGAAGAGCGCCATCGCATCGATGCGGGGCGCCTCGAGGATTTTCTCAAGAACCGCATCGACGGCTTCCGCGGCCCGCTGCAGGTCGAGCAGTTCAAGGGCGGGCAGTCGAACCCGACCTACCGAGTCACGGCCGGCGGCAGGCGCTATGCGCTGCGCAAGAAGCCGCCGGGCAAGCTGCTGCCTTCGGCGCACGCGGTGGACCGCGAGTACAAGGTGATCAAGGCGCTGCACTCCGTGGGCTTTCCGGTGGCGCGCCCCTACGTGTTGTGCGAGGACGATGCGGTGATCGGCACCGCGTTCTACGTGATGGACTGCGTCGAAGGCCGGGTGCTGTGGGATCAGTCGCTGCCGGGCATGCAGAAGGCGGAGCGCAGGGCGATCTGGGAAGAGCTCAACCGCGTCATCGCGCTATTGCACGGCGTGGACTACAAGGCGGTCGGGCTGGAGGATTTCGGCAAGGCCGGCAGCTACATCGAGCGCCAGGTCGGGCGCTGGAGCAAGCAGTACGTCGCCTCCGAGACGCAGAAGATCGAGGCCATGGACAACCTCATCGCCTGGCTGCCGAAGAACGTGCCGGCCACGGACGAGACCACCATCGTGCACGGCGACTACCGGCTCGACAACACGGTGTTCCACCCGACCGAGCCGAAGATGGTCGCGGTGCTCGACTGGGAACTGTCGACGCTGGGCGATCCGCTGGCCGATTTTTCCTACCACTGCATGAGCTGGCACATCCCGCCGGGCAAATTCCGCGGCATCGAGAGCCTGCCGCTGGCGGAACTGGGCATCCCGACCGAGCGCGAGTACGTTGACATGTACTTCAAGCGCACCGGCCGCAAGAGCATCGAGCCGTCGGTATGGGACTACTACATGGCATATAACCTCTTCCGCATCGCCGCCATCTGCCAGGGCATCGCGAAGCGGGTGGTGGACGGCACCGCCGCGAGCGAGCATGCGCGCGACGCGGGCGCCCGCGCGCCGCTGCTCGCCGAACTGGGCTGGTCGCAGGTCGAACGAATTCTGAAACGCGCTTCATAGGAGCATTGCCATGGATTTCGAATACTCGCCGCGGGTCAAGGAACTGCAGAAGCGCCTCACGGCGTTCATGGACGAGCACATCTACCCGAACGAGCCGAAGTACTACGCGCACGTGCGCGGCGACAAGCGCTGGGAGCCGGTGCCGATCATCGAGGAGCTGAAACCCAAGGCGAAGAAGGCCGGCCTGTGGAACCTGTTCCTGCCGCATTCCAAGCGCGTGCCCGAAGGCCTGTCGAATCTGGAATACGCGCCGCTGTGCGAGATCATGGGGCGCGTCTCCTGGTCTCCCGAGGTGTTCAACTGCTCGGCGCCGGATACCGGCAACATGGAGACCATCGAGCGCTACGGCACCGAAGAGCAGAAAAAGCAATGGCTCGACCCGCTTCTGGAAGGGAAAATCCGCTCGGCGTTCCTGATGACCGAGCCCGCGGTGGCCTCGTCCGACGCCACCAACATCCAGATGCATATCAAGCGCGACGGCGACGACTACGTGATCAGCGGCCGCAAGTGGTGGTCTTCGGGCGCCGGCGATCCGCGCTGCAAGATATACATCGTCATGGGCAAGACCAATCCCGACCACGCCTCGCGCCACAGCCAGCAGTCGATGGTGCTGGTGCCGGCGGGCACCAAGGGCATCAGCATCCTGCGCCACTTGCCGGTGTTCGGCTACGACGACGCGCCGCACGGCCACATGGAAATCGAATTCAAGGACGTGCGCGTGCCTGCGTCGAGCATCCTGCTCGGCGAAGGGCGCGGCTTCGAAATCGCGCAAGGGCGCCTCGGGCCGGGCCGCATCCACCACTGCATGCGCTCGATCGGCCAGGCCGAGCGGGCCCTGGAGAAAATGTGCAAGCGGGCGACGTCGCGCACGGCATTCGGCCGAACGGTGGCCGAGCAAGGCGTGACGCGCGAGCGCATCGCAGAGGCGCGCATCCAGATCGATGCCACGCGCTTCATGGTGTTGCACGCCGCCTGGCGCATGGACACCGTGGGCAACAAGGTGGCGCGCAAGGAAATCGCCATGATCAAGGTGATGGCGCCGAACATGGCCTGCCAGGTGATCGACTGGTCGATGCAGGTGCACGGCGGCGGCGGCGTGTCGGACGACTTCGGCCTCGCCAACGCCTACGCGCACCAGCGCACGCTGCGCTTCGCGGACGGCCCGGACGAGGTGCACCGCAACGCCATCGCCAAGCAGGAAATCGCCGAGCAGACTACGATCGGCGAGGCGCTCGCGACCAAGAAGCGCTAGCGACTCATTACCGCGCCGAGTTCGTCCGCAGTCTGCGCCAGTTCGGCCTCGGAATTGAGGATGTCGGGGCAAAGCCGCAGCCGGTCGCCGCGCGCATCGGTCGTGATGCCCCGGCGCCCGAGCTCGTCGGCGAGCCGCGCCGCTTCGGGATGGGCCAAGGTAAGAAAGGCACCATGGCCCTCGCCCGTCCCTTCGGCCCGCACGCCTTGGCGCCCGAGCAGCTCCGCAAGCAGCGCCTTCTGCGCGAGCGAATAGGCGCGCAGCCGGTCCACGCCCAGCTCCAGCGTCAGTTCCAGCCCGGCCAGCGCCTGTACCGGGGAGAGCACCGGCGGCGTCGATTCGAGCCAGGCATCGCCGCCGGGACCGAACTGCGGCGGATCCGGGCGCTGATAACTGAACATGTCCCGCTTCGCGAACCAGCCGGTGTCGAGCGTGCGCATCGTTTCCGCGAGGCCCGGACGCACGTAGAGCCAGCACGCGCCGGGGCCGCCGCGCAGGTACTTGTAGGATCCGCCGACTGCGAAGTCGACCTCCAGGGACGCAAGATCGAGGGGCAGCGCGCCGGCATGGTGGTAGACATCGAGCAGCACCAGCGCGCCCGCGGCGCGGGCCGCGCGCACCAGCCTGGACAGCGTGTCCACGCGCTCGCCGTCGCGGAACATCACGCTGGAGACGACCACCAGCGTCGCGCTGCCAACCTGCAGCTCGCGCCAGGGCATGATCCCGAGATCGATCCGGCCCTTCTCGCGGTAGGCGCGCAATATGAAATCGAGCGAATCGAATTCCCCGTCGGTCGCCGCAACTTGCGCCTTTCCGGGCAGCGCATTCAGCACGGCGCGCAG
>DATGGA010000055.1:0-6307 GCA_035308765.1 Burkholderiales bacterium
GGGTGAATCCCTCTCGATCCCCCCAGCGCCACAGAAGCAACTGCACCAGCGCGCTGCCGCCGATGCACCAGCAGAGCAGCCGGGTAGCCATGGGGTTCAGGAGACTGGCCAAGATTCAGCCCGCGGCTTCTTCGTGATACGCGTCGTCGATGTTCACGTCCCAGATGGCGCTCTTGTCGCTGCTGCCCGCGACGATCGCCTCGACCGCCTTCTTCGCCGACAGCATCGAGTGGTCCTGGTTGTTGTAGCGGTGCATGCCGTTGCGTCCGACCAAGAACAGGTTTGGAATGGCGTCCAGGTAGCGGCGCAATTCGTCGAAGCGCGCGTATGTGCCATAGTAGCCGGGATAGGCTTTCGGCATCCGGATCACGATGCCGTCGAGATGGTCGGCGGCATCGGCGAGCTTCAGTCGGCGCATCTCAGCCACGCCGAGCTGCTGCAATGCCGCGTCCGGCATGGCCCAAAGCTCGTCGCCTTCGCGGCAGAAATATTCCATCCCTATCCAGACCGTGCCGGGATCCTTCACGAGATAAGGGCTCCAGTTGTTGAAGATCTGTAGCCGCCCGACCTTGACGCCGGCTTCCTGGATGTAGATCCAGTTGTCCGGCACCAGGTTCAGCGGTCCGCTGCCTGAAGGCGTGGGCATCAGCCGACGGTAGAGCAGGCCGACGGTGATGAAGTCGCGATATTCCAGCCCTGCCGCGATCTCCCTCGGGCCCCGCGGCGCTTCCGGCGCGAGACCCAGTACCAGGTCACGCACGGGCATGGTGGAAACGAAGCTGTCTGCTTCATAACGCCGCTCGGAACCGTCGCGCAGCCGCACTCTCGCCGCCCGGATACGGCCGTCGCCCTGCTCCAGCTGCGCCACGGGCGCCTCGAATTCGAGCCGCACGCCGCGCGCGCGCAACTGCTCGACGGTGGTCTCCCACATGAGCCCGGGGCCGAATTTCGGATAAAGAAAGCGCTCGATGAGCGAAGTCTGCTGCGCGGCGCCAAGATCCGCCTTGTGCCGGAACGGCTTCAGCACGGCGTGCAGCAACGCCTTGGCGATCGACAGGCTTTTCACCCGCTGTGCGCCCCACTCCGCGCTGATCTGGCCGCAGGGCGTGCCCCAGACCTTTTCGGTGTATTCCTTGAAGAACTGCAGGTACAGGCGGCGGCCGAAGCGGTTAATGAAGAAGTCCTCGAGGCTGAGTTCGGGGCGGCGCGGGAACAGCATGGCCCAGGCGTAGCTCGCGCCGAACTTCGCGCAGCGCCACAGCCCGAGCTTGAGCACGGTCTCGACATTCGCCTTGAGCGGATAGTCGAAGAACTTGCCGTCAAAGTAGATGCGCGAAAGGCGGCGGCGCACCAGCATCACGCGCGCATCGGATTCGCTGGCGCCAGCGGCGCCCCGAAGCGTGCGCTGACCGCCCTGGTAGGCGAGCACCAATTCGCGGTCGCCCCGGTCCGCCGAGCTGCTGGCCGCCAGCGGCAGCATGCGCGTCCACCAATTCATCACCCAGTCGGACTTGGAGAAGAAGCGGTGGCCGCCGATGTCGATGCGGTTGCCCTTGTACTCGATCGACTGCGACAGCCCGCCGATGTTGCGCGTCGCCTCGAGCACGACGATGTCCGTCACGCCCGCTTCCGCGAGTTCATAGGCGGCGGTCAGCCCTGCCGGGCCTGCGCCGATGACCACCACGCGGCAACGGATCGTGTCGATCGACTAGCTCCTGGTGAAAAGCAGCAATTTCCTGGAAATGAAATTGAAGCAGAAAACGATGCCTGCCGAAATGATCTTGGCGACCTCGGGCGACGCCGCCAGCAGCTGCACGGAGGCGTAAATGATCAGCTGGTTCAGCGCCATTCCCGCCAGGCCGATCAAGGCGAACAGCGCGAACTCCGCGCGCCGGTCGGCAAGCCGTCGTTGCTTGAACACCCACCGGATGCTGAGCAGGTAGATGGTCGCCAATCCAAGCGAAAAACCGATCGGGGCAGCGACGAGGTAGTGCACGCCGGCGAGCCGGATCAGGCCGGCGTAGGCGCCGAAATCGATGCCGAGCGCGAGTGCGGAAGCGGCGAGGTAGCGGACGCCCTCGCCCGCTGCGCCTTCCAGCGCCGTCATTTCGTCGCCTTAAGCAATATCGAACTGACGGCGTTGCTGCCCGGAGACGTGCTGACATGGACCGTCTCGTACCCGCTCACCAAGCGGATTCCGGCCTGCCAGGCCTCGTCGCTGAGCGTATCGCGGGGGTGATATACGCTCAGGAAAACGTAGTCCGCTCCCGAGTCACGCACCGCCTTGCGGTACGCTTCGGGCGAAAGCCGCTCATCCGGCGCCCGAATGCCCCGGCGGTCCGCCAGCAAGGCGATATAGGATGGCGCCACCCACATGACACGGTCTTCCGGGCGGGTGAGCGCCCTGATCGCCGCCATGTCGGCCATAAGGTTTAGGTGAATCTGAACGCGGTTGCGCGCCGCAATCAGATCGGGGGTTCGATACCAGTCCACGATCTCGGTCATGCGGGGCTCCGCCCGCGACCGCTGGAAGATGAACGCCAGCGCCGGCACCGTCAGGCTGAGCATCAGAACCGCCAGCAACGCGTGGCCGAGTCCCGGCGGCCTTCCCAGGGCCCGCAGAGCCGTTGCGGACGCCTGGAACGCATAGAGGACCAGCACCGGCAGCACAGGGAACAGAAAGCGCCCCATCTGGTCGTAGAAAGGCCAGATCAGGAATACCGCCAGATAGGCGGCCAGCATCCAGCTGTCCGCCTTTCCGGCGAACAGCCGCTGCACCAGTCCGACAATCGCGAGGCAACCGACCACCCCCGCCAGAATGAGGCGGACGGGGCGCCCTTCCACCCAGTACACCAGCAAGGATCCGACCCAGCCTTCGGCGCCGGCATTCGCCTGCCTAAGCAGGCTCTCCCCTATCGCGATCCACGGGGTTTTCGCGCCGAGAAATTCGCTGCCGTGATTAAGCGCAATACGCACGTAGTTGTCGGTGGTCGCGGCCGGCCGCAGCAGCACCCAGGCTGCATAGGCGACAACGGCGGCCAATATCGGAACCATCGTACGCACCCTCGCCGCAAGCGGCGCGGCGCGCCGCGTAAGCGCCCATAACCCATACGCCCCGATCATCGGCAGCGCGACAGTCCGGGTCAGGGCCATGGCCGCCATCAGCGCCGCCAGTTTCCACTTGCCGCCCCTGTCGTGCATGCCGGCTTCAAGCACGTAAAGCATCGCCATCAGCAACAGGCAGAACAGCGGCTCGCTGAGAATACCCTTCGCGTTTATCCACAGCGATGGCAAGAGCACGACGCAGAATGCGGCTGCGGCAGCCGCGCGGCGGTCTTCCAGCCAGCGCACACCTAGTACATAGACCAGAGGAATCGCGGCGGCCAGCAGCAACGCTGTCAGTGCATGGGCCCAGGCGATATCGTGAGCGGCCCCGGCCAACGCGAGCACCAGCGGAAACAGCGGCGGATAAAACGCTTCCCGGGAAAACGCCGCCGCCACCGCCGGCGAGGCCGGCGCATAAGGCGAGAATACCTGCGCCATCACCAGATAGCTCACGCTGTCGTCGGCGAACGTCGCGAGCGTCGGCTGCCAGACGAAGCCGATGCAAAGCAGGCCGAACGCCAGCGTCAGCATGAGGACGGCGATGTCCGGCAGCGGCGCGCGCGCACCCGCTTGCCTCGCTGCCGGGGCCGTCAAGCCGGATCTTCCGGGAGGATGACCGGAAGCAGGCGATCCACCACTTTCGACCAGGTGAAGCGCTCGCCTACGTAGGCCGGTCCAGCGATCCGGGCGGACGCGCGGAACTCGGCATCATCGGCTACGCACAGCATCAGATGCATCAGATGTTCCAGATCGGGAATCATTCCCATCGCCTGCGGAGTGTTGGGAATCGCCAGGGGCTCAAGCGTACTGGCGATTTGCAGCGCGAAATCTTCGGTCACGAAATCGTCGGTAGCCCCCCCGGCCGTGCAGATCACAGGCAAACCGCAAGCGGCTGCTTCCAGCACCGGCATGTTGAATCCCTCGGCCACGTAGGGTGAAACATAGCAGTCCGATGCCTGATACAGGCTCGCCATCTCGGCAAACGACATCTGGCCGCCCAGATACCGCGTCCGGCCGGTAACGGCGCGCACCGCCTCCGGCTCCAGGCTACCGAGCTGCGCCTCGAAAATCTGCTTCGAGGAATACAGCGAATCCACTCCCTTCAGGAGCAGCCGCACATGCGAATGGGTTTGCGCCAGCCTCGCGAATGCCGGCAACAGGAACCGCAGGCCCTTGTTCCGCGTCATCGAGCCGGCGCTGTAGAACACGAATTCATCCAGCGAGTATCCAAGCTCGGCGCGAATCTCCGCGCGGCGCTCCCACGTCACCGGATGGAACAGCATCGGATCAAAGCCGAGCGGCAGCACGGATACATTTTCCGCCGCAACCCCACTGCGGACGAAGCCCCGCTTGGACCAGTCGGACGGCGTCAAGATCCTGAAACCATTCCGCTTCTGCGCCTCGACAACGTCGATTCCAGCGGCAATATAGGAAGACGGCACGCAGAGAAACTCGGCCGTGCCGAAAACGGTGGCGCGGGCCGCGCGCGCGGGACGCTGCAGATCGTAGGGATATTCGATGCGAAGCTCCGCGTCCGCCCTCAGATCCGCCGGCGGCGGAGGGATCGACCGCAGTGCCGCTTCCGACTCGGCGCCGTGCATCCCCCCTGCCGCCTGCCAGGACGAATTGAAGTACGGCATGTCCTGAAAAAACAGGCGCAATCCCGGTCCGCGGCGCAGCAGTTCCAGGCACTGGTATTCGCTTACCACCGCGTAAGAGTGCGGGATAGACCGCCAGCCGCACACCAGGAGATCGCGCGTTTTATCCATCGCGGCGATCATGGACGGGGATCATCCGCGGCCTGGCCTCATCACACGCTCCGCACCCGACCAGAACTGCGGATTCAGATTTTCCTCTGACCGCCGGCATAGAATTGGAGCGGGCTCGGGCGCGGACTGCAGGCCCCTGCGTATCCGCTCCAGTTGCAGCCGCCGTTCGACCTCGGCGGAGCAGAAAGACATGCCGCGGATCGGATCGAGCGTGGCAAGCGATTCGGTGCCCGCGAATATCGACGAGCGATGGCGCAATTTGTCGTATTGCTCGATCACCGCGCAACGCAGCCAGTCGGCCGTGCGGCTCCCGGCCGCCAACTGCTCATAGCGCAGCGACGGCGCGAGAAAAGGCTCCATCAGCACGGAGGCTGCATCCTGCTGCAACCGCGGCAGGCCTGGTTCAAGAGCTGCGATTGCATCCGCCCGCCAGCCCAGTTCCCACGCCGACCGTGCGTAGGACATTCGTCGCGACATGGTCGGGGCCGTGTCAAGCGATTCCGCAAAACCCCGATGGGCGCGAATCAGCCACGCCGTTCTCTCTGCCGTACCCAGGCCCGCATCGCGGTAGTGCGCGAACGCGGCGAGAGCATCCATGTAGGATCGGACGTCCGTGCGAGAGAAGAATCCCGCCTTCGCCGGCCAGCCGGCGCACAGATCGGCCGCATAAGGCGCGGCGCGCGCAAAGCTGGTCCATGCAGATGCGGCCGGCACCGGCGCATCGGCAGCCGATTGAACGAGGAAGCCTCCAGCGGCGAGTTCCGCGGCGCGGTCCTGCTTGCAGGCGAAAAGATTGAGCAAGTAGGGATCGGCGGGATCCAGTGGATCGAAGGGCACCAGCAGCAGCGGTCCTGGAAGGAGCCGAAAAAAACCATACCCCATCTCGGCCAAAGGATCGAATGCACGCATATCTGCGCCTTGCCGCGTCATAACCTCGAGCATGATGAGCGGCGAATTGGCGGCGAGAAAGGCCGCCGCGCCCCGGATCGCCTCCAGTTCATGCCGCTCGATGTCAATCTTGACGAAGTCGATGCCGGCCCAGCCTTGGGCTGCGGCGATCCGGTCGAGCGTCACCGCCGTCACCTGAATCTGGTCGCCGGCACCGGCGGCAACAACGGCGTTCAACTCCGAGTTGGCACCCACGGCGAGGTTGAGTACCCCGTCTCGATCGCTCACCGCAGTCTGGTGCAACGCCACCTGGCTGCAACTGTTCAGTTCGAGGTTGCGGCGCAGATGGTCGGCGGCATCCGGCGTAGGCTCGAAGGCCCAGACGCGGCCGCCCGGGCCGACCGCGCGCGCCATCGCAACCGTGTACACGCCGTAGCTCGCGCCCACGTCCACCGCGCGCATTCCCGGGCGCAGCCACCGGCGCACGAAACGGATCTCGTCCTCGAACCAGTCCTCCTGCTCCAGCAGGATATAAGGCGTAATCC
>DATGGA010000056.1:0-51738 GCA_035308765.1 Burkholderiales bacterium
TCGAGATAGGAATGCAGTTCCTCGGGCGTGCCGGTAAAACAGTGCGCGACTGCCTTCGGCATTTCGTTCTTATATGTTTTTATCAAATCGGAAAATTCCGGAAAAGCATCTCTCGAATGCAGGAACAGCGGTTTTTTTAGCTCTATCGCCAGCTCCACCTGGGCCCTGAACCATTTTTCCTGGTCGGGATGCGGCGAATAGTTGCGGTTGAAGTCCAGGCCGCATTCGCCGATCGCCACCACGCGCGGCTGCTGCGCCAGCGCGCGCAGCGCGGGGATGGTGGACGCGTCGCATTCGCTGGCGTGGTGCGGATGGATGCCCGCGGTGGCAAAGAGCACGTCCGGATGGTCCTTGGCGAGCCCGGAGGCCTTCGCGCTTTCGAGCACCGAAGTTCCGGTGATCACCATCTGTCCGACGCCCGCCTCGCGCGCGCGCTCGAGCACCGCCGGCAGGTCGCCGTGGAACGCCGGATGCGTGAGATTTGCACCAATATCGACGAGTGATCGGGTCTGATCCTCCATGGCGCGCGGAGTATACTCGCGCGCACATGCCGAGTTCCGAAGCCGCGCTCGAGATCCAGACCCTCGCGCAGGAGCCGGTGCCGGTCCGCGTGCGGGCAAGCGGCATGTGGACCTTCAGCGGGATGAAGGAGCGGCGCGACGAGCTTGCGCTGCGCCTCGCTGAACTGGAAAAACAGCCGCCCGGCCGCATCGCGTGGGATCTCACCGGCGTGCGGGAGCTGGACGACGCGGGCGCGGTCTGGCTTGTGCACGCCTTGCGCGGCGCTCCCAGCGTGGAAGCGTCGCAGCGCCACCGCGAAATCCTGGGCCAGGTGAGCCAGGGGATGCTGGTGCCGGCGGAGCGCGAACCTTTCGATCCGCTGGCGGGCGTGGTCTGGACCGGACAGGAAACGGGCTACGCGGCGATCCACCTGCGCGACGGCATCGCGCTCCTCGGCCAGCTGGTGCTCGACTTCGCGGACTTGCTGCGCCGGCCGCGCGAATTTCCGCTGCGCGAAATCTCCGCGGGCATCTACCGCGCGGGCGTTACCGCGCTGCCGGTCACGATGCTGGTCGGATTCCTGGTCGGCATCGTGCTTACCTACCTGTCGGCGCTGCAGCTGAAGCGCTATGGCGCCGACCTGCTGGTGATCAACATCGTCGGCGTCGGCGTGATCCGGGAACTGGGGCCGATGCTCGCTTCGATCATCTCGGCCGGGCGCTCGGGGTCCGCGATCACGGCGCAGCTGGGCGTGATGCGCGTCACCGAAGAGGTGGAGGCGCTGTCGGTGATGGGAATTTCGGTCACCACGCGCCTGATCCTGCCCAGGGTGCTGGCGCTGGCCGTCGCGCTGCCGCTGGTCGCGTTCTGCACCGACATCGCGGCGCTCGCGGGCGGCATGCTGGTGTCGCAATTCACGCTGGGCATCACGCCGGGCGCATTCCTGCAGGCGCTCCCCGAAGCGGTCGAGGTGGTCAACTTCTGGATCGGCATCGGCAAGTCGGTGGCTTTCGGCTTCGCGGTGGCGTTCGTCGCCTGCCACTACGGGCTGCGCGTGCTGCCCAACACCGACAGCCTCGCGGTCGGCGTCACGCGCTCGGTGGTGGTGTCCATCACCTGCGTGATCGTTCTCGACGCCATATTCGCCGTCATGCTGAGGAACGTGGGCTGAGATGGCGGAAGAAGACGGGCAGTACGTCATAGAGATAGAGGGCCTGACCAATACCGTCGGGGCGGGTACCGTCCTTCACCGCAACCTGAACCTGAAGGTGCGGCGCGACGAGGTGATGTCGCTGGTTGGAGGATCGGGCAGCGGCAAAACCCAGCTGGTGCGCGTCATCCTGGGACTCAAGCGCCCGGCGGCGGGAGTGGTGCGCGTCTTCGGCGTCGACTGGGAGCACCCCAATCCCAAGAAGGTGCGCGATGCGCGGCGGCGCATGGGCATGCTGTTCCAGAACGGCGCGCTCTATTCGGCGCTGACCGTCTACGACAACATCGCTTTTCCGCTGCGCGAGCGGGGCGGGATCGCGGAGGACGACATCCGCGCCATCGTCAACACCAAGCTGGCGCAGGTCGAACTCGAGCCGCGGCACGGCAGGCTGCTGCCGGCCAACCTTTCCGGCGGCATGGTGAAGCGCGTATCGCTCGCCCGCGCGCTGGCGCTGGCGCCGGACCTGTTGATCCTCGACGAGCCGACCGCGGGCCTGGATCCGGACCGCTCCGAGGGCTTCGTGCGGCTGATCAAGCGCCTGCGCGAAGACCACCGCTTCGCGGTGGTGATGGTGACCCACGACCTGGATACGCTGTTCGAGCTCACGGACCGGGTCGCGGTGCTCGCCGAGCAGCATATAATCGCCTGCGATACGCTCAGCGCGGTCCGGGGAATGGACCACAAATTCGTGCAGAACTTTTTCGGGGGAGAGCGGGGCCGCCGTGCCTTGGAGCACGACCGAGCATCCGGAACTGGCGACATGGAAAGCCGCGTGTAATGGAAAGCAGGGCTTATGCACTGATCACCGGACTGTTCGTGCTCGGCATCGCGGGGTGCATCGTGGTCTGGGCGAACTGGCTCGCCAAGGTGCCGGTCGCGCGCACCGCCTACCATGTGGTTTCCACCGTGCCCGTCGCCGGGCTCAACCCGGAAGCCCAGGTGCGCTACCGCGGCATCAGCGTCGGGCGCGTGAGTTCGATCGCGCTGGACAGCAAGGATCCGCGGCGCATCCTGGTCAACATCGAAGTGGACAGCAATATCCCGGTGACGCGCGGTACCTACGCGCAGCTCGGCGTCGAGGGCATCACGGGAATTGCGTACGTGCACCTGCTGGATAATTTCAAGGACATGCAGCCTGCGGTGAAGGGCCCGGACGGCTTTGTCGATCTGCCGCTCAGGCCCTCATTCTTCGACGCGATCTCGGACGATGCCGAGGGGACGATGCACGACGCGCGCGAGCTGATGGCGAGCCTGAACGGGCTGCTGACGCCGGACAACCGAAAACGCATCGGCACCACGCTGGCGTCGCTCGAGCGCATCTCCGCCAACCTGGAATCGGCATCGGCGAGGCTGCCGGCGGTCGTCGCGCGCACGGAGGCCTGGCTTTCGGAAGACAATCGGCGCCTCCTCACCGGGTCGCTGGAAGGCATCAACGAATCGGCCAGGCAGCTGCCGGAATTGACGCGCGAGGCGCAACTGCTGCTGAAGGAAACGCGCGAACTGGTCGGCCAGGTCGGCAAGCTGTCGGACGAGGCGCACGCGGCGACAGGATCGGTGCACGAAGACACTCTGCCGCGCGTGAACGCGCTCACCGAATCGCTCGACCGGACCTCGCAGCGCTTCGGCCACCTTTCCCTGCAGCTCGACCGGGACCCGCAGAGTCTCATTTACGGCCGCAAGCCCGGCAGGCCCGGGCCCGGCGAACCGGGGTTCAAATGAATCGCAGCGCATTGCTTTCCCTGATACTGGCCCTCGGCGGCTGCGGCGGCGCCGCCGCGCCCGAGCCGCGCACCTACGATCTCGGGCTGGACGCCCCGGCCGGCGCTCTGCCTGCGGTGCACATCGGCGCGGTGCGCGCGGTGGCGCCTTTCGACGAGGGCGACATGCAGTACCGCCTTGCCTACCGCAGCGGCTCGGAAATCGGCCCCTACGCCGGCAGCCGCTGGGCGGCCGCGCCGGCGGACCTGTTCCGCAAGCAGCTGCAGCGCGCAGTGAGCCCGGGTTCCGGGAAATGCACGCTGGCGGTCGAAATCCAGGAGTTCAGCCAGGTGTTCTCCGCGCCGGCGGAGAGTTCGGCGCGCATCGAATTGCGCGTACTGTTGTCGCCGGGTGCGCAACCGAAGCAGTTCATTGTGGCCGAGAGCAACGCCGGGACCGATGCGCCCAGCGGCGCGGCTGCACTGGCGCGGGCAGCCAACCGCGCGGTCGGCGAGATCGGCGCCTGGATCGCCGCGCAGCCCGACTGCCGCTAGAGTTTTTTTAGCCGGTAGAGAAGTTCAAGCGCTTCGCGCGGTGTCAGTTCATCCGGATTCATGGACTGCAAGGCGTCACGTAATGGGTCGCTTTCGGGTTCTGCTTCCTGTTTTTTTGTACTGAAAAATAAATCATTTTGACCATCTCGCTGGAGGCTCTGTTGCTCCAGCATCTCCAGGTACTTTTTCGCCTGGCGGATCACCGGCTTCGGCACGCCGGCGAGCGCCGCCACCTGCAGCCCGTAGCTGCGGTCGGCGGGGCCTTCCTCGACCGCGTGCAGGAACACGATCGCGTCCTTGTGCTCCACGGCGTCGAGATGGATGTTCGCGGCGGATTTGTATTCCAGCGCGAGGCGGGTCAGTTCGAAATAATGGGTGGCGAACAGCGTCAGCGACTTGTTCTTTTCCAGGATGAACTTGCCGATCGCCCAGGCGAGCGCGAGGCCGTCGAAGGTGGACGTGCCGCGGCCGATCTCGTCCATCAGCACCAGGCTGGAGGCGGTGGCGTTGTGCAGGATGTTGGCGCTCTCGGTCATTTCCACCATGAACGTGGAGCGGCCGCCCGCGAGGTCGTCCGAGGCGCCGACGCGCGTGTAGATCTGGTCCAGCGGGCCGATGGTCGCCGTGCGCGCCGGCACGAAGCAGCCGGTGTGCGCCAGCAGCGCGATCAGCGCCACCTGGCGCATGTAGGTGGACTTGCCGCCCATGTTCGGGCCGGTCACCAGCAGCAGCTGGCGGATGGCCGAGAGGCGGCAGTCGTTGCCGATGAAGGGATCGACGAGAGATTCGACGACCGGATGCCGTCCGGCTTCGATCTGAATCGAGATTTCGCTCGTGAAAACAGGCCGGCAATAGTTCTTTGCCGCCGCGATCCGGGCAAAACAGCACAGGACATCGAGCTGCGCGAGGGCGCGCGCGATCTGCTGCAGGGTTTTGACATGCGGCGCAAGCTTTTCAAGCAATGCGTCGTAGAGGGATTTCTCCAGCGCGAGCGACCGGTCGCGCGCCGACAGCGCCTTGTCCTCGAAAGCTTTCAGTTCGGGCGTGACGTAGCGCTCGGCGTTCTTCAGGGTCTGGCGCCGCCGGTAGTCGTCGGGGACTTTCTGCGCCTGCGCGTGGGTGACCTCAATGTAGTAGCCATGGACGTGGTTGTAGGCGACCTTGAGGTTGGGGATTCCCGTCCTGTCTCTTTCTTTTTTTTCCAGCTCGATCAGGAAAGCGCCCGCGTTCGTCTGCAGGCCGCGCAGTTCGTCCAGCTCGGCGGAATATCCATCCGCGATCACGCCGCCGTCGCGCACCATCGCCGAAGGCTCGGCGGCAATGGCGCCGGACAGCAGCCGCAGGCATTCCTGCGGGGTTTGCAGTTCTTCCAGAAGCTTTTTCAACAGGGCGGCGGAAGAAGGAACGACAGGCCGTAATTCAGAAAGAAAGACCAAACTTTCGCGCAGGCCCGAAAGGTCGCGCGGCCTGGCGTTCTTCAGCGCGATGCGCGAAGCGATGCGCTCAACGTCGGCGAAGCGGCGCAGGACGGTTTTGATTCCCTGGTTTTTCCCGCCAAGCAGTTCGACAGCGTCATGGCGGGAAACCAGAACCCCGTGATCTCTCACGGGATGATGCAGCCAGTGGCGCAGCATGCGGCTGCCCATGCCGGTGGCGCATTCGTCCAGCACCGAGAACAGCGTCGGCGCGGGCTCGCCGCGCAGCGTCTCCGTGATTTCGAGATTGCGCCGCGTCGCCGCGTCCATGCGCAGGTACTCGCCTGCGCGTTCGGCGCGCACCGCCGAAACGTGCGCCAGCGCGGATCCTTGGGTCTTCTTCGCGTAATCCAGCAGCGCGCCGCAGGCGGCGATCGCCGGCTCCAGGTCTTCCACGCCGAAGCCGGCGAGGGTGGCGGCGCCCAGCTGCTCGAGCAGGCGCTTCCTGCCCGCTTCTAATTCGAAATTCCAGGCCGGCAGGCGGGTCACGGTATAGCCGGGCAGTTCCAGTCCGTCCGCCGCCAGGATCTCGGCCGGCGCGATGCGGCGCAGTTCGTTTTCCAGCGATTGCGGGACGATCTCCGCAACCCGCAACTCGCCGCTGGCGACCGACAGCCACGCCAGCCCGACGGCGGCTTTGACCGGATGAATCGCCAGCAGGACATTTTCGGATTTTTCATCCAGCAGCGCGGGGTCCGTGAGCGTTCCCGGTGTCACGATCCGCGTTACCGCCCGATCGACAGGACCCTTCGCGGTTGCGATATCGCCGACCTGTTCGCAGATCGCCACCGACTCGCCCATCTTCACCAGCTTTGCGAGGTACTGCTCCACTGAGTGCACCGGTACGCCCGCCATCTTCACCGGAGTTCCGGCCGATTGACCTCTTGAAGTCAGCGTGAGATCGAGCAGCCGCGAACCCTTTTCGGCGTCGTCGTAGAACAGTTCGTAGAAATCTCCCATGCGGTAGAACATCAGGATGCCCGGATGCTGCGCTTTCAGGCGCAGGTACTGCTGCATCATCGGCGTGTGATCCACGACGCTTAACCGCTGTTGCGCAGGCCGGCCGCGATGCCGTTGATGGTGAGATGGATGCCGCGCTTCACCCGGTCATCCGATTGGCCGCTGCGGTGCCGCCGCAAGAGCTCCAGCTGCAGGTGGTTGAGCGGATCCAGGTAGGGCAGGCGCTCGCGGATGGAGCGCGCGAGCGCCGGGTTGTCGGCGAGCAGCGATTTCTGCCCGGTGATCGACTGCACGGTCTGGACGGTGCGGTGCCATTCGTCGCGGATGCGGCCGAACACGGTTTCGCGCAGCTTTGCGTCGGGCACCAGGTCGGCGTAGCGCGAGGCGACGGCGAGGTCGCTCTTGGCGAGCACCATTTCCATGTTGGAGATGATGGTGCGAAAGAACAGCCATTCGCGGTACATGTCGCCGAGTATTTTCATGCCGTCGGGGCGCTCTGCGCACCAGGTTTCGATGGCGGTGCCGAAGCCGTACCAGCCGGGCAGCATGAGCCGGCACAGGCTCCAGCTGAACACCCAGGGAATGGCGCGCAGGTCTTCGATGCGTTGCGAAGCGGTGCGCGATGCGGGCCGGCTGCCGATGTTCAGGTCGGCGATTTCCGCGACCGGCGTGGAGGCGCGGAAGTAGTCGGCGAAGCCCGGCGTCTCGTAGACCAGCGAGCGGTAGGCGGCATAGGAGCGCTCCGACAGCGATTCCATCACCGGATCGAAGCGCTTGTCCTGCGCGCCCGTCGCGGCGCCCGCGAAACTCGCCTCCAGCGTCGCGGCCACCAGGGTCTCCAGGTTGCGCCGGCCGACATCGCGGTCGGCGTATTTGCTGCCGATGATTTCTCCCTGTTCGGTGAGGCGGATGGCGCCATCCACGGCGCCCATGGGCTGGGCGCGGATGGCGTCGTAGGCGGGGCCGCCGCCGCGCCCGACGGTGCCGCCGCGGCCATGGAACAGGCGCATGCGCACGCCGGCCTCGCGATGCACTTCCACCAGCACGCGCTCGGCCTTGTGCAGCGCCCAGTTGGCGGTCAGGTAGCCGCCGTCCTTGTTGCTGTCGGAATAGCCGAGCATCACTTCCTGGATGTTGCCGCGGCCCGCCACCCATTTTCGGTAGGCAGGCAGCGCGAAGGCGGCGCTCATCACGTCGCGCGAATTCTCGAGGTCCGCGATGGTCTCGAACAGCGGGACGATATCCATCGCCAGGCCTTTATCAAGCGCGAACAGGCCGACTTCCTTGAGCAGCAGCGCCACTTCCAGCAGGTCCGACACGCTGGCGGCCTTGGAAATGACGTAGTGCGGCAGCGCGGCTGGGCCGTAAAGCGCGTGGATTTCCGCCGCCGCGCGCAGGATGGCCAGTTCGCCGCGCGTCTTTTCGCCATAGGCGAGGTGCGGGGAAACCAGCGGCCTGGGCGTCGCGAGTTCGCGCTGCAGCAGCGCAACGCGCGCCGGTTCGTCGAGCGAAAGATAGGTGGACTCCACGCCTACGGCGGATAGAAGTTCCGCCACCACTACTTCATGCACGTCTGCGTTCTGGCGCAGGTCTATCGCCGCGAGGTGAAAGCCGAATACGTCCAGCGCGCGCCGCAGCGGCTTCAGGCGCACGGCGGCGAGCGGCGACGCCCCATGGCTGGCGAGGGAATCCGCGATCACCTGCAGGTCGGCGGCAAACGCCGCTTCGTCGGCGTAGGGTTCGATCGCGCGATGCGGTTCGCGCGGCGGCACGAAGCCGGTGCGAGCGCTGGCGGTCGCAGCCAGCCGGGAATAGACGCCGGAGAGCGCCTGGCGGTAGGGTTCGTCCTGGCGGTGCTTCGACGGGTCGCGGGCCGCGTGCGCAAGCCGCAGCAGCGCGGATGTCGGTTCCACCAGGCGCAGAGACATGGAGAGTTCCGCGCCCAGCGCGTGTACTTCCTCCAGGTAGTGGGCGAAAGCCGTCCGGGCCTGGCGTTTTACCGCCTCCCGCAGCACCTCCGCGGTGACGAACGGGTTGCCGTCGCGATCGCCGCCGATCCAGGAGCCCATCCGCAGCAGCGCCGGCAGGGATTTGCCGCCCGCAGTTGCCCCTACTATGGCTTCCATTTCCTCGTACAGGCGGGGAATCTCGCTGAGGAAGGTGAGGCGGTAAAAGGAGAGCGCATTCTCGATCTCGTCGATGACGCGCAGCCGCGACAGCCGGATCATCGCCGTCTGCCAGAGCGTCAGCACGCGCGCATGCAGCCGTGCGTCGACGCGCTCCCGCTGGCGCGCCGGCAGACGCTCGTCCTCCAGTTGCGACAACGCTGCAGCGATGCCGCGTTCGCAGTCCAGGATGCTCTGCCGCTGCACCTCGGTCGGGTGTGCCGTGAGCACCGGCACGACCGATGCCCGCGCCAGCCACTCGTCCAGCCCCGCCTCGCTCGCGCCAGCGGCGCGCACGCTGGCCAGCGCGAAGGCGAAACTGCCGGGCCCGGGCGCCTCGCCGCCGCGTTCCTGCTCTAGAGCGAGCCGGTTGGTCTGGCGGTCCTCGGCGACGTTCAGCAAGTGCAGGAAATAGCTGAAGGCGCGTACCACGTCCAGAGTCTGGTCGGGGGCGAGGGCGTTGAGCCGCGCCTCGAGGCCTGCGCGCACCGCCTGCGCCTCGGCGCGTTCGGCGCGGCGGAAGCGCACGGCTTCCTGCCGGATATGTTCGACGCGCTCGTAGCCCTCGATGCCGGTCTGGTCGCGCAGCACCTGGCCCAGCACGCGGCCGAGGTAGCGCGTTTCTTCCCGAAGGAAACCGTCTTCGCGCGCCTTCTCTTCGCCCGCCGAGTTCATGAAGGACTTTTCACCCCGCCTGATTGTTTACCACAGAGCCCGCACGACGATAAGCTATCCTAACGGTACAAGAAGATGTCAATAGTCCCGTCCCCGGCCGCGGTCCGATCCTCGCCTCCCAGCATCGAGCAGGAGGAACTGCGCGGCATTTCGCGCACCGTGGCCGAAATCCACTGGCTGCTGCTGATCCTGGTGCTGCTGTTCATCATATTCGGCACGCCGGACAAACTGGCGGAGACGGCGGTCATCGCGGCGCTGTTTTTCTACGCCGCATTCGTCATGGCCTTCCGCTACGCCAACCTGTACAAGCGCGAAACGCGCTGGAAGGTGGCGCTGGAGACCTGGGCGATGATCGGATTCATCACCTGGGTGTGCTTCTACACCGGCGGGCTGGCCAGCCCGCTGCTGAACACCTACCTGCTTCCCGTGATCACCTCGTCGCTTACGCTGGGGAAAGTCACGACGCTGATCGAAGTCGCGCTGATCGCGGCCTGCCAGGTGTTCCTGAGTGGCAGTTTTTCGATGGACCAGCTGCTGTCGCTCGCCTTCCTGGGCGGATTCGCGGCGCAGATCGCGCCGGTGATACTGGTGGCCTATATCGTGAGCATGTTCTCGGCGGACATCCGCTACGGGTTGAGCCGCGCCAAGCTGCTGTCGGAGACCGACGAGCTGACCGGGCTTTTGAACATGCGCGGCTTCTCGATCGCGGCCAACCGCCTGTTCGGCCAGGCAGTACGCTACAACCGAGCCGCCACGATACTGATGATCGATTCGGACAACCTGAAGGTGGTCAACGACGCGCACGGCCACGAGGCCGGCAACCGCCTGCTGAAGCAGCTCACCCGCCTGGTGCACGCCGAGCTGCGCTACACCGACGTGCTGGCGCGCTACGGCGGCGACGAATTCATCGTGCTGCTGCCGGAAACGCCGCCCGCGGGTGCGCTCGAAGTCGCGTCGCGGATCCGCGAGTCGATTGCCAGCGCGCCGCTGGAGATCGACAGCAAGCGCGTGAGTTGCACGGTAAGCATCGGCCTCGCCAGCCATCCGGCGGACGGCAACAGCATCGATGCCGTCGTCGCGCGGGCCGACCGGGCGATGTACGAGGCGAAACAGACGGGAAGGAACCGCGTGGTGCAGTTTCGGCTGGATGCCGCTGCGCCCGGAGAAACCGGGCTGAACGTCATTTGAGCGCGGCCAGCAGCTGCGAGAACACCTTCGGCGTCGCCGCGGCGATGTCGCCGGATTCGAGGTAGCCCGAATCTCCCTGCAGGTCGCCCACCAGGCCGCCCGCTTCCTGGATCATCAGCGCGCCGGCCGCCATGTCCCACGGAGAAAGGCCCATCTCCCAGAACCCATCCATGCGTCCCGCCGCGACATAGGCGAGGTCGAGCGCCGCCGCGCCCGCGCGCCGCACGCCGGCGGAGTTCGTCATTATTTCCTTGAGCTGCCTGGAATACAGGTCGAGCCGGGACATTTCCTTGAACGGAAAACCGGTGCCCACCAGCGCGTCCTTCAGGTTCGCGCACCTGGTGACGCGGATGCGCCGGTCGTCGAGAAATGCGCCGCGGCCCCTGGACGCGGTGAACAGCTCGTTCTTCGACGGGTCGTAGATCACGCCGTGCTGAACGGCGCCGCGGTGCTGCAGGGCGATGGAGACGCAGTATTGCGGGAAGCCGTGGATGAAATTGGTGGTGCCGTCCAGCGGGTCGATGATCCAGAGGTAATCGGCCTTGCCGGATGAACCGCGGCCCTCCAGGCTGCCCGATTCTTCGGCGAGGATCGCGTGGTCCGGGAAGGCCTGGCGGATGATGGCGATGATTGCCGACTCCGCGGCCTTGTCCACCTGCGTCACGAAATCGTTGGCGCGCTTGGCGCGGATCTCGAGCTGGGTGCGGTCGAGCGCCGCGCGGTTGATGATCGAACCGGCGCGCCTTGCGGCCTTGACCGCGATGTTGAGCATCGGATGCATGGGGCGCGTATTCTAGTATGGTGAGTTCTTCCCGCATTCGAATCGTGCTCTGCCGTCCGAGCCATCCGGGCAACATCGGCGCCGCCGCGCGCGCCATGAAGACCATGGGCCTGTCGGACCTGCGCCTGGTCGCCCCCGAGAAATTTCCGGCGCCCGAGGCGCGCTGGATGGCGACCAATGCCATCGATATTCTCGATCAATCGAAGGTCCATCCATCCCTGACGGAGGCGATCGCCGACTGCGTCGCCGCCTTCGCGCTGTCGGCGCGGCCGCGCGAGTGGTCGACGCAGGTGCTCGACGTGCGCGCCGCGGCGGCACGCGCCGCCGCGCTGGGCGGGGAGGTCGCATTCGTGTTCGGCAACGAGCAGACGGGCCTGACCAACGAGGAAATGATCGCCTGCCAGTATCTCGTGCATATTCCGGCCAATCCGGAATTCACTTCGCTGAACCTGGCGCAGGCGGTGCAGGTCGTGGCGTACGAGATGTTCATGGTTTCCTCTTCGGCTTCATTCCAGATGAGAGCGGAAAAACCCGCGACGGTGGCGGATCGGGAAGGCCTCTACGGCCACCTGGAGCAGGCGGCGGTCGACAGCGCTTTCTTCGACCCTGCTTCCGGCTCCCGGCTGCCTACGCGCCTGCGGCGGCTGTTTTCCCGCGTGCCGGACCTGGAAAGGGAGGAGGTAAACATTCTGCGCGGCCTGTTGAACGCCTTGCAGGATCCCAAGTCCAAATAGTTGAGAGTTTTAGTCGGGCACCGTAAAATGCCTTTCATGTTCAGGCAACTACGTGAAGACATCGCCAGCGTTTTCCAGCGCGATCCGGCCGCCCGTTCGACCTGGGAAGTGCTGACCTGCTACCCGGGTTTGCACGCGGTTTACATCCACCGGCTGGCGCACTGGTTCTGGAAAAGCGGCCTGCGCTGGCTCGGCCGCTTCACTTCGAACATCGGACGCTGGCTCACCGGCATCGAAATCCACCCGGCGGTGATCGTCGGCCGCCGGGTATTCATCGATCACGGCATGGGCGTGGTGGTGGGCGAGACCGCGGAGATCGGCGACGACTGCACCATCTATCAGGGCGTGACGCTGGGCGGCACCTCGCTGTATCGCGGCGCCAAGCGCCATCCGACGCTGGGCAAGGGCGTGGTGGTGGGCGCGGGCGCGAAGATACTCGGCGGATTCACAGTCGGCGATGGTGCCAACGTCGGCTCCAACGCGGTGGTGGTGAAGGAAGTGCCCGCGGGCGCGACGGTGGTCGGCATTCCGGGACGCATCGTGGAAGAGAGCGTGAAGGAAAAAGAGAAATCGCACTTTGCCGCCTACGGCGTGGTGCCGAACCAGGAAGATCCCTACGCCAAGACGCTGCAGTCGCTGGTCGATCACGCGCAGGAACTCGAGCAGACCCTGTCGGCCTTGACGGAAAAAATGCGGCGCATGGAGCAGGCGGCGGAGAAGTCCAAATCGGAGCAACTGAGATCAATCAAGTAGTTGATTGTTAATGGTATTTATACCTGATAGGATCACTCGGGATTTGGTATACTTGAGCATCTGAATCGGGTATTGACGGACCTCTACGGCACAACCATGAGACTTACGACCAAAGGCAGGTTTGCGGTAACCGCGATGGTGGATCTTTCGATGCGCCAGACGCGCGGGCCGGTGACGCTCGCCGCCATCAGCGAGCGCCAGCGCATCTCCCTGTCCTACCTGGAGCAACTGTTCGGCAAGCTGCGCCGCGCCAAGCTGGTGACCAGCGTGCGCGGCCCGGGCGGCGGCTATTGCCTCGCCAGGCCGACCGACGGAATTTCGGTGGCGGAGATCATTACCGCGGTCGACGAGCCGATCGACGCCACCCAGTGCGGTGGCAAGGAAAACTGCATCGACGACCGGCGCTGCGTGACCCACGACCTGTGGGCGACGCTCAACGAGAAGATGAACGACTATCTGAGCTCGGTATCGCTCGCCGACGTGGTGTCGCACCAGCAGGGCAAGCAGGTCGCGGTGATCCGCGACTTCCGTCCCATCGACAAGGCGAAGGTGGCCGCGTAATGAAGCTGAAGCAGCCGCTGACCTTTCCGATTTACCTGGACTACTCCGCCACCACGCCGGTCGATCCGCGCGTGGCGCAGAAAATGATCCGGTTCCTCACCGAGGACTACGGCAATCCGGCGAGCCGCTCGCATTCGCTCGGCTGGAAGGCCGAAGAAGCGGTCGAGGAGGCGCGCGAGCACGTGGCGGCGCTGGTGCGCTGCGATGCCAAGGAGCTGGTCTGGACCTCTGGCGCGACCGAGTCCATCAATCTTGCGCTCAAGGGCGCGGCGGAGTTCTACAGGACCAAGGGCAAGCACCTGATCACGGTCAAGACCGAGCACAAGGCGACGCTGGACACCATGCGGGAGCTCGAGCGCCGCGGGTTCGAGGTGACCTACCTCGAAGTCCAGCCTGACGGCTTGCTGGATCTCGACCAGTTGGAAGCGGCGATGCGCAAGGACACGATCCTCGTCTCCGTGATGTTCGTGAACAACGAGATCGGCGTCATCCAGGACATCCCGGCGATCGGCGAGATGTGCCGCAAGCGCGGGATACTGTTCCACGTCGATTCGGCCCAGGCCACCGGCAAGTGCGACATCGACCTGCAGTCGCTGAAAGTCGACCTGATGTCGTTTTCCGCGCACAAGACCTACGGGCCCAAGGGCATCGGCGCGCTGTTCGTGCGCAGGAAGCCGCGCGTGCGGCTGGAAGCGCAGATCCATGGCGGCGGCCACGAGCGCGGTTTCCGCTCCGGCACGCTGGCCACGCACCAGATCGCCGGCATGGGCGAGGCCTTCCGCCTGGCCAGGCTCGAAATGGCGGCGGAGAACCCGCGCATCCGCGTCATGCGCGACAAGCTGCTGGCAGGCATGGAGCAGATGGAGGAAGTGTTCGTCAACGGCGACCTCGTGCGCCGCGTGCCGCACAACCTGAACATCAGCTTCAATTTCGTCGAGGGCGAGTCGCTCATCATGGCGGTCAAGGACATCGCGGTGTCATCGGGCTCGGCCTGCACCTCCGCGTCGCTCGAGCCGTCGTACGTGCTGCGCGCGCTGGGACGTTCGGACGAACTCGCGCACAGCTCGATCCGTTTCACGCTGGGCCGCTTCACGACGCAGGAAGAGGTGGACTACACGATCGATCACCTCAAGAGCAAGGTAGAGAAGCTGCGCGATCTCTCGCCGCTGTGGGAAATGCACAAGGAAGGCATCGATTTGAGCACGGTGCAGTGGGCTGCACACTGAAGTAAACCGGAGCAAGCATATGGCATACAGCGACAAGGTACTGGACCACTACGAGAATCCGAGAAACGTCGGTTCCTTCGACAAGGGCGACGACTCGGTAGGCACCGGCATGGTCGGCGCCCCGGCCTGCGGCGACGTGATGAAGCTGCAGATCAAGGTCAACAAGGACGGCATCATCGAGGACGCGCGCTTCAAGACCTACGGCTGCGGTTCGGCGATCGCCTCTTCCTCGCTGGTGACCGAATGGGTCAAGGGCAAGAAGCTGGACGAAGCCGCCGGCATCAAGAACACGCAGATCGCCGCCGAGCTGTCGCTGCCGCCGGTGAAAATCCACTGCTCGATTCTCGCCGAGGATGCGATCAAGGCGGCGGTCGAGGACTACAGGAAGAAACACGGGAAGGATCAGGCCGCCAAGGCGGCCTGATAGATCACCATGGCCGTTACTCTCACCGAGAAAGCCGCGACCCACGTCCAGAACTACCTCGCCAGGCGGGGCAAGGGCGTGGCGCTGCGCCTGGGCGTGCGCACCTCGGGCTGCTCGGGGATGGCGTACAAGCTCGAGTACGCCGACGCGGTGAATCCCGACGACCTGCTGTTCGAGAGTCACGGGGTCAAGGTGGTAATCGATCCGAAAAGCCTGCCCTACCTCGAGGGCACCGAACTCGACTTCGCCAAGGAAGGCCTGAACGAGGGGTTCAAGTTCAACAACCCCAACGTCAAGGACGAGTGTGGCTGCGGCGAAAGCTTTAATGTGTGAACTGCGTCTGAGGGCTTGAAGAACCATTTCGAGTTGTTCGGCCTGACGCCGGCCTATGCGCTGGACCTGGACCATCTGGACCGCGCCTACCGTGACATCCAGTCGAAAGTCCATCCTGACCGCCACGCGCAGGCCGGAGACGCCGAACGCCGCGCATCCATGCAGATGACCACGCAGGTGAACGAGGCCTACCGCACGCTGCGCAGCCCGGTGCAGCGCGCGAAGTACCTTCTCGAGTTGAACGGCGTCGACGTCGGTTTCGAGACCAATACGGCGATGCCGGCGGATTTCCTGGTGGAGCAGATGGAACTGCGGGAAGCGCTGGAAGGAGCACCGGACGCGGATGCGCTTGGCGCGCTCGAGAAAAAGCTGAATGAAGAAAAACTGCTGATTGAAGAACAGATCGCCCGGTGCATCGACGCCGCTCGCGACTACCGCCGCGCCTCGGACCTGGTACGCAAGCTCATGTTCCTCGAAAGGCTCGACGAGGAAATCAACGCCGCCTACGAGGCGCTGGAGTCCTGATGGTCGTCAAGGAACGCTGATGGCGTTGTTCCAGATCTCGGAGCCGGGGCAGTCGCCCGAGCCGCACCAGCAGCGGCTCGCGGTCGGCATCGACCTGGGGACCACCAATTCTCTGGTGGCGACAGTGCGCAGCGGCGCCGCCACGGCGCTGACGGACGTGCGGGGCAGGGCGCTGCTGCCGTCCATCGTGCGCTACCTGCCGGACGGCGGCGTCGAAGTCGGCTACGCCGCACAGGCGCACCAGGCCGACGACCCGCGCAACACGGTCGCTTCGGTGAAGCGCTTCATGGGAAGAGGACTGAAGGACGTGGCCCATGCCGAGAACGCTCCCTACGATTTTGTCGATGCGCCGGGCATGGTGCAGCTCAGAACCGCAGCCGGCGTGAAAAGCCCGGTTGAGGTTTCTGCCGAAGTTCTCAGGACTCTGAAGACAAGGGCGGAAGAATCGCTGAACGGCGATCTTTCCGGCGCCGTCATTACGGTCCCCGCCTATTTCGACGACGCCCAGCGCCAGGCGACCAAGGATGCCGCAAAGCTCGCCGGATTGAACGTGCTCCGGCTGCTGAACGAACCGACCGCCGCGGCCATCGCCTACGGCCTGGAGAATTCTTCCGAAGGCACCTACGCCGTGTTCGATCTGGGCGGCGGCACTTTCGACATCTCGATCCTGAAGCTGTCCAAGGGCGTGTTCGAAGTCATCGCCACCAGCGGCGACGCCGCCCTGGGCGGCGACGACTGGGACCAGCGCGTGTTCTGCTGGATCGTCGAGCAGGCCAAGCTCGCGCCGCTCGGCCCGCGCGACGCACGCCTGCTGCTGGTCAAGGCGCGCGAGGCGAAGGAACACCTGACCAGCCACGCGGAGGCGCGCGTCGACGCGCGGCTGAGCACGGGGGAATTCGTCGACCTGACGCTGGACACCGAAACTTTCTGCCGCATCACGCAGCACCTGGTGCAGAAGACGCTGGCCCCCGTGCGTAAGGCCCTGCGCGATTCGGGCCTGACGGTGGAGGAGGTGAAAGGCGTGGTGATGGTGGGCGGCGCGACACGCATGCCCCAGATCCAGCGCGCGGCGGCGGAATTCTTCCGCCGCGATCCGCTCAACAACCTCGACCCGGACAAGGTGGTGGCGCTCGGCGCCGCGATGCAGGCCAACGTCCTCGCCGGCAACAAGCCGCAGGGCGAGGACTGGCTGCTGCTGGACGTGATTCCGCTCTCGCTCGGTATCGAGACCATGGGCGGTCTCGCCGAGCGGATCGTTCCCAGGAACAGCACCATTCCCTGCGCCAAGGCGCAGGAATTCACCACCTTCAAGGACGGGCAGACCGGCATGAGCTTCCACGTCGTGCAAGGCGAGCGCGAACTGGTCGCCGATTGCCGCTCGCTCGCCCGCTTCGAGCTCAAGGGCATCCCGCCGATGGCGGCCGGTGCAGGGCGCGTGCGGGTGACCTTTCAGGTGGATGCCGACGGTCTGTTGTCCGTCGCGGCCAAGGAAAGCACCACGGGCGCCGAGGCGTCGGTGGCCGTGAAGCCCTCCTACGGCCTGGGCGACGCCGATATCGAGCGCATGCTGCGTGATTCCTTCGAGCACGCGAAGGAAGACATGCGCGCCAGGGCGCTCAACGAGCACCGCGTGGATGCGCAAAGACTTGTCGATGCAACGAGAACCGGATTGCGCGACGATGGGGCCCTGCTTTCTTCCCAGGAGTCTTCTTCGATCGAAGAGAAGATCAGAGCGTTGGAACAGGTCATGAATACCCCGGACCCTCGTTCCATCAAGCTGGCGAGCGACGCGCTGAACCGCGCCACCGAGGAATTCGCCGCGCGCCGCATGAACGCCAGCGTTCGCAAGGTGCTCGCCGGCCGGGCCATTTCGAGCCTGGATGCCTAGACTTTCCGTGCTGCCGCACGCTGCGCTCTGTCCCGGCGGCGCCGAGATCGACGCGCCGGCCGGCCAAACGCTCTGCGACCTGCTGCTCGCGCACGGCATCGAGATCGAGCATGCCTGCGAGAAATCCTGCGCCTGCACCACCTGCCACGTGGTGCTGCGCGAGGGCTACGATTCACTGGATGCGCCCGAGGAGAAGGAAGAGGACCTGCTCGACAAGGCCTGGGGACTGGAGGCGACCTCGCGCCTGTCCTGCCAGGCACGAATGCGCGACGCCGACCTCGTGATCGAAATCCCGAAATACACCATCAACTACGAACGCGAAGGGGGCAGCCGCAAGTGAAGTGGACCGATTCCCGCGACATCGCCATCGCGCTGCTGGAAAAATTTCCGCAGCAGGACCCGAAGGCGGTCAACTTCGTCGACCTCCGGAACTGGGTGACGGCCCTGCCGGAGTTCGACGACGACCCGAAGCGCAGCGGCGAGAAAATCCTGGAAGCGATCCAGATGGCCTGGATCGACGAAGCGGACTAGGCGGACCGGACGGGCGGCGCTTCCTCGACCACGGCGAGGCTGGCTTCGGGGAATACGACATCGCGCAGCAGGCGGGTCACGAAATAGCTCTTGCCGGAGTTGCCGGTCACCGCGACGCCGCCGCGCTCCAGGCTGAACGCCCGCGCCAGCGAGACCAGCACGCGGTCGATCGGGTTGCCTTCCTGCGTGCCGCTGGTGTAGTAGACGCCGCGCAGCTGCAGCGTGCGGTGGTTGACCAGCGTGCCGAAGGCCTGGGCGAGGAATTCCCCGACCAGCGGGCCGATGGCATGGAATTGCTGCGGGAAGCGGTAGATCGAGGCGCGCCGCTGCAGGTCGCGTTCCTCGTGCAGCCGCGCCAGCATTTCGGCGCCCAGGCGCTCTTCCAGCTCCGTGAAATCCTTGGCGTAGGGCTTGGCGATGAAGGCCGGGTCGATTTCGTGATCGAAGGTCGTGCCCCAGACCTGCATGCGCCCGGTGGCGTCGAGGTCGCCGAAGAAATCGGTGAAGCCGGCCAGCAGGTCCGTCTTGGTGACGAGGACGTAGATCGGGAAGCGCTCGTTCAGCGCGGCGTACATCTCCGACAGGCGCATCCTGACGTGGGCGGAGAACTTGGCGTGCTCGGCTTTGGTCCAGAGCATCAGGTCCAGCGCGCTGACGGTGACCAGCGCGCCGTTGAGCGGCCGGTCCGGGCGCGCCTGCTTGAGCAGCGTGAGGAAGCCGTGCCAGGCGGCGGCGTCCGCTTTGCGGTCGCTGTCCTGCGTCGTGTAGCGGCCGGCGGTATCGAGCAGCACCGCTTCATCGGAGAACCACCAGTCGCAGTTGCGCGTGCCGCCCACCCCCGGAATCGAGGCGCCGGTGTCGCGCGTGTAGAGCGGGAAACGCAGGCCGGAATTGACCAGGGCGGTGGTCTTGCCCGAGCCCGGAGCGCCGATCATCACGTACCAGGGCAGTTCCTCGACGGCGCGCGAGCGGCCGTCCGGGCTGGGGAAACGGGCATCCTCCAGGTCCGCGGCGGCCTGCTTGAAGCGCGCGCGCAGCGTCTCCAGTTCCTTTGCAACGCGCTCGTCGGCGATCGCCTCGCCGCTGCCGGCGATTTTCTCGAGCAGGTTCATGAATTCGGCTTCAGGACGATGACGACGCGCCGGTTCTTCGCGCGGTTGGCGTCGGTGTCGTTCGGCGCCAGGGGTTCGGCTTCGCCCTTGCCCTCGGCGCTCAGGCGCCTGGGGTCGGCCAGCTTCGCCGCCATGATCTGCGCCACCGTTTTCGCGCGCGCGGCGGACAGTTCCAGGTTGGATGCATAGCGTTGCGTGGGCGATGCGTCCGCGTAGCCGACGACGACGATCGCGCCGGGCGCCTTGTCCAGTGACGCGGCGATTTTCTGCAACAGTGCGCGCGATTCCAGCGCCGGCCGCGTGCTGCCAGGCGCGAACTGGTGATCGGAGCGCAGCGCGATGGCGATGCGCCCGCCGTTTTCGGTGATCGACACCGGCGCCCCCCGCAGTGCTGCCGCGACTTCCGCAACTGCGGGCGCAGGCGCGGCAGGCGCGGGCGCTGTCGCAACCAGTTCCGCCTTTGCCTTGCCTTTCGATTTCACCGCCATGGCGCTGTTCGCATCGTCTTCCAGCAGCCTGAGCGCGAGCAGGTAGAACACGATCAGGGTGCCGACGAGTCCGGCCACCGCACTCCATATCGCGCGCCGCGGCAGGCGGGAGAGGGAAAAATTCCGCTTGCCGCGCACCGGGGGCAGGGTGATGTCTTCGCCATCCACACGCGTTGCCGCCTGTGCGGCCGCCTGCGCCGAAAGCTGCTCGGCCACCTTGGCAGCGACCTCCAGAGCGGGCGCCGCGGCTGCCTGCGCGGTAGCGCTACGCCAGCGGGCCGAGAGCCCGTCGGCGGGCCGCGGGCGGCGGCGGGAAATGGTTGCGTACAGACTGTTGCGGACCTGATCCAGCGCCAGGCGGCCGCCTTCGGCCTGGCGGTAGCGGCCTTCGAAGCCGAGCGCGAGGCAGACGTAGAAGAATTCGAGCAGGTCGGCGTTAGCCTCGGCGTCCAGCGAAATTTCGTCCAGCAGCTTGAAGAATCCCTCGCCGCCGTCGGTGACGCCGCGCATTTCCTGCAGCAACCCTTTCTCGATCCAGCCGCCGCCCCAGGGCGTGGCGGCCGCCGATTCGTCCAGCAGCGCGCACAGCGCGTAGACGGCGGGCGTGACGGTCGAATCCGGAATTTCCCCGGACATCGCGCTGGTCTCGAAGGATTCGATCTGGTCGCGCAGATTCGCGCGCAGCTTCGCCTGGTCCGGGTGTTTCAGAGTGCGGCGGATCTGCGGCACCGCGCCGAGGATCGGGTTCGCCATCGCGATCAGCGCATTCAGCCCGCCCAGGGCGGACAGGTTTGCCTGGATGGTTTCGGGAACGGATTTCGGCGCGAACGGATTTTTGCGCACCCTGCCGGGGCTCGGGATCCGCACCGTGGCCTCGGGATCGATATTGGGGCGTTCGGCCGGGTTCACCGTGGCGTCGGGATCGAACGCCGGATGCCTGTCGGTCGCTTCCGGATCGGATTCCGGTTTCAGGATCGGTCCGTTGACGGTCGCATCCGGATCCAGCGCGCCCATGGGCTGCTGCACCGTCGCGTCCGGGTCGAACCGCTTGGATTCCTCGGCCATCTTGCTGTTACGTTCCCCCTGAGGGTGCCATTCTATGGGCGGAATAGCCCCGCGGCGAACTGGATTTTCTTCTGCGCCGCCTTCATGCGCGCGCTGGGTGGCGCCGTGGCCCCCCACAGGTCGCTGTGGCCGGGCGGATAGGCCCATTCGCGAGGCTCCCGCACCCGATGGCTCGCGTCCACCTTTTCGACTTCGGCGGTGTATTCGATGACGAAGTCGTCCGGGCCGACGAAATAGGCGAAGACGTTGTTGCCCGGCCCGTGCCGGCCCAGCCCCCATTCGATCGGGTGGCCGGCGTCGCGCATCCGGCCCGCCCCGCGCATCACCGAATCGATACCGTCCATTTCGAAGGCGATGTGGTGCAGCGTCGACGAATCTCCGGGGTGGAAGGCGATGTTGTGGTGGTCCGAGTTGCAGCGGATGAAGGTCAGCAGGGAGCGGTCGCTGACCTCGAAGCCCAGCGCCTCGATCCAGAACGCCGCGGCGTCCTCCTGGCGCGGCGTGTTCAGCACGATATGCGTGATTTTCGCCGGCCGGTCGGGGACCACGCCGGCGTCGGCGTGGCGGCTGTCTTCCGCGACCACGCGCACCGCCCGGCCTTCCGGGTCGAGGAAGGCGAAGCCATAGCCGCCGCCGGGCTCGCGAATGGCCGCGGGCGCGTCGATTTGCGCCGCTCCTGCCTGCTTCACGCGCGCGTGAAGCAGGCCCACGTCACTGCGACTGGAAGCGGCGAGGTTGACGCACAATAGCGAGGGCTTGTCGCGCGGCCGCAGGGAGAGGACGTGGTGGTATTCGCCGGTGCCCCGCAGGTAGACCGCGCCGTCGCGTTCGGCAGCGACCGAAAGTCGCCATACTTCCGTGTAAAAGCGCGCATGGGCGGCGACGTCGGGCACCCCAAGATCGACGCCCCGAAGACCAGTAATCAATCCAGCGGGCATACGCTGATTTTATTCCATGTATCCTTGCCCACACTTCCTTACGAATAGCGCCATGGATGCACTTGCCGCCTATTACGCCCGGCGCGCGACCGAATACGAGCGCGTCTACTCCAAGCCGGAGCGCCAGGCCGATCTCGCCGCGCTGCGCGCAAGGATCGGGAAAATGCTCGCCGGCAGGCGGGTCCTGGAACTTGCCTGCGGCACCGGCTACTGGACCGAAGTGATCGCGCTGCAGGCAGCGCAACTCACTGCCCTAGACGTAAACGAGGAAGTGCTGGCGATTGCGCGCGCGAAGAAAGGCGCCGCAACGGTGGAATTCGCCCGTGGCAGCGCCTACGAAATCGCCGATTTTGGCCGCCGGCACGATGCCCTGTTCGCCGGATTCTGGTGGTCGCATGTACCGCTCGACAGGATGGATGGTTTTCTGGAAAGCGTGTCGCGCGCCGTCGCGCCGGGCGCGCTGATCGCTTTCCTGGACAACCGCTACGTGGAAGGTTCGAGCACGCCGGTATCGAGGCGCGATGCGCAGGGCAACGGCTACCAGATGCGCAAGCTGGAAGACGGCAGCAGTCACGAAGTTGTGAAGAATTTCCCGGCCGAGAGCGAACTGATCCGGCGCGCTTCGAAGCATGGATGGGGTGCGCACGTCGACTTGTTGGAGCACTACTGGTTGCTGACGTACTGGGCGCCAAATTGAGCCATCCCATCGAAATTTCCCCGCCCGACATCTCGGGCTGCAGGACGGGCAATACCGGCGTCGACTACGTGCACGTGCTCGATTCCGGCAGGCCCGGTCCGAACGTCATGGTGCAGGCGCTGACGCACGGCAACGAGTTCTGCGGCGCCATCGCGCTGAAAGGCATTTTTGACGAAAACATAAAACCGGAGCAGGGCAGGCTGACCCTCGCTTTCGCCAACGTCGCCGCCTTCGCGCGCTTCGACTTCAATGATCCCGACCGCTCGCGCTATATAGACGAGGACTACAACCGTGTCTGGGGCGATGACGTGCTGCTGGGGCCGCGCGATTCCGCCGAGCTGCGCCGCGCCCGCGAGTTGCGGCCGTTCGTCGACGCAGCGGACTATCTCCTCGACCTGCATTCGATGCACGAGCCCTGCCGCCCGATAATGGTGTGCGCGAAGAGTGAAAAGAGCGTCGCGCTGTCGCGCCGGATCGGCGTCCCGGGCGATCTGCTGCTCGACACCGGCCACCCGGCGGGCCTGCGCATGATCGAGCACGGCGCCTTCAGCGATCCGGCGAGCCCGAAAACGGCGGTGCTGATCGAATGCGGCCAGCACTGGGAGAAGGGCGCCGCCGACGTGGCGGTGGATACGCTGTTCCGGTTTCTGCACGCGACCGGCGCCGTAAGCGCTTCGGTTTGCGGATCCCACGCGCGCCTCGCGCCGCCTGCGGTGCAGCGGGTCGTCCGCGTCACCGAGGCCGTCGTGGCGAACAGCATGAACTTTAAATTTCCATATTTATTCAAAGGTCTGGAAGTGATCCGCAAGGCCGGCACCGTGGTCGCCACCGACGGCGACATGACCTGGAAAACGCCCTACGACAATTGCGTCATGGTGATGCCGTCGCTGGCGCACGTGAAACCGGGCACCACCGTCCTGCGCCTGGGCCGGTACGATTGAGAGAACTTCAGGTTCCGTGCTGAAGTTTCGACCGCTGCTTCCCGGCAGCGTCGAAATTCGCCGGGTCGAGCCAGCGGTCGTATTCGCCCCTGAGCCGCGGCCACTCCGAGTCGAGCATCGAGAACCAGGCGGTATCGCGGTTAGCGCCCTTGGCCCACATGTGCTGACGGAACAGCCCTTCGTAGCTGAAGCCGAAGCGCCGCGCGGCCGCCTTGGAAGGCTCGTTCAGGTTGTTGCACTTCCATTCGAAGCGCCGGTAGCCGAGGTCCTCGAACACGTGGCGCGCGGCCAGGTACAGCGCTTCGGTGGCGGCGCGTGTGCGCGAGATCGCCGGGCCCCAGTAGATGTTGCCGATTTCCATCACGCCGTGTTCGGGCGTGATGCGCATCAGCGCCTGGCGACCGACGGCGCGTCCGCCGGCCTTGTCGATGACCGCGCTGAATAGCGGATCGTCGCCGGCGCTCGTCTTTGCGATCCAGGCCCGCATGTCCGCGATGCCGGTGGGCGGCATGTCGAACAGATAGGCGAAGCGGCCTTCGGCGCCGGGCGCGGCGGACGCTTCCAGCAGGGCGGGCGCGTGGCCCGCGGCGAGAGGTTCCAGGCGCACATAGAGCCCGTCGAGAACGACCCGCCCTGGTCGCGGGCGGGGCAGCGCGGGCTGCATCTTCAAGACGCGGGCGGCTACTCGATCTTGGCTTTGGCGCGCAGCTCGCGGATCAGGGCGTCGACGCGCTGCCCCGTGAGGCGCTGCTGGATCTGCGTCTTCACCTGCGCCAGCGCCGGGAAGTTCACCTGGCGTACGTCCTCGAGCAGGATGATGTGGTAGCCGAAGCGGCTGCGAACGGGCGCTTCCGTCATCTTGCCCTTCTCGAGCTTCACCATCGCGTCGGCGAAGGCCTTGTCGAAATTGCTCGGCACGTTCCAGTCCAGGTCGCCGCCGCGCGCCTTCGTGCCTTCGTCCAGCGAGCGCTTCGACGCGATTTCCTCGAACTTGACGCCTTTCTTCAGGTCGGCGAGCACGCTCTTCGCGTCCTCTTCGGTCGCGACCAGAATGTGGCGCGCCCTGTATTCCTTGTCGCCGGTGGAGGCCTTCGCGCGGTCGTATTCCTTCTGTATATCGGCGTCGCTGATGGGATGGGCGCGGACGTACTCGGCCACCACGGCGTTCGCTATCACTTCCTGCCGCGCCAGGTCGATCTGCTGCAGCACCTCCGGCTTCTTGGCCATGCCGCTGCGATTCGCGTCCTGCACCAGCAGTTCGTTGTTGATCAACGCTTCGCGCACCTGCGTGCGCAGTTGCTCGCTGTCCTGCGCGCCGCGTTCCACCTGCTGGCGCACCACCGCGTCCATGCGGCTGCGCGGGATCTGCACGCCATTCACCGTGATGGGCGCGCCGTCCTTCGCGGCAGCGGGCTTGGCGGGTGTCTGCGCCAGCGCAAGCGAGGGCAGGAACAGGGCAAACAGGAAAATCCGCTTTTTCATTCGTTTCCTTTCGAGGTCAGGCGTCATTATCCGCCAATTTCGTCCGGCGATTTCGCCTCTATGGAAAGGGCGTGGATCGGGTGCCGCATCAGTTCGCCCAGCGCCTGGTAGATCATGCGGTGCCGCGCCACCGTCGGCTTGCCCGCGAAGGCGGCTGACACGATAGTCAGCTTCCAGTGCGTGTTGCCGCCGGGCGACGCGCCCGAGTGGCCCGCGTGCTGCGCGCTCTCGTCGAGCAGTTCCAGCCGTGCCGGCGCGAGCGCCTCCAGGCGCCGGCGGATTTCCCCGGCAACCGTCACGGCTCGCCTGCCGTGGGTTTGTCTTCCTCCTGCACGTGGCGGGCGAGAAGCAGCGCCTGGGCGACGACGAACGTCACCATCAGGCCGGTGCCGCCGAACAGTTTGAAGGTGACCCACTGGTCGGTCGTGAAATTGAACGCGATCGCGAGATTCGCGGCGCCCATGAAAAGGAAGAATGCCACCCAGCTCCAGTTGAGCTTCGACCACACCGGGCCGGGCAGCCGCAACTGCGCGCCCAGCAAGGAGCGGATCAGGTTCTTTCGCAGCAGCAGCCTCGAGCCTGCGAGCGCGGCGGCGAATGTCCAGTAGAGCACGGTAGGCTTCCACTTGATGAACGTCTCGTCGTGCAGGATCAGCGTCGCGCCTCCGAACACGACGATGATGCCGAAGCTGACCCACAGCATCGCATGTATTTTCTTTCTGAGCACGGCCAGCAGGCCGATCTGCAGGACGGTCGCGCCGATGGCGACCCCGGTCGCGACGTAGATGTCCGCCAGCTTGAAGGAGATGAAGAACAGGATTACCGGGAACAGGTCGTAGAGGAACTTCATGCGGACGGTATTATTACCCAAGGGAGCGTATTATCCGGAGACCCGGGGGGGACCAGGCTTGCGCATCAGGGCATGGGGGATGGCGTTGGTGGCGACAGTGCTGATCGTGGCGCTGCCGACGCATGCCCAGCAGCGGGAACCGCAGACGCAGCAGGAACCGGCCTTCCCTGATCGGCTGATCGAGGGGATTCAAGGGTTTTTCCGTTCCCTGTTCGGCCAGGACAAGGATAAAAACAAGGACCAGGGCGACGCCGCCGCGCCTGCAACCCAGGCCGAGCCGCAGCCGCCGGCGCAGGCCGAGGAGGAGAAGCCGGGATTCGGCAAGCATGGCGGCGCGACCTATGCGCAGCCTGTCGCGGTGACGGCGCACGCCTCTCCGGCGCTCAGCCTGCAGAGTGCGATCGCGAAGGGGGATTACGCCAGCGCGCTCAAGATGATCGAGGGCGGCGCCGATATCGAAGCCAAGGACCCGGGCGCCGGGGCGACCGCGCTGCACTATGCCGTGATGAAGGGAGACATGCCTCTGGTCGCGCTGCTGATACAGCGCGGCGCGGACGTCAACAGCCGCACCAAGAGCGGCACGACGCCGCTGCACACCGCCGTGCTCTACGGCCGTTATGAAGTCGCCGAATACCTGATCGACAAGGGCGCCGAGATCGACGCCAAGAGCGTAAGCGGCGTGACGCCGCTATCGCTCGCGGACGCGGCGAACTTCGAGCGCATCGCCAAAATGCTGCGGGAGCGCGGCGCGCACTGACAAATGACGGCCCGGGGCGCCGTGGTCTCAGTGCAGCCTGACGTATTCGTGGTCCACCGGCAGGTTGTTGATGCCCCGGTCGGGCGGCGCCACCCAGCCGGCCATCTTGCCGGGCTCGACCACTCGCTGCATCAGCGATTGCACGAAAGCCCGGTCGGCTGCGGAGGGGATCCAGCTGCCCAGATTTTTTTCATAGGAGTTTCTGTCGACTACGACACCTTCCGGGGTAACCGGTTGCCCCGCCCAGGCGCCGATCGAGCGGCGGAAGCGCGTTGACGGCAGCTTGAGCGCCAGCGCAGGGTGGCCTGCGCGCTCGATGCTCCGGTTCCAGCGCCGCAGCCCGATCTCGCAGTCCTTCAGATAGGACTCGCGCATGACTTCGTTCAACGCATTCAGCATCGGGACTTGTTCTGCGCCTTGCGGGGTTTTCAGTTCAAAGGTTTTTTCCCTGAGAACGTGATCGTCATACGTCGATTCATCCGGTCTTCCTTTCAATCCATTCGCGAAGTTGGCTGCCGAGTTCGATGAAATTTCCGAGCCGAACAGGTCGAGCGAGGAGGAACACCAGAAGTTCAGGTATTTCTGCAGCAGCGGCAGGTCCACGGCGCCGTGCGCGCGGATGCGCGCCGGATCGTCGGTGCCGAGTTCCTTCATCACTTCCAGCGTGCGCTTCACCACGCGGCCCAGACCTGTCTCGCCGACGAACATGTGGTGCGCTTCCTCGGTCAGCATGAAGCGGCAGGTGCGCGACAGCGGGTCGAAGCCGGATTCGGCCAGGCTCTTCAGCTGGTACTTGCCGTCGCGGTCGGTGAAGTAGGTGAAGCAGAACAGCGACAGCCAGTCCGAGATCGGCTCGTTGAAGGTGGTGAGGATGCGCGGCTTGTCGGCATCGCCCGAATGGCGCGCCAGCAGCTCCTCGGCTTCCTCGCGGCCGTCGCGGCCGAAATAGGCGTGCAGCAGGTAGACCATCGCCCAGAGGTGGCGGCCTTCCTCGACGTTGATCTGGAAGAGGTTCCGCAGGTCGTAGAGGGAAGGGCAGGTATGACCGAGCAGGCGCTGCTGCTCGACGGACGCCGGTTCGGTGTCGCCCTGGGTGACGATCAGCCGGCGCAGCGTAGAGCGGTACTCGCCCGGCACCTGCTGCCAGGCAGGCTGGCCCATGGCGTCGCCGAAGCCGATTTTCCGTTCGCCAGTCGGATCGGCGAGGAAGATGCCCCAGCGGTAGTCGGGCATTTTCACCGCGCCGTATTGCGCCCAGCCGTCGGCGTCCACCGACACGGCGGTGCGCAGGTAGACGTCCAGGCCCTGGAAGTCGGTGGGCCCCATGCCGCGCCACCAGTCGAGGAATTTCGGCTGCCAGTGCTCCAGCGCACGCTGCAGCGTGCGGTCGTTGACCAGGTTGACGTTGTTCGGAATTTTCTCGGAGTAGTTGATGCCGCTCATGGTTACACCCGTTCCCAGTTGAATTTCGCTTTCGAGCCCGTTCCGTAGACTTTCAGTGCGCCTTGCTCGCCGACCGCATTCGGCCGGATGAAGATCCAGTTCTGCCAGGCCGACAGGCGGCCGAACACGCGCGTCAGCATGTTTTCGCGGCCGCTGAAGCGCAGCGAGGCTTCCATCCCGGTGAGCGCGTCGGGCGACAGCGCGACGCGCTCCTCGATCGCAATGCGCACCTCGTCCTCCCAGTCGATGTCGTCGGGCGCAGCGGTGATGAGACCGAGCTGCTTGGCCTTTTTCGTGTCGAAGGGCGTGTTCGCGGGAAGCGCCGGTACTTCGCCGCAGTAGTGCGCCGAAATCCTCGATTCCCCGTTCACCATCGGGTAAGTGCCGAAGTTGAGCGCGGAGAGGGCGATGGACGGGCCGTTCTCTTCGGCGTCCAGCATGTAGCTGCGGTCGGCCGCGTACAAGAGTTCGGCCAGCGTGCCGGCGAAGCAGGAGCCGGGCTCGACAACGGCGAAGATCGAGCGCGAGGACACGTCCAGGCGCGCGAAGGTGCGGCGCAGGTAACCGAGGGTTTCGCGCACGAACCAGTCCTTCGAATTCTTTTCCAGAACTGCATCGAGTTCCAGCACGTCCTGAACGCTTCCCTTGGTCTTGAAGATCCACAGGCCCACATCGAGGTGGTTATGGCGCAGATTGAGGATCGCGTCGTCGAGTTCGCGCGCCAGCTGCAGCGGATACCATTCCGCACTTCTTTGAATTTGAATCTGTTCTTTCGTGGGGCCTTTCACGGTGATTTCAGCTGTTCTTGCCTGAGCATTTACCTGAAGGTCGACAAGCTGATGCTTCAAAGGCGTCAACGCAATTCCCCGCCCTCCGGGCCGGTCGGAGCCCTTTGCCAGTTCCAGCGCGCGGTTCTTCACGAACTCGGCGAACTGCTGCGGCTTGGCGGCATGGTCCACCAGCTTCCATTCCCTGGCGCGGTCGGCGCGCACGCCCTCGGCCGTGGTGCAGAACATGTCCGCGAGATCGCGGCGCACCTTGCGCTTGTCGACGATGCGCGTCAGGCCGCCGGTGCCGGGCAGCACGCCCAGCAGCGGCACCTCCGGCAGGCTCACGGTGCTGGAGCGATCGTCGATCATCGCGATTTCGTCGCAGGCGAGGGCGAGCTCGTAGCCGCCGCCGGCGGTGACGCCGTTCAGCGCGGCGAGGAATTTCAGCCCCGAGTGCCGGCTCGAGTCCTCCAGGCCGTTGCGAGTCTCGTTGGTGAATTTGCAGAAGTTCACCTTCCAGGCGTGCGTCGAGAGTCCGAGCATGTAGATGTTGGCGCCCGAGCAGAACATGCGGCTCTTGCCGCTGGTGACCACGACGGCCTTCACCTCGGGGTGCTCGAAGCGGATGCGGTTCACCGCGTCGTGCAGCTCGATGTCGACGCCGAGGTCGTAGGAGTTGAGCTTGAGCTTGTAGCCGGGCGCGATGCCCTTGTCCTCGGCGATGTCGAGCGTGAGGGTGGCCACGGCGCCGTCGAAGGACAGCTTCCAGTGGTTGTATCTGTCGGGATGGGTATCGAAACTGGTCATGGTTTTACCTTGGCCTTCAGTTCGTCCAGCGAGGATTTCAGGGACCTGCCCGAGGTTTCAATCGTCACGTCGGCGCGCGAATAGAGGCGGTCGCGGTCGGCGAGCAGCTTGCGGATCTCTTCCAGCGCGGCGGACCTGCCTTTGAAAGGGCGCATGTCGCCTTGCGCGATGACGCGGTTCATGTGTTCTTCGGGCTTGGCCTTCAGCCAGACGGTGTGGCAGTTGTCGAGCAGCAGCCGGTAGGTGTCCGGGTCGGTGACCAGGCTGCCGCCGGCGGCGATCACTGCCGCCTCGTGCGCGCGCAGCACGCGTTCCAGCGCGCGGCGCTCGAAGCGGCGGAACGCCTCCTGCCCGTACATGGCGAAGACTTCGCCCAGCCTGCAGCCGGCCTCGCGCTCGACTTCGCGGTCGAGCTCGACGAAAGGCATGTCCAGGGCCGCGGCCAGTTTGGCGCCCAGCGTCGACTTGCCGGCGCCGCGCAGGCCGAGCAGCGCGATGCTGCGCCTGGCCGCGTCCTGTCCGGAGTTTTCGCGCACCAGCGTCTCCACCGCGACGTTCATCGCCTGCGCGAGGCGGCGCAGCAGCAGCACCGAGATGTTCCCCTGGCCGGATTCGAGTTGCGCGAGGTAGCGCTCGGATACGCCGGAGGCCGCCGCGAGCGCTTTGCGGGTCATGCCGTGCTCGGTGCGCCATGCGCGTACCCGGTCGCCCAACCGTGAGAGGTAGGCCGCTTCCTGCTGCGCGGGAGGGAGGGGGGCGTTCATGTAGTATAGTGCTTGACGTGGATTCTATGCTGCACTATATTAGATGTCAATGAAACTCAACCTCCTGGTCGGCACCATGACCGGCACGGCGCAGCTCGTGGCGCAGGAGCTCGAACTGGTCTGGGATGACGGCGAGCTCAAGGTCGAGACGCTGCTCATGGACAAGCTCGACGCGTCGGTCTTCGATCGCGAGGGGATTTTCCTCATCGTTACCTCTACTTACGGCCAGGGCGACGTGCCGGACAACGCTAAGGCGCTGTACGAGGACCTGAAAGCGAAGCGCCCGGACCTTGCGCGCGTCCGCTACGGCGTGTTCGGCCTGGGCGACCGCACCTACGCCGAAACCTTCAACTTCGGCGGCAAGCGCTTCGACGACATCCTCGCCGAGCTGGGCGCCCAGCGCATCGGCGAGCGCGTGCAGCACGACGCCTCTTCGGGCGTGCTGCCGGAGGAGATGGCCGTGGAGTGGGGCGAGGGCTGGATCGCGCTGGCGAAGGATGCGGTTGCCGTAAGTACCTAAGTACAATTCATCCCGTGGAAATCCCGCGCGCCTTGGACATTCCCCGAGATTACAACGCCGCCGCCGACCTGGTGGACGGCAACGTGCAAGCCGGCCGCGCCGGCAAGCTTGCCTACATCGACGATGCGGGCCAATGCACCTTCGGCGAGCTTGCCGGGCGCGTGAACCGCTTCGGCAACCATCTGCTGTCGCTGGGCCTACGAATGGAAGACAGGATTCTCATCGTGATGCACGATTCCATCGACTGGCCGGTCGCTTTCCTCGGCGCCATCAAGGCGGGCATCGTGCCGATCGCGGTCAATACGCTGCTGACGCCGAAGGACTACGAGTACATGCTCTCCGACAGCCGGGCCAAGGCCCTGCTGGTGTCGGCGGCGCTCAAGCCCCAGTTCGAGCCGTTGATCCCGAAGCTGCCGTTCCTGAAACATGTTCTTGTTCCGCCTTTTGCCGAAATTCTTTCCAGGTCAAACCCCAGTCTGTCCGCCGCTCCGACCACCAGCGACGACCCGTGCTTCTGGCTCTATTCCTCGGGCTCGACTGGGATGCCGAAGGGCACGGTGCACGTGCACTCGAGCATGCGGATTACCTCCGAGCTCTACGCCCAGGGCGTGCTGGGCCTGAAGGACTCGGACGTCATCTTTTCCGCGGCGAAATTCTTCTTCGCCTACGGCCTGGGCAATTCATTGTCGTTCCCGCTCGTTACCGGCGCGACCACCGTGCTCATGGCGGAGCGCCCGACGCCGGATGCTGTCTTCAAGCGTCTGACGGAGAAGAAGCCGACGTTGTTCTTTGGTGTGCCGACGCTTTACGCGGGAATGCTGGCGTCTCCGGCGTTTCCCTCTAAACAGAATTTAAAGTTAAGAACCTGCATTTCGGCTGGAGAAGCCTTGCCGCCGCAGATCGCCAAGAGCTTCAAGGAAAAGACCGGCGTCGATATCCTCGACGGCATCGGCTCGACCGAGATGCTTCATATCTTTCTCTCCAATCGTCCGGGCGATTTCCGTTACGGCACGACGGGGAAAGCCGTGCCGGGCTACGAATTGAAGCTGGTAGACGAGCAGGGCAACGCGGTGAAGCAGGGCGATCTCGGAGAGCTCCTCATCAAGGGTCCGACCACGGCCAACCTCTATTGGAACAACCGCGCCAAGAGCCGCGGCACCTTCGTCGGCGAATGGACGCGCAGCGGCGACAAGTACAGCCAGGACGCGGACGGCTATTACGCCTACGGCGGCCGCACCGACGACATGCTGAAGGTGTCAGGCATCTGGGTTTCGCCCGCCGAGGTCGAAGCCGCGCTGGTGTCGCATGAATGCGTGCTCGAAGCCGCGGTCGTCGGCAAGGAAGACGAGCAGAAACTGGTGAAGCCGAAAGCTTTCGTGGTCCTCAAACCCGGCAAACAGGCCACCACTGAGGAACTGCAGAACTACGTCAAGTCGAAACTGGCGCCCTACAAATACCCGCGCTGGATAGAATTCGCTGCCGAGCTGCCGAAGACGGCTACCGGAAAAATCCAGCGATTCAAGCTGCGCGCTTGAAGCTTTCCATCGTCGTCCCGGCGTTCAACGAAGAGCGCCTGCTCGGCGCGACGCTCGAAAGCATCAAGGCGGCGGCGCAGACGTTCGACGATTCCTCTGGCTGGGAACTCATCGTTTGCGACAACAACTCCACCGACCGCACGGCGGAAATCGCCCGCGCTGCGGGTGCGCGGGTCGTGTTCGAGGCGCACAACCAGATTTCCCGCGCGCGCAACAGCGGTGCCGCGGTCGCGAATGGAGAGTGGCTGGTGTTCGTCGACGCGGACTCTTCGCCCAGCGCGGGTTTGTTCCGCGACCTCAGGACGGCGATCGAAAGCGGCACCTGCCTGGCCGGCGGCAGCACCATCGCCCCGGACAGCGACGACCCCGGCTTCCGGTTGGCAATCAGGGTCTGGAACACGATCAGCCGCATCAGCCGGTGGGGCGCCGGGTCCTTCATCTTCTGCGAGCGCGCTGCGTTTTCCGCAATCGGCGGCTTCAGCGAGGAACTCTATGCATCGGAGGAACTCGATTTTTTCCGGCGCCTGAAACCTCTGGCGCGCCGCAGCAGGCGCGGGATCCGGATACTCCATCGGCATCCGCTGCATACCAGCGACCGGAAGATCCGCCTCTACACCTGGGGCGAACTGTTCGGCTTCGCCGGCAGGATGCTGCAGCATCCGCGCCGGGCGCTACGCAGCGCCGCCGATTGCCGCGCCTGGTATGACGGACGCCGCTAACGGGAGTAATGTGGGCGTGTGAAATCAGGTAAAACTGCGGCCCTCCTGGTTGCTGCGGTACTGGCGGCAACGCTGGCGGGGAATTCGGCGGCGGGGTCGGGCAGTCACAGCCACGGCCACAGTTCCGGCAGCTACAGCCACAATCATGGGGACAGCTACCACCATGGGAGCGGCGCCAGATTCGCGTTCTTTGCGGGGGCGATGTTCCCGGCCTGGTACTACTACCCGCAGCCCTACTACTTTCCGCCGGCCTATTTCTCGCCGGCACCGTTGCCGCTCTACTACATCGAGCAGTCGGACCCCGAGCCGAAGTACTACTGGTTTTTCTGCCAGGCCAGCGGCACCTACTACCCGTACGTGGACTCCTGCGCCACCGGCTGGCAGCCCGTGTTACCGCATTCGGATGCCGAATGATCGCTAGATTCCCAGGAAGCGCCGCGCGTTGGCTGATTTGATGGCTTCGACCACGCCGGCGTCTAGCCCGGCTTTCTCCAGCGTGCCCAGCGGGTCGGTGTCGCCCATGGCGAACGGGTAGTCGCTGCCGACGCAGACCTGCGAGCCGCCGAAGCTCTCGACCACGATCCGCACCGTCGCGGGATCGAACATGAGCGCGTCGTAGAAGAATCGGCGCGCATACACGGCGGGCGATTCGGCGAGCGATTCCTTCGCCTTCGGCAGGACGTTCCAGGCGCGCACCAGCCGCGGCAGCAGCATGGCGAGGCCGCCGCCGCCATGGCTGAACGCGATGCGCAGCATCGGATGCCGCGCGGCGATGCCACCCGTGATCATGGATGCCGCGGCGAGCGCGATATCGCCCGGAAAGCACACCGCCTGCTCGGTGAAGGCGCCGACGATGCGGTCCTGCCCGGCGGGGCGTAGCGCGTGCACGAAGACCGCGGCGCCGGCTTTCTCGGCGGCGGCGAAAAACGGCTCGAAGCGCGCGTCGCCGATGGACACGCCGTTGACGTGGCTGGCGATCTCCACGCCGGAGAATTTCAGCTTTTTCAGGACGAAATCCAGTTCGAGCAGCGCGCTCTCCATGTCCTGCAGCGGCACCGCGCCCAGGCCGACGAAACGCTGCGGCGCGAGCGCGATCATTTCCGCGATCTGCTCGTTGAGATACCGGATCAGCGCCTTGCTATCCTCCAGCGGCAGCCAGTAGGACAGCAGCTCGGGCATGGGCGAGAGCGCCTGGCGCGAGACGCGCATCTCGCCCATGGCCTCGATGCGGCGGGGCACGCTCCAGCTGCCGTCGGCGACGGTGCGGTAGTTCTTGCCGGAGATCATCACGTGCTTGTGGCAGGCGTGCGCTTCCGCCATGGAGGGCCAGGGCACGTCGCGCCCCTTGCCGGCATAGGCCGGGAAACGCTCGGGGACGATGTGGTTGTGGATGTCTATGCAGTCGGATGAGATGCGGTTCATCGGTATCGCCTCAGGAATCGGGACAGGCTGGCCTGCTGCTTCTGCTTGAATGCCGCGCACAGGCTGATGCGTTCCAGCGTCTGCGCGAGGATGCGCGGACCGCCGGCATACTTCGGCGCTCGCTTGCGGAAGAAATTGTCCACGTCGCTGCGCTGCGCGTCGCTGCAGAAGCCCCCAGCCAGCCGCGGGTAGTAGGCGGCGGCGTCGCGCGGCGCGCGGGCCACCAGCGCGTCGAAGTTCGCCTTCATGAAGTCGTAGGCGCGCGCGCCGCCCCGCGGCGTACCGGACTGGGTCCAGGCGATCTGGAACGCATCGCGGTAGTCCTGCGCCGGGTCGAGGATCAGGGCCAGCGCCGATTCCGCGATGGCCGGATCCTGGAAAGAACCCAGCGCCAGGTAGAGGTTGCGCCGGTCGCGCAGGTCTTTCGCTGCTAGCGCTGCGTCCCGGAAGCGCTCGAACAGCCCGCGGTCGCCGTGGCGCGCCGCGGCCTGCAGCAGCGCTTCGACCATGTTGCCGTCGATCGCCGTGCGGTCATCCAGCCAGCGGTTTACCAGGCGCGTCGCCCCGGCGCGCAGCACGCCATCGTTGCCGTCGCTGGCGAGGAAAGACATCAGCGTGGGCCGCAGGCGCAGGGTGTCTTCGCTGTCCTGTGGCCGGGCCGCCAGACCCAGCGCGCGTGCCTGGTCCGCGAACAGCTTGTTGGCGTAGCGCTCCCAGTTCGGCCAGAGGTCGCCGGCGATCAGCGGCCGCAAGTCGGCCAGCGTCCAGATCAGGCTTTGCGCGATGTCGCGATTGCCGTTCGCTGCGTAGGGTTGAAGACGTTGCAGTACGGCGCCGAGACTGCTCGCGCCGTTGCGCGCGAGCGCGTCCAGGTCGCCTATCGCGGCGACGGAATCGGCCACGGAGTCGTTTTGCGCGCGTGGGTTTCTTTCCGTTTTCCCGCGGTATTCCACGCGGTAGTAGCGTAACGGATCCGCGGTGATCCACGCGGGGCAGGTTTTGCCGAGCGGAAGGATCGCATTTGCGCCCGTCATCAGCGTACAGGCGCGCTGCTCGCCGCCGGCGCCGGCATAGCGTACGCACACCGGCATCCGCCAGACCTGGGCGCTGCTGCCTTCCGAGCCGAGCGGCAGGTAGCGCCGCTGCGACAGGCGCAGGCTCGCGCCCTCGCGGCTGCAAAGGAGGTCGACCGACAGCAGCGGCAGCCCGGCCTGGTCGAGGAAGCTGGCGAACGCTTCTCCGGCCGCCGGCTCCTCTTCGCTCAGCTCGGCCAGGAATTCGGCCGCGGTGGCGTTGCGGTCGGCGTACTTGACGAGATAGCGTTGCAGCGCGCGCTGGAAACGTTCCTCGCCCATCCAGCGCTCGAACATGCCCAGCACCGCGCCGCCCTTGGCGTAGGTGATCGGGTCGAAGGCGTTGAAGATGTCGTTGCTGCTCTCGATGGGCTGGCGGATGCGGCGCGCGCTCACCAGGCTGTCGTTCTTCATGGCATAGTTGCGCTCGAGCGCGCTCTTGGCGCGGATGTTCCAGGACGCGTCGAACCTGTCGATGGTCTTGTCCGCCATCCAGGTGGCGAAGGATTCGTTCAGCCAGATGTCGTCCCACCAGGCGTGGGTGACCAGGTCGCCGAACCACAGGTGCGCGATCTCGTGCGCTGCGACGGAAGCGTAACCCTGCCTGAAGCGCGGGGTCTCGTCCTGCGGCCGCGCCAGGATCAGGTTGCTCGCGTAGGTGATCAGGCCCGGATTCTCCATGGCGCCGCCCTGCCGCGGCACCGCGAGGCTGTCCAGCTTTTCGTAGGCGTAGGGGACGCCGGTGTAGTCCTCGGACATTTCCAGCAGGCGGGGCGTGACCTGCGCCGCGTAGCGCGCGGAAGCTGCCATGCCCCTGGGCACGACGATGCGCACGCGCGTCGCCTTCCTGCCGGCGGTGCCCGCATCGACGATGTCGAAGGGCCCGACGCCAAAGGCGATGAGGTAGCCGGGCAGCGGCCGGGTCTGCGCGAAGCGGACCCGCTTCATGCCCTCGGGCAGCGTGTCCTCGGCAACGGCCGGCGTATTCGATACAGCCATCTGCGCGGCGGGAACGACCAGCGATATCTGCCAGGGCGCCTTGTAGCCCGGCTCGTCGAAGCAGGGAAACACGCGCCTGGCGAAGATGGATTCCAGTTGCGTGGAGACGTACCACTCGCCCGCTTCGCGCATGCGGAACGCGCCTACGGTTTCGCGGTCGCTCAGCTCGCCGCGGTACTCGAGATGCAGGCGGGTCCTGCCCGGCGCCAGCGGCGGGTCGGCGCGCAGGCCGACGAATTCATCGCCGCCCGGAACGATTTGCGCCGGGGTTGTCCCGATGCTTGCGCTGTCGATCGACAGAAAGCGCGCATTCAGCCACACCACTGGCGTAGCGCGCTGCACCTCGACTTCGATGTCGATCGTGCCGTGGAAGCTGCTTTCGGCCGGGACGATGGCCAGCTCGGCGGCATAGCGCAGCGGCTGCACCGAATCTGGCAGGCGCAGCGCCGGCGGCGCGGATTCCTGGGCGAACGCGGCCTGCCCGGACAGCAGGATCGCGAGGAGCGCCGCCCGGACCGGCATCAGTAGTGGAACTCCGCGAATACCAGGTGGTTCTCATTCAGCGGCCAGGACCGCACCACGATGCGCTCACCGTTGAATACCGCGGCCACGCTGCGCACGGTCGTTTCCTTCAGCTTCAGTTTCGACGCCGCCACCCCGGGCACGCCCGGCGGCAATCCCGGCGGCGGGCTGACGCCGTCCAGGCTCATGCTGTCGCGCCCGACGCCGAAATAGCCGCGCGGCCGCGTCATGGTAACGACGGCGCCCGCGTCCCTGTCGGCGTCCGCGATGCGCGCCGGCCGGAGGTGGACCAGGCTGGAGGAGCGGGGGAACGGCGAGCGATAGATGTGGGTGACGGCAAAACCTTCGGCGCGAATCACGAACTCGTAGCTGGCGTCCGGCTTCGCGGTGAACGGGCCCCATTGGCCGTCGGGACCCACGGTCTTCGCGTGCACCGCGCCGCCGATACGCTCTCCGGTCTGCGCGTTGGTTTCGAATATCTCCATCGACGCGCCGGCGATCGGCAGGTTGCTCGGATCGTTGCCGCGGAATCCGGTGATCCGGCCGTCGAGCACGACGGCAGCCTCGGGCGCGATGTCGCTGCGCCCGGGAAACTCGCCCGTGATGAATCGATACGTTTGCACGAACGCCAGCCGGTGGTAGGACACCTCGCGGTGGTCGAGCCCGGGCAGCACCAGGTTTTCCGCGCCTTTCAGCGCCGGGCCGTCCGAGGTGATGTTGGTCTGCATCTTCGGCTGCCCTATCCAGCGGCCGTCGGGCTGGGCGAACTTGTCGTTGCCGTCCGAGCGCAGCGTCATGAAATTCACGCCGGGCGTGGTTTCCAGGCCTTCCGGTCCCTGCGGCGCATTGAGCGCGGTCAGGAAGGGGCCCTTGCCGTTGAACTCGCTGCCGGGGAGGTAGTCGCCGGCCCAGACGCCGTGGTTCGGCGTGCCGCCGAGAACGGCGCACGACACCGTGGCGGCGCCGCCGCCGTTGCGGATGTAGTTGCGGATCGCGTAGCCGCCGCGCGAATTGCCGACCAGGACCACCTTGTCGGCGCCGGTGAGCTTGCGCACGCGCACAACTTCCGCGGCGAGCTGCTGCATGCTCTCGGCGGCGCTGGTGCGGCCTTCCTGCGGCTGGCTGTCGTCGTTGCGCGCGAGGGGATAGGGCATGTCGAGCGCGAACAGGCGGTCGCGCGGCCAGCCGTTCGACTCGAAGCGCCACGCCATCGTGGTCCAGAGCGCCGCCGTGTCGCCGTTGCCGTGGACGAAGATGAGCGGCGGCTTTGCATCGCGCGGGGCATTTCCGGCGCAGCCGCCAAGGACGGCCGCGGCCAGCAGGGCAATGAACGAGCGTCGGGAAATGATATTCATATGAGTCTCGGCAGGTTGAGTTGAGGTGTTGTGATGGTCTTGCGGCTGCGCAGGTAAGGCTCGACGATATCCCAGATTGGCGGACCGCCGGCATCGCGCGCTTCTTCCGACACGGGCGCCCAGCCGGCGACTTTGTAGGTCTTGTCCGCTTCGATCGGCTTGCCGTTCTGCGACATCGCCGAAATCCGGGAGCCGATCGTCGCATGGATATCGCAGGCGTAAGTCATGCCGCCGACGCGCACCATGTCGCCGCCCTGCTGCAGGTAGGGGTCGGGGTTGAACAGGTTGTCGCAAATGTCTTCCAGGACCGTCTTGATGGCCGCGCCGCTCATCGCCGTGAGCGTGGTCATGGGATAGGCGATCGCGGTCTGGTCCATCAGGCGCTCCCGCGTGATCGCCTGGCCCGGCAGCAGCGTGGTGCCCCAGCGGAATCCCGGCGAGAACGCGATCTCGGCGCCCTTGACCTCCATCAGCGCGTCGAGGATCAGCTGGTCGAAGCTGCCGTTGAAATTGCCGCGCCGGTAGAGCAGCGCTTCGCTGACGGCGAGGGGTTCTTCGAGTTTTGCTTTGAAGGGGGCTCTCAGGTTTTCGATCAAGGAAAGCATTTCAGCATCAGCTGGCAATAAATTTGAGAATACCGGCATTAGCTTGTACTTGAAGCCCTCGACCCGCCGGTTTCTCACGTCCAGGTCGAGGACGGCGAGAAATTTTCCGTTCGAGCCGGCGTTGGTCACCAGCGTCTTGCCGCCGGCATTGGGCACGATCGTCGGCGTGGGCACGCCGTCATGGGTGTGGCCGCCGAGGATCGCGTCGATGCCGCGCACGCGGCCCGCGAGCTTGAGGTCGATGTCCATGCCGTTGTGGGACAGCAGCACCACGGCCTGCGCGCCTTTGACCCGCACTTCGCCGACTATCTGCTGCAACCGCGTCTCGCGGATGCCGAAGCCCCAGTCGGGAACGTAGTAACGCGGATTGGCGATCGGGGTGTAGGGGTAGGCCTGGCCGATGATCGCGATCGGCACGCCGTTCATTTCGCGCATGGCGTAGGCCGGAAACACGGCGTCCTCGAAGTCGTTGGTGAGCACGTTCTGCGCGATGAAATTGCCGTGCTGCTTCGAGTACCGCAGCACGCGCTCCGCGCCCAGCGTGAAATCCCAGTGGCCGGTCATCAGGTCGACGCCCAGCAGCCGGGCAGCCGCCATCATGTCTTCGCCCTGGGTCCAGAGCGCGGTCGCCGAGCCCTGCCAGATGTCGCCGCCGTCGAGCAGCAGCGCGCCGGGGCGGCCGGCCTTAAGGCGCTTGATGAGCGTCGCGAGGTGCGCGAAACCGCCGACCATGCCGTAGATGCGCGCGGCGTGCGTGAAGTCGAGACTGGTGAAGGCGTGGGCGTCGGCCGATCCGGGCTTGATCCGGAAATGCTTCAGCAGCGCCTCACCGGTCAGGTGCGGCGGCTGCCCGGCGGCCGCGCCGACGCCGAGGTTGGTGTCGGGTTCGCGGAAATAGCAAGGCAGCAGCTGGGCGTGGCAGTCGGTGAAATGGAGCAGATGGACGTTGCCGAAACGGGGCAGGTCGTAGGGGTCTTTTGCCCAAGTATTCCGGAAAACCCCGCTCGAAATTCCAATGGCCAGTACCTGCAGGAACTCTCTGCGATCCACGGAATCAGTGCCGGATGCAGACTTTGCCGAAGTGCGCGCCGCTCTTCAGGTAGCCCATTGCCTCCTTGAGCTGCTCGAAGGGGAACACCTTGTCGGTTACGGGCTGGAGCCGGTGCTGGCCGATGGCGCGCAGCATCGCCTCGAAGCCGTCGCGGTTGCCGATGGTGATGCCCTGCAGCCGCACCTGGCGCGTGACCACGAGGCCGAGCGGGGCGGAGAGCATGCCGCCCGAGAGCACGCCGATCATCGACAGCGTGCCGCCGGGACGAACGCAGCGCAGCGATTGCGGCAGCGTCTTCTCGCCGCCCAGCTCGAGGATATGGTCGTAGCCCTGGCCGCCGGTGATCTCGCGCGTCGCCTTGTACCACTCCGGGACCTCGAGGTAGTTGATCGCTGCATCGGCGCCGAGCGCCTTGGCGCGCGCAATTTTTTCGTCGCTGGAGGAAATCAGCGTGACGTGCGCGCCGCGCAGCCTGGCGAACTGCAGCGCAAACAGCGCCACGCCGCCGGTGCCCTGCACCAATACCCGAGAGCCCGGCCCGAGATTGTCGTGCGTGACGAGCGCGCTCCAGGCGGTGAGGGCGGCGCAGGGGAGCGACGCGGCCTGCTCGTCGCTCAGGTGCGCGGGAACCTTCGACACGCCTTTCTCGGGCAGCACCATGTATTCGGCCATGGTGCCGTCTACCGGGCCGCCGAGCGAACTCGACAGCCGTTCCGGCGTCGGCTCGCCGCTGATCCAGTTCTGCGCGAACAGCGGGCAGACCCGGTCGCCCGTCTTTACGCGCGTCACCCCGGCCCCGGCCTCGACCACCTCGCCGACTCCGTCGGAAACGGGAATCAGGGGGAGCGTGCCGGTGTGCGAGCCGTAGCCGCGCATCGGCACCACCAGGTCGCGGTAGTTGAGCGAGGCGGCCTTCATGCGCAGCAGCACCTGGCCGGGACCCGGTTTCGGGTCGGGCCGGCTGGAGAGCTTCAGGTGCTCCATGCCCCAGTCGTCCTGGATCTGAAAGACTTTCATGGGGTCATTGTAGTAAAGTGTAGATTGTTTGGGGTCCCAACAATCGCCATGGCCGCAATTCCACAGCGCGTTCATATGGAGCTTACCGTCAACGGCGAGTTCGCGCCCGTTTCGTTTTCCTCCTATAAGACCCTGCTCGAAGTGCTGCGCGAGGACCTGAACCTCACCGGCACCAAGCACGGCTGCGAACTGGGGGAATGCGGCGCCTGCGCGGTGCTGGTGGACGGCCAACCGCAGCTCTCCTGCCTGGTGCTGGGCGTCGAGTGCGAAGGCAAGCGTATTGAAACCGTGGAAGGGCTGGCCGACGGCGGCACGCTGCACCCGCTGCAGGCGGCCTTCGCCGACTGCGGCGCGGCGCAATGCGGCTACTGCACTCCCGGGATCCTGATGACGGCGAAGGCGCTTTTGGATAGAAACCCGAATCCGGATAGAGAACAGATAAAAGAGGCCATCTCGGGAAATCTCTGCCGCTGCACCGGCTACCTGCAGATATTCGAGGCCATCGAGGAAGCGGTCGAGCGGATGGGGGTGAAATGAGCCTGAAGGTAATCGGCAAGCCGCGCCGGCGCGTCGACGGCCGCGCCAAGGTGACCGGCCAGACGCGTTTCGCCGACGACATCGTCCTGCCGCGGATGCTGCATTGCCGGCTGCTGCGCTCGCCGCATCCGCACGCGGACATCCTGGAAATAAATTCGGCGAAGGCGAAAAAAATCCCGGGCGTCCACCTCATCCTCACGGGCGAGGATTTCCCGGTGCCCTTCGGCATCATGCCGGTGTCGCAGGACGAATATCCTCTCGCCAACGGCCGGGTGCGCTATGTCGGCGATCCGGTCGCGGCGGTGATCGCCACGGACGAGCAGACCGCCACGCAGGCGCTGGACCTGATCGACGTGAAATTCAAGGTCTTGAAAACCATTGCCGATCCGCAGGAAGCCCTGCAAAACCCCGAGCCGCGCATCCACGGCTACGGCGAGCAGGGCAACATCCACCGCATCCAGTCCTACGAATTCGGCGATGTCGCGGAAGCGTTGGCGAAATCGGACCATGTGTTCGACGACGTATTCTTCTACGAGGGCAATACCCACCTGCCGATCGAGCAGCATGCTTCGGTCGCCGCGCCGGACGGCGAGGGCAAGCTCACGCTCTGGTCCTCGACCCAGGTTCCGCATTACATCCATCGCGCGCTGGCCCGGGCGCTGCAGATGCCCGCGGCGCACATCCGCGTCATCGCCTGCCCGAACGGCGGCGGCTTCGGCGGCAAGTGCGACCTGCACAACCACGAAATCGTCGTCTCGCGCGCGGCGCTCAAGCTCGGCCGTCCGGTGAAAATCTGCCTCAACCGCGAGGAGGTGTTCTACATGCACCGCGGCCGGCATCCGGTGCTGATGCGCATGCGCACTGGGGTGACGAAAGACGGCAGGCTCACCGGCATGCACCTGCAGACGCTGCTGGATGGCGGCGGCTACGGTTCCTATGGCGCGGCCAGCACCTTCTATACCGGCGTGCTGCAGACGGTGACCTACGAACTGCCGCGCTACAAGTTCGATGCCTGCCGCGCTTTCACCAACAAACCGCCCTGCGGCCCGAAGCGGGGCCACGGCACGCCGCAGCCGCGCTTCGGCCAGGAAGTGCAGCTCGATAAAATTGCCGAGAAGTTGAAGCTCGACCCGGCCGAACTGCGCCTGAACATCGTCGCAAAGCCGAATACGCTCACGGCGAACTGGCTGAAAATCGGCACCATCGGCCTGGCGGAATGCATCCGGCAGGTGGTGAGCCGCTCGGATTGGAAAAACAAGCACCGCAAGCTGCCCGAAGGCCGCGGCGTGGGCATCGCCTGCAGTTCCTACCTGACCGGCGCCGGGCTGCCGATCTACTGGAACAAAATGCCGCACTCGGGCGTGCAGCTGCTCGCCGACCGCAGCGGGCAGATCACGGTGTTCTGCGGCGCGACCGAAATCGGCCAGGGCTCGGATGACGTGCTCGCCGCGATGGTCGCCGAAGTGCTCGGCATCGACCCCTACGACATCCGCTGCATCACGGGCGACACCGCCATCACGCCGGTGGATCTCGGTTCCTACTCCAGCCGCGTGACGGTCATGATGGGCAACGCCGCGATCCAGGCTGCCGAGAAACTGAAGGCGCAGATCGCGGAAGCTGCAGCGGAGCAATTGGAAGTTCTGCCTTCACATCTTGTTTTTTCCCACGGTAAAGTTTTTCATCCGGAACATTCGAATAAATCCCTTTCCTTCCGCGAGGCCGTCGAATTCGCCGAAGCCAAGTTCGGCACGCTTGGTGCCGTCGGCTCGTACTCGCCGCCGCGCGCGCCCGGGCGCTACAAGGGCGCCGGCGTCGGCCCGTCACCCGCCTACTCGTATTCCGCCTGCGTGGTGGAGGTCGAGGTGGACAAGGCCACCGGCTGGCTGGCGGTGCCGAAAATCTGGATCGCGCACGACCTCGGCCGTGCCGTGAACCCGGTGCTCGCGCGCGGCCAGGTCGAAGGCAGCGTGTACATGGGCCTCGCGGAGGCGCTGATGGAAGAGCAGGTCTTCCGCCGCCTGCCGCCGAAGATGTCGCACGCGCTGGTCCACAAGATGCCATCGCTGCTCGAGTACAAGAGCCCGACCTCGCTCGACATGCCGGAAATAGACACCATCCTGGTCGAGGATCCGGATCCGAATTGCCCGTTCGGCGCCAAGGAAGCGGGGCAGGGGCCGCTGCTGCCGGTGATGCCGGCGGTGGCGAACGCGATTTTCGACGCGGTCGGCGTGCGCGTCGACGAAATCCCCATCACGCCGGAAAAGATACTGAGAGCGCTGGAGCTGAAAGCCGCGGGCAAGAACCCTCGCGTGGGACCGGAGCGCTTCCCCGAGGTGCCGTATCCGCGATCGACGTTCGTGCTGCCGCCCTGGGAAGACGGCGACGGCAAGGAGAGCAAGCGAGATGATGCGGTTGCCGTGGTTTGATTATCGCGCGCCGCGCTCGGTCGCGGAAGCGTCGAAAATCCTCGCGGGCGAAGGCCCGGCGGCGATGCCGATCGCGGGCGGCACCGACCTGCTGCCCAACATGAAGCGGCGCCATCAGACGCCCGGAGTCCTGGTGTCCCTGAGGGGCATTGAATCCCTGAGAAAAGCGAACGGAAGCCTCGGTTCCGGCCTGACCCTGTCGGAAGTGCTGAACATCGAAAATATCCCGACGGCGTTGCGGCAAGCGGCCGCGCAGGTCGCCACGGTGCACCTGCGCAACATGGGAACGCTGGGCGGCAACCTGTGCCTCGACACGCGCTGCACCTACTACAACCAGAACCACGAGTGGCGCAAGGCGATCGACTTCTGCCTGAAGAAGGACGGCGACATCTGCTGGGTGGCCACGGCCAGCAAGCGCTGCGTCGCGGTGTCCTCGACCGACACCGCGCCGGCGCTGATTGCCTTGAATGCAAGCGTCGTGCTGTCCGGTCCCTCGGGAGAAAGAGAAATTCCCGTCGAAGCGCTCTACAAGAACGACGGCATCGAGTACCTTTCGCGCCGCCCTGACGAAATTTTGACGGAAATAAAAATTCCTGAAAAAGACATCAAGAGCACGTATTGGAAGCTGCGCCGCCGCGGCGCCTTCGACTTCCCGGTCCTGGGGGTTGCCGTTGCACTGCAGTTTTCGGGAAAAGTCATCGAGGACGCGCGCATTGCGCTGGGTGCCGCGGCTTCAAGGCCGTTTCTTGTCGAGAAAGCGTCCGAGTTCCTGAAAGGCAAGATCCTCTCCGACGAAGTGATCGCCGAGGCCTCCACGTTGACGGCCAGCCGCGCCAAGCCCATGGACAACACCGACATGGACCTCTACTGGCGCAAGGAGGTGGCCGACGACTTCGCCGGCTACGCGCTGCGCGAACTGCGCGGCGACGACATGCGCGAAACGAGACGGCGGATCGCCCGGCATCTGGTTTAATTGCGGGATGTACGGGGAGTACCTCCGCAACTGCTGGTACGTCATCGCCTGGGATTACGAGATCCCCGCGGAAGGGTTGTTCGCGCGCACGGTCCTGAACCAGCCCATCGTGGTGTTTCGCACCGGTGGTGGTTATGCTGCGCTGGAAGACCGCTGCTGCCACCGGCACGCGCCGCTGTCCAGGGGCCGCAAGGAAGGAGAGGCAGTACGCTGCGGCTACCACGGGCTGAAGTTCGATGCCAGCGGGAAGTGCGTCGATGCGCCGGGGATGGACCGGATTCCGCCGCAGGCGAAGGTGAAGACCTACCCGGTCGCGGCCCGGAACAAATGGATCTTCGTCTGGATGGGCGATCCGGCCGGTGCGGAAGAGCGATTGCTGCCCGACAATTTCTCGAACGACCATCCGCAGTGGCGCAACAAGCCGGGCTACATGCACTACGACACGCCCTACCTGCTGATCTGCGACAACCTGCTCGACTTCTCGCACTTGAGTTACGTTCACGAGAAGACGCTCGGCGGATCGCACGCGATCGCCCAGGCGCGCCCCGCCATCGAGGCGCTGGAACGCGGCGTGCGCGTGTCGCGCCACGTGCCGGACGTGCCGCCGCCGCCGTATTACCGGAAGATCCGGGCCTTCGACGGCCGGGTGGACCGCTGGTTCGTCTACGACTTCCTGTTTCCCGGCACGCTGCTGATGAGTTCCGGCGGCAAGCCCGCGGGGCAGAAGGAGCCCGACGCGGAAAATTCAGTGATGCTTCACAGCTGCCAGACGCTGACGCCGGAATCCGACGCCACCACGCACTACTTCTTCCAGCAGTCGCACCGCGCGGACGCCGGGGATGCATCCGTGACCGAGGGCATCTACCAGAGCCTGGTCACCGCGTTCAACGAAGACCGCGACATGATTTCCGCGTAACATGAAGCGATCAAGAGGAACCCGGGCGCGGCCATGCTGCCGCTGGGCATCGATTCCGCCCTGGTGCGCTACCGGAAAATGCTGGACGACGCGATCGCCCGCGAGCGCGCGGGCAGTTGATCTACCGCAAAGCCGCGACATCTCCGGCGGACATTTCGAGCGCCGCCGCCGCGACGTTCTCTTCCAGGTGCGCGATAGAGGCGGTGCCGGGGATCGGCAGCATCACGGGGGACTTCGCCAGCAGCCACGCAAGCAATATCTGGGCGGGCCCTGCTTTCAGGCTTTTCGCCAGGTTTTTCACTTTTGCGGACTTGAGCGCAGAACCCGCGCCCAGCGGATACCAGGGCAGGAAGGCGATTCCCAGGCGTTCGCAGGCCTTCAGCACGTTTTCCGACGACATGTCTTCGAGGTTGTACTGGTTCTGCACCGAGACGATAGGGCAGATGCGGCGCGCCTCCTCGAGCTGCTTGACGCTCACGTTGGACAGGCCGACGTGGCGGATCTTGCCGGCGCGCTGCCCGTCGGCGAGCGCGCCCACCGAATCCGCGAACGGCACCTTCGAATCCGGGGCGTGCAGCTGGTAGAGGTCGATGCGCTCGAGCTTCAGGCGCTTGAGGCTGCCGTCGAGTGCGCGCTTCAGGTGTTCCGGCCTGCCATCGGGGTCCCAGGCGCCGGGGCGGGGGCGCAGGAGCCCGCCCTTGGTCGCGATGACCAGGTCCTTCGGATAGGGGTACAGCGCCTCGGCGATCAGTTCCTCGTCCACGTGCGGGCCGTAGCTGTCGGCGGTGTCGAAGAAATTCACGCCGAGCTCGATCGCCCGGCGGAGGACGCGATGCGCGTTCGCGCGATCCTTGGGCGGACCCCAGACGTTGGTGCCGCAGACGCGCATGGCGCCGAAGCCGAGACGCTTGACGGTCAGGTCGCCGAGGCTGACGGTGGAGCTCACGGGCGTCGGCTCAGCGTTGCGCGCACTCGAAACTCTCCGCCTTGCCCGTATCGCCCCCACGGTAGCGCGGGAACGCGGGATAGCGGCACATCGGCCGCGTCGCGGCCACGGTAAACGGCGGCTTCAGGTCGTATGCGGCCTGAACCAGGTCGCCCGGTGCCTTGCCTCGCTCCACCCATTCGCTCAGCACCTCCACCATGTCCACGCTGGACGGCGCTCCCATGCCCATGTGGTCGGCGCCGGGTGTCACGTACAGCCGCAGGAAGGAGTCCGCGGCGGGCTGTCCCATGCGGGCGACCACGGACTTGTAGTACTCGATCCCGGCATATGGGCTCTGCGCGTAATCGGCCATGTGCACACTGATGACGAGCTTGCCGCCCCGCGCCATGAAGACGGTCAGGTCGGGGTTCGTCGAATCCATCAGCGCCGACACTTCGCGCATGCGGCCGGCGTAATCGTCCGGATTGAATCGCCGCGGGTCGAAGTTCGGATCGCGGGCGATGAAATACTGGATCGCGCCGCTGCCGTAAAGCCAGGCGCGGCTGCTCATGGGTCCGGGCGGCAGCGTGTGCGGCGCATCGCCCGACTGCCAGCTCGGCCAGCCGCCGACGGGGCCGGTTCCGGCTGCGCTTTCGCCGCCGCGGCCCCATGACGGATAGCCGCGCAGGCCGTTCGCCAGCGCGAAATCGAGCCGCAGCGGCGTCTGGATCGCCATGACAGACTTCAATTGCGCCTCCGACAGGCAGCCCGTCGTCTGGCCCGCGGTGCAGCGCAGCTTCGCCGCATCGAAAGTGCGCAGGCAGTCCTCATAGTCGCTTACGATGCCATCGGCGAGGCCGTCGCGCGCATCGCAGGCGACGATCACCGCTTCGCCCACCAGCCTGGTGGCGGCGGGCGAGAGCCAACCGTCGCCGAACTGCGCGACGCCGGCCCGCGTGCCGGCCGCCTGCAGCGCCACCCAGTTGACAACCGGCACTCGGCTGAAGATGCCGTCGAAGTCGGCCGGATAGCGCTGTGCCATCGTGATGCCTTCGCGGCCGCCTTCCGAGCTGCCGAAGAAATACAGCTGCTTCGGTGCTGCACCGTAGCGCCGCTTCATCAGTTCGACCGCCACGTCGCGCACCTTCTTGTAGGAAGCGTGCGCGAAATTCACCAGCGCCTCGTCGTTCAGCGCAAAGGCCTGCAGCGGCACGTTGGCCGCGTTCTGGTGTCCGGAGTCGGTGCCGTAGGTGACGTAGCCGAGCGCCAGCGGCGCGGCCCGGTCCGGCCGCGCCGACGGCGTCAGCGCGAGGCCGCTGATCAGCGTGCCGTTGAATCCGCCGCCGCCATACTGCAGCGAATTGCCGTTCCATTGCGTCGGCAGGTTCACCTGGAAGCGGATCGGCGGCGCTTTGGGGTCGACGGGCGCGATGGCGCCGTTCACCTGGCAGTACTCGGGTAGCGCCGGCGCCACGGCGATTTCAGGGGGCGGCGGCGCGAACGGCACCTTCGGTCGCACGGATAGGGGGGACGGCGCGACCAGGGTCGCGGATTCGATGCTGGCGCCGGATGTCGGCAGGCCGATCGCGGCGGCCGGTATCGGCTGCGCCAGCGCGGCGCAGGCGGCGTTCGGATCGACCGGCTTGCTCGCGCAACCGGCTGCGAGCAGCACTGCGGACAGCAAAAGAACTTTCATCGGCTGTTCCTCCCGATGCGCAGTTTAGACTATGCAAATGCTTGCGGATGCAGCGACAGTCAGGCGCTGGGTCGATGAGGCGCAGCGCGTGGTGGCCCTTACCGGGGCGGGGATCTCGACCGACTCCGGCATCCCGGATTTCCGCGGCCCGCAAGGGGTGTGGACGAAGAACCCGATGGCGGAGAAGCTCTCCAACATCCATTACTACATGGCCGACCCGGAAGTGCGCAAGGCTGCCTGGCAGGCGCGCATGGATCACACGGCCTGGACCGCCAAGCCCAACCCGGGCCACCTAGCGCTGGCGGCACTGGAGAAGCGCGGCAAGCTGCACGCGCTGATCACGCAGAACATCGACGAGCTGCACCAGATGGCCGGCAACTCGCCGGGGAAGGTGATCGAAGTGCACGGCACCATGCGCAAGGTCGTCTGCATGAGCTGCGGCATGACCGCGCCGATGCAGAAAGCGCTGGACCGCGTGCGCGCCGGCGAGGCGGATCCGCCGTGCTGCGTCTGCGGCGGCATCCTCAAGAGCGCCACCATTTCCTTCGGCCAGGCGCTGGTGCCCGAAGTGATCGACGGCGCGATGCGCGCCGCGGGCGAGGCCGAGCTGTTCTTCGCCATCGGCAGCAGCCTGCAGGTCTACCCGATCGCGGGCGCCGTGGAAGTGGCGCGCTCCGCGCATGCCAGGATCGTCATCATGAACGCGGAGCCGACGCCGTTCGACGAGATAGCGGACGCGGTGTTCCGCGAATCGATCAGCTTGGTCCTGCCAAAGCTAGTCTAGGCGCTCTACAGCAAGTCGAAGTACTCGCGATGTTCCCATTCGCTCACCTCGCGGTCATCCGCGGCAGCCTTGTTGCCGGCCTGATAGCGCTCGACCTCGGCCTGCTTGATGCGGCAATAGTAGTCCACGAACGCGGGACCCATGCCGTCACGCAAGACCTTGCTTGTTTTCAAATATTGAATTGCTTCATCAAGTGATCGCGGCAGGAGCTGTGCCTTCGATTCATAAGGGGTTTGCTCGGGTTTGCCCAATGAAAGTTTCCGATGCATCCCGTCCATTCCGGTGTGAATCTGGGAAGCGAAGTACAGGTACGGGTTCGCCCCGGGCTCGCCGATGCGGTTCTCGATGCGCGTCGCCGGGTCGCCCGGGCCTCCCACCACGCGCAGCATGGCGCCGCGGCTGTCGCGGCCCCAGATGACGCGCTCGGGCGCGAGCGAATAGGGGCGGTAGCGCTTGTAGCCGTTGATCGTCGGCGTGGCGAAGGCGCAGGCCGCGCGCGCGTGCTTGAGCAGGCCGGAAAGATACTGCTGGCCGATTGGAGAGAGGGGTTGGTTTTTTTCTTTTGGTATAAAAGAATTTTTTTTATCTGAAAGATTCAAAAGACTTTGATGCAAATGCCAACCGCTCGACATGGCGTTGGGCAGCTTCGGGCGGCACATGAACGTGGCGTGGTAGCCGCGCCGTCGCAGCGCCTGCTTGGCCGCGCTGCGGAACAGCAGCATGGTGTCCGCGGCAGCGAGGCCTTCCTGCGCGCTGAGCGTGATCTCCACCTGGCTCGGGCCGAACTCGCATTCGAAGCTGCGCAGCGGCAGGCCGAGGCCGGCAAGGTTGGTGCGCAGGAGCTCCAGCGCGGGCTCGAGCTGGTCGAAGCGCGCTTCCGAAAGAAGCTGGTATCCGGTATTGAGCAGTTCCACCGTCGGCGGCGAGCCCGGCTGGCCGGCATCCTCCGGGCGCAGGCGCGGGTCCACGATGCGAAAGATGTGGAATTCCACCTCCAGCCCCGCCAGGAAGCCGTAGCCCGCCCTGGCGAGCTTCGCGAGCGCGTTCTTGAGGAGTGCGCGCGTGTCGAAGGGTACGGGCTTGCCGTTGGGAAACCTCAGGTCGCAGAGCAGCCAGCCGGTCTTGTGCGCCCAAGGCAGCACGCGAAAGGACGCCGGGTCCGCGACCATCACGGCATCGGCCGCGCCCTCGAACTCGGGCATGCCGAGTCCCGCGCCCGGCGTGAACACCGGGAACACGGTCTTGTTGGACGTGTCCTTTGCGAGCAGCGAACTCGGAAAGCCCACGCCGCTCTTCAGCGCGGCCGGAACCTCTGCGGCTGCAATGGATTTCGAACGAAGAATGCCGTGCTGGTCGGCGAAGGAGAATCGAACGGTTTCGATTCTCCTGCTCTTAATTTCCTTGAGCAGTTCCTTCATGCCGCTTTCGCGGCCCAGGGCGCGCGGTTCCTGCGGGCCGCGTCGGCTTCCTTGTAGTAATCCTCCCAGCGATCCGTGGGCCCGATGCCGTCCACCGCGGGCGGGCCGGTGAGAGCGGAGGCCTGTGCGGGATCGAGCATCATCAGCGTCTTTTCACCCTTCTGCGTCTTGTTGATCGCATCCACCAGCAGGCGGCGGTAGAGCACGATGCCCTTGTCGCTGCTGCCGAGGTTCTCCTTCGTCCGGTCGGCGAGCTGCCCGGGCGACTCGCAGGCGAACTGGTCGTGGATGTTGATGTCGAAACCCATGCCGGTATATGTCGCCTTGCGCTGCTGCTCGGGGTTGAAACCCCAGCCGTTGGCGCGGTTGTGGATCGGCTTGTAGTCCGGCGCCGGGTAGGTTTTCAGGCGCTGTTCGCGCATGGTCTTCTTGTCCACCGGCGTGGTGAAGCTGGTGAAGATCGAGTACCAGTAGCAGCCGCGGTCGTCCACGGGCACGTGCCACTGCGTGATCGTCATCTCGGCGTTCATCGGGATGACGAAAGTCTGCGGAAACAGGATGTGCGTGGAGCGCCCGTGCGTCGTTTTGTCGTCTATCTTTCGCAGCGTGATCAGGCGCATGCCGTAGTCGGTGCGCGAAACGCTGATTTCCGGCCGGTCGTATTCGCGCAGTACCTTCGAGATCGGCAGCTCGGAGTCCGATGGCTTGCCGCGGAACTGCTTGCCGTAGCTTTCCGCCGTGTCTTCGTCCTCGAAATAGCGGTGCAGAAAAGAGGCGTGCGCCGGGTCGATGCCGACTTCCAGCGCCTGCAGCCAGTTGCAGTCCCAGTAGCCCTTGAACGCGAAGGTGTAGGCGTCGGGCGCGGTGAAACAGTCGAAGTGCGGAAAGGCGGAGGGTTCGCCCGCGCCCAGCCAGGCGAACAGGATGCCGCTGCGCTCGACCACCGGAT
>DATGGA010000057.1:0-9756 GCA_035308765.1 Burkholderiales bacterium
GGGCCTGGGCGCGGGCGAGTGCGCGGCGGGCCCGACCGCGGCAGCCATCGCCAACGCGCTGCACGGCGCGCTCGGGGTGCGCGCGCGTCACCTGCCGCTCACGCCGGAACGGATCGCAGGGCTGGATTCCGCTCCAGAGTAAGGATAGGCATAATGCGCTGGGCAAGGAGGAACCAATGCCGCTGACCGAACTGAACCACTACTTCGTGCGGGCGAACGACCTGGAGCGCACCAAGGATTTCTACGTCGAGGTGCTCGGCTTCGAGGTCATGCCGCGCCCGCCTTTTCCGTTCCCGGGCTACTGGCTGGGCATCAACGGCAAGATCCAGGTGCACATGGGCCCGGCCGGCATCCCGAACCAGGAAATGTACTACCTGGGTACGCCGAAAAATGCCGCTGCGGACCACGCCGGCGTGGTGGACCATATCGCCTTCCTCGCTTCCGAACCCGAAGGCTTCGTCAAGCGCTTCAAGGCGCTCGGCATGACCTATCGTCCGCGCAGCCTGCCGGAATCCGAGCTGTTCCAGCTCTTCATCAAGGACCCGAATGGCCTGACCATCGAGCTGAATTTCTTCGGCATCAAGGACGCACCCGACTGGGGCGGCGAGAACTACGCCGAAATGCCGAAGGTCGCCGGGACCGTGAAATGAATGCTCCCTCGGGAGGGGGCCGCAGTTTCGCCGGCGTCGGCTGCGACGAGGCGCTGAAGCGGGCGCGGGACCTGGTTCCGGGCTTGCGCGAACGCGCCGCGCGCAGCGAGTCGGAGCGCATCATGCTGCCCGAAACGCTGGCCGAGCTGCGCCGAACGGGACTTCTGCGCATCATGCAGCCGAAGCGCTGGGGCGGAATGGAATTGGATTTCGTCGCCTATGTCGACATCCCGGGCGAATTGGCGCGCGGCTGCACCTCCACCGGCTGGAACGCGGCCAATCTCCTCATCCACCACTGGATGCTGGCGCTGTACGACGAGCGCGCCCAGGAGGAAGTCTGGGGGCAGGACCCCGACGCGCTGATCGCCTCGGGCATCGCCTATCCGCAAGGGCAGGGGCGCGCCGCGAATGGCGGCTTCGTGATCAGCGGGCGCTGGAATTTCTCCAGCGGCGTGAACGTTTCGGACTGGAACATGCTCGCGGTGACGGTGCGTGAAGGTGAAGGGCGTAGCGGCGACAAGGTTGTCGACCACCGCATGTGCCTGCTGCACAAGTCCGAGTACGAGGTGGTGGACGACTGGCAGGTGCTCGGCATGCGCTCCACCGGCAGCATGACCGTGGTGGCCAAGGATGTGTTCGTGCCCGCGCACCGCGCGCTGTGCATGTACGAAGCCCGCGGCGGCGACGGATTTCCGGGCGCGCGCGGCAACCCGAATCCCGTCTACCGCGTGCCGCTGTCCACGCTCGGCAGCCACGGCATCGGCGGCGTCGCGGTGGGCAATGCGCAGGCGGCGCTGGAATTGAGCATCGAGGTGGTGAAATCGCGCAGTACGAATTACACGGGCCTCAAGATGCGCGATTTCCAGGCGGTGCAGCTGCGCATCGGCGCGGCCGGAGCGAGGATAGACGCGGCACGGCAGGTGCTGCGCAACGATTGCCTGGAAGGTCAGGACATCGCCAACCGCAATGTCATCGCAGACCCGGAGCGGAAGCTGCGCTTCAAGCGCAACCTCGCCTACGCAGTCAGCCTGTGCACCGAGGCCGTGGACATGCTGCACGCGATGGCGGGCGCGAACGGCATATACGACGGCTATCCCATTCAGCGCATATTCCGCGACGCGCACGCGCTCGCCGGGCACTTCAGCTTCAGCACCGACGCCCAGTATTCGGCCTGGGGCCTGGCCGCGCTGGGCGGCGATATCGCCAACCCGACGCTCTGACGCCTAAAGGCGCAGCAGCCTGGCGGCGGTGCCGCCCTTTATCTGGTCGCGCTCGGCGTCGCTCAGCCCTGCGATGCGCGATACGGTGGCAACGGGGTCGGTGAGCCCCATGTCGAAGCAGTAATCGCTGCCGAGCAGCACGCGGTCGGCGCCGACCAGCCGGACCAGGGCGGCGTTGACGCGGTCGTCATGGCCGATGGTGTCGTAGCTGAAGCGCCGCAGGTACTCGCTCGGCTTGCGTTTCATGTGTTTCAGTTCCGGCCGCACCTTCGTACCGTGGTCGAGGCGGCCGATCATCCAGGGGAAGGCGCCGCCGGCGTGCGGCAGGTTGATTTCCAGGTTCGGAAACGCATCCAATACGCCGCCGAACACCAGGCTTGCGGCCGCAACGCCCGTATCGTAGGGATTGCCCAGCAGGTTCTTCAAGTAGTAGCGCGTGGTGCGCTCGCGCCCGATGGTGTCGACCGGATGCAGATAGATCGTCCAGCCCAGTTCCTCGGCTTTTGCGTACACGTCCCAGAAGCGCTTTTCGTCCAGCTCGTTGCCGTTTACGTTGGTCGCGACATAGAGTCCGCGCATGCCGGGCAGCCGGGCGCAGCGCTCGAGTTCCGCGAGCGCGAGTTCCGGCGCCTGCATCGGCAGCATGGCGAGGCCGACGAATTTGTCCGGATGGCGCAGGTGCGCGGCGCTGGCCGCGTCGTTGTACGCCTGCGACAGCGCCAGTCCGAAGCCCGCGGACGCCCAGTTCACCATCGGAGTCGTGAGCGACAGCGCGTGCATGTCGACGCCCTGGCGGCGCATGCCCTGCAGGCGAAGCTCCAGGCTCACGAATTCCTCGTCGAAGGCGTTGGTGATGCGCTCGGTCCGGATAGTGAAACCCTTCGGCGTGCGCTCGAGGCGCGCGCCTTCCCTGGGGCCATCCTTCTCGAACAGCCTGAGCCATTGCTCGGGATACCAGTGGGCGTGAATGTCTATCGTGGGCATTGCGGCTCGCGTAACATTGTGGTCGGAGAGAATAAAAATAGCATGAAGCAGATGGGGAAGAAATGAAGCTCGCGACTTTCATGATGCCGCTGCATCCGCCGGAACGAAAACCGGCGGAGACGCTGGCCGAGGACCGCGAGGCGATCCTGCTTGCCGACCGGCTCGGCTATGTGGAAGCCTACGTCGGCGAGCATATCACCGACCTCGCCGAGAACGTCACCTCCTGCCTGATGTTCCTGGCCAGCGTCGCGCACGAGACGAAAAACATCGTGCTGGGCACCGGCACCATCAACATGCCGAACAGCCATCCGGCGGCAATCGCGGCGCAGGTGGCGATGCTCGATCACATGCTCAAGGGCCGTTTCATCATGGGCATCAGTCCCGGCGGGCTGATGTCGGACGCCGAGGTGTTCGGCAACTACCAGAAGGACCGCAACGCGATTTTCCTGGAATCCATCAACATGGTGCTGGAGATCTGGAAGCGCGAGGGACCCTACGATCTCGCTGGACAGTTCTTCAGCGTCACTACAGGCAAGACCATGATCCCGGAAATAGGGCAGGGCACGATCATCAAGCCCTATCAGAAGCCGCATCCGCCGATCGTCGTCACCGCCGTGGCGCCGCAATCCAAAGGCGTGACCGAGGCCGCGAAGCGCGGCTGGACGCCGATCTCGGCGAATTTCCTGCTGCCCGAATGGGTGGCGTCGCATTGGCCGAAATACGTGGAAGGCTGCGATGCGGCGGGTGTGGAAGCAAAGACCTCGGACTGGCGTGTCGCCAAGTCCATCTTCGTCGCCGACGACGAAAAGGTGGCCGAACGCTACGGCCGCTCGGCCGAGGGCCCCTACCACTACTATTTCAAGCAGCTGATCCGCAAGCTGGTCGGCGGGGGCGGGCGCGGCAATCTCTTCAAGCTCGACCAGAACCAGCCCGACAGCGAAATCACGGCGGATTACGTGACGAAGAAACTCGTCATCGCGGGTACCGTGAACAGCGTGGTGGAGCAGATCCTCGCCTTCCGCGAAAAGACCGGCGACTTCGGCACGCTGCTGTATCCCTGCCATGACTGGCTCGACCCCGCGCTGGCGAAACGATCGATGCAACTCATGGCCGAGCAGGTGATGCCTCGGGTCAACGCGGCATTGAATCGCTAGATCCCCGGGGGCAAAACTTCCCGCGCCGTCAGCGAATACTCCAGTCGGTGGATTCCCGCGGCATGTTTGGTGGCGCCATGCTTTTCGAGCGCTTCCGCGGAAAATTCCTTTTCGGCAAGCGATGCGACCTTCCCGGTGCTGTACCCGGTCACCAGCAGCGTCCAGTGCATTGCTGAGTCCTTGCCGCGAATGCGCTGCTCGTTGGTGCTGGGCGGTGCCAATGCCGCTTCGAAGAGATGGGCGCTGGCCAAGCCGGCCTGCGACGGGAGACCCGGTAGTTGCTTTTCTATCAACCATTCACGCAGGGTGGTTTCTCTTTCCGGCGCCGGTTTGAAGCGGACCAGGAGACCGGCGCTGCCGAGGCCCAGGCCGAAACCGCCCGTTACGCTGCACAACCCCCTGGTCATGCCGCGATAGTGGGTCATCATTTTCGCGGTCCACGGCGTTGGATTGTTCAGCCGCTCGAGATAGGCGGTGGACGCCAGGGTGCCGAGTTCCTCGACTTCGTACATCACGAAGTATCGCGGTTGTCCTGACAAAGCCGTCCATCGGGATCCGCGCAGGAAGCCGGGGATCGAGAGTCGTTCGGGAAGATGCTCGTGCGTGTGCCAATCGTCGTGCTCTTCGATCGCGTCCGGCACGACGTCGAACGACAGGAGCATCGCGGCTTTGCCTAACAGGGCCATTCAATCCAGACGAGTTCCGGCAGGTGGCCGGGCAGCACGGCCTTGGTCTTCAATACCTTATCCGACGCGCGCGCTCTGGCCGCCATCCACGGGCAGCGCCACGCCGGTGATGAACTTCGCTTCGTCCGAATGCAGGAACAATGAGGCATGGGCGACATCCCACGCCGTGCCCATCTTGCCCTTCAGCGGCACGCGCTTGTCGCGCTCGGCGCGCAATACGTCCCTGGACAGATTGCGCGCCCTGGCCGTGCCCTCGATGGCCATCGGCGTATCCATCAGCCCGGGCATGATCGTATTCACGCGGACGCCGTACTTGGCGTTGGACAGCGCGAGCTGCTGACCGAGCATGTTCATGCCGATCTTTGAAAGCTTGTAGGCCGTCAGGCCGGGCGCGTAGGCGATCGCGGCAATCGAGGAAATATTGACGATGCTGCCCGACTGCTGCTCGCGCATCACCGGCACTGCCGCCTGGCAGGACAGCAGGCAGCCTTTCAGGTTGACCCGCATGATGCGGTCGTAGGCTTCCTCGGTGATTTGCGCCGGCGGCGCGTCGCCGGCGCCAATGCCGACGTTGTTGTGCAGGAAATCCAACCGGCCCCAGGCATCCGTGCATGCCTTGACGTAAGCCTTGCAGTCCGCGGCACGCGTCCAGTCGCCCTCGAAGCACTTGGCCGCACCACCTTCCTTGGCGATCAGGGCGGCCGTCTCTTCGGCAAGCTTCAGATCCCGGTCGACCAGGATCAGTTTTGCGCCTTCGCGCGCAAACAGCAGCGCCGCTGCGCGGCCGTTGCCGATGGTCTCGCCCGGCGTCTGCCCGGCGCCGACGACGATGCCCGCCTTGCCCTTCAGCCTCACTTTTTCGCGCCGGGCAGGAAGTCGTCCAGCGGCACGCCGAAACTGTTCAGCGCCCAGGAGACGAGGTTGTACTGCCCGACGGTGAACACCGCGTCCATCATCTGCTCGGTGGAGTATTTCGCCGCCAGCTTCGCCCAGGTCTCGTCCGAGACCACTGAATTCTCGAACAGGTCGTCGGCAGCCTGCAGCAGCGCGGCTTCGTGCGGGTTCCAGCCGGCCGCGGGGCCCTGCTTGATGCGTTCGATCTCCGCCTCGGTGATGCCGCCGCGCTTGGCGATTTCCACGTGCTGCGCCCACTCGTACTCGGCCTGGTTGAGCCAGCCGATGCGCAGGATCAGCATTTCGCGCTCGCGCAGCGGCAAGGTCTGCTTGCGCAGCACGTGCCCGGCGAATACCGTCCAGCGCCGCGTCAGGTCGGGGTGGTTCATCATCACGCGAAAAATGTTGAGGTCGCGGCCGCCGACGCGGTTCTTCGCCACGGTTTCGGCATCCTCCCCGGTTACCTTGCTCAGGTCACGCATCGCAATGCGCTGCTTGCGCTTGATCACGCTGTGGTTTTCCCTCGTTTTTCCAGCACCGCGCAGACGGCGGCCGTGTCGTGCCTGGCAAGGCCCTGGGCCATCGCCGCATTGTAGATCGCCTTGGTGGCCGAGAAGAGCGGGGCCGCGCAGCCGAGCTTGCGCACGAAGGCGCCGATGATCTTCATGTCCTTCTTCCAGGTCTCGTTGGTCACGGTGGCTGGCAGGTAGGAACGCCTGACCATCAGCGGCCCACGCACCTGCAGCATGCGCGATGAACCGGCGCCGTCGCCCAGCACCTTCACCGCGAGCGCCGGATCGAGCCCCGAGCGGCGCGCGAGGATCACGGCTTCCGCGGCCGACACGTTGTGGATCGCGACCAGAAGGTTGGCGGCGAACTTCATCTTCGAGCCGTTGCCGAACTTGCCGATGTAGTAGTGGCCGCGCGAGAACCCCTTCAGGACGGGAACCGTCTTCATGAACGCCGCGCGGTCGCCGCTGCCGAAGACGATCAGGTCCTTAACCCGTGCCTGGGCGCCGGTGCCGCTCAGCGGGCAGTCGAGCAGCGTCATGCCAGCGGCAGCTAGGCGCCTGCGCGCGGCTTCCTTGACCGGGATCGGCAAGGTGCTGGTTTCGATGACGATCTGCCGAGTGTGCTTTGTTTTTATCATCTGATTTGCAGCTTCGAGCAGGGCCTTGGCAGACGGCAGTGACGTGATCACCACTTTTGCGCGGCTGGCGACCTCGTCCGCACTCTTCGCAACGATGCCGCCCGCCTTCCGGTGCCTGCGGCGGCAGGCCGCCAGCGGGTCGTAGCCGACGACTGTGAAGCCCGCGTACAGCAGGTTGGCCGCCATCGCCGATCCCATGATTCCCAGCCCCAGCATTCCGACGCTCTGTTTTTTCATGCTGCTAAGCTACCATTCCTGACGAGGAGGATGAGATGCCCTATCGCGAAACATTGCGGCGCAGGGGAGTGCGGCGCAGCGAAATGATGAGGCGGGTGGCGCGCTTCTCGAAGCTCAAGGGCTTCGACGGCGGCTTGCCCGACAGCCGGATGCCGGGTTGCGAGCGGATCCTCTACAACGTCATCGGTTTCCAGCCGCCGAAGACCGAGCGCGGCGGCAAGCAGTCGCCGGTGGGCGCCGAGGCGTCCAGGCTGGCGGCCATCAAGATCAGGGAGGGCTTCAACCTGGGCTATTGCCGCGCGCTGCCCGGCAAGGGGCCGATGCTGCACAACCACGACACCAACGAGACCTTTATCGCGATGACCGGGACCTGGCGCGCGAGCTGGCAGAACGAGCAGGGGCGCCTGGAGCACGTGGATCTCAAGCCGCTGGACGTGGTGTCGTTTCCGCCCGGGGCTTCGCGCCGCTTCATGAACGTGACCAAGGGGCCGAAGAACAAATTCTCGATCCTCATGTTCGTGATCGGCGGCGACGCGCCCAGCGCGGAGTTCACCAGCGAATCCATGGATGCACTCGAACGCACGGGTGTCTGGCCCCGCAAACGGGGAAAGCGTTGAAAGCTCCGGCATTCGCCTACGCGAAGCCGGCTTCGCTGGCCGAAGCGTTCGAGTTGCTGGGCGATCCGGGCGCGAAAATCCTGGCTGGCGGCCAGAGCCTGATTCCCTCGCTCAACCTGCGGCTGTCCTCGCCCGAACTGCTCGTCGACATCACGGGCCTGCCGGGTCTTTCCGGAATATCAATCCAGGGAAATTCCGTCAGGATCGGCGCGTTGACGACCCATGCGCAACTGGAGAAGTCCGAAATCGTAGCCAAGCATGTGCCGTTGCTCGCGCAGGCGGTGCCGCACGTCGCCCACGCCGCGATCCGCAACCGCGGCACGATCGGCGGCAGCCTCGCCCTGGCCGATCCGGCGGCGGAATATCCGGCGGCGGCGGTTGCGCTCGATGCCGTCATGCACATCGCGGGGAAGAAGGGCAAGAGAACCGTGAAGGCATCCGAATTCTTCAGGGGTCTTTTCGAAACCGACCTGAAGCCGGGCGAGTTGCTGGCGGCCGCCGAGTTTCCCGTCGCCGCAAAGTCCGACCGCTCCGTATTCCTCGAATTGTCGCGGCGCCACGGCGACTACGCCATCATCGGCCTGGCGGCGCACAACGAACGATTTGCTTTCCTGGGCGTCGGGGACAGGCCGGTTCTTTTTTCGTTCGGAAAAAATATCGGGGCGGCAAAAGAGACTCTGAAGACCAGCCTCAAGCCGCCCCCGGATCTCTACAACTCATCCGCCGCGAAGCTGCACCTCGCCGGCGTGCTGCTGGAACGCGCATGGAACACGCTCGCGACATAACGCTCAGCGTCAACGGCACGCAGGTCAGCCGCCGGGTCGAGCCGCGCCAGCACCTGGTGGATTTCCTGCGCGACGATCTGGGGCTGACCGGCTCTCACACCGGTTGCGAGCACGGCGTCTGTGGCGCATGCACGGTGCGCGTCGACGGCCAGATCGTGCGCGGCTGTCTGATGCTCGCGGTGCAGGCGAACGGCTGCCGCGTGGAAACCATCGAAGGACTGTCGGATTCGAAGGAACTTGCCGGGCTGCAGAGGGCGTTTCACGAAAAGAACGCGCTGCAATGCGGTTTCTGCACGCCGGGCATGCTGATGGCGGCCCAGGATCTGATTTTGAAAGGCAAAAGACCTTCCAGGAAAGAAATCAGAAGCCACATCTCGGGAAATTACTGTCGTTGCACCGGCTACCAGGCGATTGTCGATGCGATCGAGGAAGTGGTGAATGGGAAAAGCTGAACTCCCGCTGCATGCCCCGGGCACCAAAGTGGACCGCGGCTACATCGGCCAGAGCGTGCCGCGGCCGAACGCCAGGCGCCTGCTGCAGGGGCGCGGCGCCTATACCGACGACCTGCGGCTGCCGCGGCTCGCGCATGTGGTGTTTTTCCGCAGTCCTTACGCCCACGCCAATATAAAGTCGCTCAGATTCGAAAAGGCAAAGTCCTCTCCCGGAGTCATAGGAGTTTTTTCGGGCAAGGACGTCGCCCAGTACTGCACGCCCTGGGTCGGGGTGCTTGCCCATCTGAAGGGCATCAAGTCGCCGCCGCAGCACGCGGTCGCGATCGACCGCGCCTGCTGGCAGGGCGAGGCGGTCGCCGCGGTGGTCGCCGAGACGCGCGCGCAGGCCGAAGACGCGGCGCAGTTCGTCGAGGCGGAGTGGGAAGAGCTCCCGGTCGTCACCGACATGGAAGCATCGCTCGAGGGAAAAACCATCATTCACCGGGAATTCGCGGACAACATCTGCTTCCGGCGCGAGCACGACACCGGCGGCGTGGAGGAGGCTTTCGCCAAGGCCGACCTGGTGGTCGAGGAGACCTTCGAATTCGGGCGCCACACCGGCGTTTGCCTGGAAGCGCGCTCGATCCTTGCCGACTACAACGCGGCCGAGCACACGCTCACGGCGCACCACTCGACGCAGGCGCCGCACATGATGCAGGACATCATCTCGCGGCACCTAGGCATACCCGAGGCCAACGTGCGCGTCATCACCCGGGATGTGGGCGGCTCCTTCGGCATCAAGGTGCACGTCTATCCGGATGAAATGGCGACCGCGGCGCTGTCGGTGATGCTGCGGCGGCCGGTGAAGTTCGTCGCCGACCGGCTGGAGTCTTTCGCCACCGACATTCATGCGAGGGAACACAAGGCAAAAGTCAGGCTGGCGGTCTC
>DATGGA010000058.1:0-65874 GCA_035308765.1 Burkholderiales bacterium
ATTCCGCGCACCGGCGTGCAGATGAAGTCGCTGCCGGCGCACCCGCTGGAGACGCTGCGCGATTTCGCGCGCTGCGTCGACAGCCTGTGGCACGACAAGCTCGGGCAGATCTCGCTGGCCGTGACGACGCTGTTCTGGGGCGCGGGCGCGACGCTGCAGTTCATCGTCATCGACTGGTCGAGCGCCGCGCTCGGCTACAACCTTTCGGACGCTTCCATCCTGCAGGGCGTGTGCGCGCTCGGCATCGCGCTGGGCGCGGTTTTCGCGTCGCTGCGCGTGCGCCTCGACCGGGCGGTAAAGGTGATCCCGCTCGGCATCGCCATGGGCCTGATCGTGATCCTGATGGACGCCGTGCGCGACGTCTGGCTGGCGGTGCCGCTGATCATCCTGATCGGCGGCCTGGCCGGATTCTTCGTGGTGCCGATGAACGCGCTGCTGCAGCACCGCGGCCACCACCTGGTGGGCGCCGGGCGCTCGATCGCGGTGCAGAATTTCAACGAGAACGCGTCCATCCTGGTGATGATCGCGATTTACTCGCTGCTGCTCGCCTCAGGCCTGTCGATCTACGTGGTCATCGCGCTCTTCGGCTTCTTCATCGCCGGGGCGATGGCGCTGGTGCTGTGCTGGTACCACTACAACCGCAAGGCGCACGCGCAGCAGTTCGAACTGCTGCTCACTTTCGCCCGCGCCGAAAGCGGGCATCAATAACCACCGATCGTCTTCAACGCAAACAGCAGGTCGGCCCAGGCCTTCGCCTTGTCGGGCAGGTTCCTGAGCAGGTAGGCCGGGTGGTAGGTGACGACGAGCGGCACGCCGGCATAGCGATGCACCTTGCCGCGCAGGCTGGCGATGGTGGCATCCGTCCCGAGCAGCGTCTGCGCCGCGAAGCGCCCCATCGCCACGATCAGCTTCGGCTTGATCAGATCGATCTGCCGCAGCAGGTGCGGCGAACATTTCGCCACCTCGCCAGGCTCGGGATTGCGGTTCCCCGGCGGCCGGCACTTGAGCACGTTGGCGATATAGACGTTTTTGCCGCGGCCGAGCCCGATCGCCGCCAGCATGTTGTCGAGCAGCCTGCCCGCCTGGCCGACGAAGGGCTCGCCCAGCCGGTCCTCCTCGGAGCCCGGCGCTTCGCCGACCAGCAGCCAGTCGGCATTTTCGTCGCCGACGCCGAACACGGTCTGGGTGCAGCCCGCGCGCAGATGGCAGTCCGTGCAGCCAGCGACTTTGGCCTTCAGCTGCGGCCAGTCCATCGAGGAAATGCTTTCGCTTCCCATTTTTGGTTCTGCTTCAACCGAACGCAGCTTCCAGAGGGGCGCAAGCCCCATCTCGCCGAGAATCTCGCCGCGCCGGCTCATGTCAAGGATTCGCCGTTCCGTCTCATAGCGCGAGCGTCAGTACCAGCGCGTCCTCGCGGCCGGCGTGCGCCGGGTAATAGCCGGGCCGCACCGCGACCTGGCGGAAGCCGAAGCGGCGATACAGCGCCTTGGCGCCCAGATTGCTCGGCCGCACCTCCAGGAACACGTGCTGCGCGCCGCGCGCACGCGCCATCTGCATCGCTTCCTTGAGGAGCGCGCTACCATGCCCGGTGCGCTGCCGGGCGGCAGCCACCGTCAGATTGAGCAGATGCCCCTCGCCCGCCGCCACCAGCAGGATGAAATAGCCCAGCAGCTCGTTGCCGAGGCGCCAGGTCCAGCATTGGTATCCCGCGCGCAGCGAATCGGCGAAGTTGCCGCGCGTCCAAGGATGCGAGTAGACCGCGCCTTCGATCGGCATCACGTCCGCGAGATCCGCTTCGCGCATCTGCATCAGCCGCGGCGCGTCCTTGAGCACCGCGCTCATCGGGCGTTTCGCTCCTCGGTGGTGAAGGCAACCTTGTCTCTGACGTACAGCGGCGCCGCCAGCGCCGCGTCCACCCCCTCGCCGGCCTCCAGGCGCGGTGCCGCGAGGCGCGCGATCGCCATTGCCGAGGGGTGAATGTCCGGAATCACAGTGTCCAGTCCCAAGGGTCCGTAGACATCGAAGCCGTTGCCGCAGCCGGTCCATCCGCCGCCCGGCGGCGCCTGCACCGCCGCGGGAGCGACGCATTGCGCGGCGACCGCTTCGCGCCAGCGCCCGCCGCTTTTCTCCAGTACCGAATAGTACACTTCGCGCATGCGCGCATCGAGGCACGCGATCACGCGCGCCGCCCCGGATTCCTCCGCCAGCGCCGTCAGCGTGGAAACGCCGAGCATCGGACGATCGCCCGCGAACGCGATGCCTTGCGCGACGCCACAGGCGATGCGCAGCCCGGTAAACGAGCCCGGTCCCGCGCCGAACGCGACCGCATCCAGCGCCGCGAGCCTGATCCCGGCGGCGGCAACCAGCCGTTCCAGCATCGGCAGCACCAGTTCCCCGTGCCGGTTGCCGGCGCGTTCCTCGATGCCCGCAATCTCGCCGTCCAGCCAGAGCGCGACCGAACACCATTCGGTGGAGGTTTCGAACGCCGCGAATCTCATTGCTTGATTTTAATCGGATAAAATCCAAGCGAAATTCGAGGAGAAAAAAGTGAAGGAACATCGAATTGCAGTAATCCCCGGGGACGGCATCGGCCGCGAAGTGATGCCGGAGGGCGTGCGCGTGATGGAAGCCGCCGGCGCGAAGCACGGCATTTCCTTCAAGTGGCAGGAGTTCCCGTGGAGCTGCGACTGGTACAAGGCGCACGGCAGGATGTGCCCGGACGACGCGCAGCAGATCCTGCGCGGCTACGACGCCGTGTATTTCGGCGCCGTCGGCAACCCGGCGATCGTTCCCGACCACGTATCGGCCTGGGGACTGCTGATCAATTTCCGGCGCTGGTTCGACCTTTACGTCAACCTGCGCCCGGTACGCCTGTTCAAGGGCCTGCCCTGCCCGCTGGCCGGACGCAAGCCCGGCGACATCGACTACTACGTGATCCGCGAGAACACCGAAGGCGAATACGGCAACGTCGGCGGCCGCATGTTCGAGGGCACGCCGAGCGAAGTCGTGACGCAGCTCTCCGTATTCAGCCGCAAGGGCGTGGACCGGATCATGAAATACGCCTTCGAGCTGGCGCAGACACGCAAGAAGCACGTCACGTCCTGCACCAAGTCGAACGGCATTTCCATCACCATGCCTTACTGGGACGAACGCTTCGCCGAGATGAAGAAAAAATATCCCGACGTGCGCACCGACCAGTACCACGTCGACGGCCTCTGCATCCAGATGGTGCTCAACCCGGACCGTTTCGACGTCGTCGTCGCCTCGAACCTGTTCGGCGACATCCTTTCCGACCTGGGACCCGCGACCGCGGGCACGATCGGTATTGCGCCCTCGGGCAACATCAATCCGGAACGCACCGCGCCCTCCATATTCGAGCCGGTGCACGGCTCGGCCCCGGACATCGCGGGAAAGAAGATCGCCAACCCGATCGGCCAGATCTGGTCCGGCGCCCTGATGCTGGAACACCTCGGCCATCCCGAGGCGGCAGCCGACGTGGTGCGCGCGATCGAACGCGTGATCGTCGACGGCCCTTACACGCCCGACATGAAAGGAAAAGCTTCGACTTCGGACGTGGGTTCCGCGGTCGCCGGCGCGGTGCGCAGCGCCTCGCGGAAAGCGGCTTAGGTCATTTCTTCTCGGCCGGGATCGCGGTTGCGGGGCCCATGCCCCAGACCTGGATCACGCATTCCTCTCCCTTGGCGCCGTCGTAGTGGATTTTCTGCGCGTAATGAACGACGTAACTCCCCGCCGTGACAGGTACCGTGCTGTCGGGATCGAACTTCTCGCCCGTGCCTACCCACCAGGTGCCGGAAATCACCGTGAAGAAGCGGTCGTTCGGGTGGAAGTGAGGCCGGCTCATGTTCCCGGGCAGCCATCTGAGTTGCATCACGTAAGGACCGGGCTTGGCCGGATCGCCGTAGAGAACCGCGGACTCGTTTGTACCCGCCGCGTTACGCACCCACTTGATGTCCTTGGCCAGCGTGAAATCCACCGCGCTGCGGTCGATGTCGCCGGCCAGGCATGCCTGGGACAAGGCAACCGTAATTGCAACTATCAGGATTCTTCCCATGACTCCCCCTTTGGTAAGCTCGGACGATGAAATCCTATCGAATTGCGTCGATCCCTGGGGACGGAATCGGCAAGGAAGTCATCGCCGCCGGCGTGGAGGTCCTGCAGGCGCTGGCGAAACTCGAAGCTTTTCAACTGGACTTCGAGCACTTCGACTGGAGCTCGGAGCGCTTTCTCAGGACCGGCGCCTACATTCCCGACGGCGGGCTCGAAAAGCTGAGGACCTTCGACGCCATCTTCTTCGGCGCCGTCGGCTCGCCCGACGTGCCGGATCACGTCTCCCTGTGGGGCCTGCGCCTGCCGATCTGCCAGGGCTTCGACCAGTACGCCAACGTCAGGCCTTCACGGGTTTTACCGGGCATAGATTCAAAATTAAAAGGCGGAAAAGAAATTGACTGGGTGATCATCCGCGAGAATTCCGAAGGCGAATACTCCGGCTCGGGCGGGCGTGTGCACAAGGGACTGCCGGAGGAACTCGCCACGGAGACCTCCGTATTCACGCGAGTCGGCATCGAGAGAATTCACAGATTTGCGTTCGAACTGGCTCGCAAGCGCCCTCGCAAACACCTGACGCTCGTCACCAAATCAAACGCACAACGCCACGGAATGGTGCTTTGGGACGAGATATTCTTTGAACTGAAACCCCGATACCCCGAAGTTCAGACCAACCGTGTACTGGTCGATGCGGTCACGACCCAGATGGTTCTCAAGCCTGGGTCCCTCGACACCATCGTCGCTTCCAACCTGCACGCCGACATCCTCTCCGACCTCGCCGCAGCGCTGTCGGGTTCGCTCGGCATCGCGCCGACGGCAAACCTGAACCCGGAGCGGAAGTTTCCCTCGATGTTCGAGCCGATCCACGGCTCGGCTTTCGACATCACCGGCAAGGGCGTGGCAAACCCGATCGCGACCTTCTGGACCGCGTCGATGATGCTTGAACACCTGGGTGAACCGAAGGCCGCGGCGCGGCTCATGAAAGCGATCGAGCGGACCACGGAGGAACAGGTCTTCACCCCCGACCTCGGCGGCGTGCACGACACGCGCGCGGTAACCAGCGCGGTGCAGCGCGCGTTGTAGAGTGCTGGCGGCGCCTAGCGCCGCGCCTGCTTGTCCAGGTACATCGCCTCGTCGGCGCGCTTGAGCAGCGCCTCGGCGTCCATGCCGTCCTGCGGATAGATGCTCCAGCCGACGCTGCAGGAGGCCGGAATCTCCTGCCCCTCGATCAGGCAGGGGGCGCCGGTCGCCTCCTTCACGCGCTGCGTCGCAATTTTCACCGAGTCCACGGACAGCAACCCCGGCAGCAGCAGCACGAATTCGTCGCCGCCGATGCGTGCGACGGTGTCGCCGGTGCGCAGGCAGCGGCGCAAGCGCTGCGCTATGACGCGGATCATTTCATCGCCCGCCTGGTGGCCGAGCGTGTCGTTGACGTGCTTCAGCCGGTCGAGGTCGATGAACAGCATGCCGACGTGCGTTTTCTCGCGCGCGGCCTGGCGGATGGCCTGCTCGACGCGGTCCTGCAGCAGATAGCGGTTGGGCAGTCCGGTGAGACCGTCATGCGTCGCCTGGTGCGCGATGCGCCGCTCCTGCGCCTTGCGCTCCGATATGTCCTCGACCGAGCCCTCGAAGAAACGGATCGAGCCGTCGGCGCCCTGCACCACGCGCGCGTTCTCCGAAATCCAGATGATGCTGCCGTCGCGCCGGAAGACCTGTGATTCGAAACCGGTGATCCTGCCGTGCAGCCGCATCTGGCGCAGGAACTCCTCGCGCCGGCCGGGTTCGACATAGACCTGCCGTTCGATGTCCCGCAGCGCCGCGATCAGCGCCTCGGGCGATTCGAAGCCGTAGATCTTCGCCAGCGCCGGGTTGGCGGAGAGGTAGCGCCCTTCAGGCGTGGTCTGGAAGATGCCTTCCAGCGCGTTCTCGAAGATGCTGCGGTAGCGCAGTTCCGCATCCCTCAGCGCCTGCTCGTCCTCGCGCTGGCGGGTGATGTCCTGGATGAAACCCTGGATCGCCTGCAGCCGGCCATCTGGGCCGAAGATGCCCGAGCCGCGTTCCAGCACCCAGCGCGGCGTGCCGTCGGCCCTCACGATACGATAGACGATGTCGAAGCGCCGCGTCGCCGCAACCGCGTCGCGTATCGCGGTTCGCACCCGGGCCCGGTCCTCGGGATGCGTGACCTCTTCGTAGGAAATGCGGCTGTTGAAAAGCAGGTCCTCGGCGCGGTAGCCGGTGAGCGCCTTGCAGCCTTCGCTCACGAACTCCATGGTCCAGAATTCGTCGTCGCGGCAGCGATAGACCATGCCGTCGAGCTGGCTCAGCAGCGTCTTGAGCATGCGCTCCTGGTCGCCGCGCGCCGGCGCGTCGGAGAGGGGACGAATTTTGCCGCTCGACATGGGGCGTCAGTATAGACTTGCCCGCAGGGGAGGAATCGTACTTGGTATCCCTACCGCTCTGGCTGGCGGTGCTGGGCGGCATGCTCGCCGCCTGGGCCGCGCTTGACAAGCTGCTGCTGCCCGCCTTGCGCTGGTTTCTCGCCGGGCGCACCAATGTCGTGCTCGAAGAGGTGTCGACGCGCCTGCGCATCGGTGTGCGCCCGTTCCAGCGCACCCGGCGGCAGATCCTGATCCATCGCCTGCTGGGCGACCCCAAGGTGCAGACCGCGGTCGAGCAGTACGCCGCGCAGAACAAGGTGCCGCTGCCGTCGGTGCTCGCTACCGTCGAGCGCTATGCCCGGGAGATCGTTCCGGCGTTCAACGCCTACCTCTACTTCCGCATCGGCAACTGGATCGGACGGAAGGTTTCCCAGGGCCTGTACCGCGTGCGCCTGGGATACGTGGATACCGAGGCATTGAAGTCGGTGCCGGAAAACGCCACCGTGGTGTTCGTCATGAACCACCGCTCGAACATGGACTACATCCTCGCCGGCTACCTGGCCGCGGACCAGGCGACGCTTTCCTACGCGGTCGGCGAGTGGGCGCGCGTCTGGCCGCTGGCGGCGCTGATCCGCTCCATGGGCGCCTATTTCGTGCGCCGCAATTCCAAGGACGAGCTCTACCGGCGCGTGCTGGAACGCTACATCGCCATGGCGACGCAGGCGGGCGTGCCGCAGGCGGTGTTCCCGGAAGGCGGCCTGACGCGCGACGGCCTGATGCGCGAACCGCGACTCGGCGTGGTCGACTACATGCTGCGCGGGTTCTGGCTGGATGGCGAGCGCGACCTGGTGTTCGTGCCGCTGGGCCTGAACTACGACCGCGTGCTGGAGGACCGCACCCTGCTGCTGTCGAACGATCCGAACGCGCGCAAGCCGGGGCGCTTCTGGACGGTGTGGAACACGTTCGGTTTCGCCGCCAACAACCTGCGCCTGATGCTGAGAAGCTCCTGGCGCCGCTTCGGCTATGCCTGCGTCAACTTCGGCGCGCCGGTGTCGATGCGCGAATATTGCGCGGCGCGCGGCCTGGATTTCCAGAAGCTCGCGGGTGACGAGCGCAAGCGCGCCATCGGCGACCTCGGCAGGCACCTGATGGCCGCCGTGGGCCGCATCGTGCCGGTGGTCCCGGTGCCCCTGATCGCTTCCGTTTTTCTGCAAAACAACCAGCCGATTTCGGAGCTGGAGCTCAAATTCGGCGTGGAGCGGGTGATCGAGAAGCTGGAAGCCGCCGGCGCGCACGTCTACATCCCGCGCCAGGACCTCGATTACGCGGTCACCGTCGGCCTGCGCATGCTCACGCTGCGGCGGCTGGTGGAGGAAAAGGAAGGGCTGTACGCAGTGCGGCCGGCCGAACTGCCGCTGATCCGCTACTACGCCAACTCGATCTCACATCTGCTTCAGTAGACCCAGGGGCTTGAAGCGTCCGTTGAGCGCGCGCGAACTGTCGAGGCCCCACCAGCCATCGATCGCGGTCGCGTAGATGTTCCTGAAATCCACCGCGAAACGCAGGTTGCCGCCTTCCAGCGCGTCCAGGCGCGGCGCATCGCCGTAAAGACCGCCGCGCACCTTTCCGCCGGCGACGAAATGCGCCGCCGCGGTTCCGTGATCGGTACCCGAAGTGTCGTTTTCCTTCGGCCGGCGCCCGAATTCGGCGTAGGTGAAGATCAGCGTCGAATCCCAGCGCCCCTTCTCGACCAGCGCGCCCTTGAGCGCCGCCATGCCCTCGGCGAATTCGCCCAGCAGCCGCGCCTGCGTGCCGGCCTGGTTCTGGTGGGTGTCGAAGCCGCCGAGGGATAGCCGGATCGCGGCGACGCCGGCGCCGTTCGCCGCCAGCTGCGCCGCGGTGCGCACCGCGTTGCCGAACGGCCCCTTCGGAAATTCCGTGCGGAACTCCACGTCGGTCTCGAGGTGGCTCGCCGCCGCGGCGATGTCCGACTCGATCTTGAGGATGTGCGCCAGCGCGGCGTTGCGCGGCGCGGCGCCGGATGGATTGGCGAGCCGGGCCTGGCGCTGGAACTGCGCGGGATCGTTCAGCGCGAGCACGCGCGCTCCGGTGCCGGCAAGCGGCCCCATGTCATTGCTGCCGACCACGACGCCGTCGGCGGCAAACGCCACGGGCGGCGGGGCCGCGGCAAAGCAGCGGGCGAGCCAGCCCTCGGCAAGGTACTGCTCGCTGGCGGAAGCCGTATCCCAGATTTCGATGGAGCGGAAATGCGACAGGTTCGGGTTGGCGTAGCCCACGCCCTGCACGACGGCGAGTTCGCGCGCTTGCCAGAGCGGCAACAGCGGCTTGAGCGCGGGGTGCAACCCCGTGCGCTCGTCGATCTGCAGCACCTGGTCGCGTGCAATGGCGAGGCGAGGCCGCAGCGAGTAGTACGCCGCGTCCGCGTAGGGAACCACCGTATTCAGGCCGTCATTGCCGCCCTTGAGTTCTACGAGAATCAACAGCCGACCGTAGCCGGAGAACTGCGCCGACGCTTGCGCCAGCGCGAAACGCGGCACCGTCAGCGCGGCGATCGAAGCAGCCAGGAAATCGCGGCGCTTCATTTAAGCTGATACACCGGATCGGCAGCGAAGGCGCGCACCAGTTCGATGCCCTGCCCGACCGGCGGCGGATTCGCAGGCGGCATGGGCAGCAGCACCGTCTGCACCGCCGCTTCCCGTCCGTCGAAGGGCTTGAGCCATTCGTTGGCGGAGAATCTGATGTCGAGCATGGCGCGCATCATGCGGTCCTGCATCGGTTTCGCCGGGTCGGATGCCTGCATGCGCTCGGGCGCCATGCGGTTCTCGTCCACGCGCAGCAGGCGCTCCACGAACTGCCTGCGGGCCAGCAGCGTCCTGGAGCTGATCCACGCCTCTCCGCCGGGCCATCCCTTCACGTTCGGCGGCGCGAGCAGGTCCTGCCCCAGCTGGCGCATGACGAGCACGAACGGCAGCGGATCGGAGTAATCGATGCGGAACTGGCGCAGCGTGCCGACCACCAGGTCGGCGGGCGACTTGACCAGGGCGCCGCGGTTGGCCGGCGCCCAGAAGGCGTCGCTCAGCAGAAGATCGCGCAGCGCAGCGCGGATCGAGTAGCCGGTCTCCCTCAGTGTATGCGCGACCCGCTCCAGTTCCGCGCGCTCGCGTTCGTCCGCGGGCGCGGGCGACACGAACTCGCGCCACAGCTTCGCGGCGATGAAGCGCGAAGTCTCGGGCCGCGCGAGCAGCAGGTCGAGCACGTTGTCGCCGTCCAGGTCGCCGCTGCGGCCGAGCACCGTTTTTTCGCCGGAATCGTGCAGCAACGGCCGGTACCTGAACTCTCCGGTGTCGGGTTCGATGCTCCAGCCCGTGAAGGCGCGCGCCGCCTCCTTGACGTCCTGCTCCGAATAATTGCCTTCGCCCAGCGTGAACAGCTCCATCACCTCGCGCGCGAAGTTTTCGTTCGGCTGGCCGCGCCGGTTTGCCGCGCCATCCAGGTAGACGAGCATCGCCGCGTTCTTCGACACCGCATGCAGCAGCTCGCCGAAGCTGCCCAGCGAGTAGCGCCGCAGCAGCAGGTTCTGGCGGTACATGAGGACCGGCGAGCGCACCTTCTGCAGGCTGGAGGTGAAATGGTTGTGCCAGAAGAGCGTCATGCGCTCGGTGAGCGGCGAATCGGTGCTGCGCATCTCATCCAGCCACCAGCCCTTGAGTTCCAGGCCGCGAACGACGAGTTCGCGCTGATACTGCTGGCGCTCTTCCGCGCCCATCATCCGCACGCGGCCCGGCGGCTGCCAGTCGTTCACCCACGCCGGCGGTGCGGTGCGCGCCGCCTGGCGCACGGCGTAGAGTTCGCGCTCCACCGCCTCGCGCCGGGAAAGCCCGGCATATTCGTCGACCCGCGCCAGTGGCGCTTCGAAACCGGTGCGGCTCAGGAAGTGCCGTGCGTCTTCGGCGCCCATCCCGGCTTCTGCGGCGCCGGCGGCAAGGCCCGCCAGAAGCAGAAAAATCCTAGCGGCGCTCGAGGTCACGGTTCGTTTCCTGCACGTCGCGGCGCAGCTTCTCGCGCTCTTCCGGGGTGCGGCCGCGCTCGAGGGTGCGCTGATCGCGCTCTTCGCGCCAGCGCTCCCGTGCCTCCTCGCGCGTCATGTTGCCGTTGCGCACCTGCTCGCGCAGCCGCTGGCGATCCTCCCAGCTCATACGCCGCTCGGGTGGCGGCATCGGATGCGCTCTCGGACCCGGCTGGGCAAGCGCGGAGCTGAGCACGAGGGCGAGCATGGCGGCGGCGAGCGATTTCACGGTTCCGAGGATAGTACGTGGCGTCGGCCTAAGCTGTTGGCCGCGCAGGACGAATTTTGTAACAATTCATGTCTACCGCGGTTCGAGGTAACACGTTGTTGCACGGTCGAGAGCGCACCGATGTACCCTGCCGCGCATGGCTGACCTGAAAAAGAGAGTGCTCGTCGTGGACGACGACCAGCGGCTGCGCGAGCTGGTGGTGCGCTACCTCGGCGAACAGGGCTTCGAAGCGAAGGCGGTATCCGACGCCGCGGGCATGGATCGCCAGCTGGCCCGCGAGCGCTACGACCTCCTGGTGCTGGATCTGATGCTGCCCGGCGAGGACGGTCTTGCGATCTGCCGCCGCCTGCGGGGAGCAAACGCGGTGCCGGGCTCCGGCCCCGCGATCATCATGCTGACGGCGAAGGGCGACGAAGTGGACCGGATCGTCGGCCTGGAAATGGGCGCCGACGACTACCTTCCCAAGCCGTTCAACCCCCGCGAGCTGGTGGCGCGCGTCAATGCGGTGCTGCGGCGCCGGCAGCCCGCCGGGCCGCCGGGCGCGCCGGCGCTGGACGCGGAAGTCCACCGCTTCGGCGCCTTCGAATTCAACCTCGCGATGCGCAGCCTGGCGCGCGACGGCAAGCCGGTCGCGCTCACCACCGGGGAGTACTCGGTGCTCAAGGTCCTGGTGCAGCATCCGCGCCAGCCGCTGTCGCGCGACAAGCTGATGGAGCTCGCGCGCGGCCGCGAATACGGCGTGTTCGACCGCTCGATCGACGTGCAGATCTCGCGCCTGCGCAAGATCGTCGAGGAGGATCCCTCGCATCCGCGCCACATCCAGACGGTGTGGGGCTTCGGCTATGTCTTCGTGCCGGACGGCACGCCGCGCGAATCGTAAGCGCCCGGACGGATGATCACGTGAGCGGTGCATGACCCTTTTCACGCGGTCGTTCCTGCTGATCGCGCTGCTGATACTCGTTTCCGCCGCGGCCACCGTCCAGCTCTACCGCGTCTACGAACGGGAGCCGCGCGCGCGCGAGCTCGCGCAGCAGACCGTGAGCATCGTGAATCTCACGCGCGCCGCGCTGGTGAGCGCCGAACCGGTGCTGCGGCGCGGCCTGCTGATCGAACTGAACGAGCGCGAGGGCATCCGGCTCGCGCCCGTGACCGGCGACGAGGTGCTGGAGCCGCTGCCGGACGACGCGCTGTTCGATCTCGTGTCGCGGAAAATCCGGCAGGCGCTGGGCAAGCAGACCCGGTTCGCCTACGCGCGCGACAAGGTGCAGGGCTTCTGGGTCAGCTTCACCATCGACGAAGACGACTACTGGGTGATGCTGCCGCGCGAGCGCTTCGAACCGCCGCTCGGTCTCGAATGGCTGGAGGGCGCGCTCGCCTTGCTGGCGCTGGCGCTCACCGGCGCCTGGCTGATCGCCTCCACGCTCAGCCGTCCGCTGGGCGCGATCGCCGCCGCCGCGGGAGAAGTCGGCCGCGGCCAGGCGCCCGCCCCGCTGGCGGAAACCGGGCCGAGGGAGATGCGCACCGTTTCGGTGGCGTTCAACCGCATGGCGGGAGACCTCGCCACCATGGAACGCGAGCGCGCCATGGTGCTGGCGGGGATCTCGCACGACTTGCGCACGCCGCTGTCGCGCCTGCGGCTCGCGATCGAGATGAGCGGCACCGACCGCGAGACCGCCGAGGGCATGGGTGCGGACGTCGAGGAAATGGACCAGGTCATCGGCCAGTTCCTTGCGTTCGCGCGCGGCGAAGACGAGCCGCACGCCGAAGAAGACCTGAATTCCCTGATTTCGGAACTGGCCGAGAGCTACCGCAAGCGCGGCAAGGACGTCGGCTTCAAATCGGGCCGGCTCCCGCCCCTGCGTTTCGCGCCGCTGGCGGTGCGCCGGGCCGTCGCCAACCTGGTGGACAACGCACTGCATTACGCCGGCGGCGCCATCGAGATCGCGACCGCACGCGAAGGCGGCCACGCGGTGATCGAAGTCAAGGACCACGGCCCGGGCGTGCCGCCGGCCGAAGCCGAACGCCTGAAACGGCCTTTCACGCGCCTGCAAAAAGCGCGCAGCGGCCGCGGCGGCGCCGGCCTCGGGCTGGCGATCGTGGAACGCATCGCGCGCGCGCACGGCGGCCGGCTCGATCTCGCGGCGCGCGAAGGCGGCGGCCTCGTCGCCCGCATCAGTCTGGTTGCCTGAGGTCGCGCTCAGTCCGGGAAATGCCTCCGGGTGAGCGCGGCGAGGGCGCGCTCGCCCGAGTCGGCTGATTTCTCCAGCGCGGCGGCGATCAGTTCCATCTCGCGCCGACCGCGGTTCTGCGACAGCTTCCAGCGCGTCTCGATGCGCGCCACCGCTATCGAGAAATTGACGATGCCGTCCAGCATCATGTCGACGTATTCCTGGCGCAGGGCGTCGAATTTCGGCAGCCACTGAGGGTCAAGGCTTTCGGTCAGCCTGCGCTGGGATTCGAATTTTTCTTTTTTATCGGAAATAATTCTTGGAACGCCATACGCATGTACCGCCGCGTAGTTCCAGGTCGGCACGCGCTCCTGGTCCTCGTACCAGCGAGGCGAGACGTAGGCATGCGGCCCGCTGAACAGGACCATCGCCTCGTCGTCGAAGAACTCCTTCCATTGCGGATTGTTCTTTGCCATGTGCATGTCGATGACGATCTGCCCGCCTTGCTCGTGCACCGTGACCGGCAGGTGCGAGGCGTGCAGGACGCCGGCGGTGCCCGTGACGAGGATCGGAAAGCCGTTCACGCGCATGAACTGGATCAGTTCGGCTCGGTCTGCTACTTGATTGTAGGGAGGGCTGTACATGAGAAGTCACTCGATGAGTGCGATGGCCTGGGCGGCAATGCCTTCCCCGCGGCCGATGTAACCCAGTTTCTCGGTCGTGGTCGCCTTGATGCTCACGGCCGCCGGGTTGATGCCGAGGTCGGCGGCGATGTTGCCGGTCATTCTCGCCACGTGCGGCGCCATGCGCGGCGCCTGGGCGAAGATCGTCGAGTCGACGTTGACGATCTTGTAGCCCGCGGCGGCTACCTTCTTCGCCGTGGTGCGCAGCAGTTCGCGGCTGTCCACCTCGCTGTACTGCGGATCGCTGTCCGGGTAATGCGAGCCGATGTCGCCCAGCGCGGCGGCGCCCAGCAGCGCGTCGCAGATCGCGTGCAGCAGCACGTCCGCGTCCGAGTGCCCTGCCAGGCCCTTTTCGTACGGTATCTCCACGCCGCCGACCACCAGCCTGCGGCCTTCGATCAGCGCGTGCACATCGAATCCCTGTCCTATCCTCATCGCTTCTCCAGGATCGCCTCGGCGATTTTCATGTCCTCGGCAAAGGTTACCTTGATATTTTCCCGGCTGCCCGCGACCAGGCGCGGCTGCAGCCCCATCTGCTCTATCGCGCTGGCCTCGTCGGTCACCGGAGGCTTTGCCTTCTTGAGGGCTTCCATCAGCAGGCCGTAGCGGAACATCTGCGGCGTCTGCGCCAGCCAGAGCTGGCTGCGATCTTCCGTGCCCGCGATGCGTTGCGTGCCCGCCTCATCCTTGCCCGCCCGTTTCACGGTATCAGCCGAGGGCAGCGCGAGGATGCCGCCGATGCTGTCGGCGCGCGTCTCGGCGATCAGGTTGGCGAGGTCCCGCTGCGGCAGGCAGGGCCGCGCCGCGTCGTGCACCAGGATCCAGTCGTCCGCATCCACCGCCGCTGTCGCCGCAATCATGCCGTTGTAGACGGAATCGCGCCGCGTCGCGCCGCCGCAGTACAGCGGCTGCAGGCGCCCTGCAAACGCGCTCCAGTCGAACTGCGCGAACTGCGGGTCTTCGGTTGCCAGCACCACGAATACATTCTCGATCGGCGGCACGCAGACCGACTTCACCGCGTGCCACAGCATCGGCTTGCCGGCCAGCGCCAGATACTGCTTCGGCTGCTGCGCCCGCAGGCGCGTGCCGCCGCCAGCGGCAGGAATCAGCGCATGGAAGACCAAATCGAATTCTTTCGTATTTTCAAGGCCGTATAATTGCATGGCGCCCCTCTCTTGTCATGCACCGAGACCCACTTCCGGGCAAGAAACGCTACTGCGGCTTGACCGGCTCCTCCGACGCTCTCGCGCTTGCGCGCCTGGCTGCAGAGTCGCGCCCGCTTGCAGTGCTGAGCTCGATCGCGCTCGATGCTGCGCGCCTGCTTGAGGAGATAGCCTGGTTCGCGCCGCAATTGCGCAGCTGCCTGCTGCCGGACTGGGAGACGCTGCCGTACGACAGCTTTTCCCCGCACCACGACCTGGTGTCGGAGCGGCTGGCGACGCTCTACCAGATCCAGCGCGGCGATTTCGACATCGTCATCGTTCCCGCGGCCACCGCGCTGGTGCGGCTCTGCCCGCCGGCGTACCTGGCGGCCTACACATTCTTCCTGCGCCAGGGCGAACGCCTGGACGGCGATGCGCTGCGACGGCAGCTGGCGCTCGCCGGCTACAACGCGGTGACGCAGGTCATGACGCCCGGAGAATTCTGCTTCCGCGGCAGCATCGTCGACCTGTTTCCGATGGGCAGCGCCGTGCCCTACCGGCTCGACCTGGACGACGACTTGGTCGAAACCATCCGCACCTTCGACGTCGATTCGCAGCGCACGCTCTACGCCACCAAAGAGGTGAGGTTGCTGCCGGCGCGCGAGTTTCCGTTGGATGACAAGGGCCGGACCGGGTTCAGGGGGCGCTGGCGGGAATTGTTCGAAGGCGATCCGTCCAAGCGCCGCCTCTACAAGGACATTTCCAGCGGCGTGCCGGCGGCCGGAGTGGAGTACTACCTGCCACTGTTCTTCGATGCGCTCGCCACGATATTCGATTATCTGCCGGAGACGTCGACGATCGTCCTGCATCGCGACGTCTCGGGCGCGATCCAGGCGTTCTGGCGCGACGCGCAGTCGCGCTTCAAGATGCTGGGCGGCGACCCGGACCGGCCGCTGCTCCCGCCGGCGCAGCTTTTCATGCCGTCGGAGGAGTTCTACACCCGCGTCAAGGCCTATCCGCGGATCGACATCGCCGAATCCCCGGAGGAGGACCTCGACCAGCCGGTCGCCGCCGCTTCCCTGCCGCCGCTCGCGGTGGATCGCCGCGCGAAAGATCCGCTGGCTTCCCTGAAGGCATACATCGCGGGATCCGGACTGCGCGTGCTGCTCAGCTCCGAGTCGCCGGGGCGCAGGGAAACGATGCTGTCGTATTTCAGGGAATATGGCCTTGCGCCTTTCCCCTGTGAAGATTTTCAAACTTTCAACGCGAAAAAAGTAAATCTTCAAATCGTCGTCTCGCCCCTCGCCAACGGCTTCAGCGTACCCGCGGAAGGCTGGGCCGTGATCACAGAAGCCGAACTCTATGCCGGCACCGCGCGGCGCAAGGGGCGCGGCGCCAGGGCGCAGTCGTCGGTCGAAGGCATGCTGCGCGACCTCTCCGAGCTGAATGTCGGCGATCCGGTGGTGCACGCGCAGCACGGCATCGGGCGCTACGGCGGCCTGGTCAACATGGATCTCGGCGAAGGCGTCACGGAGTTCCTGCTGCTCGAGTACGGCGGCGGCGACAAGCTCTACGTTCCGGTGTCGCAGCTCGAGGTGATATCCCGCTACTCGGGCGCGCAACCCGAAGAAGCACCGCTGCACAAGCTGGGCAGCGGCCAGTGGGACAAGGCGAGGAACCGCGCCGCCCGCCAGGTGCGCGACACCGCCGCCGAGCTGCTCGAGCTCTACGCCAAGCGCGCCGCGCGGCAGGGCCATGCCTTCGGCGTCAAGCAGCACGACGTGGATGCATTCGCTGACGGTTTCGGCTTCGAGGAAACCGCCGACCAGGCAGCCGCGATCCAGGCGGTGTCCTCCGACATGACTTCGGGCAAGCCGATGGACCGCCTGATCTGCGGCGACGTCGGCTTCGGCAAGACCGAGGTCGCGCTGCGCGCGGCGTTCGTCGCCGTCGCCGACAGTAAGCAGGTCGCCCTGCTCTGCCCGACCACGCTGCTGGTCGAGCAGCATTTCCAGACCTTCAGCGACCGCTTCGCCGACTGGCCCGTGAAAATCGGCGAACTTTCCAGGTTCAGGACCGGCAAGGAAAGTGCCGAGGTCCTGAAAAAGCTGGCCTGCGGCGACATCGACATCGCCATAGGCACGCACAAGCTGCTCTCCCGCGAGGTGAAGTTCGACCGCCTCGGCCTTGTGATCATCGACGAGGAACATCGCTTCGGCGTGCACCAGAAGGAAGCGCTGAAGCAGCTGCGCGCGGAAGTGGACGTGCTCACGCTGACGGCGACCCCGATCCCGCGCACCCTCGCGCTGTCCCTCGAGGGCCTGCGCGACTTCTCGGTGATCGCGACCGCGCCGGAACGGCGCCTCGCCATCAAGACCTTCGTCGCCGCGCATTCGGACGGACTGATCCGCGAGGCGGTGCTGCGCGAACTGCGCCGCGGCGGGCAGGTCTATTACCTGCACAACGAGGTCGACACCATCGAGCACGCCCACGACAAGCTGGCGCGGCTGCTGCCGGAAGCGCGCATCGCGGTGGCTCACGGGCAGATGCGCGAACGCGAGCTCGAGCGCGTGATGCGCGAGTTCACGCAGCAGCGGCACAACGTGCTGCTGTGCTCGACGATCATCGAGACCGGCATCGACAACCCTAACGCGAATACGATGGTGATCCACCGCGCCGACAGGTTTGGGCTCGCGCAGCTGCACCAGTTGCGCGGCCGCGTCGGCCGCTCGCACCACCAGGCTTACGCTTACCTGCTCACCCCGCCGAAAGAGACGCTGGGCGCGCAGGCGAAGAAGCGCCTGGAAGCCATCCAGTCCATGGAGCAGCTCGGCTCGGGCTTCTACCTCGCGATGCACGACCTGGAAATCCGCGGCGCGGGCGAGGTGCTCGGCGATTCGCAGTCAGGCCAGATCCAGGAGATCGGCTTCGACCTGTACACGCGCATGCTGGAGCGCGCAGTGCGGGCGCTCAGGGACGGCAAGGCCATCGACCTCGACCAGCCGATCGCCGCGGCGGCCGAGATCAAGCTGCATACGCCGGCGCTGCTGCCCGAGACCTACTGCAGCGACGTGCACGAGCGGTTGACGCTCTACAAGCGGCTCGCCAACTGCGCCACGCAGGAGGAGCTGGACGCGATGCACGAGGAACTGATCGACCGCTTCGGCCTGCCGCCGGAGCCGGCGCGCGCGCTGCTCGATTCGCACCAGCTGCGCCTGCTCGCGGGGCCGCTCGGCATCGCGCGCATCGACGCGACGCATGAAGCGCTGCAGCTCCAGTTCCAGGCCGACGCGCCCGTGGATCGCGGCAGGATCATCGCGCTGGTGCAAAAAAAAAAGAACCTGCGCTTCGCGGGGACCGATCGCCTGCGCCAGGAAGCGAAAATGCCGGAGTGGCCGCAACGGGTGCTGGCGGTGCGGGACCTTTTGCAGCAATTGGCCGCATAGCAGATGCGCGTGATTCTCCTTCTGCTCATGGCCGCGGCGTTCGCCACGGCGCAGGCGCAGGCGCAGCAGGACAAAGACAAGGATAAGGACAGCTACGACAACCTCATGCCCGCCATGGGCGCGCTCTCGCGCGGCGATTACGCGCAGGCGATCGATTCCCTGCGGCCGATGGCCGCGGACGGCAACGTCGAGGCGCAATACGTGCTCGGCACCATTCTCGAGACCGCGCCGCCGCCCCTGCGCGATCTTCAGGCTGCGTACGGCTGGTACCTGCGCGCCGCGGAATCCGGCAACGCCGCGGCACAGAACAACCTGGGGGCGATGTACTACGACGGCCGCGGTGCGCTCAGGAACTTCATCGACGCGGCGCATTGGTACAAGCTGGCCGCCGACCAGGGCCAGGCGGTCGCGCTGACCAACCTCGCGCTGCTGTACGGCATGGGCCTGGGCGTGCCGCATGACACCGGCGAAATGGTGGCGCTGCTGCAGAAGGCCGCCGAGGCGGGCGAGCCGCGGGCGCAGGAGCAGCTGGCGCGCCTTTACCTGGACGGCGAAGGAGTAGCGCAGAACGCGAGCGAAGCCGTCAAGTGGTTCCGCGGCGCCGCGGCGCAGGATCGCGCGGATGCGCAGTTCTTTCTCGCGGTCCTGCTGCAGAAAGGCATCGGCGCGCCGCGCGACGTGGAGGCTGCGGCGGCGTGGTTCCGCCGGGCCGCCGACCATGGCAACCGCCTGGCGATGCTCGAGCTCGCGACCGCCTACGATCTCGGCCTGGGCGTCGTCGCCGATCCCGCGATGGCGAAATCCCTGCGCGAGAGCGCCAAACTCAAGCCCGGCCAGGCGCAGCCGAAGGCGGACGATCAATCCGTGGGTGCGCAGCGCGTTGAACCTCCTCGTTCAAAGCCCTGACGCCACCGCCCTGCAGGCGCAGGCGCTCGCGGGGCTGAGCGGCTCGGCTGCGCCCGAGCCGCTCAGCGAATCCCGGGACCCACGCGCCTGGCGCTTGCGCGGCGTTACGCGGCGCGAAGGCGTCGCCGCGTGGTGCGATGCGCACCGGATCGATCATGCCTGGATTCCCGAGGGCCGGCGTTTCGCGGACCTGAAACTGCTCGCGATGGACATGGACTCCACGCTCATCACCATCGAATGCATCGATGAAATCGGCGCGGCCATGGGAAAGAAAGACGACATCTCCGCCATCACCGCACAAGCCATGCGCGGCGAAATCGATTACCCGGCCAGCCTGCGCCGGCGCGTGGCACTACTCGCCGGACTGAGCGAAGACGTGCTGCAGGACGTCTACGACGAAAAGCTTCGTCTGTCTCCGGGAGCGGAGCAGCTGATCGCGCGCTGCAAGCGCCACGGCGTCAAGCTCCTGCTGGTCTCCGGCGGATTCACCTTCTTCACCGAACGATTGAGGGAACGCCTCGGCCTGGACGAAACGCTGTCCAACGTGCTGGAGATCGACAGCGGCAAACTGAGTGGCCGCGTGCTCGGCACCATCGTCGACGCCGATGCCAAGGCCGCGAAATTCAGACAAATGGCGCAACGCCTCGGCGCCACGCGCGAACAGACCGTCGCCATCGGCGACGGCGCCAACGATCTGAAAATGATGGCGGAGGCCGGCACCTCCGTCGCCTACCGAGCCAAGCCCGTGGTGCGGGCAAAAGCGACGCACGCCTTGAACTACTGCGGGTTGGACGGCGTTCTCAACCTTTTCGAGTGACGGGGGGGATTGATGGCAAACGATCCGTTGTATCACGATGGCATGCGGCAACTGCAGGACGTGCGCGAAACGCGGCCCATCGCCGACCGCCTGGCGCAGGTGACCGTCCGCGCGGCATTCACCGACGAGGACCGCGCGTTCATCCAGCGCTGCCCGATGTTCTTCATAGCGACCGCCGACGCCCGGGGGCACCCGGATTGCTCCTACAAAGGCGGCCTGCCCGGATTCGTGCGCGTGCTTGACGAGCGCACCCTGGCGATCCCCGACTACGACGGCAACGGCATGTACAGGACCTGGGGGAACGTGCTCGTCAACCCGAACGTCGGGCTGCTGTTCCTCGACTTCGAGAACCCGAAGCGGATCCGCGTCAACGGCACGGCGCAGGTCGGGAAGGACGACCCGCTGAAAGCCGAATATCCGGGGGCCGTGTTCATCGTGCGGATCGCGGCGGCCACGATATTTCCGAACTGCCCCCGTTACATACACAAGATGAAGCTGGTCGAGCACTCCGCATACGCACCGCGGCCCGGGTACACGCCGCCCGTTCCAGCGTGGAAGACATTCGATGCTTTTCGCGATGCTCTTCCTGCACGCGATCGCGCTGATGATAATACGGGGAAAGGAAAAAAATCATGATCGATTCCAACGAGGCACTCCGGGTCCTGTATCCACCCGCGAAAGAAAGAGCGCTCAGGAAGCAGCTCGGCCATCTCGACCGTCACTGCCTGCGCTTTATCGGGCTGTCGCCTTTCGTCGTGCTGGCCAGCGGCAGCAGCGGCAATCGCTATGACGCCTCGCCGCGGGGCGGCGATCCGGGTTTTGTCAGGGCGCCGGACAGCGCCACCCTGCTGATTCCCGATGCACCAGGCAACAACCGGCTGGACACGCTGGAGAACATCATCGGAACCGGCCGGCTTGGCTTGCTGTTCCTGATCCCCGGGGTGGACGAAACCTTGCGGATAAACGGGCGGGCGCGCCTATCCGATGAACAAGCCCTGCTTGCGAAATTCTCGGGCGAAAAACGTACGCCGAAGCTGATCATCGAAGTAAAGGTGGAAGACGTGTACCTGCATTGCGCCAAGGCGCTGATGCGCTCGAAACTCTGGGATGCCGGCAGAAAAATGGATCGCGCGGTATTGCCGACGATGGGCCAGATGATCAACGATCAGACCGGCATCCAGGCACCGGCCGAGACGCAGGAGCAGATGGTCGAGCGATATAAGCCAGATCTTTAAAACCTGGGTCCCCGCATTCGCGGGGACGACGACCAGCCGTCATTCCCGCGAAAGCGGGAATCCAGCCGTTACTTTGTGGCGGTCACCATGATCTCGACCAGGCCGGCGGGATCAGCGAGCTTGGCCTCGACACAGGCGCGCACGGGCAGGTTCTTCGGGTCCACCCACCTGGTCCAGACTTCGTTCATCGGCGCGCGGTTGCGGATGTCCGTGACCCAGATCGTCGCCGACAGCAGCTTCGACTTGCTGCTGCCCGCCTTGGCCAGCAGGCGGTCGATCTCGGCCAGCACTTCCTCGGTCTGGCCCTTGATGTCGTTCTTCAGGTTCCTGGCGACGATGCCGGCCAGGTAGACGGTATCGCCGTGCTCGACTGCGAGGCTCAGGATCGGCCCGGGTTCGTGGCGCACAGTGCTCATTTGCTGCCTCCCTTTTCGGCCAGGAGGCGTTCGATTTCCTCGACCAGTTTCGGATCGCCGGGCTCGACGTCCGTGTTGAAGGAAATCGCCCTGGCGCCCTTGCGGTCCACCAGGTATTTGTGGAAATTCCAGGCCGGCCGCGCGCCGGCGGACCTGGCAAGGTTCTCGTAGAACGGATTCACGGGTTTCTTCGCCACGCTGGTCTTTTCGAACATCGGGAAGGACACCCCGTAGTTGGCTTCGCAAAATTTCGCGATCTCCCTGTTGGAGCCCGGCTCCTGCCCGCCAAAATCGTTCGACGGAAAGCCCAGCACCACCAGCCCCCTGTCCTTGTATTTCTCGTAGAGTTTTTCCAGTCCCTCGTACTGCGGGGTATAGCCGCACTGGCTGGCGGTATTCACCACCAGCAGCACCTTGCCCCTGTACTGGCAGATGGATTCCGGCTTGTCGTCCGACAGCGTCGGCAGGGCGGCGTCAAGAAGCGGCGGGCAAGCGGACTGGCTTGCGGAGCTGTGCACGATGGCGAATCCCGCGATCAAAGAGAGAAAAGTCAGCCGACCCATTGGCGCGCATTGTAGAACATCCGCATCCAGGGCGAATCCTCGCCCGCATTGTCGGGCGACCATGACATCTGCACGGTCCGGAACACCCGCTCGGGGTGCGGCATGACGACGGTGAACCGCCCGTCCGGCGTCGTCAGGCCGGTGATGCCGGCCGGAGAACCGTTCGGATTCAGCGGATACTTCTCGGTGACTTTCCCATAATTGTCGACAAACCTCAGCGCGACGATCGCTTTCTCGAAATCAATACTGTTCTCAAAAAGGGCAAAACCTTCCCCGTGCGCAGTCGCGATCGGCATGCGGCTGCCGGCCATGCCGCGCAGCAGTATCGAGGGGCTTTCCACCACTTCCACCATCGCGAAGCGGGCCTCGAATTGCGCCGAGCGGTTGCCGCCGAATACCGGCCAGTGCTGCGCGCCCGGGATGATTTCCTTCAGCGCCGCCATCATCTGGCAGCCGTTGCAGGAACCGAGCGCGAAAGTGTCGCTTCGCCCAAAGAAGGCCTCGAACTCCCTGCGCGCCCGGGTGTTGAACAGGATCGACTTCGCCCAGCCCTGCCCGCCGCCGAGCACGTCGCCGTAGGAGAAACCGCCGCAGACCGCCAGGCCCTTGTAGTCTTCCAGCGTCGCGCGCCCGGCGATCACGTCGGACATGTGCACATCCACCGCCTCGAAGCCGGCGCGCGTGAACGCCGCTGCCATCTCGACCTGGCTGTTGACGCCCTGTTCCCTGAGGACGGCAATCCGGGGTTTCGAATTCCTGCCGACAGCCGGATTTTTCGCCTCGAAAGTCAGTTGAAACGACAATCCCGGATCGCGCGCATCCAGGATGCGATCGTATTCCTCCTGCGCGCATTCCGGGTTGTCCCGCAGCTGCTGCATGAGAAAGCTGGTCTCGGACCAGGCTCGCTGCAGATCCACGCGTTTTTCCTTCAGGATCGGCTTGGCGTTGCGCGTGAACACCAGCTCGTCTCTTGAATTCATATGTCCAACGACAAAGGACATGTTTCCAAGATCGAAGGAGCGGAGCAAGTCCATCACGCGCGAGCGGTCCGCAGCGCGGATCTGCAGCACCGCGCCCAGTTCCTCGGCGAACAGCGCCTGCAGCGCGCGCTCGCGCAGCCGGCCCGAGAGCTGCTCCTCGTTCGATTGCTTGAAGCCGTCCACGTCGTCGCTCCAGCGGTCGAACACCAGCCCGTCCAGGCTGACGGTGACGCCGCAATGGCCGGCGAACGCCATTTCCGCGACGGTGGCGAACAATCCGCCGTCCGAGCGGTCGTGATAGGCGAGCAGCAGATTTTCTTTTGACAGATCCTGGACCGCGGAAAAAAAGTTTTTCAGCAGCACGGCCGAATCAAGGTCCGGCGCCGTATTGCCGAATCGCGAAAATACCTGCGCCAGGATCGAGCCGCCAAGACGGTTCCTGCCGCATCCCAGGTCCACCAGCAGCAGTTCCGTTTCACCGGCATCGGTCCGCAGCCGCGGCGTCAACGCGGCGCGCGCATCCGGTATCCCGGCAAAGGCGGTTACGACGAGAGACAAGGGAGCAACCACCTCCTTGCCTTCCCAGGAGGTGCGCATGGACAGCGAATCCTTCCCGACCGGAATGGACACTCCCAGCGCCGGGCAAAGTTCGAGCGCCACGGCGCGCACGGTGTCGTAGAGCGCCGCGTCTTCGCCGGGCGATCCGGCGGCGGCCATCCAGTTGGCGGAAAGCTTCACCCGGTCGAGCGCGCCGACCCTTGCCGCGGCGAGGTTGGTGAACGCCTCCCCCACCGCCATCCTTCCGGAAGCCGGGCCGTCGATCAGCGCCAGCGGGGTGCGCTCGCCGATCGCGAAAACCTCCCCCGCATATCCGTCGTAGTCCAGCAGCGTGACCGCGCAGTCGGCCACCGGCACCTGCCAGGGGCCGACGAACGGATCCCGCGAGCACAGGCCACCCACGGTCCGGTCGCCGATGGCGATGAGGAAGGTCTTGTCGGCGACCGCGGGATGGCGCAGCACGCGGTAGGCGGCCTCCTTCAGCTCGATGCCGTCCAGTGACAACGGTTCCAGCCGCGGCGCGACGCGCCTCACGTCGCGCAGCATCTTCGGCGGCTTGCCGAGGACGACCGAGAGATCGATATCGACGGGGCTGTTATTGAAATTCTCGTCAAACACGGAAAGATGACCGTCAGCAGTTGCGCCACCCAGGACGGCAAATGGACAGCGTTCGCGTTCGCAGATGTCCGTGAATGCCTTCAGGCTCTCCGGCGCGATCGCAAGCACATAGCGCTCCTGCGCTTCGTTGCACCAGATTTCACGCGGCGACATGCCGCTGTCTTCGGACGGCGCGGCGCGCAGCCCGAGCCTGGCTCCGCGTCCCGCGCCGTACACGAGTTCCGGCATGGCGTTCGACAGCCCTCCGGCTCCCACGTCGTGGATGGAGAGAATCGGGTTGGTCGCGCCCAGCTGCCAGCAGCGGTCTATCACCTCCTGGGCGCGGCGCTGGATTTCCGCGTTGCCGCGCTGCACCGAATCGAAATCGAGGTCTTCGGCATTGGCTCCGGAGCGCATCGAAGACGCTGCGCCGCCGCCCATGCCGATGAGCATTCCCGGCCCGCCCAGCTGGATCAGCAGCGTTTTCTCTTCAAATTTCTTCTTCAGGCAGTCTGTTGCGGAAATGTTTCCGATGCCGCCCGCCAGCATGATGGGCTTGTGGTAGCCGCGCTGCGCACCGCCGACCGCCTGCTCGAAAGTCCTGAAGTATCCGGCGAGGCAGGGACGCCCGAATTCGTTGTTGAACGCGGCCGCGCCTATCGGACCTTCGGTCATGATCTGCAGCGCCGAAACGATCCGGCCGGGCCGGCCGTAGTCGGTTTCCTCCCAGGGGCGCAGCGCCCCCGGCAGGCGCAGGTTGGAGACCGAGTAGCCCACCAGGCCCGCCTTGGGCTTCGCTCCGCGTCCGGTTGCGCCTTCATCACGGATTTCGCCGCCCGCTCCCGTTGCGGCGCCAGGAAAGGGCGATATCGCGGTCGGATGGTTGTGGGTTTCGCACTTGATCACCAGGTTCGTTTTTTCCGGATTCGCCCTGTATATGAAGTCCGTGCCGGGATAAAAGCGCTGCGCCAGGGTGCCTTCAAGAATGGCGGCGTTGTCCGAATAGGCCAGCACGGTGCCCTGCGGATTGGCTGCGTGCGTGTGCCGGATCATCGCGAACAGCGACCGGTCCTTGCGTTCGCCATCCACGATCCAGTCGGCGTTGAAGATCTTGTGGCGGCAATGCTCCGAGTTGGCCTGTGCGAACATGGTCAGTTCGGCGTCGGTGGGATCGCGTTCCAGCGTACGGTAGGCGTCGCGCAGATAGGCGATCTCCTCCCCGCTCAGCGCCAGGCCGAGGCGCGCATTGGCCTCGTCCAGCTGCCGCAGCGGCACGCGGCCGAGGGCCCGCGGCGGCACATGCCGGAACAGGCCGTCGGCTTCGCCCAGCGAGCCGAGCACGCTTTCGGTCATTCGATCGTGTATCAACGCGCCGATCCGCTCGCGGCTGATTTTCCCTTTTGAAGAAACGGAAAACAGAATACCGCGCTCGATTCTGCGCACGCCGCCGAGTCCGCAGTTGCGCGCGATGTCGGTCGCCTTGGACGACCAAGGGGAAATGGTGCCCAGCCGCGGCACCACGACAAACAGCTCGCCGGCCGGATCGCCGGCGGGCGGCGTGCCGTAGCGCAGCAGGCGCTCGAGCAGTTTCCTTTCGCCGGCGCCCAGCTCGCCGTCGGCCTCGACGAAATGCCAGAACTCGGCCGCAACCCCGCGCACGGCGGGATGCGCTTTCTTCAGTTCGGGCAACAGCTTGGCAAGGCGGAAATCCGACAGCGCGCGCGCGCCGCGGAAGCGGAGAACGGTGGCCGTCACTTCCTGATCACGGGATCCTGGATCTTGCCCGAAAGGTTGAGCGTCGCGCGCAGCGTCTGGTTCGGCGTCTTGACGTCGGCGACGACCCGTCCCGACAGCCCGCCGCTGGCGTCGATGTCCAGGCTCGCACCCGCGTTCATGGCGCCCGCGGTGATCGAGACATTGCGTATCTGCACCGCGCCCTTGTCGTAGACCGCCTGGCCCGTCAACTCGGAGAAAACGGTCCTGCCTTCGGTCTGCGCGCCGCCGGTTTGCAGCGCCCGCGTCAGGTCGAAACTGCCCAGCACACCCTGCTCGATCTTGAATTCACCCTGTATCCGCGCGCTTTCGTACAGGTTTGCCGGCGTCCCGCCGCTCATCGAGTAGGCGCCATGGCCCTCGACCTTGCCTTCCGAAACAAGCGCCGGGGCGAACACGGCGATCTTCACCGCGCGCGAACGCACCTCACCGTCGACGCTCCAGCTGGCGCCCCAGCGGATCTTGGCCGTGCCGCTGATGACGCCGTCGAAGGCGCGGCCGTCGAACTCTGAACTCGCCACACCTTGGCGATTTGCGACGCCCTTCATGCCGAAATCCACCAGCGTCAGCGCGGGGACGAACGGCAGCGCCAGGCTGCCGGCGCTGATTTCGAAGCCGATGTCGTTGCCTTTCGGCGACAGCTGCACGCTGATCTTGTCGCCACCGCTCAGATTGACCGACTTCAGCGACCCGTCTGCCGAGACCGTGGCCTCGATATCCATCGGCGGCAGCGCCACCGGGCCGTCGAGCTTTGCCTGCTTGATCACGATCCGGCCGATGCGCAGGTTCTCGCCGGAAATCTTCCCCAGTACGGCGTCGGCGAGCTGCGATTGCGAGACCGACGCGCCTTCGAGCTCGATCCGGCTGAACGCCTTCTTCGCGCCGAACAGCGAGCCGATCTCCGGGTAACCGCGCACCAGCCCGATCTTCACGCTGTCGCCGACCGATACGCCCTCGAACTTGACCTCTATTCCGGTAATTACCGAGAGGTGCGCCGAGCGGATTTTCACCGGCACGCCCGTCGCATCCGACGCCGCCTTCTCGTACTCCGCAGTGGAGATCGGCATCAGCTGCAGGGCGCCGAGGCCGGCGATCAGCACCGCGAACAGCACGATCGCGGCGGGCTTGCCCCATTTCCTGGGCCGCCCCGCAGCCGTTGCCGCGGTTGAAGGCTGATCGGCCGCCATCTTGCGCGCCGTATTCGACAGGACTTTCTGATCGCGCTTGATGTCGTCCATGTCGATGTCGTCGTCCGACACATCGATGTCGTCTTCGCCCGAGTCCGGCTTGCCGCCAGCCGGTCGCTGCGCCGCCTTCTTTGCCGGCTTCTGCGCGGCTTTTTCCGCAGCCTGCTTCGCCGCCTGCGCTTCCTTCGCCTTCTTCTTGCGCTCGGCCTCCTCCTGCTCGCGCTGCTCCTCTTCCTCCGCCGCCCTGCGCTCCTCTTCCTCCCTCGCCTTGCGCTCTTCCTCTTCCTTGCGCCGGCGTTCTTCCTGTTCGCGCTTTTTCCTGTCCGCTTCCTCTTTTGCGTTGCGCTCCGCCTCCGCTTTCGCCTTGCGCGCCGACTCCTCCTTCGCCTTGCGCTCGGCTTCTTCCTTCGCCTTGGCCTCTTCCTCCTCGCGCTGGGTGAAGGAGTCGAGATCGGCCAGCAGCGAATCGCCGATGTCGCCGCCCGCAGCAGCAGCGGGCGGCGGGGTCGGAACTTCTATCGCAGGGAAGGACGCGGACTGCGCCGCACGCGCCTTCGCCTCGGCCTCCTCTTTCGCACGACGCTCTGCGTCGTCCTTTGCTCTGCGCTCTGCGTCGTCCTTTGCTCTGCGCTCGGCATCCTCCCTGGCGCGACGCTCGATGTCTTCCTTGGCACGCCGTTCCTCGTCCGCCTTGCGCCGGGCAGCCTCTTCTTCGCGCCGTTTCCGCTCTTCCTCTTCGCGGCGCTTCTTGTCCGCCTCTTCCTTCGCGCGGCGCTCCGCCTCTTCCTTCGCCCGGCGCTCGTCCTCTTCCTTGCGGCGCCGGTCTTCCTCCTCGCGGCGTTTCCTGTCCGCTTCCTCGCGGGCGCGGCGCTCGGCGTCCTCTTTCGCACGACGCTCGTCTTCTTCCTTGCGGCGGCGCTCGTCCTCTTCGCGCCGCTTCCTGTCCTCTTCCTCGCGCTTCTTCCTTTCCTCCTCGAGCTTGGCCTTCATCTCGGCCTCGAGGCGCTGGCGCAGTTCCTCTGCGTCCCGCTTCGCCTTCTCCTCGATCTCCCGGCGTGCCTGGTCGGCGGCTTCGCGGGCGCGTCGCTCCGCTTCCTCGCGCGCCTTGCGCTCTTCCTCGAGTTTGCCCTTCAGGTCGGCCTCGAGCCGCGCCTTTTCCTCGGCTTCCTTGCGCGCGCGCTCATTGGCCTCGCGCTCGCGCTCCGCGGCGGCGTCGGTCTTCGCCTTGGCCTCGGCGGCCATCCGCAACGCCGCTTCGCGCGCCGCCTTTACCTTGGCATCGGATTCGGCCCGCGCCTTGGCTTCGGCTTCGGCCCGCGCCTTGGCCTCTGCGGCTGCGCGCGCCTTGGCCTTGGCTTCCGCCTCGGCCTTCGCCTCCGCTTCCTGCCGCGCCTTGTAGTCGAACGCCAGCTGCTCCTTCGCCTTGCGTTCCGCTTCGGCGCGCGACGCGGCCGCAAGATCGACTGGCGGCGCCTTGGGCGCGGCCGGCTTGGGCGGAAGCTTGATGGCCTGCGTGAAATCCATATCATCATCGGAACCGCCGCTCGGCGGTGGCGGCGCGGCCCGGGCCGGCGTCGCTGCGGGACGGGCGGTTGGTGCAATGGACGCCGAGCCCGAGGACACCTCACGGATGAAGCCGTCCTTGTCCAGCTGCTGGATCAGCGCCTCGAACTTCGGCTCGGTGATTTTTTCGAATTTCTTCAGTACATCGCCAAGCTGAGTCTTGCCGTCGATCGCGGAAAGCACCGCCCGGTCGCCGCGCGACAGGTGGCTCGTCTTGCCGGACGCTTCCTGCACGCCCTTGCCGGTCTTGGAAAAGATTGCAGAGAGGTTCAAGCTATTGTTGATCTTGGGCGGCGGGTCTGCCTAGCTCCGTATTATAGCCAGCAAGTGATTCATGGATAAGGTCGAAAGCGTCGTGGTCGGGGCAGGCATCGTCGGCCTGGCGGTGGCGCGGGCGCTCGCCCTCTCGGGCCGCGAGGTCGTGATCCTGGAGGCCGAGGACGCGATCGGCACCCACACCAGCTCGCGCAATTCCGAAGTCATCCACGCCGGGATCTATTACCCGAAAGGGTCGCTGAAAGCGCGCGCCTGCGTCGAAGGGCGCAAACGCCTGTACGCCTACTGCGAAGAGCACGGCGTTCCGTACCGGCGCGCCGGCAAACTCATCGTCGCGACCAGCCGGGAGCAGATTCCGGAGCTGCAGGCGATCCGGCAGAAGGCGCACGGCAACGGCGTCGCCGACGTGGTCGAAATCCCGGCCGCGGAGGCGATGCGCATGGAACCGGCGCTGCACTGCGTCGCGGCATTGCACTCGCCCTCGACCGGGATCATCGACAGCCATGCGCTGATGCTGGCCTATCTGGGCGACGCCGAAGCCGCAGGGGCGATGCTGGGCTTGCGGAGTCCCCTGACGAAAGTGCTCGTCGCGGACTCCGGGTTTGAAATTCATTCGGAAGGCACGAGAATCCGCTCGAAAGTCCTGGTCAACAGCGCTGGATTCCGCGCCCCGAGCATTGCACGACTGATGGAGGGCTTCCCCGCGCACAAAATCCCGCCCGAGTACTACGCCAAGGGCAACTACTATTCCCTGTCCAGCCGGCCGCCATTTTCGCGCCTGATCTATCCGGTGCCAGAACCCGGCGGCCTTGGCGTGCATGTCACGCTGGATCTCGCCGGCCAGGCGCGCTTCGGTCCGGATGTCGAATGGGTGGAAAAAATCGATTACGAAGTGGACCCGCGGCGCGCCGAGCGCTTCTACGCCGCCATCAGGCGCTACTGGCCCGCGCTCCCGGACGGGGCGCTTGCGCCGGGATATGCCGGCATCCGCCCCAAGATCTCCGGACCGAAGGAGCCCGCGGCCGATTTCCTGATCCAGGGTCCGGCTGAGCACGGCATCGCCGGGCTGGTGAACCTGTTCGGCATCGAGTCTCCCGGATTGACAGCTTCGCTGGCGCTCGCCGATGATGTAGAAGCGATTCTCAGGAATTGAATCGGCGCGGTCCTTGGCCTTCCGGAGGTAGTCCTCGCGTGATCACCGTCCACCATCTGAACAACTCCCGCTCGCAGCGCGTGCTGTGGCTGCTCGAAGAGCTCGGCGTGCCTTATGAGATCAAGCCCTACCAGCGCAACGCGCAGACCATGCTCGCGCCGCCGGAGCTGCGCGCGGTGCACCCGCTCGGCAAGTCGCCGGTGATCAGCGACGACGGCCTGACGATCGCCGAATCGGGCGCCATCGTCGAGTACCTGGCAGACAAGTACGGCGCCGGGAGGCTGGCGCCGGCGCCCGGAACACCCGGGCGCCTGCGCTATGCGTACTGGCTCCACTTCGCCGAGGGCTCGGCGATGCCGCCGTTGCTGATGAAGCTGATCTTCGACCGCATCGAGAGCGGGCCGATGCCCTTCTTCGTCCGCCCGGTCGCCCGCGCCATCGCCGGCAAGGCGAAAAGCACGTTCGTCATGCCCAACATCAACCGCATCCTCGATTTCATGGAGGCCGAGCTCGGCAAGTCGGCCTGGTTCGCGGGCGCGGCGTTCAGCGCCGCCGACATCCAGATGAGCTTCCCTCTCGAGGCCGCTTCGGTGCGCGGCGGGCTGGACGAGAAGCGGCCGAAGTTGTGGGCATTCCTGAAGAACATCCACGCGCGCCCGGCCTACCAGCGCGCGCTGGAGCGCGGCGGCAAGTACGAACTGCTGCGCTGACGCGTGTCGCGGCCGGTCTACCTCGCGCAGGATATCCGCCGCATCGAGCAGGCGGCAGGGGATGTCTCTCCCCCGCTGATGGAGCGCGCGGGCGCGGCAGCTGCGGAACTCGCCGCCTCCCTGCTCCCGGACACCGGAAAGGACGTGCTGGTGCTCGCGGGGCCCGGCAGCAACGGCGGCGACGCGAAAGTGGTTGCGCGGTTGTTGAAGGAACGTTTTTTTAGAATTTCATTGATAAACAAAATAGAAGAAATTCCGAAAAACATCCATTGGAACCTGATCGTTGACGGATTATTCGGCATCGGCATCAGCCGTCCGATCGACGGCGCGTACGCGAAGCTGGTCGAGTACGTGAATGCGCAGACGTGCCCGGTGCTCGCGCTCGACATTCCCAGCGGATTGAATTCAGACACGGGCCAGATACTCGGCTGCGCGGTGCGCGCCACGCACACCATCACCTTCATCGGCCTGAAGCCCGGCCAGCTGACGCTCGATGGCCCCGACTACTGCGGACAGTTGTCGGTCGCCGATTTGCAGATCGACCAATCGTCGGTACGGGCCGGCGGCTGGATCGCCGAGCCGGCACTGTTCCGGACCATCCTCAAACCCCGTCCGAAGAATTTTCACAAAGGCATGGCAGGTTCGTTGGCCGTCATCGGCGGCGCCGCGGGCATGGCGGGCGCTGCGCTGCTGGCCGGGCGCGCGGCGCTCAAGCTGGGCGCCGGCCGCGTCTACGCAGGATTGCTCGAACCTCTGACCGTGGACACCGATGCGTTGGAGCTCATGCTCCGCCACCCCGACGACGTCCTAGGCCTCGACCTCGATGCCATCGTCATCGGTCCGGGCCTCGGCCAGAGCGAACGCGCAGAAACCCTGCTCGGCGCGGTGCTCGCCAGCGACCTGCCCTGCGTGCTCGACGCCGACGCGCTAAATCTCATCGCCGAAAACGAGGACCTGCGCAAAGGCTGCGCCCGGCGCACCGCCGATACCCTGCTGACTCCGCATCCCGCCGAGGCCGCGCGGTTGCTCGCCGACACCACGGCGCGGGTACAAGCCGATCGCCTCAAGGCCGCGCGCGCCCTGTCCGCGAACCTGAACGCGCACGTCGTACTGAAGGGCAACGGCAGCATCATCGCCGCGCGTGACGGCCAGTGGTTCATCAACACCTCCGGCAATCCCGGCATGGCCTCGGCCGGCATGGGCGACGTGCTCTCCGGAATGCTCGGCGCGCTGCTCGCGCAGAAATACTCTGGCGAGACCGCGTTAGTACTTGGCGTTCACCTTCATGGCTGCGCTGCCGACGAGTGCGTGAAGGCCGGCGCCGGGCCGGTTGGACTCACCGCAAGCGAGCTAATCGACCACGCGCGCAGACTGTGGAATTCCCGGCTTTCTCTGTCTTAACGCCCAAAATCAGCGGCGCGCTCGCGTCCGCTTCGGATTGACAGGTTAGACCGCAGCCGACTGAAAGCACCAGTGCCACGGTTCATATGCGTAACCATACGGGTTATTTTCTGGGAATGAGAGGACGAAGCCGAACTGGCTCGCGTTCTTTGAGAGCCACTGAAATGCCACCGTGTTCCCGAACTCGCACTCAAACGGCGCTACGCCGCCGGTAGTCACGTCCACTGCCCTACCAGAGTGATGTTCACTGTATCCAGGTGGCGCGCTTACACACAGTATGGCGTCTAACGACAGGCCTCGAGCCAGCTTAGCGCGAACAATTTCAGCTTGACGGTCAATGCTTCGGAAAGCCGAAGCGATTTTGACGGTCACGCCATCGGATAGGGCCGCGGCACTCATCTGTCGCCATCCTTTGGCGGCGGTCGGTATGAGCATGTGTTCTCTACCATCGTCAGCTATCTCTGCTACGACTAACTCTTGAGCCTCGGGACAAACAACCAATGAACGCGCTGTGATTTGCTGTGGCGAAATGCCAAGCGAAGTGAGAACGGATTCGATTAGTTCGGGACGTTCAACTAGGGCTGGCATTCGCGTTTGCTGAGGTCTAACGTGAATTGGCCGTGAAAACAGACGGAATGCAAACCGCCTATTTGTAACGGGGAAGAAAAGGTGGTCTGCCGCAGCGCTGGGTTCATCTAACGGGCCAGTCGGGGAATTGCGGCTTGTCGTCGTGGATGTCGACCCACGCAGCCTTGGAGGCGACGAAGGCGTGATACGAGGGGCGCATGCCGGGGTCGTGCTTGAGCGTGCCGCAGCGCACGGATACGATTTGCTTCGTTTTTTCGCCGTGGCTGTAGATCGGCGAGCCGCAGCCGGAGCAGAAGTAGCGGAATTTCTGCGGGCTGGATTCGAAGGCGGAAAGCTCTTCCTTGCCCTGGATGATCTCGAACTTGTCGGCGTCGACGATGATGTTGGTGGCGAACGAGGCGCCCGAGGCTGCGCGGCATTTGCCGCAGAAGCACTGATACATCCAGCGAGGCTCGCCTTCGATCTCGTACTGGATCTTGCCGCACAAGCAAGAACCCGAAAGCATCAGGCAGCCCGCACGCGCGCCTTCAGTTCCGGATACGGATAGAGCATGTTGAGCGCGATCGACTGGTGGTTCGCCTGCACGATGCGCACGTGCTCGCGGCGCAGCTCGCGCGCGTGCCGCACGCCGCAGGAGTGGGCGATCATGTCGATCTCGCGGTTCATGCCGTTGCAGTAGTTCGCCACGCGCAGGTATTTCTCCTCGACCACCAGCGCGCGCTGCAGGCGCCGGTTGTGCGTGGTGACGCCGGTCGGGCAGGTGTTCTGGTGGCAGCGCAGCGCCTGGATGCAGCCGAGCGAGAACATGAAGCCGCGCGCGGTGTTGATGAAGTCGGCGCCAACCGCGAGCGCCCAGGCGGCGCGCGCAGAGGTGACGATCTTGCCCGAGGCGATGACGCGTACGCGCTGCTTGAGACCGGATTCGATGAGCGCGTCCACGACTCGCGGCAGCGCCTCGTCGATGGACAGGCTCATGTGGTCGGCGAGCGCCTGCGGCGCCGCGCCCGAGCCGCCCTCGCCGCCGTCGATGGCGAGGAAGTCCGGCGCGAACTCCAGGCCCCTGCGATGCACGGCCTCGGCCAGGTCGTTCATGAAGCGCCAGCCGCCGATGGCGGTCTTGACGCCGACCGGCCGGCCGGTGATGTCGCGGATGTGCGCGATCTTGTCGAGCAGGTCGTTCATGTTGGAAATGTCGCGGTGCCGGTTCGGGCTGATCGAGTCGCGCCCCTCCGGAATGCCGCGGATCTGCGAGATTTCCGCCGTCACCTTCTTCGCCGGCAGCACGCCGCCCTTGCCCGGCTTGGCGCCCTGCGACAGCTTGATCTCGAAAGCCTTCACCACCCTGGACAGTTCGATCAGGCGGTCCGAACTGAGGTTACCCTGCGCGTCGCGCACGCCGTACTTGGCGGTGCCGATCTGCATGATGATGTCGCCGCCGCCCTCGAGGTGGTACGGCGACAATCCGCCCTCCCCGGTATCCATCCAGCAGCCCGCCACCGCGGAGCCGCGCGACAGCGAGCGCACCGCCGGCGCCGAGATGGCGCCGAAGCTCATGCCGCTGATGTTGACGATCGAGCGCCCCTCGAACGGGATTTTGGCGTAGCCCTCGCCCATGAGCAGCGAAGGCGTCGGCAGGCGTTCTTCCTCCAGCACCGGGAATGGATGGTTGACGAATATCAGGGCGCCGGATTCGTGCAGGTCGTAGGTCGAGCCGAAGCCGATCACGCCGCCCTCGTTCTTGGCCAGGCGGTAGACCCAGCCGCGCGTCGAGCGGTTGAACGGCATCTCGTCGCGGTCGCCGGCGAAGAAATACTGCCGGAAGTACTCGCCCAGCTGCTCGAAGAAATAGCGCAGGTGCCCGACGATCGGGTAGTTGCGCAGCACGCCGTGCTTTTTCTGCGAGATGTCGGAAATGAACAGGAACACCAGGCCGATCAGCAGCCCGAAGCCGATCAGCGTGCCGATGCCGTACGACAGGATGCCCATGATCATGGCAAAACCCTCCCCCAATTCGCCAATGATAGGCGAAAAAGGAAAGGCTCAGGACTTCAGCTTGCGAACGACGTCGTAGATGTCGAGGGCGTGGTGGCGCGGATTGACGCCATAGGCGGCATGGCGGATGACGCCCTTCTTGTCGATCACGAAAGTCGAGCGCACCAGGCACTCGCGCCGCACGCCGTCCATCTCCCTCTCCTGCAGCACGCCGTAGCGGCGGCACACCTCGCCCTCGGGATCGGACAGCAGCCCGATCGACAGGCCGTGCCTGTCGCGGAACGCGGCGTGCGTCATGCAGTCGTCGCGCGACACGCCGAGGATGACGCAGTTGCAGCGGTCGAACTCGCCTTCGCGGTCCGAGAACTCCGCCGCCTCCAGGGTGCAGCCGGGCGTGTTGTCGCGCGGGTAGAAATACAGGACGATGTGCTTCTTGCCGAGGAAGGACGACAGCTCCACCGCCTGCATGTCGGCATCCGGCAGCGTGAATACGGGAGCGTTCTGTCCTGGTTGCAGCATGGATTCGTCTCCAGAAAATTTTATGCCTGCACCGGCGTTTGACAAGTGCTGTTTGCCATGTTGTCGCTCGCTTGCCACATTTATAATCAATCGATGGAAGAAGCGCTGCTAGGGGGCTTGTCGCCACAGGTTTTTTTGCGCCGTTACTGGCAGAAGCGCCCGCTTCTCGTGCGCCATGCACTGCCCGGAATGCGCGGCGTGATCGAAAAGCGTGCGCTATTTGCCCTCGCAGCGCGCACTGATATCGAATCCCGTCTGGTGCAACGGCGCGGAAAGAAGTGGCAGGTCGCGCGCGGACCGTTGTCACAATCCCTGCTGCGCCGCGCTGGCACTCGCAACTGGACACTGCTGGTCAACGGCGTGAATCATCACGACGCCTGGGCCGAGCAGTTGCTGCGGTGCTTCGCGTTCGTGCCGCAGGCGCGGCTGGACGACGTAATGGTGAGCTACGCGGCCCCGGGCGGCGGCGTCGGCCCGCATTTCGACTCCTACGACGTGTTCCTGCTGCAGGCGCAGGGCCGGCGCCGCTGGCGCCTCGCGCGCGCGCGCGATTTCGACCTGGTGCCCGGTGCTCCGCTCAAGTTGATCGCGCGCTTCCTCGCCGAGCAGGAAGTGGTGCTCGAGCCGGGCGACCTGCTCTACCTGCCGCCCGGCTGGGGCCACGATGGCGTCGCGCTGGATGCCTGCTGCACCTACTCGATCGGCTTTCGCGCGCCGCGCGGCGCGGAACTGGCGGCTGGATTCCTCGACCACCTGCACGAACGCGGCCTGCCGGACGCCGTCTACCGCGACCCCGGGCTGCGCCCCGCCGCGCGCGCAGCGCGGATCGGGCCCGAGTTGCTTGCGTTCGCCGAAGCGCAACTCGCGCGCATCCGCTGGAAGCGCGGCGACGTGGAGGAATTTCTCGGACGCTATCTGAGCGCGCCGAAGGGGAACGTGGTTTTTTCCTCAAACAGGAAATTGAACGGGAAAATAGAAGACAAAACGGTAAAACTCGATGCAAAGACGCAATTCCTTTATCTGAACTCCCGATTCTTCATCAATGGCGAAGTGCTGCGCACGCGCGCATCCCAGCGCAAGGTGCTCGCGGCGCTGGCCGACGAAAGGCGCGCGCCGGGGCGCGCGCTTGCCCGCGCGGGCCTGGGACGTTTAATCTTGGAATGGCATCGATCCGGGTACCTGTCGCTTGAGCCCAAGCCGTGAGTGAAGAAGAGCCCCTGCCGGAGTACCAGCGCTTCGACGGCGAAGGCGAGTTCCAGCAGGCGGTCGACCGCCTGCTCGAGCAGCCCGGGCGCGAACTGCGGATCTTCGATCCCGACCTGTCGTCGCTGCGCCTGAATTCCCCGGCGCGCATCGCGCAGCTGGAGAAATTCCTGCGCTTCAGCCGCACGCGCAGGATCTACATCGTGGTGCACCACACGGAAACCCTTGCCCGGCGCAGCCCGCGGATGATGGGACTGCTGAAACTGTTCACCCATGCGATCCAGATCAACCAGACGCACGAGGAGATCCGAAACTTGCAGGATGCTTTCATGGTGCTGGACGCGCAGCATTACCTGCGCCGCCCGGTCGCCGATTTCTTCCGCGGCGCGATCGCCCTGAACGACGAGACCGAGGCGCTGGCGATGCGCTCGCGCTTCCAGGAAATCTGGTCCTCCTCCTTCCCCGGTGTTTCGAGCGCGACGCTAGGTTTGTAGGCCATGCGCTGCTATAATTGGTGCACAGCCGCAATAAGGCTGGCAAAACCCCAATTCAATCGAAACCAAAGGGAACGACAATGAACAAGGCACTGATCATCGCAGCTGCGGCCGCTATCGCGCTCGCCGCCTGCAGCAAGGAAGAACCAAAACCCGCTCCGGCCCCTGCGCCTGCTGTTGCACCTGCGCCCGCTCCTGCCGCCGCACCCGCCGCTTCCGCTCCGGCAGAAGCGCCTGCCGCCGCGTCAGCGCCGGCGGAAGCACCGAAGGAAGAAATGAAGAAGTAATTCCGGCTTCTGCAGGCAAAAACGGCGGTCCCGCGAGGGCCGCCGTTTTTCGTTGGGGCTGACGCTCGCGTCAGCGCAACTCACGCCAGGCGAAGCCCTCTTCCTGGGTGGAGATGCCGATCCAGTCCAGCTTGCAGTCCATCGCGCGGGCAAGTGCCGCACGCGCCAGTTCCGGCTTGTTGTTGTGGTGGGAGAGGTGCGCCGCGAAGACGTGCTTCAGGCGCGAGCGGTCGAGCGCCGCAAGCAGTTCCTCAGATGCGGCGTTGGAGAGGTGCCCGAACGGTCCCGAGATCCGCTCCTTGAGCCACTTCGGATAATCCCCCGCCCACAGCATGTCGAAATCGTGGTTGCACTCGAGCACCAGCGCGTCGCAGCCCGACAGCGTCGCTTCGACGTGCGCGGTGGAGGCGCCGATGTCGGTCAGCACGCCCAGGCGGAACGCGCCGTCCGAGAGCACGAACTGCACCGGCTCCCGCGCGTCGTGGGGCACGGTGTACGGCCGCACGTGGATGCCATCGATTGCGAACGAATTGCGGCCGTCGATGATGCGGATTTCGACGTCGCCCGGCAGTTTGCCCGATTCCGCCATCGCGGACTGCGTGCCGTAGGTCAGCCAGACCGGTAGGCGGTGCTGCGCCGCGAACGGATATGCCTGCCCGGCATGATCGTCGTGCTCGTGGGTGACGAGGATGCCCGTGATATCGGCGGGGGCCAGGCCGATGCGCGCCAGGCGCCGCTCGGTCTCGCGCGGCGCCAGCCCGCAATCGAGCAGCACGCGGGTGCCGCCCGCTTCGGCAACCAGGCAATTTCCCTTGGAGCCGCTGCCGATGGAAGCAAAACGCAGCGTCACGCGCTGCGTCCTTGCAAACGCAGCGTCATGTGCTGCGTCCTTCCCGGGGAAGCGTCACTTCAGCTGTTCGTACAGCAGCGCGACGATGCGGCGCGTGGTGTCGGTGTTCGCCTGCGCGCCGTCCTTGGTGAGGATCTGCACCACGCACTTGCCGGCGAACTGACGGATGTGTATCCGGTAATTCTCGGCTTTCACCGTAGAGTCGCTGGATTTCCAGAACGCGAGCTTGCTGAGCATGCCCTCGTCGGCCTTCTTCGGCGCGCCGGCGTCGCTGTCCGCGTAGCGCACGAAGTACTGGCCCTTCTGGCGGTCGCGATCCTCCACCGTGAAGCCGACGCGGTCGAGCGCGAGTCCTACCCTGCGCCAGGTGCGGTCGAAGGGTTCGAATACTTCCAGCGTCTCGAAGCCGCCGATCCCCGTCTGCACCGCTGCCCGCGCCGGCGCCGGCTGGGCGGTGGCGACCATCTGCTTCGCTTTCTCCTCCTGCGTGCCGAGGCGCACCATCAGGCGCCGCAGGAACTCGGCCTCGAGATCCGGGTCGGGCGGCCGCGGCTGCCACATCGAGCTGGAGCCCGACTTGTCCACTTCGATCATGCCGCGGTGGCTGATGTAGACCTCGGTGCCGCCGTTTTCGTGGCGCTCGAGGCGGGTACGGAATTTGTCGCGCTCGGCGGTCGAGTAGATCTGGTCGATTAGCTTGCCGAGAATGTTGCGGATGAAATCCTGCGGAATCTTGGCGCGGTTCTCCGCCCAGCCGGTCTCCATCACACCCGCCTCGGGAAGGCTGACCTCGATCAGGAAGCCGTTTTCCTGCCAGAAGTCGCGCACGATCGGCCAGAGTTTCTCGGGCGATACATCGTTGACCACCAGCCAGCGCTGGCTGCCGGCGCGGTCGATATGCATATTGTCGACCGGGGGCAGCACGGTGTTGTTGGCGTTGCCCGTCTTCGCCTGCAGCTGGCGCTCCTGCTGGTAGCCGGAAAGCGTGGCGGAACTCTTGCCTGTGTCGGGCACGACGAAGCGGTTGTCGCGCACCGGTGTGGTGAGGTCGGGCGGGATCTCCAGCGTCGGCAGCTGCCCGGCCGACTTGTAGTCGACTTTCTTGCCCTCGAGCAGGTCGCTGGCCGTACTGCAGGCGCCCAGCGAGGCGAGGGCAGCGAGCGCAACTGCCGCGCGCCGCAGGGTCATGCGCGCTTTTCGACCATGCGCAGCGGCAAAACGACGCCGGCATCGGCCAGCGCCTGGCGCACCGTCTCGTGGAACTGCTCGCCCAGCGGCGTCATCGGCAGCCGCAGGCCCGCCTCGATCATGCCCATCTGCGCCAGCGCCCACTTGACCGGGATCGGGTTCGCCTCGACGAACAGCTTCTGGTGCAGTGGCAGCAGGCGCAGGTTAAGTTCGCGCGATTTCTTCACGTCGCCGACCAGCGCCGCGGCGCACATCTCGTGCATCAGGCGCGGCGCCACGTTGGCGGTCACCGAGATCACGCCGTGGCCGCCCAGCAGCAGCAGCGGCAGTGCTGCCGCATCCTCGCCGCTGTAGATGGCGAAATCGCGCGACGCGCGTCGGATCAGGTCGGTACCCCTTTCCATGCTGGCGGTTGCGTCCTTGATGCCGATGATGCCCGGCACTTCGGCGAGGCGAAGCGTGGTGTCGTTGTGCAGGTCCGCGACCGTGCGGCCCGGCACGTTGTAGAGAATCATCGGCAGGTCGACCGCTTCGGCGATTTTGCGGAAATGCCGGTAGAGGCCTTCCTGCGTCGGCTTGTTGTAATACGGCACCACCGACAGACTCGCCGTGGCGCCGTTCTTCTTCGCCGATTCGGTGAGCTCGATCGCCTCGGCTGTCGAATTGCCGCCCGTACCGGCGATCACCGGGATGCGGCCCCTGGCATGGTCGACCGCCAGCTTGATCAGCGCCTTGTGCTCGTCGAAATCCACCGTGGGCGACTCGCCCGTGGTGCCCACGACGACGATGCCGTCGGTGCCCTCGGCGATGTGCCAGTCGATCAGGCCCTTGAAGCGGACAAGGTCGAGCCTTCCATCCTCCAGCATCGGGGTGACGATCGCGACCAGACTGCCTGTAATCATGTGCCCAGCTCCATCCGGAATGACGCCAATCAAATAAGCGCGATTTTATCCCTTCCGCGCTTGCATGGCACAAAGTCTTTGAATCATTGCGGGTTTTGGGAGGGTCACCGGGCCCTCTTCAAAGCCCTTTTCGCTCAATCCCGCGAACGCCTCGCGCAACTCCCCGGGCCGCAGCAGGAACTCGGGGTTGGAGGGCTTGCCGAAGCGTTCGTTCCCGAGCATGAACGTTTCATACAGGAGCACGCCGCCCGGGGCGAGGGCTTCGATCAGCCGGGGAAACAGCGGACGGTGCAGGTAGTTCGTCACCACGATGCCTTCGAATTGCTCCCCCGGCAGCGGCCAGGGATTGCCGTTCTCCAGATCGGCCCGCACGAAGCGCGCGCCGGGGATCGCCTGTGCGTCGCGGTCCACGGCGACTGCTTTCAGGCCTTTCCCGAGGAAAAATTTCGCATGACGGCCGCTGCCGCAGGCCACGTCGAGGACGGTGCCACGGGTAATGAGCGGCGCCCACCGAAGGATCCACGCGGAAGGCTCCGCGATGTCGTGCGCGCTCATCCCTCGACGTGCGCGTCCCTGAGGTAGACCGGGAGATCGGTGGTCGGCGGACGGATGGATAGTCCGTAGAACATCTCGGCAACGAAACCGCGGTGATAGGAAGTGTGGTTGGTGATGTGGAGCAGGATCTGGCCGCGGGTCATGGCGCCCTGCCCTCCGCCGACGAACGTGAAGTCGATGGTTTCCGCCAACGCGGCGTCGGTCAGCGCGTCGCTCCACGCGATGTACCACGCGTCGACCTCCTGCTGAGCGCGCCACAGGTCGGCGAGCGGCGGATGATCCGGCGTGTTGCGCGCCGCATAGCCGTGCTTGCGGCCCTCCATGTGCGCCTGGAAGATGCGGTCGATGACGTAATTGTGGTTCAGCATGTGGACCATGTTCTTGAACAGGCTCTTGCGCGGCTTGACGGCCTCGCCCTCGGGCAGCGCGGCGACCGCTTCGAAAATCAGCTTGTTGGCCCAGGCGTTGTAGCGCGCGAGCATGCGGGCATCGTTGCGATTCATCGGGACGGCGCTGGTTTCAAAATCAGCCCGGGTTCATTTTAAGCGCTCGAGAAATTCGCGGATCGCCGCCTCGAGCTGGGTTTCCCTGCCGACGTAGAAATGATCGGCGCCCGCGATCATGGCCTGGGCCGACCCCGGAACGGCATTGAGCTTGAGCCGCCGCCGCCAGTCTGCGCGCGACACGCCCGGAAGATCGTTCTCACCGTACAGGTCGAGCACCGGTATCCCGACGTTGCCCATGCGGCCGAAGTCGCCGGATAGTCCCATGCAGATCCATGCGGCGAAGGGTGCATCCGCCGTACGTTCGAAATACACGTTCGCCATCCGCGAACCCAGGCTGTGGGAGAGCAGCACCGGTCGCGCAAAACCTTTTGCCGCAAGCCAATCCGCTCCCGCCTGGATGCGCGCGGCCGCCTCGGGAAAAACCGCCGTGTAGTCATCGGGGGCGGCATTGGATTCCAGCACCGGCATCTGGATGGAGAGCGTGGCGTAGCCCATCTCCGATAGCGCCACGCGCAGAACGCCGATTACGCTGTGGTCGGGATGCACGCCGATCCCGTGGACCAGCAGGAGGGCGTTCCTGGCCGTTTTATTTTCTACATAGAGGCCGAGGAATTCACGGCCGGAGGGCAGCTTCAGCTGCACGGCATCCCCGACCACCAGGTTCGGCACGACTTCCGCCGCCCAGCGCCGTTCCCGGCCGTAGTCCTGCGCCGCCGCGCCGAAGGCGGCGAACAGGAAGACGAGAAGCAGGAGCCTCACTTCTTCCGCGCGAACCAATACAGGGGAATTCCCGCACCCATGATTGCGAGGCCTGCGAGCACGGCGTCGCCGAATTTCGGCCCGAACACCGGATTGCGCACGTAATCGACGCTCGAATACAGCATGTAGGCGCAGGTGGCGCAGAAAATAAGCGGCACGACGGGATAGAAGGGAACTTTGATATCGGCAGGTGATTTATTTTGCTTCCGATCCTGGAATCGAAAGCAAAACAGGGTCACGCCCGTCAACAGAAAAAACGTCCAGAACACGGGCGACGTATAGGCCACCATGGCGTTGAATCCGTCCGGCGTCGCGGCTCCCGCGCCCACCAGCGCCAGCGTGATCGCACCCTGCAGCAAGAGCGCATTCGCCGGCGTGCTGCCGGTCTCGCGCCACGCGCCCAGGAGGCGAAATACCGGAAAGTCGCGGCCCAGCGCATAGGTCGTCCGCGCGCCGGTGAATATTGCGGCGTTGATCGTGGTCAGCACGGAAACACACACCATCAGCGCTATCAGGATCGCGCCCTTCTCTCCCGCGATCGCGCGCATCACGTCCGCCGCGACCGCCCTTGACTCCTTGATGCCGCCGTGGCCGAGGACCGCGAGAAAGCCGAGGTTCACCAGCAGGTAGAGCGCCGTCACCGCGAGCACGCCCGTCACCAGGATGCGCGTCATGTTGCGCCGGCCGTCGCGCACCTCGCCCGCGAGATAGGCCGCTTCGTTCCAGCCGCCGTACGCGAGCAGCACGAATATCATCGCGAAGCCGAATGACCCGCCGCCCCCGGAAGCGGCCGGGTTTTCCTTCACGGGCGCACCGCCGATCGCCAGCGCGGCGATGGAGAACAGCACGAGGCTCGCAATCAGCGCGATTTCCATCATTTTCTGCAGCGCCTTGGACTGCAGCGTGCCGGTGAAATTAAGCAGCGTCAGCGCGGCCACCGCGAGCGCCGCCCAGACCGCCGAACTGTGCGCGCCCAGGCTGAGAATTTCCGAGGCGTAGTCGCCGAACACGAAAGCGACCGCCGCGATGGCGCCGGTCTGGATGACGGTCATGCGCGACCAGGCGAACAGGAAAGCGACGCCCTTGCCCAGTCCCTCGGTGAGGAACACGTATTCGCCCCCCGTGTCCGGGTGGCGGCCCGCGAGTTCGGCGTAAACCAGCGCGCCGCACAGCGACGCCGCGCCGCCGAGCAGCCAGGCAAACAGGAACTCCGCGATGCCGGAGGTGGCGCCCGCGACCGTCGACGGCGCCTTGAATATCAACGCGCCGATGATCATTCCGACGGTGAGGAATATACCGTCGGCGGTGGAAAGCAGCTGCTTGGGCGCAACGCTCACGGCTGCGCGCTGAACAACATTGATAAAAGGAGCAATGCCATGCGGGTAGAATCCGTCCGCGCGCCCCGGTAGCTCAGTGGATAGAGCAGCCCCCTCCTAAGGGGCAGGTCGCACGTTCGATTCGTGTCTGGGGCGCCAGAAGATTTCAAGGTCCCGAAGTTTACATTCCGCATCACGGGGAAGCAGATGCTATTTCACGGCAAGTGGTACGACGAAGTGAAGGTCGGCGAGAGTTTCGGCACCAGTCTCACGGTCACCGAAACGCATCTCGTGATGGGCGCGGGGATGTTCGGCGATTTCAATCCGCTGCACGCTGACGAGGAATTTGCGAAAAAATCGATGTTCGGCGGCCGCATCCTGCACGGCCCCTTCACCAGCGCGCTGGTCTCGTCCCCCGTCGGGATGTACTTCGGCGGCACGGCGATCGCCTACCTCGAGCACGCCTGCCGCTTCAAGGCGCCGGTGCGCGCCGGCGACACCATCACCACCGACTGGACCGTCACCGGCAAGGCCGACAAACCAAAACACAAGGGCGGCATCGTCATCATGACCGCGGTGGCGAGCAATCAGCGCGGCGAAGTCGCCATCGAGGCCGACGGGAAAATACTGGTCGCCAGCCGTCCTAGCTGAACCGCGATATCCAGCGCCGGTCCAGCCAGTTTTTCCACCACCAGACCCACGCGCCTTCCGCAGACCAGTTGCCGCGGCTGGCAATCGCGTATTTCCCGCCGCAACTGATCAGGGACAGCGCTTCTTTTTGCGGCATATAGCGCCGCAGGCTCTTCCCGATCAGGACCCGCTTCAGGTTTTCCGCCAGCACGGCGCCCTGCCGCACGGCGTAGACGCCGGATTTCGGCAGGTCGGCGCCTTCCAGCGATGCGGTGTCCCCGGTCGCAAACACCGCGGGATGAGAAACGCTGCGCAACGTGTCATCCACCCGCACGTAGCCGCGCGAGTCGCAGGCGACGCCGGATTTCTGCAGCATAGGCAGCGCAGCCGCGCCCGCAGTCCAGAACAACGCGTCGAACTCCTCACGCCCCGCCCGGGATACGACGATGGGCCCCCGCTCCACGTCGGTCACAGGTGCGTCGGGTCTGAAGCTGACCGAAAGCCTTTGCAGCGACCGGGAGACGTGCCCGGCCACGTCGGGTGAAAAGGAATCCTGGTCCGAGAACAGGACCACGTCGGCCGCCGGCAATCGATGCTTCATCGCCATCGCGAGTTCCACGCCGCCCGCCCCCGCTCCCGCGATCGCGATGCGCGGCGCTCCCGCTTCCTTCAGCAGCGCGTTCCAGCGCCCGAGAAACTGTTCGAAGGGCTTGGCTGCGACGGCGTGCAGCATTGCGCCAGGAACGTTGAAATTACCGGGCAGCGATCCAAGATTGAGCGACAGCAGGTCGAATTCGAGTACTTCGCCATTTTCGAGTTCGACTTTTTGCGAATCAAAGGAAAGAGCGCGGCCGAGTATCAGTTCCACGCCGGCTTTCGCGGCAAGCCGCGCAAGATCGATCTGCGCCGCCGGAACCGCGTAGTGGCCGGCGACGACTCCGGGAACCATGCCCGAATAGGTATGCAGCGGGCCCGGCGTCACCAGCTTGACGTCGAGGTTCTTCGATATGAAATCCGCCAGGCCCAGCAGGACCCGCAGGTGCGCGTGCCCGCCGCCGAGCAGGATCAGCCGCTTCACTGCTCCTGCTTCGCCTGCTCGCGCTTGCGCAGCTCCTTCCTCTGCACCTTGCCGGTGGTGGTCATCGGCAGCGCGTCGATGAACTCGATTTCACGCGGGTACTCGTAGGGCGCGAGCAGGCCGCGCACGTGGTCCTGGATCTCGTCGACCAGTTTTTTCGAGGCCTTCTGCCCCGGCTGCAGGACGATGAACGCCTTCACGATCTGGCCGCGCGCGGGGTCGGGTTTGCCGATCACCGCGGCGTTGGCGACCGCGGCATGCTTGACCAGGCAGGACTCGATTTCGGCCGGCCCGATGCGGTAGCCGGAAGACTTGATGACGTCGTCCGAACGCCCCTGGTACCAGAGGTAGCCGTCCTCATCCATGCGCCCCTGGTCGCCGGTGCAGCCCCAGTCGCCGATGAATTTTTCCCGCGTCGCTTCCGGGTTCTTCCAGTACTCGAGGAAGAACACGGGATCATGGTTTCTCTTCACCGCTATCTCGCCCAGCTCGCCGCGCGGCACCTCTTTGCCCTGGTCGTCGATGATTGCGACACTGTGTCCCGGATACGGCCGGCCGATCGAGCCCGGTTTCACCGGCCAGGCCGCCTGGCAGTTGCCGACCACGAAATTGATCTCGGTCTGGCCGAAGATCTCGTTGATGGTGACGCCGAGCTGCTCGCGCGCCCACTCGATCACCGTCGCGCCCACCGATTCGCCCCCGCTCATGATGGTGCGCAGGTTCAGGTCGTACATTTTTTTCGGTTCCGGCACCGCCTTCATCATCAGCTTCAGGGCCGTCGGGAATAGGAATGCATTCCGGACCCCGTATTTCTCCAGCAGGTGGTAGGCCCGCTCGGCGTCGAAGCGCCCGCGGTAGCCGAGGATAGGAACGCCGAAATTCCAGCTGGGCAGCAGCGCGTCGAACAGCCCGCCCGCCCAGGCCCAGTCCGCGGGCGACCAGAACATGTCGCCGGGTTGCGGAAAAAAGTCGTGCGAATACGTGAATCCGGGCAGTTGGCCGGCGAGCGCGCGATGGCCATGCAGCGCGCCCTTGGGCGGCCCCGTCGTGCCGCTGGTGTAAATGATCAGGGCCGGATCGTCGCAGGAAGTATTTACTTTCTCGAATCCGCTTTTCGCTTTCCGGATCAAATCTTCGTACGCATGAACCCCGGCCTCCCGCGCTCCGCCGACCCCGATGACATGCTTCAGGTGCGTGAGCCTGTTCTTGGCCGCCCACAGGTTGGCGATGGTCGCCGGTTCGACGAGGACGACGCTGGCGCCGGCGAATTCCATGCGGTACTCGAGCGCGTCCGGGCCGAACAGGTGCGACAGCGGCAGCGCGATCGCGCCCATCTGGAAGATCGCCATGTAGGCGATAGCCATTTCGGGCCGCTGCGGCAGGATGAGCGCGACGCGGTCGCCGCGCTTGACGCCGAGGCCGGCGAGCGCGTTCGACAGCCGGTTGGCCTCCTGCTGGACGTCCCAGAACGTGTACTTCGCGGTTTCGCCAGACTCGTCCTCCCAGTACAGCGCGAAGCGCGAGCGGTCCGCCGCCCAGCGTCCGCAGCAGGCCTGGGCGATGTTATAGAGCTCCGGCACCTCCCAGCGCCAGCTGCGGTACAACTCGTCGTAGCGGTTGTTCACTGCTTTCTACTTTATCCTACCGAACATGGTCACGCACAGCGCTCTCGTTTTCGATGCCTACGGAACTCTCTTCGACGTGCACTCGGTGCTCGCGCGCTGCGACGCGTTCTGGCCCGGCAGGGGGGCGCAGCTGTCGCAGCTCTGGCGCGCGAAGCAGCTCGAATACACCTGGCAACGCAGCCTGATGGGCCGCTACGCGCCGTTTTCGCAGGTCACCGAGGAGGCGCTGCTGTATAGCTGCGAATTCCTCAAGCTGGAAATCCGGAAAAACGAAACGCGATCCCTGATGGACGAATACCGCCGGCTCGCGCTCTATCCTGATGTAAAAGCGGCAATGGGCAAATTCAAAACCAAGCTCGCCATCCTTACCAACGGCTCGCCGGACATGATCGATCCGCTGGTCGCGCAATCCGGGCTTTCATTCGACGCGGTGCTCAGCGTGGACGAAATGAAAATCTACAAGCCGGCGCCGCAGGTCTACCAGCTGGCCGTGGACCGGCTGAAGACGCCGAAGGAAAGCATCGGCTTCGTGTCGTCGAATTGCTGGGACGCCATGGGCGCGAAGTCCTTCGGCTTCGGCGTCTACTGGATCAACCGCGGCGGCGCGCCGGTGGACCGGCTGGGTTTCACGCCGGATAAAATCGTAAAGTCCCTGGGTGAAATTCTGCTCTAACTGCGGCGCCGCCGTCGTCAGGCGCGTGCCCCCGGGCGACTCGCTGCCGCGCTACGTCTGCGACGCCTGCGGCACCATCCATTACGAGAATCCGAAACTGGTCCTCGGCTCGATCCCGGAGTGGCAAGGCCGGCTGCTGCTGTGCCGGCGCGCGATAGAGCCGCGCTACGGCTACTGGACGCTGCCGGCCGGATTCATGGAGAACGGCGAGACCGCGGACCAAGCGGCGGCGCGCGAAACGCTGGAGGAGGCCGGGGCGCGCATCGAGCTTGCCGGGGCCTTCAGCATGGTCTCGGTGCCCTACGTGAACCAGGTGCATGTTTTCTTTCGCGCGCGCCTGCTGGACCTGGAGTTCAAGCCCGGCGTCGAGAGCATCGAGGTTGCCCTGTTCGAGGAAGCGCGGATACCGTGGAAGGACATTGCCTTTCGCACCGTCGGCGTGACGCTCAGGCATTGGTTTGCCGACCGGGTATCCGGAGACTTCCGTTTTCACGCGGAAGAGATCAAATGATGAAGTGGCTGGAAAGCGACGATCCCTTTCCGCCGGTGGAGAAGGCGCTCAGGAATCCCAACGGACTGTTGTGCGCCGGCGCGGATCTCTCGGCGGCGCGCCTGCTCGCCGCCTACCGCCAGGGCATCTTTCCCTGGTATTCCGGCGACGAACCGATCCTGTGGTGGTCGCCCGATCCGCGCATGGTGCTGTTCTGCGACGAACTGAAGATCTCGCGCTCGCTCGCCAAGAGCATCCGCAACAAGGGTTTTGAAACCAGGATCGATTCCGCCTTTCCGGGGGTCATAAAAGCCTGTTCGGAACCGAGGAAAAGCGAGCCCGGAACGTGGCTCAGCAGGGAAATGCAGGCCGCCTACGTCGCGCTGCACCGCGCCGGGCATGCGCACTGCTTCGAAACCTGGCAGGACGGCGAGCTGGTCGGCGGGCTCTACGGGGTTTCGATCGGCCGCATGTTCTACGGCGAGTCGATGTTCTCGCGCGCCACCGACGCTTCCAAGGTTGCGCTGGTGGCCCTGGTGGAGGCGCTGCGCGAGCGCGGCTGCCCGCTGATCGACTGCCAGCAGCGCACGCCGCTGCTGGCGTCGCTGGGCGGGCGCGAGATCCCGCGCAGGCAGTTTTTACGCCGCGTAGCGGCATTGGTACACTATCCCGAACAACCGGGGAAATGGGCACGCAGGGAAACTGCTCCAAGACATGTCTCGGCTTAACGATCTCCCGCATGCGGTACTGCAGTTCTACGTGACTGCACCGTATCCGTGCAGTTACCTCCCCGAGCGCATGGCGCGCTCGCAGGTTGCGACGCCCAGCCACCTCATCAACACCGAACTCTACGGCGAGCTGGTCAAGGCCGGGTTCCGGCGCAGCGGCATCTTCACTTACCGGCCGCACTGCGACAGCTGCCGCGCCTGCGTGCCGGTACGCATCCCGATACAGGAATTCGTCGCCAGCCGCTCGCAGCGCCGCGCCTGGAACCAGCATGCAGAGCTGACTTCGCAGGCGCAGCCGCTCAAGTTCCGGCTGGAGCACTACGCCCTGTACCTGCGCTACCAGTCGCGGCGCCATTCCGGCGGCGGCATGGACAACGACAGCCGCGACCAGTATTCGCACTTCCTGCTGCAGAGCCGGGTGGATACGCGGCTGGTGGAATTCCGCGACAACGGGCAGCTCGTGATGGTCTCGATCGTGGACTACCTGCCCGACGGCCTGTCCTCCGTCTACACCTTCTTCGAACCCGATCGCAGGAGCGCGAGTTTCGGCACCTTCAACGTGATCTGGCAGGTCGAATCCTGCCGCGCGCTCGGGCTGCCCTATCTCTACCTGGGGTACTGGATCAGGGAAAGCCCGAAGATGGCGTACAAGTCGCGCTTCATGCCGATCGAGGGCTTCATCGGCGGCGAATGGCGGCGCCTTGCGCCAGAGGACCTGGAATAGCGATGTCTTATGCGCTGGCGCGCCCCCTTCTGTTCGCGCTGGACCCGGAAACCGCCCATCACCTCGCGCTGAAGTTTTCTGGCCTCGCCGGGTTGTTCGCGGAAAAGCCGCCCGCCTGTCCCGTTCGCGTCATGGGACTGGACTTCCCCAACCCGGTCGGACTCGCCGCCGGCCTCGACAAGCATGCTGAATACGCGGGGCCGCTGGCCGCGCTCGGCTTCGGCTTCCTCGAGCTGGGCGGCGTCACGCCGCGGCCGCAACCCGGCAACCCGCGGCCGCGCCTGTTTCGCATTCCCGAAGCCAAAGCCATCATCAACCGGTATGGACTGAACAGCATCGGCGTCGACGCGTTTGTCGCGAACCTCGCGAAGAGCGGCACCGTCATAGGCGTCAACATCGGGAAAAACAAGGACACTCCGAATGAGAAGGCCGCGGACGATTACGAAATCTGCCTTGAGAAACTGTATTCGCACGTGGACTACGTCACGCTGAACATCTCATCGCCCAACACTATCGGGCTGCGGGATCTTCAAAGCGGGGAATTTCTTGAAAGTCTTGTAAAGCGGGTAAAGCACAAGCGTGAACAACTTCGTCAAAAGCATGGCCGCAACGTGGCGCTTGCCCTGAAGATCGCCCCCGACCTGGAGGATGCGCAGATCCGGGACATCGCGACGGTCGCGCGGCGCGAACAGATCGACGGTATCGTCGCGACGAACACGACGCTGTCGCGCGATGCGGTAAAAAACCTTCCCCATGGAAATGAAACCGGCGGGTTGTCCGGAGCGCCGCTGCGCGAGCGCTCCACCCACGTCGTCCGCGTTCTTGCGCGGGAATTGAAAGGCGAGATTCCCGTCATCGGTGTCGGCGGCATATTTTCCGGTGCGGACGCGGCGGAGAAACTCGATGCCGGCGCGTCGCTGGTGCAGATCTACAGCGGCCTGATCTACCGCGGACCCCGACTGGTCACAGAATGCGTAGCGGCCTGCCTCGCGAGATCAAGGACGGCGAGTTCCGCGCCATGAAGCGCAGCATGGTCGCGCTGGTCGACGAAGCCCGCTGCATCGGCTGCGCGCGCTGCATAGACGCCTGCCCGGTAGACGCGATCTCCGGCGCGCAGGGCTTCATGCACGCGGTGATCGCCGCCTACTGCATCGGCTGCGACCTCTGCTTGCCGCCCTGCCCCGTGGACTGCATCGACATGGTCCCCGCGCCGGGACCGTGGACCGAAGCGGATGCGAGAAGCGCGAAACGGCGCGCGGCGCTCCGTAAACAGAGACTTTCCGCACCGAAACCGAAAGCCGCGGCGCCTGACCGCAAGGCGATCATCGCCGCCGCCCTCAGGCGCAAGGCACGGACATGAATCCGCAGAAACGGCGGGAAATCTTCGAGCGCTTCCGGGCGGCCGATCCGCACCCGAAGACCGAACTCGTCTACCGGACGCCCTTCGAACTGCTGGTCGCGGTGGTGCTGTCCGCGCAGGCCACCGACAAGTCGGTCAACCTGGCGACGGCGAAATTGTTTCCTGCGGCAAATACGCCGTCGAAGATGATCGAACTCGGCGAGCAGGGACTGACGGATTACATCAAGTCGATAGGCCTGTTCCGCACCAAGGCGAAAAACGTCATCCAGCTTTCGCGCCTGCTATTGCAAAACTTCAACGGAGAAATACCCCGGACCAGGGAGCAACTGGAGAGTCTCCCGGGAGTCGGACGCAAGACCGCCAGCGTGATTCTCAATGTCGCCTTCCAGCAGCCGACGATGGCTGTGGACACGCACATCTTCCGCGTCGCCAACCGCACTGGACTCGCCCCCGGCAAGGACCCGCTGGCGGTCGAGGAAAAGCTGCTCAAGTTCACGCCGCCCGAATTCCTGATGCACGCGCACCACTGGCTGATCCTGCACGGCCGCTACGTCTGCGTCGCGCGCAAGCCGAAATGCCCGGATTGCCCGATCCGGGATCTCTGCGAATTCGGAAAAAAGGAAAAAGCCTAGCGCTGGAAGTGCAGGGGCGACTTCTGGCTGGAGAACCAGGCCGCGAGGTCTTCCATGTCCTGCCGGCTGAGCTGGCCGGCGAACGCTTTCATCACCGGGTTGCTGCGCTTACCGGACTTGTAGTCCGTGAGCGCCTTCACCAGGTAGTCGGGGTATTGCCCGGCGATGATCGGCTGGTCGGGCGCGGCCGGCTTGGCGCCGTCGACGCCGTGGCAGGCGGCGCAGACCTGCGCGGCCTTCTCCTTGCCCTTCTCCGCATTGCCGCCGGCCCAGGCGGCCCAGACAAGAGTGAACGACAGCAGCAGCATGAAAAGTTGTCTCATTTTCCGTGACTCTGCGAGTAGTAGGCCGCGATGTCCGCGATGTCCTGTTCGGAAAGGCTGGAGGCGATGCCACGCATCGACGGATGGCTGCGCTGGCCCGCCTTGTACTCGTGGAGCGCGTTCTCGATGTAGCCGGACTGCTGGCCGCCGAGCTTGGGCACGTGGTAGACGGTTGGATAGGCGGTCTTGTAGCCGGCGATGCCGTGGCAGCCCTCGCAGACGGCGATCTTCTTGTGCGCCTCCTTCGGATCGCCTGCGGGAGCCGCTTGCTGCGCGAGCGCAGGCGCGGCGGCTGACAGCAGGAATCCTGCCGTGATGACGCTGGGGAGGATACCGTGGTGGTTTCGCATTCGCCTGTCGGAATAGTCTGGGAGACCGGGCGATTATAATGCGATTTTGGCCAAGGGAATTCCGATGCGCTTCACCGGCTCCTCCGATTACGTCTCCACCGACGACCTCACGCTCGCGGTCAATGCGGCGATCACGCTGCAGCGGCCCCTGCTCGTCAAGGGCGAGCCGGGCACCGGCAAGACCATGCTCGCGGTCCAGGTGGCGAAGTCGCTGGGCGTGCCGCTGCTGGAATGGCACATCAAATCCACCACCAAGGCGCAGCAGGGGCTCTACGAGTACGACGCGGTCAGCCGGCTGCGCGATTCGCAGCTGGGCGACAAGCGCGTCCACGACATCCACAACTACATCGTCAAGGGCATGCTCTGGCAGGCGTTCTCGCTGGACAAGCCCTGCGTGCTGCTGATCGACGAGGTGGACAAGGCCGATATCGAATTCCCCAACGACCTGCTGCGCGAGCTCGACCGCATGGAGTTCTACGTCTACGAGACGCGCGAACTCGTCAAGGCGAAGCAGCGGCCGATCGTCTTCATCACCTCGAACAACGAAAAGGAGCTGCCCGACGCCTTCCTGCGGCGCTGCTTCTTCCACTACATCCGCTTTCCGGACAAGGAAACGATGGAGAAGATCGTGGCGGTGCATTTCCCCGGCCTGAAGAAATCGCTGCTCAAGGAGGCGATGGAGGTGTTCTTCGAGGTGCGCGAGGTTCCGGGCCTGAAGAAGAAGCCCTCGACCTCGGAACTGCTCGACTGGCTCAAGCTGCTGCTCGCCGAGGACATCCCACCGGAGGCTCTGCACTCCAAGGACCGCAAGTCCATCATCCCGCCGCTGCACGGCGCGCTGCTCAAGAACGAGCAGGACGTGCACCTGTTCGAACGGCTGGTGTTCATGACCCGCGCCAAGGGAAATTGATTTGCTCATAGATTTCTTCCTCAAGCTGAAGAGCCACAAGCTCCCGGTCTCCATCAAGGAGTACCTGACGCTGCTCGAGGCAATGCAGCGCAATGTCATCGGCCCCGACATCAACGAGTTCTACTATCTGTCGCGCACGTCTCTGGTGAAGGACGAGGCCAATTTCGACAAGTTCGACCGCGCCTTCGCCGAGTTCTGGGACGGCGTGCAGGCGATCCCGGGCATCGAAGCCGAGATCCCTCTCGAGTGGCTGCTGAAGCAGGTCGAACTCACGCTCAGCGAGGAGGAGAAGAAGCAGATCCAGGCGCTGGGGGGCTGGGAAAAGCTCATGGAGACGCTCAAGCAGCGGCTCGAGGAGCAGAAGAACCGCCACCAGGGCGGCTCGAAGTGGATCGGCACCGGCGGCACCTCGCCTTTCGGCGCCTATGGCTACAACCCCGAGGGCATCCGCATCGGCCAGGACAAGAGCCGCAACCGCAGCGCGGTGAAGGTCTGGGACCAGCGCGAATACCGCAACCTCGACGATTCGGTCGAGCTGGGCACGCGCAACATCAAGATCGCGCTGCGCCGCCTGAGAAAATTCGCCCGCGAAGGCGCGCCGGAGGAGTTCGACCTCGACAACACCATCAGCAGCACGGCGAAGAAGGCCTATCTCGACATCCACATGCGGCCCGAGCGCCGCAACGCCATCAAGGTGCTGATGCTGATGGACATCGGCGGCACCATGGACGACCACATCAAGCTCGCCGAAGAGCTGTTCTCCGCTTCAAAAACCGAATTCAAGCACCTCGAGTTCTACTACTTCCACAATTGCATGTACGACTTCGTGTGGAAGGACAACCGCCGCCGCCACTCCGAACGCACCCGCACCTGGGACCTGCTGCACAAGTACGGCCACGACTACAAGGTGATCTTCGTCGGCGACGCCACCATGAGCCCCTACGAGATCCTTCAGCCCGGCGGCTCGGTGGAATACTTCAACGAGGAGGCCGGGGCGGTATGGATGAAGCGCTTCACCGACGTCTATTCGAAATGCATCTGGCTCAACCCGGAGCCCGAGGAGGTCTGGCCCTACCGGCAGTCGATCCAGATCGTCAAGGAGCTCATGAACAACCGCATGTATCCCACCACCATCGGCGGCCTGGAAAAAGCCATGAAGGCGCTGGCGAAGTAGCTAGGCCTTCAGTTCCACCAGGATTTCGTGATAGCGGTGGTCGTCGATGTTCTTCGCCGCATGGGTGTCGCCGCCTTTCCGGTAATACACCTTCCCTGCTTCCAGCGTGGCTCGCGTCAATCCCGTCGACCGCGTCACTTCGAGCGTGCCGCCTTCCAGCGGATAGAAAAAGTAATCGTGATCGTGCTTGTGCGCTTCGATGCTTTCGCCGGGTTGCAGCGTGAACTCCCAGATGCGGACGCGCTCGTTCTCGAAAATGAGCTTGGTGCCGACCTCTGCCATGACTCTCCCCCTCCGGTCAGAATCGAATTCCTCGAAGTCTAAGGCATGCGGATTCGCCGCGAGGCGTTGTAAGGCTGCGTTGCTTACCGTATCTTCGGATCGGAATGAAGATCCGGATGTGGACGCGCTGCTTCGGTTTTCGAGGGTTAAGGCGCTGGCGAAGTAAGCGCGCCGCTGAGGGTCAGCCTGTTGTCGCGGCCGAGCGCGCCACCCAGGCCTGGCGCAGCGATTTCAGCACGAAAAGCGCGAGAAAGGCGGTGAGCAGGTCGAGCGCAATCACGATGATGAATACCGGCGTCCAACTGCCGCTCGCCTCGCGGATCATCGCCGCCACTGGACCGCCAAGGACGGCACCGATCCCCTGGGCTATGTATAGAAAGCCGTAATTCGTGGTTGCGTATTTGGTTCCGAACAGGTCGGTCAGCGTCGAGGGAAAGAGCGAGAAGATTTCTCCCCAACCGAAGAACACCAGCCCGGTGAGCACCACGAACACCGCCGGAATGCGCAGGAAAAGCATCAGCAGCAGGACCGCCAGAGCCTCCAGCCCGAAGGCAATGAACATGGTATTTTCGCGGCCGACATGGTCAGAGACCCAGCCGAAGAACGGTCGCGTCAGGCCATTGGTCGCACGCGAGAGCGTTAGCGACAGCGGCAGCGCCGCCATGCCCAGCACCAAGGCGTTCGCCACGCCATACTCGTTCGCGAACGGGCCGACCTGCGACACCACCATGAGGCCGCCTGTCGCCATCATCGACATCATTACGAATAGCAGCCAAAAGCATGGGGTCTTCAGCATCTCGCCCGGCGTATAGTCGCGCTGCGACTGGCGCACGGCCTGTTTGGTCGCCAATGCCTCGGCGCCCGCCGGCTTCCAGTTGCTCGCCGGGATACGCATCGCCTGGCTGGCGATCACTCCCACTGCAAGCTGGATCCAACCCCACACGATCAGCGTATGCGCGTAGCCGGAAGCGGGGATCATTTGCGCGATGGGAAATGAAGTAAGGATCGCACCAGCGCCGTAACCTGCGGCTGCGATCCCGGCCGCGAAGCCGCGTCGATCCGGGAACCAGCGCACCATATGGCCGATGATGCCTACATAGACAATCCCGGTGCCAAAGCCGCCGATGACGCCGTAGGTGAGGTATAGCGCCCAGATGTCGCTCACGTAGCCGGACAGCACCCACCCCAGGCCGGACATCGCGCAACCGATAGAAATCAGCAGCCGCGGCCCGAAGCGATCCACCAACCAGGCCTGGATCGGCGAGCACCAGGTCTGCAGCACGATCAACAGAGAAAACGTAACCTGCAACTGGGCCAGCGAAGCGCCGAGCGTCGTCTGCAACGGTTTCACGAACAAGGTCCATACGTACTGTGGGCTCGAAATCGACATCATGGCGATGAACCCCAGCACCATCTGCCACCAGCGGTTCATGTACCACGCGGACGGGAGTCCGCTTTCCTGCTTCGTCTGCGCAGTCATGTCGTTCTCACCTGGTTCGTTGAAGCACGGAGCGCCCGCAAATCATCCGAGAGTGTACCGCCGAAATAATTGACAGCGGTCAAGAATCGGAGGGCGCAACGTTGTGGCCGACCTTGGATAGCGGATTGGCTGTTGCAGCCGCTGTCGATAAGTAAGACGATTCGGCACCATGACTGTGCGCTTCCCCCGCCTCGCGCCCGAAACCATGACCCCCGCCCAGCGCGAGGTCGCGGCGGAGATCGCTGCTGGGCCGCGCGGCGAAGTGCGCGGGCCCTATATCGCGCTGATCCATAACGCCGAACTCGCGCGCCGCGTGCAGCAGCTCGGCGAGCATCTGCGCTGGCACAGCAAGCTGCCGCCTGCGCTGCTAGAACTCGCGGTGCTGGTCACGGCGCGCGAATGGAACTGCCAGCACGAGTGGTACATGCACGAGAAGCTCGCGCGCAAGGCAGGCCTGGCGCCCGGCATCTTCGAAGCGATCGGGCGGGGCAAGGAGCCGCAGGGGATGTCGCCGGACGAAGCGCTGGTCTACGGCGCCAGCAGGCAGGCGCACCGGACCGGACGCCTCGACGACGCCACCTTCGCCGCCGCGCGCACGCGCTTCGGCCTGGACGGCACGCTCGAGCTGCTGGCGCTGAACGGCTACTACTCCATGATGGCGATGGTGCTGAATACCGCCGGCATGCCGCTGCCGGACGACGCCGCTCCGCCCCTGCAGGTCTAGCGGGCCTTGGCCACGGGGACGTCGACGCCGTTCAGCCGCGCGATTTCGTAGTACCTGAGGGCCTCGCCGTAGTCGCGCGGTACGCCCGGCGCGCCCTTCTGCAGCAAGTCGCCATAGCGCTTGGCGGCCTGCCCCGCAGCGTCGCCCTTGCCTTCCCTGGTCACCTGGCGATACAGGCGCGCCGCTTCCGCGGTCTTGCCGTCATGCTCCAGAGAAATGGCCCTCTGCAGCATGGTTTCAAGGGTGACCGGCGCCGTGTCGGGTACCGGCGTGGGCGGCGGCGCGGGAGTGGCGATAGCCACTTTCACCGGCTCCACCGCCTTCGCAGGCTCGGCCCCTTTCGCGGCAGAAGCTTTTTTCCCGGATCCGGCCTGCAGCTTGGCGAGCTCGGCCTTGCCCTGCTCGGCCGACTCCGCCTGTTTCTTCGCTTCGATCTCGCGCTGCCGCGTGAGCTCGGCCTGCCTGGCGGCTTCGGCTTCGCGCTGCTTCAGCTGTTCGGCCAGTTCCCGCTGCTTGGCCACGTCGCCCGACTTCTTCGCCTCGGCTTCGCGCTGCCGCATCTGGTCGAGTTCGTTCGCCAGCTCCGCTTCACGCTGCTTCGATTGCGCCAGCTCGGCTTCGCGCTGCCTGGATTTTTCCAGCAACTGCGTCAGTTCGGCGACGCGCTGCGCCATCGGATCGGGCGGCTTGACCGCCTGCCAGACACCCGCGCCGATCGCCGCGACCGCCAGCACGATGAATACCGGCAGCAGCGACATTTTTTTCGGGCCGGCGGCCTCGCGCTGCCTGAATTCGGCCTCGCGCTGCGCCAGCTCGGCCTGGTGGCGGGCCTGTTCCTGCGCCAGCTTCGCCTGCGCCTCGGCTTCGCGTTGCAGGAATTCGGCTTCGCGCCGCGCGAGACTCGCTTCGAGTTCGGCCTTCTCCTCGGCGAGCTTCTTCCTCGCTTCGGCCTCCCGCCGCGCAGCCTCCTCGATCTCGCGGCGCTCCTGCTCCGCGGCCTCGGGGGCGACGCCGCGCAGCCTGGCGCTCTTCCTCTTGGCCAGCGCCGTGTAGATGCCGCTCGGGAACTGCTGCACGTAGAGGTCGAAGTCGGCCGGGTCGTCGCCGTCCTTGATCGAGCGCCAGAATTCCAGTTCGGTGGCCTTGGTGTGCGGTGCCGAGGATTCGGGCACCGCCGCGGGAACAGTGCTCAATACCGTCGAATTGCCCGCCGCTTCCTGCGGCGCCGGCATCGCCTGCCGCGCCGCAGCCTGAGACAGGATCACCGTTTTCTCCACGTCGTCCGTCGCCGGCAGGCCTTCGAAGGAGCGCTGCAGCGCGTAGCCGAGTTCACGCGCCGTCTGATAGCGCGTGTCCACCTTCTTCGACAGCGCCCTGGCGATCACCCCGTCGAACAGCGGCGACAGCGCCGAATTGACCGAAGAAGGCAGCGGCGGCTCTTCGCTGATGATCTTTTTGGCGATGGTCCAGGTGCCCGAGCCGGTGAACGGCTTGCCGCCGGTGAGAAATTCGTAAAGGATCACCCCTGCGGAAAAGATGTCCGTGCGCCGGTCGATGGTCCCGGCCTGGATCTGCTCGGGCGACATGTACGCGGGCGTGCCTATGACTGCGCCGGCCTGCGTGCGCTCGGACATGGTGCGCTCGAGATCGGTGATGCGCGCGACGCCGAAGTCGGTGAGCTTGACCCGCCCCTGCGAATCGATCATCACGTTGGCGGGCTTGATGTCGCGATGGATGATGCCGGCCTCGTGCGCGAAGTGCAGCGCCTCGCACAGCTCGCCCATGATGTGCACCGCTTCCTTCAGGTCGAAGCGCTCCTTGGCGTCAAAGAAGGTCTTCAGCTCGCGGCCCTTGACGAACTCCATCACGATGTAGGCGACGTCGCCCTCTTCGGCGAAGTCGAATACCTGCACGATGTTGGGGTGGTTGAGGCGCGCCACCGCCTGGGCCTCGCGCTTGAAGCGGGTCGAGTATTCCCTGGCGGAATCCGAGTCGAGCGCGCTCTTGAGGATGGTCTTAATCGCGACCCGGCGGTGCAGCCGCGTGTCCTTGCCCTCGTAGACGACGCCCATCGCGCCCTCGCCCAGGACACGCTCGATGTCGTAGCGTCCGATGCGCTTCAGGTCCGGGTTCTCGGCCATGGTCCGGGAATTATCGCAGGGCGGCGATCACTGCGCCGCCCATTGCTGCGGTGCCAACTTTTTCCTTGCCAGGCTGCATGATATCCGCCGTGCGGCAGCCCGCGGCCAGCACCGAGCGCACCGCGCGCTCGATCCTCTCCGCCTCCTCGACGCGGCCGAAACTGTGGCGCAGCAGCATGGCCGCCGACAGGATGGCGGCTAGCGGGTTGGCGATGTCCCTGCCCGCGATATCGGGCGCCGAGCCGTGCACGGGCTCGTACAGGCCCTTGTCGCCATCGCCGATCGAAGCGGAGGGCAGCATGCCGATCGAGCCCGTCAACATGGCGGCCGCATCCGACAGGATGTCGCCGAACATGTTGGGCGCGAGGATCAGGTCGAACTGCTTCGGCGCGCGCAACAGCTCCATGGACGCGGCATCCACGTACAGGTGCCGCAATTCGACGTCCGGATACTCCTTGCCCACGCGCGCCACGGTTTCGCGCCACAGCACCATGGTTTCCAGCACGTTGGCCTTGTCCACCGAACAGAGCTTCTTCCTGCGTCCGCGCGCCGCCTTGAACCCGACATGCGCGATGCGCTCGATCTCCGGCTCGGTGTAGCGCATGGTGTTCACGCCTTCGCGGTATCCGGCCGGGTTGTCGCTGATGCCGCGCGGCGTGCCGTAGTAGATGTCGCCGTTCAGTTCGCGCAGCACCATGAGGTCCAGGCCCTCGACCAGTTCCGGCTTGAGCGAGGACGCCGCAACCAGTTCGGGAAACATGACCGCGGGCCGGAAGTTGGCGTAAAGCTTCAGTTCGCGCCGCAGGGTGAGCAGGCCCAGGCCGGAGCGCAGGTGGCGGGGGCCGAGCTCGTCGCCGGGCAGGCCGGCGGCGCCGAACAGGATCGCGTCGGCCTGCTTTGCGAGTTCGAAGGTCTCGGGCGGCAGCGGCACGCCCGCCGCCTTGACGCCTTCGCCTCCTATCGGCGCTTCGGTGAACGTGGCATCGCCGCCGACGACCGCCTTCAGCACGCGGACTGCCTGCGCTGTGACCTCCTTGCCGATGCCATCGCCCGGCAAGACCGCGATCTTCATCGTCCGCTCCTCGCTCTCAGCGAGCGGCCAGCGCCTCGTTCAGCAGCGCCGCCAGCCGCACGCCGGCCTTCCTGATCTGCCGCTCGATGACCGGAGCCGCAGCCGCATAGTACCCGGCTCCGATTTCCACGGGCTGCGCGACGCCCGTGCTGCAGCTGAACCCCGGGATGCTGCCGTAGACGACCTCGCGAGCCAAGGCATTCGATTCCTGCACCCAGTCCTCGATCGACCCTGCCGCCCACGCCGTCCTGTCCCCCGCTGCAATCGGAACGGAGATGATCGCCGCTTCGCCGCCGCGCTCGGCGACCAGCCGCTCCACCAGCTGCTCGTCCCAGATGGTGTGCAGGTTGAGCGGACCGCGGCGCCCCTCGGTCTGGCCGAAGAACACGACCGAGACCGCATTGCCGCCCCGGTCATGATGATCCGCCGCGTGCAGCGGCTGGTGGATGTCGCCGGCGAGGTGGACCACCCACTTCAGGGCCTCGTTGCGGTCGCGCCGTGAACCGCGTCGGTCCTGCAGGACCGACAGCTGCTGCGCCAGCCGCGCGGAAGCGCAATTGCCGCGCGGGCAGACCTTCTCCGGCGGCGCGGCTTCGCACAGCGGTTCGTTGTCGTAGTGCCATTGGGAATATTTCCTCGACCAGGGCTGGTCGCGGATTTCGTCGGCCCAGTTGGCGATTTCCCCCAGCCGGGTACGCCCTGAGGGCGTACGGTCGGCCAAGCGGTCGTTCGCGAGCAGGTACGCGATTTCGCGCGCCGCCTGCGGGCTGAGCAGGGACTGCGCGATTTCTCCCGCCATACGGTGGCCTTCCGGGCCCCACGCAAGGACAGCCTGGTTGCAAGAAAGAAATACAAGAAAGACTGCAAATCGCGCGCCGCGCGACGCCACTTAGGCCGCTGCTCTATCCGCCCTGCGGCGCTCGTGTTCCTGCAGGTGGCGCTTGCGCAGCCGGATGGATTTCGGCGTGATTTCCACCAGCTCGTCGTCGGCGATGAATTCCACCGCGTATTCCAGCGTCAGGCCGATCGGCGGCACCAGGTCGATGGCCTCGTCCTTGCCGGAAGCGCGGATGTTGGTGAGCTGCTTGGTGCGAATCGGGTTCACCACCAGGTCGTTGTCGCGGCTGTGGATGCCGACGATCATGCCCTCGTACACCGGCTCGCCGGGGCTCACGAACATGCGGCCGCGCTCCTGCAGCTTCCAGATTGCGTAGGCGACGGCCACGCCGTCGTCCTGGGACACCAGCACGCCGTTACGGCGCTCCGCCATATCGCCCTTGAGCGGCGCGTATTCGTCGAACACGTGGCTCATCACGCCCGTGCCGCGGGTGAGCGTCATGAATTCGCCCTGGAAACCGATCAGCCCGCGCGCAGGGATGCGGTAGTCGAGCCGCACGCGGCCCTTGCCGTCCGGCTGCATGTCGAGCAACTCGCCGCGCCTGCGGCCGAGTTCCTCCATCACCGCGCCTTGGTTCTTGTCTTCGACGTCGATGGTCAGGATTTCATAGGGCTCGCAGCGCTCGCCCTCGATGTCCTTGTAGATTACGCGCGGCCGCGACACCGCGATTTCGTAGCCCTCGCGCCGCATGTTCTCCAGCAGGATCGTCAGGTGCAGTTCGCCGCGGCCGTGCACGATGAAGGTGTCGGTGTCGACGGGGTACTCGACGCGCATCGCGACGTTGCTCTTGGTCTCGCGCTCCAGGCGCTCGCGGATCTGGCGGCTGGTCACGTACTTGCCTTCCTTGCCGGCGAGCGGCGAGGCGTTCACCAGGAAATTCATGGTCAGCGTCGGCTCGTCCACCTTGAGCAGCGGCAGCGGATCGGCGTGCTCCAGGTCGCAGAGCGTGGCGCCGATGCCGATTTCGTCGATGCCGTTGATGAGCACGATGTCGCCCGCCTCCGCCACGTCCACGGGCATCCGGTCGAGGCCTTCGAACATCAGAATCTGATTTATTTTCGCTTTTACAGGGGAAGAATTTCCATGCAAAAGCAAAACCTCCTGTCCCGGGCGCACGCAGCCGCGGCGGATGCGGCCGATGCCGATCTTGCCGACGTAGCTCGAGTAATCCAGCGAGCAGATCTGCAGCTGCAGCGGCTCGTCGGGATTCTCGTCGCGCATCGGCACGTGGTCGAGGATTGCCTGAAATAGGGGTTCCAGATTTTCTTCTTTTTCATTCAAATCATTTTTTGCCCAACCCAAAAGGGCCGAAGCGTAAACAACGGGGAAATCGAGCTGCTCCTCGGTCGCGCCGAGCTTGTCGAACAGGTCGAAGGTCTGGTTCACCACCCACTCGGCGCGCGCGCCGGGACGGTCCACCTTGTTGACCACGACGATGGGCTTCAGGCCCAGCGCCAGCGCCTTGCGCGTGACGAAGCGCGTCTGCGGCATCGGGCCCTCGACCGCGTCCACCAGCAGCAGCACGCCGTCCACCATGGACAGGACGCGCTCCACTTCGCCCCCGAAATCGGCGTGGCCAGGCGTGTCGACGATGTTGATGTGCGTGCCCTTGTAGCGCACCGCGCAGTTCTTGGCCAGGATGGTGATGCCGCGCTCGCGCTCCAGGTCGTTGGAGTCCATCACCCGCTCCTGCACGTGCTGGTGCGCGGCGAAGGTGCCCGATTGCTGCAACAGCTTGTCGACCAGGGTCGTCTTGCCGTGATCGACGTGGGCGATGATGGCGACGTTGCGTAACGAACGGACAGCGCGGGGCATGGCGTTGATTCTTTTGCAAAAAAGACCGCGCATTGTACGCGAGTTGCGCGCCCAATGACACCCTTTTTACGGGCAGATGTAGCCGGCGCCGCCCGGATTCTTGAAACACCCCACCGACTCGGGAAGGACGTGCTTTGGAAGCCAGAGGACGAGATCCGGAAGATAGATCGCGGCGGCAATGGTCGCGAGGAAGATGAGGTAGATCGGCAGGGATGCCTTCAGGCAGGTGGCAAAGCGAACGTCGACGAACTTCGACGCCATGAGAAGCGCAAGTCCGTAGGGAGGCGTAATCAGGCCAAAGGCAAGCGTCACAATCAGCACGACGCCCATGTGAACTCCGTGTATGCCGCCTGCCTGCGTAAGGACATTGACGATGGGCATGAAGATCACGATCGCCGGAATGGGCTCGATGAAGTCTCCGACCACGACGAATACCGCAACCAGCGCCAGCATGATCAGGTGCGGATCGGTGCCCGCGATGGCCGTGATCCATTCGGACACCACGACCGGGCCCCGAAGGTAAGCCAGCATCCAGCCGAATGCGGATGCCGCCGAGATCGTGATGACAGGAAGCGTGAATATCATTCCCGCATGTACGAAGTCTCTCGGCAGGCGACGCAGGTGGCCGGGATTGAGCAGCGGGATGACGACGAGAAGGATGTACGTTATCGCCACCACCCCGGCCTCGGTCGGCGTAAACCATCCCGTCAATACTCCGCCGATCAGGATCACCGGGATCAACAGCGCAAGCAGCGCGCGGCGTGACGCCTGCGTGAGCTGGCCAAAGGACGATCGGGGCCGCCGAAATCCCGCCGGGCCGAAAAAATAGCTGTAGCACATGAGCCCGATGGCGACCATGAATCCGGGCACGACGCCGCCCAGGAACAAGCCGGCGATGGAGACGTTCCCGATCGCGCCATAGACGACCGCCATGATGCTCGGCGGCACCAGGGCCGCGATCGTCGACGCCGCAGCGATCAGCGAGGCGACGAAGGGCCGGGAGTATCCCTGCTCGGCCATCGGCTTGGCCATCGTCTTCGTCAGCACCGCGACGTCGGCGGAGACGGACCCCGACATTCCCGAGAAAAACATGCTGAATACCGTCACTACCTGCGCCAGGCCGCCGCGCATGTGGCCCACCAGCGCCTGGGACAATTCGACGATGCGCAGAATGATCTGCGACGAGGTCATCAATTCCCCGACCAGGAGAAAGAACGGGATGGCCATCAGCGCCTCGGAGTCGATGCCGTTGAAGAGCTGGCCGACGACCGACGCCAGGCTGATCTGCGTAAACATCGCGCCCACGAAAACACCCGCCATCAGCGCAAAAGCGACTGGGACCCCGCTGTAACCGAGAATCAGGAACAGCGCCGTCATCAAGGCGAGAATGAGCCCGTTGCTCATGTCCCGGGAACCGTCGGATCCGCATCCTGCGCGCCGCGGGCGCCGTGCTCATAGCCGTGCTTCCACCCGTTCACCAGCTGTTCGACGACGAACAGGACGATCAGCGCGCCAGATAGTGGAATGGCCGCGTACCAATAGGCAATCGGCGTAAGGGAAGGCATCCTGAAACTGCCAAAACCCGCCAGCACGTTCAGATAGCCGAACCACGCCAGGCACAGGGCGACGCCAAGAATCACCAAACGGGTCGAGGTCTCGATGAAAAAGCGCAGCCGTCCGGTCATCGCTTCCGTGATCTCCGTCAGCAGCAGGTGGTCATTGCGCCGCACCGCCACCGCGGTCCCGATGAAGACGCAGTAGATGAACTGAACGCTGGTGACTTCCTGCAGCCACAGCCAGGGCCGGCCCAGGATGCGCGTGACGATATCCAGAAAGACCGTCACCGCGAAGCCTGCGAGCAACAGGCCGCAAATCACCATCAGCAGCAATTCGAGCGCGTCGAACGCCTTCCACTTCAAATGCCGGTTCCGCTGAAGAACCAGCGATTCGGGCTCCTGCATGCACCCTCCGCTAGCAAAAAACAGGGCCGGTCCAGGACCGGCCCTGCCGTAGCACTGCCCGGTCGTTCAGCGCTACTTCACGCCGCGGACGAGCTCCAGGACCTTGACGGCGTTCGGGCCAAGGTCCTTCGCGATCTTGTCCTGCATCGGCGCGGCGATCTTCTCGAAGCCGGACTTGTCCACGCCGTCGACGACTTTCACGCCCATCTTCTGCAGCTTGGCGCGCGATTCGCGCTCGAGTTCGAAGGCCTTGGCGGGCTCGACGGCGTTCATCGCGTCGGCCGCGCCCTGCACCCACTTCTTCTGTTCGGCGGACAGGCTCGACCAGAGCTTGTCGCTGACGAACAGCACCGAGTGGTTTGCCTCGTGTTCGGTGACCGACATGACCGGCGCGACCTCGTAGTGCTTGTTCAGCATGTAGACCGTATAGCCGTTCTCCGCGCAGTCCACGACGCCGGTCTGCAGCGACGTGTAGACGTCGCCGAAGGGCATGTGCACGACCTGCGCGCCGTAGGCCGGGAACAGCGCATCCTCGGTCGGCGTCGCCTGCACGCGCACCTTGAGGCCCTTGATCTCGCCGACGTTCTTCACTTCCTTCTTGCAATACAGGTTGCGCAGGCCCTGGCTGCCGAGCGTCAGCATGTGCGCGCCCTTCACTTTCGCAGCGTACAGCTCACGCATCGCGGCAAGAACGCCCGGGTTGGTCAGCGCCTTTACCGCGTGCTCCGGCCCGCGAAAGATGAAGTGCACCGAAAATACCCCCGCCTCGGGCTGGATGGTGGCCGAATTGGCGATCGCCACCAGCGTGAAATCGACGTCGCCGGACTGCACCTTCTGCAGCACCTGCGGCTCCTGGCCGAGCTGCGCGCCGGGATACTGGTTGATGGACATGCTGCCCTTGCTCAGCTCCTCCAGCTTCTTGCCGAATACGTCGGCGCCGTAGCCGTAGGCAGTAGCGTGCGGCTGGTCGTAGGCGAAGGAGTACTGCTTGTTCTGGGCGCTCGCCGCGGACGAAGCGAGCGCCAGGCCCGCGCAAAGGACTGCGGCAGCGAGCGGCGTGCGGTTGAATCGAAGCATGCGGTGTCCCTCCTCAGGGCGCGGCAAAATTGAATCGCGGGGCGCTAGTAGGCAACAGCGCTCAGGGGCTTGTCAAATTACCGGCGCGCCGAATCTGCTGCGCTGCACCCCCGGGAGTACACTCGCGCCACCCATGCGCTTGAAAGCTCTCCTGGGCGACTACCCAGTCACGCGCGCGCTAAGAGAGGGGCGCGTGCGCAGTTCGCTCGTCGAACTCGACGTCGCCGACGTGAAG
>DATGGA010000059.1:0-14869 GCA_035308765.1 Burkholderiales bacterium
AAGCACCAGCACGCCGCTGCCCGAATCGAGCTGGCGTACCAGCTCCATCGCCTGCGGCAGCATCGCCTCCGGATCGTCGTGCACGGTGATGCCGACCTGCCTGACCCGCAGCGGACGCTTGCCGAGCACGTGGCTGGCGGAGTGGATCAGTGCTTCGCCGAAGGCGCCGTGCGCGACGATGAGGATGCCGATCACGCGGGTTTCGCCCCGAGCTTCTTTTCCAGCGCATCGACGAACATGCCCGAGACGTCGAATCCGGTCTGGTCCTGGATCTCGCGCGCGCAGGTAGGGCTGGTCACGTTGATTTCGGTCAGGTGCTCGCCGATCACGTCCAGGCCGACCAGCAGCAGGCCGCGCGCGGCAAGCACGGGCCCCAGCGCTTCCGCGATTTTCCGGTCGTGCGCCGAGAGCGGCCGCGCGACGCCGCGCCCCCCGGCGGCGAGGTTGGCGCGCGACTCGCCCGGCTTGGCGAGGCGCGCGAGGACATGCGGCACCGGCTTGCCGTCGATCAGCAGGATGCGCTTGTCGCCCTCCTTGATCGCCGGCAGGTAGCGCTGCGCCATGATCGAGCGCGCACCGCCCTGCACCATGGTCTCGATGATTACGTTGCGGTTCGGGTCATCCAGCCTCACGCGGAATATGCTCTCGCCGCCCATGCCATCGAGGCGCTTCAATATGGCGTCCCGATGCTCGTCGATGAACGCGTGCACCGCTTCCGGATCGCGCGATACCAGCGTCGGCGCCACGAACTGCGGGAACTCCAGGATCCCCAGCTTTTCATTGTGGTCGCGGATCGCCGCGGGCCGGTTGAACACGCGCGCACCGTCGCGCTCGGCTTGGGACAGGAGCCAGGTGCTGGCCATGTATTCGAGGTCGAACGGCGGGTCCTTGCGCATAAGGACTGCATCGAACAAGGTGAGTTCGAGCGCTTCAGCCGCGTGATGCCGGTACCAGTCCTCGTCGTTGTCGGTGAGCGACAGGCGGCCGGCGCGGGCGAAGACGCGGCCTCGCCAGGAGATATCCGTCTGCTGGCAGGAAAAAATCTGGTGGCCGCGCGCCTGCGCCGAGCGCATCAGGGCCACGCTCGTGTCCTTGTAGGCCTTGAGGTCCGTCAACGGATCGAGGACGAAAAGCAGTTTCACGCGCAGGCTATGCCGTGGACGGGGCCGTCTGTTCCAGCTCGAGCGCGGCCGCGGCGAGCGCGAGGCGCCCCACCACGCCGTAGGCGTAGAAGCGGTTGGGCGGCGCATCGCAGCTCGCGTGCGGGTCGGGCATGGTGCAGGATTGCTCGAACGCGAGCGGCACGAAGTGCATTCCCGGCGCGTTCAGGTTCTCGTCCGCGGCGCGCGCGCCGTGCACGCGGTAGAAGCCGCCGATGACGTAGTGGTCGATCATGTACACCACCGGCTCGGCGGCCTTTTCCTCGATGCGTTCGACCGTGTGCACGCCTTCCTGAATGATCACGTCGTGCACCGCGAGGCCTTCCTTCACCACCGCCATCTTGTTGCGCTGCTTGCGGTTGAGATCCCTCACTTCCGCGGCATCGTGCACCATCATCACGCCCATGCCGTAGGTGCCGGCATCGGCCTTGACCGCGACGTAGGGCTTGTCCTTGATGCCGTACTCCAGGTACTTGGTGCGGATTTTCTCCAGCAGCATCGAGACGTTGGATGCGAGGCATTCCTCGCCCTCGCGCGCCTGGAAGTCGATCTCGCCGCAGCGCGCGTGGTAGGGATTCACCAGCCAGGGGTCGATCTGCAGCAGTTGCCCGAATTCCGCCGCGACCTCGTCGTAAGCGGCGAAGTGGGCGGATTTCCGGCGCACCGCCCAGCCGGCGTGCAGCGGCGGCAGCAGCACCTGCTCCTCCAGCCCCTCGAGGATCGCCGGGATGCCGGCGGACAGGTCGTTGTTGACCAGGATGGCGCAGGGATCGAAGCCCTCCACGCCCAGCCGTGCGCCGGAACGCTTCAGGGGCTCCAGGCGCAGCTTTCTGCCGGTCGCCGTTTCCAGCTCGGTAGGCGCGGTGATTTCCGGATTCAGGCTGCCGATGCGAACTTCCAAGCCGGTCTGGCGCAGGATCGCGGCCAGCGTCGCCACGTTCTCCAGATACCACTTGTTGCGCGTGTGGTTCTCGGGAATCAGCAGCAGGTTCTTCGCGTCGGGACAGATTTTCTCGATCGCCGCGGTCGCGGCCTGGACCGCGAGCGGGGTGAACGCCGGGCCGAGGTTGTTGAAGCCTCCAGGGAACAGGTTGGTGTCCACCGGCGCGAGCTTGAAGCCGGAATTGCGAAGGTCCACCGAACAGTAGAAGGGCGCCTCCTGCGCCTGCCAGCGGAGGCGGAACCAGCGCTCGATCGCGATGCTGGCGTCGAGCACGCGCTGCTCCAGTTCGAGCAGCGGGCCGTTGAGTGCGGTGGTGAGATGCGGGACCATATCAGGACCCCTGCGGTAGCGGACCCCGGGGACGGGGCCCCGATTGAAGGAGGCGCGTTGCTTGGCGAAGCGCCGTACTATTTTTTCGGCGCGCCGGCCGCGGGTTTCGCGGCGGCGGGCGCGGGCGGTTCCTTGAAGCTCGCGCCAGACTGATTCGTCATGAACACGATCGCGCGCGAGAGTTCGAAATCGGTCAGGTCCGCTGCGCCGCCGCGGGGCGGCATGGCTTTCTCGCCCTTGATAGCGGTCTTCAGCAGCTTATCGAACCCTTCCTTGACTCGCGGGCCCCACGCCGCCTTGTCGCCGATCTTGGGCGCGCCCGCGGCGCCGGTAAGATGGCAGGCGCCGCAGACCGTCTTCACGACTTCATCGCCGGCGCGCGGCTCGCCGGCGGCTGCGCCCGCGGCGCCGACTTCCACCGTGCCGACCGGCTGCAGGCGTGCCGCAATCGCCTCGGGTGTGAGCGCCGAGGGATCGGCATGCGGCCGGTTCACCACCAGCTGCACCGTCATGATGATGCCGAAAATAGGCACCACGAAAGCGAGCAGGATCACCGTGATCAGCTGCTGCGGCGTCTTGATGAAGGAGGAATGCTCGTCGTGTTCGGCCATGCGGGCGTCCCCGTAACGGTGCGTGTAAAATGCTGATTTTAGCGTGAAACTCGCGATATCAGGAAGGCGCCCGTAGCTCAGCTGGATAGAGTACTGCCCTCCGAAGGCAGGGGTCGGACGTTCGAATCGTCTCGGGCGCGCCAACACCACAAACCAAAAAAAGGCCACCCCGGGGGCGGCCTTTTATTTTCCGGAAGACGTTCAGGCAGCGACGCCGTGCTTCCTGAACCAGGCCAGCATCCGCTTCCAGCCGTCCTCGGCCTCGGCCTTGCGGTAGGTCGGCCGGTAGTCGGCGTGGAAGCCGTGCGGCACGCCCGGGTAGACGTGGATCAGGCAAGTCTTGTCCTTGCCGAAGGCGAGCAAACCGGCGCGCAGGCGCTCGACTTGCTCCTGCGGAATTCCCTGGTCGGCGCCGGCGTAAAGGCCGAGCACCGGGCAGTGGATCTTATCGGTGACATCCAGCGGCCCCTGCGTCATCGCCGGCGGAATCGGCATCAGCGAGCCGTACCAGGACGCCGCAGCTTTGATCTTCTTCTGGTGCGCGACGTACATCCACACCATGCGCCCGCCGCGGCAATTGCCGGTCAGACCCAGCTTGGTCGTGTTGGCGCGCTTGTGTTTCTCGGCCCAGCCGAGCACCGCGTCGAGGTCCGCATAGGCCTGCTCATCGGTGAGCTTGTTGGCGCCCGCGATCACGTCCTTGATGTCGGTCAGCTCCGCCAGTTCGCCGATGCGGAAATAGGGGTCCGAGGAAACGGCGAAGTAGCCCGTCTTGGCGAGGCGGCGGCACATGTCCTTCTGGTATTCGTGCAGGCCCCAGATTTCGGGAATAACGATGACCACTGCGCGCTTGCCGCCGGTCTTGGGCACCGCGTAGTAGGCCGGAATGTCGCCGACCTTCACGTCGCCGCCTTCCAGCCCGTCCATCGGTGTCTTGATGGCCTGCGCCAGCACCGGCTCGGCGGTGACGGCGAAGCCGGCCGCGATCGCCGCGGCGATGAAGGCGCGCCGGTTGATCGGCGTCTCCGGAACGAGGCTGTTGAAATGATCGTCGGACCACAGGCCGCGGGGGGCGTCTTTCAGCATGGTGCAATCTCCTCTCTCGGTGACGATGACATTAACGTACTTCCGGCGGGCGCTATTCCTTGACCGCAGTCAATTGCGCCGGCAGCGACCCGTTCGGCCGCAGCGCAGCACGCTCGGCGCGCAGCGTCTTCAGCAAATCCCGCTTGCCGGTCTTCAGCGCCGAATCCATCAGGATCAACGTGAACAGGTCGCGCTGCGCGTGGCTGCCGCCGATTTTCCAAATGTCCTTGCGCACGGGCGCGAGCAATCCGGCGGCGCGGGAGTAGTCCCTCACGCGCCACGCGACGGCGGCCTCGCATACGGCGCGCCCGACCGCAGAGTGCACGCGCGCCGTGGTGCCGTGGTCTTCGAGCGGCGGCACCGAGCCCAGGGCCATGGCGTAATGCGCGTCCACGAATGCCATCACCGAACCGCCAGCCTGCTCGCGCACCGCTTTCGCCACTGCGTCCCAGCGCCCGCCGGCATCCACGCCGGCGAGCTCCAGCCGCGCCAGCATGGAGATGTCGTTGCACAGGCTCAGGTTTTCGCTGGAGCCGTCGGCCCAGACGCGCGCGTCGTACAGCGCCAGCGCCTCGTCGGGCCGGCCCGCGCCCCAGCGCATCAGCGCCAGATGCCACCATAGATGGAAACGGAAGAAATTCGCCGTGTCCCAGTGCGGCGCGAGCGTCTCGATCCAGGCCGCACCCTCCCCAGCGCGGTCCTGCATCTCCATCACGTGGGCCACGGCATGCACGGCCCAGGGATCGGCCGGATTGATCTCCGTCGCCAGCCGTCCGGCGCGCTCGGCCGCGGCGTAGTCGCCGGACTCCTCCAGCCCGAAGGCGTGCAACGCGAGCAGGTGGCCGTAGCCCGGCGTCGCTTCGTCCCAGGCCTTGAGCGCGCGCGCCGGGCCGTCGCGCACGTTCGCAGCGTCGCCCATGTAGAAGTAAAGGTAGTTCGCCAGCTTGAGCGCGAGGAAATCGCGCGGGTGCTCGCGCAGGATGCCCTCCAGGATTTCGCAGGTGCGCTCGAGTTCCCCGTCGCACCAGGCACCGAGTGCGGCAACGTGGGATTTTTCTCTCGGAGTGGTTTTGACTGATTTAAAAGCGGCTTGATGAGCAGATCTGGCCTTCGCCACAAGTGCCGGCAATCCCATCAGGTGCATGAAATAGCCCTGCAGGCAGAGCGCCATCGGCATCGCGGGATCCGCTTGCAGCGCGCGCTTGAGAGGAACGCCCGGTTCGCGCGAGAAGCCGACGTAGGCCCATACCGTGTCGTCGAACGCGCGCGCGGCCTCGCCGTTCGCGGCAGTCAACCCCAGCCCTAAACGGTCACGAAACATGACGCTTCTGTCCATTCATCCGAATATTCTAGATGGACCGGTTCCTTGCCAGATTGTTCGAGCATCGTGGTAGCCTTTCCATAGGGGAAAAGCGCGGGGACTGCGCCGGCCATCGTGGACAAAATCGGCAAGTACGAAATCCGTCTGCAGGTAGGGCGCGGCGCCATGGGCACCGTGTATGAGGGTTTCGACCCGACGATTGGGCGTCGGGTCGCCATCAAGACTCTCCGAACCGACGTATTCGAACAAAACCAACTTTCCCAGGTCTTGGAACGCTTCAAGCGCGAAGCCCAGTCCGCCGGACGCTTGTCGCACCCTCACATCGTCACGATCCATGAGTACGGCGAAGACGGCGGCACGCCGTACATCGTCATGGAGTTCATCGGTGGTGACGAGCTCGGGACATATCTCGAACGCGGTGCGCGCCCGTCGCTGGACGACGTGGTGCGCATCATGACGCAACTCTTGGGTGCGCTCAGCCATGCGCATGAGCACGGCGTCGTTCATCGAGACCTCAAGCCCGCGAACATGTTTCTGCTCAAAGATGGCTCGCTCAAGGTGGTGGATTTCGGTATCGCGCGGGTTGAGGCTTCCAACCTCACGGAAACCGGAGCGATGCTCGGCACGCCCGCCTACATGTCGCCGGAGCAGTTTCTCGGCATGACTGTGGATCATCACAGCGATATCTACTCGGCGGGCGTGATCCTGTATCAACTGCTCACGGGAGACAAGCCCTTTACCGGCTCGGTCACCACCATCATGCAGAAGGTCCTGCGGCAGGAAGCGATCGAGCCTTCAGCGATCAATCCGATGATCTCAAGCGTGTGGGACAAAGTTGTCGCCCGGGCTATGGCAAAGAAGCCCGAGGCGCGCTACGAGTCGGCGCGGCAGTTCTCGGACGCGATCCGGCTCGCTCAGCAGGCTGATCGCAGCTCCGAGGAGGCTGAACGCCGTAAGCGCACGGAGTTAGAAGAGCACGCGTTACGGGAAGCCGAGGATCGCTCGAAAAATGAAGCGCGCCTTAGAGAAGAGACGGTGCATCGAGAAGTGGAGCGGGCGGCTCACGAAGAAACCGAAGCGCGTATCAAGCGTGAAGTTGAGGAACGAGTGCGTCGCGAGACTGCGGTCAGGTTAGAGCAGGAAAAGCAAGCGCGTACCAAAGCGGCGGCGGTGGATGGCGAAGCTACCTTAGCGAGCCGAGAAGCATTGACGCTGGCAGATAAGGCCAAAAAGAGTTCACTCGCCGTTCCGGTGATCATCGCTACCTTCTTAATCGCGGGGTCCGTCGGGGCGTATCTGCTGATTGGCAGATCACCTGTAACAGAGTCAGCACCTACGCCAGTGGCACAGACGTCGGCGCCTCAGAAAATCGAGTCACCCAAATTGGAACAACCCACGCCTTCGCCGACCACGCCGGAGGTGGCTGCAGTCGATGAGGAGAAGATTAGGCGGGAGGCTGAAGAACGTGTCAGAAGGGAATTTGCGGAAAAGGCCGAAACCGAAAAAGCAGTGGTTCAGAAAGCTGCGATGGCTAAGGCGGCAGCGGAAAACGCACTATCTAAGCAGCGCGAAGAGGAGACTAGGAAAGCAAGAGATGAGGTCAAACAGCGTCAACTAGCGGAGCAAACTCGGAAACGTGAGGAAGAGGCAAGATACGTGAAGGAACAGGCCCCAAAAGCGGAAGCCGAAAAAGTTGCTTTGGAAAAAGCCGCCGTCGTGGCTTCCGTCGCCCCCGTTACAAAGCCACGCCTCGTGGAAGGATTTGACGGAAAGTGGAAAGGGGATATCTTATGTGGAGAGTTGAAATATTTCACTCCGGGAGGGGTACAGGGACCAACGCGGACACCTGTTTTTCTTACCGTCATTGGAAAAGACGCAAATTCCCACTACGAAACCTCAAATGTAGTTGATGACTGGACTGGTACCGTCTCCGGCAACAAGATCGCATTTCAAGGATATGGACGCAGGAAAACTGGCAATCTTTCAACGTGGACGACGAATGGCTCGGGAACGTTTTCAGCAAATTCGTTTGAAGGCGTGGCTACCATCTTCAGCGGGGGAAAGAATGCGAGAGATTGCACCGTGACGCTCACAAGGGAATAGCAGTCCTTACGCACACGACTCTGCTTACATTGCTAGTGCAGGTCGACGCTTCCAGGTCTGCGTGATTTGCTCGAACGCGTGCGCGAGCTGCAGCACGCCGAAATCGTCGCGGTAGCGGCCGACGATCTGCAGCCCCACGGGAAGCGGCAGCTGGTCGTCCGTGAATCCCGCGGGGACCGATATCGCCGGATGGCTGGTGATGGTGATGTAGTAGCAGCTCTTCATCCAGTCGAGGTAGTTGCTCATCGGCTCGCCCGCGATCTGCGTGGGATATTCCTGCTCCGACGGGAAGGGCGGCAGCTGGTTCACCGGGCAGAGGAGGAATTCGTAGCGTTCGAGGAACACGCGCATGCGGTGGTAGAGCCCGTTGCGCAGGGTTTCGGCCCTGGCGATTTTCTCGGGCGCGAGCTTCAGGCCCTGCTCGACGTTCCAGATGATCGTGTCCTTGACCTCCCGGCGGCGCGTTTTCACCAGCTCGCCGTAGTTCTGCACGAAGGAGACGGCGCGCATGGTCTCGAAGGCTTCGGTCGCGCCAGCGAAATCCGGCTCGGCTTCTTCGACGATGCAGCCGAGGTCCTTGAAGGCCTTTCTCTGCTTTTCAAGAACGGCGGTGACGCGCGGATCCATCGGCAGGCCGCCGAGGCTGCGGCTCCACGCGACACGGACTTTCCCGAAATTCCTGTTCAGGGGCTTTGAGAATATCGAGCCAGGTTCGGCGATCGACGTCGGCGCTCTCGGATCCGGGCCCGCCATCGCCGACAGGAGAAAGGCCGCATCCGAAACCGTGCGCGCGATCGGGCCGAGCACGCCCAGCGTGTTCCAGGTGGCGTTCGACGGCCAGTGCGGCACGCGGCCGGGCGAAGGCCGGAAACCGACCACGTTGCAGAAGTTGCCGGGATTGCGCAACGAGGCGGCCAGGTCCCCGCCATCCGCAAAGGGCAGCATCCCGGAAGCGACCGCCGCGGCCGCGCCGCCCGACGAGCCGCCGGCGCTCTTGCTCAGGTCGTAGGGATTCAGGGTGGCGCCGAACACCAGGTTGAAGGTATGGCTGCCGGCGGCGAATTCGGGGAGATTGGTCTTGCCGATGGTGATCGCGCCGGCGGCCGACAGCCGCTCCACGAGGAGGTGGTCCTCTTTCGGCACGTGGTCCTTGTAGACGGGCGAGCCGGAAGTGGTGCGGATGCCGCGCGTCGGCACGTTGTCCTTGTAGGCGATGGGCAGACCGGCCAGCGGTCTGGCTTTGTTCGATTTGAAATTCTTGTCGAACTTTTTCGCCGCGGAAAGCGCAAGCTCGGGCAAAAAGGTCACGATGGCATTGACCTTCGGATTCACGCGTTCGATCTGCGCGATGAAGGCCTGCATCACCTCGGTCGCCGAGAGCTTCCGGCCGCGGATCAGCTGCGCCAGCTTTTTTGCCGATGTGAAGCAGATGTCCGTCACAGGAGCACGATGTCGTATTGTTCTTGGGAATAACCGGTCTCTACCTGCACTGAAACCGGTTTGCCGATGAAGTCGCAGAGCATCGCCAGTGCGCCCGATTCATCCTCCTGGAACAGGTCGCACACCGCCCGGGAGGCGAGCACGCGGAATTCGCGCGCGTTGAAGGCGCGCGCCTCGCGCAGGATCTCGCGCAGGATCTCGTAGCACAGGGTGCGCGCGGTCTTTACCTGGCCGCGGCCGGCGCAGGCGGCGCAGGGCTCGCACAGCACGTGCGCGAGCGACTCGCGGGTGCGCTTGCGCGTCATCTCGACCAGGCCGAGCGCGGTGAAGCCGCTCACCGTCATGCGCGTGCGGTCGCGCGACAGCGCGCGCTTGAATTCCTCCAGCACGGCGGCGCGGTGCTGCTCGGAATCCATGTCGATGAAATCGATCACGACGATGCCGCCCAGGTTGCGCAGCCGCAACTGGCGCGCGATCGCCTGCGCCGCCTCGAGGTTGTTCTTGAACACGGTGTCGTCGAAATTGCGCTGGCCGACGAAGCCGCCGGTGTTGACGTCGATCGTGGTCATCGCCTCGGTCTGGTCGATGACCAGCGTGCCTCCGGACTTGAGGTCCACCCGGCGCGAGAGCGCCTTCTCGATTTCCTGCTCGACGTTGTAGAGCTCGAACAGCGGCCGCTCGCCGGTGTAGTGCTCCAGCCTGCCGTGCAGCCGCGGCATGTAGGACTGCGCGAAGGCGGCGAGCTTCTGGTGGTTTTCGCGCGAGTCGACGCGCACCGCGGAAGTCGCCTCGGTCGTCATGTCGCGCAGCACGCGCTGGGCGAGCGACAGATCCTGGTACACGAGCTTGGGCGGCTGCGCTCCGAGCGAGCGTTCGCGGATATCGCGCCACAGGTTGCGCAGGTACTCGATGTCGGCGCGCAGTTCCTCCTCGCTCGCGCTCTCGGCGAGCGTGCGCAGGATAAAGCCGCCCTTTTCGTCGGCGGGAATGAGTTCCTGCAGTTTTTCGCGCAGCGCCGCACGCCCGGCTTCGTCCTCGATGCGTTGCGAGATGCCGATGTGCGGATCCTGCGGCAGGTAGACCAGCAGCCGGCCCGCGACAGACAGCTGGGTCGAAAGCCGCGCGCCCTTGGTGCCGATCGGGTCCTTCAGCACCTGCGCCAGCACCGGCTGCCCTTCGGCGAGGATTTTCTCGATCGGCTTGCCCGGCTCGCCCTCGCCGTTGGCCTTCCGGTGCTCCCAGATATCTGCGACGTGAAGAAAGGCGGCGCGTTCCAGGCCGATCTCGACGAACGCGGACTGCATGCCGGGCAGCACGCGCGCAACCTTGCCCATATAGATATTGCCGACCAGGCCGCGGCTGGCCGCGCGCTCGACTACCAGCTCCTGCACCTGGCCGGCGGCGAGTACCGCGACGCGCGTTTCCTGCGGCGTGATGTTAACGAGTATTTCTTCGTTCATGTTGCGCGCCCATGCGCTCGAGCAATTCGGCGGTTTCGTACAACGGCAGCCCCATCACGCCGGAGAAGCTGCCCTGCAGTTCCACCACGAATTGCGCGGCGCGGCCCTGGATGGCGTAGGCGCCGGCCTTGTCGTCGCATTCGCCGGTGGCGACGTACTGCCGGATATCCTCCGCCGAGAGGGTCTTGAAGCTGACCTCCGAAACCGATGTGACGCACTCGAGCTGCGAATCGTGCTTCAGCACCACCGCGGTCAGCACCTGATGCAGCCGCCCCGAAAGCGCGCCGAGCATTTCGGCGGCTTCGCGGCGGCCGGCCGGCTTGCCGAGAACGCGGCCGTCGATTGCGACCGTGGTGTCCGCGGCGAGCACCGCAGCGCGCGGCAGGCTGCGCTGCTCCAGGCGCCGCCAGCCGGCCTGCGCTTTGGCGCGCGCGACGCGCTCGACGTAGCCGCCCGGGGTCTCGCCCGGCAGCACCGCTTCATCGAGTTCGGGATCGGTCTCGGGATTGTCGCGGAACAGCAGCAACTGGAAGCGCACCCCGATCTGCGACAGCAGCTCGCGGCGCCGCGGGCTGCGCGAAGCAAGATAGATGCTGCGGTCGAGCTGGGTAATCACGGGAGCGCGAAGTTTAAAGCTAATCCCTGTGGTAGGGATGTCCCGTCAGCAGCGTTGCGGCGCGGTAAAGTTGTTCGCAAAGCACTACCTGCGCGAGCGCGTGCGGGAGCGTGAGCGCCGAGAGGCGCAGCAGCAGCGCGGCGTCTTTTTTTATCGCCGGATCCAGTCCGTCGGCGCCGCCGACGACGAAGGCCGTGGCTTCGCCGAGCAGCGCCGCGAACTGCCTGGTGGTGAGGTCCTTGCCGCGCTCGTCCAGCGCGACAACGCGCGCATTGCGGGGAATTTTCTCCCTCACCTTTCCCGCGTCCCTGGGTTTGAACTGCAGCAGTTCCACTTCGTAGCCGCGCGGCATGCGGCTCAGGTACTCGTCGCGGGCGCTTTCGGCCCAGGCCGGCAGCTTATTTGCGACCGCGAGGACGAGTAGTCTTGGCACGGGCGCGGCGTTTGGCGGCCGGTTTCGCCTTGGGTTTAGGTCTGGGCTTCGCTTTTACCTTTACTTCCTTGCCGCCCCAGAGCTCTTCCAGGTTGTAAAAGCTGCGCACCGCGGGATGCATGACGTGGACCACGATGTCGCCCAGGTCCACCAGCACCCATTCGCCGTTGCGGCGGCCCTCGACGCCGGCGATCCGCACCCCCAGCGCCTTGAGTTTTTCCTGGACGCTGATCGCGAGCGCGTTTACCTGGCGGTTCGAATCGCCGCTTGCGATCACCACGCGCTCGAAGTACGCGGTCTGGCGGGCGACGTTGTAGACCACGATGTCGCGGCCCTTGACGTCTTCCAGCGCTTCGACCACCGCGCGTTCCTTTTTGCGGATATCCACTAGGCGGACCTCATGCGCGGTACAGGTTGTGCTTGCGGATGTAGGCGAGCACCGCGGCCGGCAGCATCGTCGACACATCGTCGCCGCGCGCGAGTCGCGCACGGATATCGCTCGCCGAAACAGGTGAGGGGGTGATGGGAATTAATTTTGCCTTTGGGCCGGAATTCCAGCCCGGTCTCGCGAAAACGGCGATGTCGCAGAGCTTCTCGAGATCCGGCCAGCGATGCCAGGATCCGCGCTTGTCGTACTGGTCGGCGCCCATGATGAGGACGAAATCGTTTTTCTGCTGTTCGCTTTTCAAGGAAGAAATGCTGTCAAAAGTGAAGCCGGATGCCGCTGGCTGCAGTTCGCGCTCGTCGATGGCATAGCGCGGCTCGCCCGCGATCGCGAGCCGCAGCATGGCGGCGCGGTGCGTCGCGGAAGCGATCGGCGCCGGCCGGTAGGGAGGGGCGCCGGTCGGCAACCAGAGGATTTTTTCCAGGCCGAGCGCGCGCAAGGCGGCGCCGGCGATCGCGAGATGGGCGTTGTGGGCAGGGTCGAAAGTGCCGCCGAGGATGCCGATCGGCTGCTTCACTAACTGCGGACTTCTCCGTGCCCGAGGACGACGTATTTCTGCGTCGTCAGGCCCTCGAGGCCGACCGGGCCTCGCGCGTGCAGCTTGTCGGTCGAGATGCCGATCTCGGCGCCCAGGCCGTACTCGTAGCCGTCGGCGAAGCGCGTCGAAGCGTTGACGAGCACGGAACTCGAATCGACTTCGCGCAGGAAGCGGTCGGCCCGCGACTTGTCCGCGGTGACGATGGCATCGGTGTGCTGCGAGCCGTATTTGGCGATGTGCGCGATGGCCTCGTCCAGATCCTTCACCACGCGGATCGAGACGACGGGCGCCAGCCACTCGGTGTAGTAATCCTTCTCGGTCGCGGGCTTCGCATCCTTGACGAGTTTGCGCGCGGCTTCGTCGGCGCGCATCTCGACATTCTTGTTTTTATAAATGGACCCGATCAGAGGCAGAAACGTCGAAGCAATGCCTTCGGCCACCAGCAGCGTTTCCATGGTGTTGCAGGTGCCGTAGCGCTGCGTCTTGGCGTTGTCGGCGATGCGCACCGCCATTCCCGGGTCGGCGCGGTCGTCGACATAGAGGTGGCAGACGCCGTCGAGGTGCTTGATCATCGGGATTTTCGATTCGCGCGACAGGCGCTCGATCAGTTCCTTGCCGCCGCGCGGCACGATGATGTCCACGTACTCGCCCATGGTGATGAGGTGGCCCACCGCGGCGCGGTCGGCGGTGGCGACCACTTGCACCGCGGCTTCGGGCAGTCCCGCGGCCTTCAGTCCCGCGCGCACGCAGGCGGCGATCGCCTGGTTGGAATGCAGCGCTTCGGAGCCGCCGCGCAGGATGCAGGCGTTGCCGGCTTTCAGGCACAGGCCGGCGGCGTCCGCCGTGACGTTGGGGCGCGATTCGTAAATGATGCCGATCACGCCCAGCGGCACGCGCATGCGGCCGACTTCGATGCCGGTCGGGCGCTTCACCATTCCGGAGATCTTGCCGACCGGATCTTCGAGCACGGCGATGTCTTCCAGGCCTTCGGCCATCTGCTCGATGGTCGCGGGCGTGAGCGTGAGGCGGTCGACGAAGGCGCGGTCGCGGCCTTCCTTCTTCGCCTGTTCGACGTCGGCGTGGTTCGCCTTCAGCAGCCCGGTGGCCTGCGTGCGGATTTCCGCCGCCATCGCGCCCAGCGCCTTGTCCTTGGTCTCGGTGCCGGCACGCGCCAGTTCGCGCGCGGCCGCGCGCGCCGCGATCCCCATGTCGCGCATGGTGGCGGCGAGATCGGCCGACTTAGCGTGAACCTGCGCGTGCGACTTCGCTCTCATGCAGCAATTCTAACCCCAGCCTGATGAGTTCATCCCAGGGTTCGCCGGGTCCGACGCCCTTGGTGGCGCGGTCGATGCGGGCCGCGTGCGCGAGCGCGTGTTCGAGCGCGGCACGCGGCAACCGCTTCGCCGCCGTTCTCACGAGCGCCTGGCGCTCGCCCCAGACGCGGTTCTCGCGCAGCAGCTGATCGACGGCGCGGCCGGCTTCCAGTCCTTGCTGGATGCGCGCGAGCGCGCGCAGTTCCTCCACGAGCATCCAGAGGATGAGCACCGTCGACTCGCCTTCGCCGCGCAAGCCGTCCAGCACACGTACGTAGCGCGCCGCATCACCGGCGAGCAGCGCAGCGGCGCAATCCTTGGCGTCGTAGCGCGCGACGTTCGCCACCGCCTCGTTCACCTGCTCGGCGGAGAGTTCGCCACTGGACAGCAGGAGCCCGAGCTTCTGCACTTCCTGGTGCGCGGCGAGCAGGTTGCCCTCGACGCGGTCGGCGAGGAAGCCGAGAGTCTCGGGAGACGCGCGCTGCCCCTGCCGGGCGAGGCGCGCGGCTATCCAATCCGGCAGCCGCGCGCGCTCGACCGGGTAGATGTCGATCACCACGCCCGCGCCCGAGAGCGCCTGGAACCAGCGCGAATTCTGGTCGTCCTTGCGCAGGCGCGGCACGGTCACCACGGTAACGTTGTCGCCGGCGAGGCGCTGGCAATAGGCCTGTATTGCCGCGGCACCCTGCGTGCCCGGTTTTCCGGTGGGCATCCGCAGCTCGACGATCTTGCGGCCGCCGAACAGGGACTGGCTTGCGCCCGCTTGCGTGAGCTCGCCCCAGTCGAAGCCGCGTTCGGCGGTGAGGACTTCCCGCTCTTCGCAGCCTTGCCTGCGCGCCGCGGCGCGGATGGCATCGGCCGATTCGAGCGCCAGCAGCGGCTCGTCGCCGTGGATGACATAAACGCCGGCGAGGGGAGGTGTGGAACGTGCCTGCGCGTCGGGCGAAAGCTGCGCTATGAGCTGCTCTGCGCGCAAGGGGAATTACTGTACGGCGGGCTTCGGCGGTTTCGAGGCGGCGATGCGCCGCATGATCTGCTGCACCATGTCGGACTGCATGTCGCGGTACAGC
>DATGGA010000060.1:0-1902 GCA_035308765.1 Burkholderiales bacterium
AGCGTTACGGCGCCGATCAACAGACGCAGCGTGCTTCGCGTGCCCTGCGCTGCAGGCGGCACGGGAACGGCTGGCCCGGGCGCGGCCGGCCCCGAAGGCGCGGCGAAAAAAACTGACGGGGCGGCGGCCGAGGACGCACGAGCGCTCGCGGGAGCAGCAGCGGCCGCGTCGGTGGCGGTGCCGTGGCTCTCGAGCAGTGCGGCAATGCGCGCAGGAAACTGCGGCGGCACCTTGCCGCCCGGCAGCCGTGTCCACTGGACGCGGGTGAAGGCTTCGGGTACGTCGGCGCCGCCTTCCGGGGTGCTGTCCACGCAAACCGGAACGATGAAGGTGCGATTGCGAGCCATACGCTGCGCGCGTTGCTCGGCGAGCGTCCATTCGACGCGGAAGTAGCCCTCGCCGCGCGCGGCCGTATTGGCAGAAATTAAGGGTACAAAGAGCGCGCAGTCGCGGATCTGCTGGCGGATCTTCTGATCCCAGACATCACCGCCCCGCAGCTCGCTGCGGTCGAACCACACCTCGATTCCCGCCGCGCGCAGACTATCGCCAATGAGCTCTGCCACCTGCGCATCCTGCGAGGCGTAGCTCAGGAATACTCCGCGTGAGCCTGCGTCGGCCAACCGATCCCCCGATCCCGTGAGGCATGTTCGCGGATGCTTACCGGGTGGATCAAGGGGCGGCGTTACTGGCAGCCGCTCCGGATGCCGGCAAGCCACTGCCCGCAAGACGGGCTAATCGTCGAGGCCGAGCCCTTTCAGGATCCTGGGTGCATATTTCTTCACGCGAGCGCTACGAGTCGCGGATTGCTTCGCGCCCCCGAAATACAACAGATAACCCTTCTGCCTGCCCGGGGTGAGCGAGCGGAACGCTTCGGCCAGCTTAGGGTTATCGTCCAGACGTTCTTGAAATTCTTCTGGCACGTCGAATTGCGCCACGCTCTTCATTTTCACCTTGGCGCCTGATTTCTCCAGCGCAATGGCCTCGGCGATGTAGGCTTTTACTGCCGCCGCGTGTTGGTCGATCTCCGCACGGGACGCGAAGCGCATTTGCCTCGCGGCTTGTACATTCCTGGTCTGCTGAATCAGGATCCCCTCGGGATCCTTGAGTAAAGCGCCTTTGACGAAGAGCAAAGCGCAGTAGATCTTGAAGCCGTGGATCAATACGACGTTGCGGCCGTCCAGGTCGTAGCAGGCCTGACCCCATTTCAGCTCCTCGTTGAGGCCGGACCCCAGGCACAGACGGCGCAGCGCGGCATATTCAGTCTTCCAGCGCTTTTCCTTGGCATGGGCGCTGGTAACGGCGGGGTTCATCTTTGCGGGCTTGGGCTTCATTTGCGCCTATCTGCCAATCGTAGAATGCGACAAGGCCCGAAATGTACACCGCAGCAGCTGAAAAACTGGCGATTTCCGGACACGGAACCGCTCTCACCCAGCCCCGGCCCCGGCCCCGGCCCCGGCCCCGGCTCCTGCGGGCGCGGGGGAATAGCTGCACCGGCCCTCCCGACATTCGAAGCGACCCTGCGGCTGCACGATAGACTTCAGCCTCGCGGCGTCGCGCCGGATCCGCTCGCGGCGGGTTTCGGACAGCTCGCGGATGTACCGCTTCTCGAGGGGCAGCCACGGACTTTGGAAACGTGCCATCTCGGCGATGGCGTCATCGGCGCTGACGTCCTCGACCAGCATGCGATAGACGGCCAGCAGCACGCCCACCCGATCGATTCCGGCCCGGCAGTGGACGTAAAGCGGCCTGGGCGCTGTGCTTACGATGGCGAGGAACATCGCGGCACGATCGTCCAGATGTCTGGAGCTCAGCATTTGCAGCGGATCGAGGCCGCGCATCCTGTAATAAGGAACCGATAGCGGCGCGTCCGCTGCGGTGACGGTGGCGTGCTCGAAGGCGCGG
>DATGGA010000061.1:0-7904 GCA_035308765.1 Burkholderiales bacterium
AGTGATCTCGTAGGCTGTCTTGCGTACGATGCCGTCGGTGGGGATCAGTTCGGTGGGCGCGGTACTGAAGCGGACGGTCGCCGCGTCGATCTTGATTTCGGGATCGCGTTTGGTGAAATCCACCGCCCGGTTGCGGGTGGCGAATTTGCTCACCACTTCGACCACGGGCGCCTTTTCGGCCGCGCTCCATTCGGCCGCGACCATCGAGGCGCCGTATTTGCCGTCGCTCGCCAGCTTTACGGTGCCGTTGCCGGACCAGCTGTTGCCGAGCAGCTTTTGGAAATCCCTTTCGACCGAAGGCACGGGTATCCAGGCGCGGCTGACGCCCGCGGGCTTGAGGATCTCGACCCGCGTGGTGATCTCGAACGTGCGCCAATCGCCAGTGACTGGATTGAACGGCAGCTGCTGCGCGAACGAAATGCGCGGCAACGCGTCAAGCAAAGAGGCGGCGGCGCCGGCCTGAAGGAAGTTTCTGCGATGCACGGGTGTCTCTCCTTTTATGCAGTCAATGTAGGTTGCGGTGTCGTGAGCTTTAGCCGGTGCCTGCCGGTGAATGCCAGGTAGTGGCGGCCGCTGGCGCGGCCTATCATCGTCAGCCCGATCCGTCCGGCGATCTGGTGGCCCATGTTGGTGAGCCCGGAGCGCGACACCAGGAACGGGATGCGCATTTGCGCGCATTTGATCACCATTTCCGAGGTCAGCCGGCCGGTGGTGTAGAAGACCTTGTCCGAGCCGTCGATGCCGTCGAGCCACATGAAGCCGGCGATCGCGTCCACCGCGTTGTGCCGGCCGACATCCTCGACGAACATCAGGATCTCGCCTGTGCGCGTGGCGAGCGCGCAGCCATGCACCGCGCCGGCCTGTTTGTAGATGGTTTCGTGCTTGCGGACTTTCTCGAGCAGCACGAAAAGATCCGCGTCTTCCAGCGTCACGTCGCTGCGAAGCTTGACGTTGTCGATTTCTTCCATGAGGTCGCCGTACACGGTGCCTTGGCCGCAGCCCGTGGTGACCGTCTTTTTGCCGGTCTTTTTTCCGACATCGGATTTCTTGTTCGTGGTGACGGCCACGGAGTCGGTTTCCCAGTCCACCTGCACCGCTTCGATGTCCTCGATTCCGGCGACCAGGCGCTGGTTGCGCAGGAAACCGATCGCCAGCGCCTCGGGCGCGTGCCCGAGCGTCATCAGCGTGACCAGCTCGCGCTTGTCCAGGTACAGCGTGAGCGGGTGTTCGCCCGCGATGGAAGTCGGCACCATCTCGCCGCGCTCGTTGCAGGCCTCGACTGCGAAAGTCGCGGGCCGGGCGGCGTTCGTGAGCAGCGGGCGGCGCGCCTTTGCCTTAGCCGCCAATGTAGGACATCTCCACTTTAGGCAGCTTTGCCGTCGCGGCCGTGCGGATTTCCGAATAGCGGTCGCCGCGCGCGCGCCAGACGGCAGCTATCCGGTCGCGAATGTCGTCGTCGGTGGCGCCGTGGCGCAGCGGCGATTTCAGGTCGTGCCCCTGCTGGGCGAACAGGCAGGTGTAGAGCGAGCCTTCGGTCGATATGCGCATGCGGCTGCAGTCGCTGCAGAACGCCTGCGTCACCGAGGAGACGACGCCGATTTCGCCGGCGCCGTCCTCGTAGCGCCAGCGCTCGGCGACTTCGCCCGCGTAGTTCGCCTCGACCTGCTCGAGCGCGAACGCTTCCGCAATGCGCCGCACCACTTCGGCAGACGGCATGACTTCGTCCATGCGCCAGCCGTTGGTGCTGCCGACATCCATGTACTCGATGAAGCGCAGGATGTGGCCCGAATCCCTCCAGTGGCGGGCGGCCTCGACGATCTGGTGATCGTTCACGCCGCGCTTGACGACCATGTTGATCTTGACCGGCTTGAATCCCGCATCGGCGGCGGCGGCGATGCCGTCCAGCACCTTGGCGACCGGGAAATCGGCGTCGTTCATGGCACGGAAGGTGGCCTCGTCGAGCGAATCCAGGCTCACGGTGATGCGGTTCAATCCCGCATCCTTGAGCGCGCGGGCATGCTTCGCCAGCGTCGAGCCGTTGGTGGTGAGAGTGAGGTCCGCGCCCAGCGGCGCCAGCATCGCCACCAGGTCGGGCAGGCCTTTGCGCAGCAGCGGCTCGCCGCCCGTGAGCCGGATTTTCTGCACGCCCAGGCCGACGAAAATGCCGGCGAGGCGCGCGATCTCCTCGAAGCTCAGGATGGCCTCGTGCGGCAGGAACTTGTAATCGGCGTCGAACACTGCGCGCGGCATGCAGTAGATACAGCGGAAGTTGCAGCGGTCGGTGACCGAGATGCGCAGGTCGTGCATGCTCCGGCCGAGCGTGTCCGCCAACGGCCCAGTGGCCGTTCCAATAGATTGGCCGCCGTCGTGGCGGGCAGCTTTCGCCCCCGGCATGCGGGATTGCGGCCTGATCGGAATAACCTTTTGCGGCATGGGTTTATTGGCGTTTTGCGGCACCATGCCGATGATATAGCAGTCTGGCCGCCTAGGCGCCCTCGACGAGGATCAGTTTGGCAGTCCCGGCCTTGAGCCGCATCGCAAGCGCGGGCGCGTATTCGGGCGAGTGGTACCAGGCGCGCGCTTTTTCCATCGACGGGAATTCCAGTACCACCATGCGCGCCGGCTTCCAGCCGCCTTCCTTGGATTCGACCATGCCGCCGCGCACCGCGAAGCGCCCGCCGTATTTCTCCACCGTCGCCGGCACGAGCTTCTTGTATTCGTCGTAGAGCTTCGGGTCGGTCACGTTCACTTCGGCGATCACGTACGCAGACATGGTTGTGCTCCTTTTTTCCTCAGCGCAGTAGCGTAGCGGCGAGTCCTGCCAGCGCGCAAGCGCCGATCACCGGCATGATGCCGGTCTTGTAGCCGAACAGCGCGGCGAACGCGGCGGCGCCGATGAGCGCCGCCGGCCATTCGAAGCCTCCGGCGGCGCCCTCGGGCCAGAGCACGTGCCAGGCGAAGAACAGCGCCAGGCTGACGATCACGCCGACCACCGCCGCGGTGATCCCCGAGAGCGGCGCGCTGAATTTCAGGTTGCCATGGGTGGTTTCGATGAACGGCGCGCCGGCAAAGATGAACACGAAGGAGGGCAGGAAAGTGAAGTACGTCGCCACCAGCGCTCCCGCGGTGCCGGCGCCGACATAGCCTACGAAGGCCACCACCATGATCAGCGGGCCTGGCGTGGTCTCGCCCAGCGCGAGTCCGTCGATCATCTGCGCCGCGGTCAGCCAGCCGTAGTGCTCAACCGCACCCTGGTAGACGTATGGAAGGACTGCGTAGGCGCCGCCGAAAGTGAGCAGCGCGGCCTTGCTGAAGAAGAAGCCCATCTGCGCCAGAGTCCCGTCCCAGCCTCCCGCAGCCGCCAGGCCGCCGATCGCCAGAGCCCACAGCGCCAGGCCGGCGCCGACGTAGGCGGCCAGCTTTCCCCACGAGAAGATGGCATGCGCGGGCGTCGGCGTATCGTCGTCGATCAGCGCGGGGCCGTAGCTACCCCGGCTCATGTGGCCCGCGCCGGAAGAAAAAATGCCCGGGAGGAAACGGCCGCCCAGATAACCGAGGATCCCGGCGGCCAGGACGATGGCCGGGAAAGGCACGCCGAAAGCGAAGATGGCGATCAGGGCCGTGGCGGCGATGACCCAAAGCGCCGGATGCCTCAAGGCGCGCTGGCCGATGCGCCAGGCGGCGGCGAGCACGATCGCCACCACCGCCGGCTTGATGCCGTAGAAAATCCCCGCCACCAGCGGCACGTTGCCGTAGGTCACGTAGACCCACGACAGCGCGATCAGGATGAATACGGAAGGCAATACGAACAAGCCGCCCGCGACGATCCCGCCCCAGGTCCGGTGCATCAGCCAGCCGATGTAGGTCGCCAGCTGCTGCGCCTCCGGTCCGGGCAGCACCATGCAGTAGTTGAGCGCGTGCAGGAAGCGCCGCTCCGAGATCCAGGCCCGCCGCTCGACCAGTTCGCGATGCATGATCGCGATCTGCCCCGCGGGGCCGCCGAAGCTGATGAATCCCAACTTCAACCAGAAGAGCAGGGCTTCCCTGAAGGTGATCGTGCGTTCCGTCATGCGAAGAGCCAACGGGGTGCGATCGATGCGACGGTGTCCATGAGTGCCTCCGTAAAGGTGCGGAAGCAGGGCTTGGACGGACACCGTCTCGGCGGCGGGAGCCGCCCCCGGGAGCCTGCGTTCCCGGGCTTTGGAAATGCTATCCCATGCGATGGGCGCTTACAACCGGCGTGGGACAAGTCCTACTGACGCGGGCGCCACGAGGGCGCAATCTGGAGTCATGAAATGGGCCGGAATGTACCTCGTGGGGTTCATCGTGCTGGTGGGCGGCGTGTTGGCCGCGCTGTGGCACCTGGGTGTCCTGCAGAGCATCGGGATGACGTGGACGCTGATCGGCCTCGCGATCGTGATCGGCATCGGGATCATGATCTCGGTATCGAACAGCGGCATCAAGGACATCGTCCAGATCGACCAGAAGAAGTAGCTTTTCCTCGGGGTGATTCGCCACGAGCCGCGTGCTAACATTCACGCCCCGTTGGAGAATCCCGGATGCAAGCACAATCGTTCGATCGCGAGCTGGACGTGCGCGGGCTCAATTGCCCGTTGCCGATCCTGAGGGCCAAGAAGGCGCTCGGCGACCTCACGGCCGGCCAGGTCCTCAAGGTGATGGCGACCGATCCCGGATCCGTGAAGGACTTCCAGGCCTTCTGCAAGCAGACGGGCAACGAGCTGCTGTCTCACTCCGAAGGCGCGGAATTCGTCTTCTTCATGAAGAAGCGCTAGTCGTCACCCCCGCGAAGGCGGGGGCCCAAGCAAAGCGCTCACGCGGGAATGACAATCAATCGAGAAACAAATCCTGATAGGGCTTCACGCCCGGCGTGACGGCGTACTTGTCGAAATCGGTCACGCCTTCCTTGCGCAGCACGTCCTCGTCGATGTAGAAATTTCCAGTGTTCGACTTCGCGTCGCTCGTCAGGATCAGGTGCGCGGCGTCGGACATGATCTCGTCGGTGCGGCTCGCCTTCAGGATCTCCGGCGGGAAATGCACCTCGACCGCGGCGGTGGCGATCGTCGTGCGCGGCCAGAGCGAGTTCACCGCGATGCCCAGCGGCTTCAACTCCTCGCTCATCCCCAGCGTGCACATGCTCATCCCGTACTTCGACATCGTGTAGGCCACGTGCCCGGCGAACCACTTGCCCTTCATCGACAGGGGCGGCGAGAGCGTGAGGATGTGCGGGTTCGAGGAGCGCTTGAGCGCGAGGATGCACGCCTGCGAGCAGAGGAACGTCGCGCGCGCATTCACGCCCATCATGAGGTCGTAGCGCTTGGCGGGCGTCTCCATCGTCGGCGTGAGGCTGATGGCGCTCGCGTTGTTCACGAGGATGTCGATGCCGCCGAATTCGCCCGCGGCGCGCTTCACCGCTTCGATGATCGCGTTCTCGTCGCGCACATCGAGCTGGATCGCGAGCGATTTTCCGCCGGCCTTGCGAATCTCTTCGGCCACCGTGTGGATGGTGCCGACGAGCTTCGGATGCGGATCCGCCGTCTTCGCCGCGATCACGACGTTGGCGCCGTCCTTCGCGGCGCGAAGCGCGATCGCGCGCCCGATGCCCCTGGAACCGCCGGTGATGAAAAGCGTCCTGCCTGCGAGGGTCTTCATGGATTGGAGACTTGCGTGTCTTCGAGTGACGGGATGATACCCCGGCTCACGTAGACCTTCCGCAGGTGCGTGCGGAAGGTCGCGATGCGCGCGAGGAAGAAGAGTCCTGCGGCGATCGAGATCACGCCGCCCACGACGAAGGTCGACGGCGCGCCGATGCGGTCGGCGAGCCAGCCCGCGCTGTAGTGCCCGAGCGGCGCGCTGCCGATGAAGCACATCGTGTAGTACGAGAGCACGCGGCTGCGCTTCTCCTCGTCCACAACCGATTGCAGGATCGTGTTCACCGCCGCGCCCGTGAGGAACATGCCGAAGCCTTCCAGCATGAGCATGGGATAGGAGACCCAGAGCGTGCGCGAGAGACCGAAGCCCATCGCACCCACGCCCGCGACGAGCGCGCCGATTCCCACCCACTTGCCGAGGCCGCGAACGTTGGAGCGATGCGCGAGCCTCACGGCCGCGATCACCGCGCCCAGGCCCACGATGCCGATGAAATGTCCGACGAGCTCGGCGCCTTCGCCGAACACCTTCACGGCGACCGCCGGCATGAGGGTCGCGTAGGGGCTGATCGAGAAGCTCACGAGGGCGAGCGTGGCGAGCATCCGCCGGGCGGGAAGCATTCCCGTCACGTAGCGCCAGCCCTCGGCGAGATCGTGCAGCGGGTGCGACGGAGGGCGCGGCCTGGGCGTGATGTTGATCGTGAGCAGCGCGCCCAGCACGGCGAGGTAGGAGATCGAGTTCAGGGCGAAACACCACGTCTCGCCGAACGCCGCGATCAGCAATCCCCCGATCGAGGGACCGATCAGCCGCGTGCCGTTCATGAGCATCGAGTTCATCGCGATCGCGTTGGGCAGGTCCTCGCGGTGGTCCAGGAGCTGGACGAAGATCGATTGCCGCGTCGGCGTCTCGAAGCAGTTGCAGAAGCCGGCGAAAAGCGCGAGCGCCGCGAGCTGCGTCATGGTGATCATGTGCAGGCCCGAGAGGATCGCGAGGACCGCCGATTGGAGCGTCATAAGCCCCAGCACCGTGAGAAGCAGCGTGCGCCGATTGATGCGGTCGCCCAGCACGCCCGCGAAGGGGCCGAGGAAGAGGTGCGGGATGTTGTTGAGGAACCCGATCAATCCCGTGAACCACGTGGAGCCCGAGAGCGTGTACGCGAGCCACATCACGGCGACCGACTGCATCCACGTCCCGATCATCGAGACCGCCTGCCCGGCGTAGTAGCGGCGGAAGTTCGGGGAGCGAAGAGCCCTAAGACTATGCGGCCAGTTCACTGATCGGGCCCCGGCCTGCGCCGGGGTGACACGGTTCGTTCAACCCAGCTTCCCGAGTTGCGTGCGCAGGTCCGCGTGCTTGGCTTCGAATTCCGCGAGGCGCTTCTTCATCTGGTCCACGACGTGCGCCGGGGCCTTCTGCACGAAGGAGCCGTCGTCGAGCTTGGTGCGCGCCTTGGCGATTTCGGCGGCGAGGCGCTCCGATTCCTTGGTGAGGCGGATCTTCTCGGCGGCACGGTCGATCTCCACGTGCAGCATGAGCTTCGCATTGCCCGTGATCGACACGGGCGCATCTTCGGCGGGGAGCGCGTTCACGAAGCGCACCTCCGAAAGGCGCGCCACAGCGGCGATCTGCGGCGCATAGTCGGCCAGGTAGGACGCGTCGTTCGCGACGTACATGGGCACCCTCACGGCCGGTGACAGGCCCATCGTCGAGCGCAGGTTGCGCGCCGCATTGATGATTTCCTTGACCGTCGCGATCTCGCGTTCCGCGCCCTCGTCGATCTTCGACGCGTCGGACGAAGGATAGGGCGCGACCATGATGCTCTCGCCCGCCTTGCCGGCGAGCGGCGCCACGATCTGCCAGAGCTCCTCGGTGATGAACGGGATGAACGGATGCGCGAGGCGAAGCGTCGCCTCGAGCACCCGGATCAGCGTGCGGCGCGTGGCGCGTTGCTGCGCCTCGTTTCCATTCGCGAGTTGCACCTTCGCCATCTCGACGTACCAGTCGCAATACTCGTCCCACACGAATTCGTAGACGGCGCGCGCGGCCACGTCGAAGCGATAGGTGGCGAGGCCGTCGGCGACCTCTTTCTCGGCGCGCTGCAGGCGGCTCGAGATCCACTTGTCCACCGCCGAGAATTCCAGCGGCTTCGACTCGTCCACGCCCGTGTCCTTGCCCTCGCAGTTCATGAGCACGAAGCGCGTGGCGTTCCAGAGCTTGTTGCAGAAGCCGCGATAGCC
>DATGGA010000062.1:0-9115 GCA_035308765.1 Burkholderiales bacterium
GACGCGCCCGATCCGGTGCTGGCGCAGCGTGCCAAGGTGGAGCGTGCCACGCTTGCCGCGGTCCGTGCATACACGCCCGCTTACTTTGCGGGCCGCGTCCACCTTTTCATGCCTTGCAAATCATGGGCAGGGTCGAGTTCCGGCGGGTCGCGCTGGAGTTCGGTTGCGGCGCGCACCGAATCCTATTTCGGACCGGACGGGTGTACCGCCGACAACATGCTGCTCCCGCAGCATGCGCCCGCCTTCGGCGAGCTCTTCCGCTACAGCTGCCGGCGGTCGTTGGGAGCGGTGTAGAAGCATCAGCGGTTGTCCGGCGAGGCCTGCGACGATGGCGGGCTGGCCTGGACCGGCACCTGGTGTGCCGGGTCGTAGACGAACTTCCAGTCGGAATATTTCGCCGCGTCGCCGAAGTCGTTCCCGGGGCCGAAACCCGTGGTGCGGAACGGTTTTTCGCCCGACAGGCTGTACACGCCCGTTATGTCCCCCTCCGGAGTTTTCACCAGGCCCCATTCGTCGCTGCCGGTGACCGGATCGGGGAAAAGCTTGCGCAAATACCGCGCCGTGCCGGCCTGGCGGGCATCTTTCAGCAGATCGCCGAGTGCGCGCGGGTACTGCGCCGGGCCGCTCAGGTAATAGCGCTCGATGGCGCGCCGGTACTGGCTACCGACATACAGCAGCTGCGCCTCCTTTTCCCGCATCGCAGCGGTGCGCCAGACCTCGCCGGCAAGCGCCAGACCCAGTCCGATCAGCGCCACGGCGAAGAGCATCGTCAAGTAGGTGAATCCTTCCGCGCCGCCGGAAGGGCCGAGGGGGCGCGGGCGGCGCGGCAAGCCGGCTACCATTCGGAATAGGCGGTGCCGTCGCTTGCCCGGCCCTGCGCGCCGCTCCTGATGTCGGAGACGCCGCTCTTCTCCGGATCCGCCGGCGGCACGGTCAGCCAGGTCGCGCTGCTTCCGGTCACCGGGTCGACGGGTACGGTGCGCAGGTAACGTTCTGCAGCGAGTGCGTCCAGCGACTCAGGATACCTGCCGCGGTCGCCGTAGTATTTGCCGATAGCGTCGCGCAGCTGGTACAGGTCTTCCTTTAGCACTGCTTCCTTCGACCTCTCCATGCTGCCGAAGTAGCGCGGCACCGCGATCGTGAGCAGGATCGCGATGATCGCCAGCACGACCAGGAGCTCGATCAGGGTGAATCCCGGCGCTGCCGCACGGCGCATGCGCGTCACCATTCGCGATAGGGCCGACCGTTGATTCCCCTGCCGGTGTCCAGCGAATACACGTCGTAGACGTCGTCGCCTTCCCTGGGATCGTCCGGCGGGCTGGCGTAGCTGCGCTTTCCCCACGTGCCCGCGGACGGCAGCGTCGCGTCCGGATTGAGCGGGTCCCGCGGGATCCGGCGGAGGAAGTAAATTTTCTCGCGTTTCGGACTCTTGCTGTCGTCCACGCCGTCCACCAGCTCCTCGAGCCGCTTCGGGTAGCCGGAGTCGCCGACGTTCTTGGCGATCCGCCCCTCGTCCGAGGCCTGCTTGTAAGCGTCGATGCCGTCCCGGATCTGGCGCAGGGCCCGCTGCAGCTCGAGCTCCCTGGCCCGCTGCACGACCAGATCCGCGACGGGAACGGCGGCCGCGGCAAGCAGCGCGACGATCGCCACCGTGATGACGAGTTCGATCAGCGTGAAGCCGCGGCCGGCGCTGCGCATCGCGCTAGCGTTGCGGCGCCTGCATGCCGCCGAACGGAGCCATGGTGTTGCCCTGCGGCTGCGCAGGTGTCGTCTGTGCAGCCGGGGGCGTAGTCGGCGTCGGAGCCGGCGGCGGGATGAACGGCTGCGCCGGCGCGATCGGGCCGCCCAGCGACGACGTGCCGGGAGGAGGTTCGGTGCCGGCGGAAAACTCGGTGATGCGGGCATCGGGGCGCCTCAGGCCGCGAATGATGTGGGGCGTGATGAGCAGCGTGACCTCGGACTTGGTGTTGTTCTGGTTGGTGGAGGAGAACAGGCGGCCGAGAACGGGAAGATCGCCCAGCCCCGGTACCCGGTTGGCGCTGCGCTGGTCCTGGTCGTTGATCAGGCCGCCGAGGATCTGCGTCTCGCCATCCCGCATCCGCAGCACGGTATTGGCGGTACGCGTTCCGATCTGGTAGGTCAGGGTGCCGCCAGTCGGACTCTGGATCGTATTGGTGATGCTGCTCACTTCGAGCCCTAGCTTGATGCCGACGTCGTCGTCAAGGTAGATCACGGGCTCGACTTCGAGCTTCAGGCCGACGTCGAGATAACTGACGGATTGGGAAACGAAGCTGCCGCTCGCGGCCGCGGTCGTGGTGATGACGGGCAGACGGTCGCCGATGTGGATGACGGCTTTCTCCCGGTTCTTGACCCGGATGCGGGGATTGGCCAGCAAATTGGTGCTGCCGTCCTGCTGCTGCAGGGAAAGCAGGAACAGGGGATCGCTGAAGGTCAGCTGCACCAGGCTCGAATTGCGCGACAGCCACTGGGACAATGTCAGCACGCCGGGCGTTCCGGCCGTGGCGGTGGTCGCGCCGGTGGTGGGGTTGGTGGTGGTCGTCCCGCTTCCGCCTACGAGGCTCCAGGCGAGAGTGCTGGGATATTGCAGGCCCAGGTTGAGAAGGCGGTTGTGGTCGATCTCGAGCACCTCGACCTCGAGCATGACCTCGGGCTCGGCCACGTCCTGGGCGGCAATCAGGCGCTCGGCGTACCGGATGTTGTTCGGCGTATCCTTAAGCACCAGCAGGTTCAGTTTCTCGTCGACGAACACGTCCCTGGTCTTGAGGATGGTGCGCAGCATGTTCGCCGTCTGCCGCACGTCGGCGTTCGAGATGTAGAAGCTCTTCACCACCAGCTCCTGGTATTCGCGCAGCTTCTGCTGCGTATTCGGAAAGATGATCGCCGTGGTCTCGTTCACGACCTGGTACTCGAGCTGATTGGTGGTGAGGATCAGCCGGATCACGTCCTCCAGCGGTGCGTCGCGCACGATGATCGTGGTCCGACGGCCGGCGTCGACGTCCCTGTCGAAGAGGAAGGTCAGCTTGGTGGTGCGCGACAGGACTTCGAATACCGTGCGCAGATCCACGTCCCGCAACTCGATGGAGAACGGTTTGGTAATCGCGCTCTTCAGCTGTGGCGCGGCAAGCGCGGAGGCCGCGGTCTTCTCGTCGATCAGGCGGCGGAGCCGGAGCGCTTCGCGCTGCCCCGGGTTCTCGTTCAGCACTTCGGCGAGCAGCGCCTGCGCCTCGCCAGTTTTGTTTTCCTTGAGCAGCGCGTCAGCCTTCGCGATCAGCACACGGTGGCGCTTTTCGGTCTCGATGCGGTTAAGGCCCAGCGTCGCCCTCGCATGGACCGGGTCGTAGCGCAGCACCTGACGGTACAGCTTTTCGGCGGGCTCCAGTGCGTTCGCGATCTGCAGCGAGTCCGCCTGGGCGAGCCATTGCTCGAACAGCCGGTCGCGCTCGCGAAAGTACGCCGCGCGGTAGGCGCGGTTCTCCGGGTGCTCGCGCGACGCGCGCTCGAGCATCGCCAGCGCTTCGTCGCCGCGCCCCTGGTTCAGCAAGTCGCGCGATTGCGTCAGCGTCTCGTCGGTGGCGCAGGCCGCTACCAGGATGAGGGCCGCGAAGCCCAGGCAGAGTGCTGGCGTTTTCATCGGGGTCATTCCTCCGTGGAGCGCCGGAAATACATCGTCAGGCGCAGCTGGGCATCGACTTCGGGATCGTCGGTTTTCTTGCGCTCGAAGCGCAGCGCGTCGAGCGCGAGGATCGGCATCGATTGCAGGGCGGCGCCGATGAATTCGCGGATCCGCGGGTAGGGCGCGCGCAGGGGCAGGGTGACGCGGTAGGCAGCCAGGGGGCCACCGCGATCCTCGAGCTGGTAGTCGGCGCGCCGCAGTTCGACCCCGGAGCCGCGCGCCAGGGCATAGAGGCGCTCAAGAGCGTCGGGTAACCGCTCGAGCGCCGGGAACAGCCGGTAAAAGCGCTGGAATTCCGCCGCCCGCGGGTCGCCCGCCGCCACGCGCCCGGCGGCAGGCCGCGCGGCGGCAAGGCGCAGTGCGCCCAGTTCGCGTTCGGCGGGCCGGATCGCGCTGCCGTAGAACGCGGTGCAGAACAGCAGGACACCGATGCCGGCGACGCCTGCTGGTCCCAACGCCTGGAGCAAAAGATGCAGGCGTTTCATTTTGCGTCCCGCAGGGACGCCTGGGCCACGAACTGGACCGGGTGAGAGGGATCGTCGCGCTGAATCTGGTGGCTGACGAGATGGACGTCCGTAAGAGCTTTCGACTCGCCCAGGCGGCGCAGATATTCGAGCATGGCTTCGGGCGTACCGGCTTCGGCGGTCAGCCGCAGGAGGCGGCGCTCCGGTTCGGGCTGAAGCTGCAGCAGCGCCACTTGCGGGCTCGCCGTGGACTCGACGCTCTCGATCATCTGCGGCCAGGGCAGGGCGAGCCTGCGCAGCACCGATTCGATGCCGGCCGCCTCCTCTTCGGGGCGCGCGGCGGAAACCGGCCGCGCGAGACGGGGCCCGGCTTCGAGCAGATCGAGACTGGCCGCTAGCGCCGCGCGCTCCTGCTGGATGTCGCGATAGCGGATGACGGCCTGCGCCGCGACAGCGAGCGCCGCGGCCAGCAGCGCGAGCCCGATCCAGCGGCGGCGGCGCGGCGGCGCGATGTAGTCGAGTTCGAGGCGGCGCGGAGTCACAGGGCACACAACGCCGCGGAAAGATAGAAGTCGGGGCGGCCCGTCAGGCCCGCGATGGCCGGTTGCGCGACGGACATGAAACGCCAGTTGCCGGTCTCCATGGATCCTGCGGCTAGCAATGGCGCGTGAATCAGCACCTCGGCCGAAGGAACGGCTGCCGCGGCCAGATGCCGTTCGCGCTCGAGGAACTGTACCCATTCCGTGGCGCCATCGAAACTTCCCCTGGCGCTGTGCACTGCGGACCAGCGACCGTTTTCCAGACGTGCCAGGCAGGCCCGATCCGGCTCCACCAGCAGAAGCGACCCGCCCGCCGCCGGGAGCTGCCGTCCCCACCGGTTGAAGGCCGCCATGAGATACGGCTGGACGGAAACCAGCCGGACCGCGGCGCCGGGCTTGAAGCAGGCCCGCACCGCCTGCAGCAGCGCGTCGTCGACCGCGCTGGCCAGCTGCGCGGAGCCCGGGCCACGGCGATCGAGCCGGACCTGCCATGCCTTGCTGCGTTCGCCGTGGATTTTCGCGAAGCAGAAGCGCGCGAACGCCAGCTGTTCCTCTTCGGTGTCCAACCCCGGGTCGCTGGGAACGAGGGCGTAGCGGACGAAATGGTTAGAGAGCACCAAGGTGACGTCGGCTCGCCCCGCTTTCAGGGATTCGGCGAGCGGCGCCAGCGCCGCGACGGCGCCGCGCCATGGCTCAGGTCCCCCGGCCGGCGCGCACTCTGCGGATCCATGGTGGATGACGGCAGTGCGCGGCGCGCGCCTGACCCTGGCGAAGGCGAGCGCCGCGGGCGCGAGCGCGACCAGGACCCGGTCAGGTAACAAACGTGACACGGTTGATCTCCTGCAACGTCGTGTCGCCCCTGCGCACCGCCGCCAGCGCCATCTCGCGCAGGAAGCGCGTGCCGTTCCGGCGCGCGGCTTCCTTGAGCAGCCGCATCGGCGTGCGCGCCGCGATCATCTCGCGCAGGTCGTCGTTCAGGATCATGAGTTCGGCGATCGCCTTGCGGCCCTTGTAGCCGGTGCCGCGGCATTCGCGGCAGCCGCGCCCCGAGCGGAAGCGGAACGAGGCGGCCATCTCCTCCGTCAGCCCGGACTCCTTGAGCAAGGCCGCGTCGGGGGCATGGTCCTCGGCACAGCGCGCGCAGGCCAGGCGTATCAGCCGTTGCGCGACGATTGCGTTCAGGGCCGAGACGAAACTGTGCAGGTCGACGCCCATGTGCGTGAAGCGGCCGATGACGTCGAATACGTTGTTGGCATGGACGGTGGTCAGCACGAGGTGGCCGGTGAGCGCGGACTGGACCGCGATGTTGGCGGTCTCCGGATCGCGGATCTCCCCGACCATGATCTTGTCCGGATCGTGCCGCAGGATCGAGCGCAACCCGCGTGCGAAGCTGAGCCCCTTGGCCTCGTTCACGGGAATCTGCAGCACGCCGGGGAGCCGGTACTCCACCGGGTCCTCGATGGTGACGATCTTGTCCTGGCCGTCGTTGATTTCCGTGATCGCCGCATACAGCGTGGTGGTCTTGCCGCTGCCGGTGGGTCCGGTTACGAGCAGCATTCCGTAGGGCTCGCGCGAAAGCCGCCTCAGCGTGCCGACGTCCTGCGCTTCGAAGCCGAGGCTGTCCAGGTCGAGCTGCTGATGCGCCTGTTCGTACAGCGATTGCTTGTCGAGTATCCGCAGCACCGCGTCCTCGCCGTGGATGCTCGGCATGACCGAGACGCGGAAATCGACGGTCCGCCCGCGGTCCAGCACCTTGAAACGGCCATCCTGGGGGAGGCGCCGCTCCGTGATGTCGAGCTCGGCGAGCACCTTGACGCGGGAAATGGCCTGCTCGGCCTGGCGGCGGTCCGGGATCAGCTTGATCTGGGAAAGCGTGCCGTCGATGCGGAATTTGATCACCAGGCCGGTGGCCGTGGTCTCGAGATGGACGTCGCTCGCGCCCAGCATCAGCGCGTCGCGCAACGTGGAGCGGACCAGGCGCACCACGTCGCTCGATTCGCCGCTGATCGCCTTGAGCGAGAGATCCTCGGTGCCGCTCGCCTCTTCCCCGGACTGAGTGGCGTCCGCGCGCACGGTGTCCAGCGCGCGCAAGGTCTCTTCGTGGCTGGCGAGGTATGCCGCAAGGTCCCCCTTGTGCGCCAGCCGCCAGGAAAATGCCGGCGCAATCCGCTCTTCCGCCCAGGCCTGCAGTTCGCCGGAAAACGGATCGTCGACGGCGAGCAGCAAGCCGGTTTCGTCGCGCAGCAGCACGCACCCGTGCTGAGAGCATTCGGCCAGCGGCAGCACGTCGAATGCCGGCGCCGCGGCGCGCATTTCCTCCATGCGTATCGGGGCAATGCGCACGGCGGCGCCAAGGTGCGCGACGAACGAATCAGGGTCGAGGCCAAGCATCTCCTCCAGGACGTCGGTCAGCCGCTGGCGCCCGGCGGAGGCCGCTGCGCGCGCACTCGCGAGCAGCTCGGGCTCGAGCGCGATGTCGTTCACTGCAGGCTCCCCGCCAATTCGAAGATGGGCATGTACATCAGGATGACGATGGCTCCGACCACCAGGCCGATGGCCGCCATGAGGAGCGGCTCGAACAGCCGCATCGCCCAGTCGATCCAGCGCGCGATCTCGTCGTCGTGGAAGGCGGCGATGCGATCCATCATTTCACCCATGCGCCCGCTTTGCTCGCCTACCGCGAGCATGCGCAGGGCCACTGGCGTGGTGAGTCCGCTGGCTTCCATCGACGCCGCGACCGGACGGCCCTCGCGGATGGCGCGGCTCGCGGCGGCGAGGCGCGTGCGCAGGACCGGGTGGAGCAGCTCGCTCCCCATCTGCAGCGCGGAGACGAGGGGTATGCCGCCCCGCAGGAGCATGCCGATAGTCCTGTAGAACCTCGCCAGCTGGTATAGCTTCAGCCGTTCGCCGACCGTGGGCAGGCGCCAGATAGCGCCTTCGATGCCTGAACGGACCGTGGGCTGCCGGAGCGCGTAGGCGATGAGGAATGCCGTGCCCGCGATCGCGGCGGCGACCAAGGCCCCATGACCGTGGACCAGTTGCCCCCACTCCAGCATGATCCTGGAGAAAAAGGGCAGATCCACGCCCCGTTCCTCGAAGATGCTGCTGAAGCGCGGCACCACGTAGAGCAGCAGGAAAAGGCTGACAAGCCCGCCCACCGCCATCAGCAGCACCGGATAGATCGAGGCAGCGACCAGGCGCTTGCGGACCGCGTCGACCTGGTTCTGGTAGGCGACAAAACGCTGCAGGGCCGGACTCAGATCTCCGGTCGTCTCGCTCGCCTGCACGGTGGCGACGTAGAGCGCTGAAAACGCCAGCGGGTGCTGCTTGAGCGCCGCCGACAGGGGAAGGCCTTCGCGCACGATCGCGCAGATGCGCGTCAGCAGCGCGCGGAATTCTCCGCGATGCTCGCGTTCCGCGAGCGTCTGAAGCGCCTCCACCAGGGGAAGCCCGGCGTCCAGCAGCACCAGCAGGTCCTGGCTGAACGCGCTGGCCGGGAAGCGCGCCCCGGCACCGTGCCAGGGCGCGGTGAAGGGACCGCGCGGATGGACTGCGAGCACCGTGTAGCCGCGGCTCTCCGCCTGCTGTATCGCGCTCGCCTCGTCCAGGCCCTGGAAGTCGAGCGACGCCACGCGGCCTTCGTTGCTCACGGCTTTCAGCAGGTAGCGCATGGCGGCGCGACCCGGCTAATGGTTGGAGAGATCGGCGTCTTCGCCGCTGCCGCCGGTCTGACCGTCCTTGCCGTAGGACAGGAGATCGTAGTCGGCGCCTTGCGCGCCTGGATACCGGTAAATGTATGGTTTGCCCCAGGGATCGAGGGGCACCGCTTTCCTGAGATAGGGACCGCTCCAGCGCGGTTCGTTGAGGGGCCGGTCGACCAGGGCGGCGAGCCCAATGTCGTTGGCCGGATAGTGCCCGGTGTCGAGGCGGTACTGGTCCAGCGCTTTCTCCAGGGCATCGATCTGCGCTTTCGCCGTCGTGACCTCTGACTTGCCGACCTGCCCGAAATATCGCGGCGCCGCGTAGCCGACGAGCAGACCGAGAATGGCGACGACGACCAGCAACTCGATCAGCGTGAACCCGGGCTGGCGCGCCCTCATTCGAGCCTCGCCGGTGCGGCGTGCGCCCGGCGCTCCAGGGTCAGCGAATCGTTCCAGTTGAGCAGCGCGGGCCGCGAAGGCGCCGCCTGCGGCTCCGGCGCCGAACCGGAGGCCGCCCGTGTCGTGTCGCCGGGGGCGTCGCGCGCGATTCGGCTTTCGTCCTCGATGGGCAGCGTGAACTGCATCACCTGGCGGACGCCGGAGGCAAGATGGGTGAAGGTCAGGGAAGTGCCGCTGACGGCGTCCACCCGGTATGCGCCATCGAGCACGTCGTCTTTCTTGACGGCGAATACCTTCGCATCCCTGGCGAGAGATCGG
>DATGGA010000063.1:0-3821 GCA_035308765.1 Burkholderiales bacterium
TGATGACCACCATGGCGGCGCTGCTCGCCGCGCTGCCGCTGATGCTCGGTCACGGCACGGGCTCCGAACTGCGGCAGCCGCTCGGCTATACAATGGTCGGAGGATTGCTCCTCAGCCAGGCGCTGACCCTGTTCACGACCCCGGTGATCTACCTCTATCTCGATCGCTTCAACAACCGGCTGGAGCGCCATCGCCCGGCGGCGGCCGGGACGGAATTGGCGGCTTCGCCAGGCGGCGACTAGGCATGAAAGTCTTGCTGGTCGAGGACAATGAGCGCGTTGCGCGGTTCGTCGCGAGAGGTCTGCGCGAATCGGGTCATGTCGTGGATCACGCCGACAATGGCCGCGACGGCATGTCCCTCGCCGCGCAAGGGCCCTACGATACGATCATCATGGACCGCATGCTGCCGGGCCAGATAGACGGCATTGCCGTCATCGAAGCCATCCGCAAATCGGGCAGCCAGACGCCGATCCTGATCCTCAGCGCCATGTCGGACGTCGACGAGCGCATCCGCGGGCTGCGGGCGGGCGGCGACGACTACCTCACCAAACCTTTCGCCTTCGGCGAGTTGCTGGCGCGGCTCGATGCGCTGACGCGCCGTGCGCGGGCGGCCAGCGCGGCGACCTGCCTGAAGGTCGGGGACCTGCAGATGGACCTGCTGTCGCGCAAGGTGACGCGCGGCGAGCGCGCCGTCGCGCTGCTGCCCCGCGAATTCAAGCTGCTCGAATACCTCATGCGGCACGCGGACCAGGTCGTCACGCGCACCATGCTGCTCGAGAACGTGTGGGAATACCGCTTCGACCCGCAGACCAACCTTGTCGACGTGCACATCAGCAAGCTGCGGCAGAAAATCGACCTGGAGTCCGAGCGCCCGCTGCTGCGGACCGTGCGCAACGCGGGCTACCGGATGAGCGCCGGGGACTGAAGTGATCCGATCCTCGGCCCTGACGCTGTCGGTCGGCTACGTGCTCCTCGGCATCGTGGCGCTCGTGCTGTTCGCGACGCCGCTCTGGTACGCGTGGCGGGTATCGGTGAACGGCGGCCGGACCGAGCTTCTGCAGGAAGACGCGCAGCGCCTGAGCGCGATATTCCAGAACCGCGGCGCCGACGGACTGGCAAGGTTCATCGACGAGCGCATCGGCCTGCAGATCGCCAACGAGCGGATCCTGCTGCTTGCCGACGCCTCCCTGAAGCCGCTCGCCGGCAACCTGCCCCAGTGGCCGAGCGGCGTGCCCGAGCAGCCCGGCACTTACACGGTGTCGATATCCGTCGCGGGCCGCGAGATTCGCGCCGGGCTGGTGCGCACCGCGCTGCCGGGCGGCTACACCCTCCTGGTCGGGCGCGACGTGGCCAGGCTTCGTCCGCTGGAAAAGAGCTTCTGGTACGGCCTGGCCGGGGCGGCCGGCATCTTCTCGCTGGTGGGATTGATCGGCGGGCTGCTGGTGCGGCGCGTGGTGCTCTCCCGCATCGATCGGATCAACCAGACTGCCGCCAGGATCATGCAGGGCGACCTCAGCCACCGCCTGCCGCTCAGCCGGCGCGACGACGAGTTCAACACGCTCTCGCGGATCATCAACCGCATGCTCGACCAGACGGAACAGCTGGTGCATGGCGTGCGCAATGTTTCCAATTCGATCGCGCACGATCTGCGCACGCCGCTGACGGAACTGCGCTCCCGCCTCGAGGAGCTGGTGATCCTGCGCCCGCCGAACGAGGAAGCGCTCGCCGAGATCGAGGCGGCGGTCGCCGATGTCGACCGGGTGATCGACATCTTCAACGCGCTGCTGCGCCTCTCGAAGATCGACGCCGGCGCCGGGCGCTCCGAAGTCGTCGAAGTAGATGCCGCCGATGCTGCGGCCAAGGCGGTCGAGTTCTACCAGCCATCGGCGGAACTCAAGGGCATAAGCCTTACGTTCGAGGAAAGGGGCGAGGCGCCGATCCTGGGCGACCCGGTCCTGCTCGCGCAGGCGATCGGCAACCTTATCGACAATGCCCTCAAATTCACGCCCGAGAACGGCAGCATCGCGGTCGAGACCCGCCGGCGGGAGAATGGCGCCGTGGAAATCACCGTCGCCGACACCGGCCCCGGCATTCCCGAGGCCGAGAAGCCGAGAGTCATCGACCGCTTCTACCGGGGCGACGCGAGCCGCGGAACGCCGGGGGCGGGTCTCGGATTGAGTCTCGTCGGCGCCGTCGCCAAGCTGCATGCCGGCTCGCTCGAACTGTTCGACAATCATCCCGGGCTGCGGGCAAGGATGATTCTTTCGGGCATGGCCTGATCCGGAACGGCGCGATAGCTGCCGGACGCGCGCCTGCGCTATCATCCCGATCCCCCCAGAAACGCATAACGGAGACAGGCAATGACGATCAAGGCTGGCGACAAGCTGCCCGACGGCAAGCTGATGGAATCCCTGGAATTCGACTCGACGACGCAGTGCGCGATGCCGCCGAAGGAAGTCACGGTGTCCGACGCGGTGAAGGGCAAGAAGATCGCGATTTTCGGGCTGCCGGGCGCCTATACGCCGACCTGCTCCGCGAAGCACGTGCCGAGCTATCTGCAGAACCTGGACGCGCTCAAGAAGAAGGGCGTGAACGAGGTGTGGTGCGTGGCGGTGAACGACGCGTTCGTGATGGCGCACTGGGGCAGGGACCAGAAGGCGATCGGCAAGATCCGCTTCCTGGCCGACGGCAGCGCCGCCTGGGCGAAGGCAATGGGCCTCGAGCTGGATCTCACGCCGCGCGGCATGGGCATGCGCATGAACCGCTTCTCGCTGCTGGTGGACAACGGCGTGGTGAAGAGCGTGAATCTCGAAGGCCCGGGCAAGTTCGAAGTCTCCGACGGCGCGACGATGGTAAAACAGGCCGGCTAACGGCCTGTTCCCGGCACGCAGGCCTAGCCCTGTTACAGACTGATACAAACGCTCACAGTGCGCTACAGAACGGGCCGGTAGGCTGCTCGGGTCAGTACTACCCACCCGAGGAGATTGAGATGAAAAGATTCCTACCCGTTCTTGCCGCTGCGTCGTTCGCGCTCGCGGCCACGTTCGCCCACGCGCAAGCCCCTTCCGGCGGCGATGCCGGCAAGGGCCCCGGAATGATGGGACCGGGCGGCGGGCACATGATGAAGCCCTGCAGCCAGGAAGCGGACCCCGCGAAGTGCGAGGCGAACCGCAAGCAGATGCGCGAGAACTTCAAGCAGGCGCACGAAGCGTGCAAGAGCGCCAGCGACAAGCGCGGCTGCATGACCGAGAAGATGTGCGCCAAAGCGTCCAACCCAGCCCAGTGCCAGGCGAAGGCCAAGGAACGCATGGCCAAAATGAGCCAGCGCATGGACCAGCACCAGAAAGCGGCCGAAGCCTGCACCGGCAAGCGGGGCGACGAGCTGATGAAGTGCATGCACGACCAGATGCCGCACGGCAAGAGCAGCTCCCAGTAACGAACGTTTCGCCGTAGTCGCGGCGGGCAGCGGGTAGAATCCGCGGGCCCGCCGATGTTTTTTTTTGCAGCTCCCGAAAAGAAAGCATGAAGCAGCGCCTCCCCTTCGTTTTCACGCTCCTCCTGTTGCTGTCTTGCGCCGCCTTCGCGGCCGAAACACCGCAGAAGGTGGCGTCGATCGAAGGCGTCACCGAGTACCACCTCGCCAACGGCCTGCGCATCCTGACGATCCCCGACCCGAGCGCGAGCACGGTATCGGCGCACATCACCTACTTCGTCGGCTCGCGCAACGAGGGCTACGGCGAGAAAGGCATGGCGCACCTGCTGGAGCACATGCTGTTCAAGGGCACGCCGCACCATGGCGACATCAAGGCCGAACTGGCGAA
>DATGGA010000064.1:0-108535 GCA_035308765.1 Burkholderiales bacterium
TGCGGATCGGGCGGAGGCAGTTCGGCGGGACGCATGCGGATGAATTTACCCTAGAATCCTGCCCTTACATGGACCCCGCGCTGCAGGGAAAAACCGCGCTCGTGACCGGCGCCGCACGGCGCATCGGCGCGGCGATCGCGCGCCGCCTGCACGCGGCCGGCGCCAACGTGGTGCTGCACTATCGCGGCGCAGAAGCCGAAGCGGCGAGCCTGGAAGCGGAGTTGAACGCGCTGCGCGCGGACAGCGCCGTGAAAATGAAGGCGGACCTGCTGGCGCCGATCGCGCCGCGCGCGCTGGTGGACGCGGCGCTGGCGCATTTCCGGCGGCTGGACGTGCTGGTGAACAACGCTTCCACCTTCTACCCTACGGCGCTCGGCGCGATCGAGGCCGGCCACTGGGAGGAACTGATGGGCTCGAACCTGCGCGCGCCGCTGTTCCTCGCGCAGGAAGCGGCGCCCGAACTGAAGAAAAATGGCGGCGCGATCGTCAACATTGCCGACATCCATGCCGAGCGGCCGCTCAAGGGCTATCTGCTCTACAGCATGGCGAAGGCCGGGCTGGTTGCGCTCACGCGCTCGCTCGCGCTCGAACTCGCGCCCGAAGTGCGCGTCAATGCGGTGGCGCCGGGCGCGATCGCCTGGCCCGAGGATGGCCAGTTCGAGCCGCCGGAGCGCGACCGGATCGTCGCCACGACGCCGCTCGCTCGCCTCGGTTCGGCCGAAGAGATCGCGCGGGCAGTACACTTCCTCACTACGGCCCCTTTCGTTACCGGCCAGATCCTGGCGGTGGATGGCGGCAGATCGATTTTCCTATGACCAGCGACTCGCGCAAGGAAGACTACGAAATCAACAAGCTCGCCAAGCGCATTCGCCGCCAGGCGGGCGAGGCGATCGCCGATTTCAACCTGATCGAGGAAGGCGACCGCGTGATGGTCTGCCTCTCCGGAGGCAAGGACAGTTACGGCCTGTTGGATACCTTGATTCATCTGAAAAACAAAGCACCGGTGAGGTTCGACTTGATCGCGGTCAACCTCGACCAGAAGCAGCCCGGATTTCCCGAGCGCGTACTGCCCGACTACCTCGCATCGCTCGGCGTGCCTTTCAAAATCGTCGAGCAGGACACCTACTCGATCGTGAAGCGCGTCGTTCCCGAGGGCAAGACCATGTGCGGGCTGTGCTCGCGGCTGCGCCGCGGCGTGCTGTACCGCGTCGCGGGCGAACTGGGCGCCACCAAGATCGCGCTCGGCCACCACCGCGACGACGTGCTGGCGACCTTCTTCCTCAACCTGTTCTACGCCGGCAAGCTGAAGGCGATGCCCGCCAAGCTGCGCTCCGACGACGGCAGGCATATCGTCATCCGGCCGCTCGCCTACGTCGCGGAAGAAGACCTCGCCGCCTATGCCGGGGCCAAGGCCTTCCCGATCATTCCCTGCACCCTCTGCGGTTCGCAGGTGAACCTGCAGCGGCAGGTGGTGGGCAGGATGCTGAAGGAATGGGAGAAGACCGAACCGGGGCGCATCCAGTCCATCCTGCGTGCGATGACGGACGTACGGCCTTCGCAGTTGCTGGACCGGAAGTTGTTTGATTTTTCCAATTTGAAACCTTCCCCATCGCCGGTGCATGTCGTGCGTTTCAGGGAACTCGGCGAGCCATTGTTTGCCGAATAGCGGTGGATGTCCGGCGGCGCAATCGATTTATGGCTTTTTTCCTGTTCACGGGGCTGCTGCTGTTCGCGCTGCTCGTCGGCAAGGCGGTGATCGCGCAGGACTGGCGCAGCGCGAGCATGGAGCCCGTCGGCCTCGCGCCGGACCCGGCGACGACGCCGGAAGCAGTGGCGCAGGTCTACGGCGCGCGCACCTGGGGCTGGCGCGGCACTTTCGGCGTGCATACCTGGGTGGCGGTGAAGCCGGCCAATGCCGCCGCCTATACCGTGTACGAAGTCATCGGCTGGCGCCTGCGATGGTCCGATTCCGTGGTGGAGGTACATAAGAGAGCGCCGGATGCGCGCTGGTACGGCAACGCTCCCGAGCTCTACGCGGAGAAGCGGGGCGCAGAGGCCGCCGACCTGATTCCGCGCATCGACGCCGCGGCGCGATCGTACCCCTACGCGAACGAGTACCATGCCTGGCCAGGACCGAATTCGAACACTTTCACTGCCTGGATCACGCGCGCCGTGCCCGAACTCCAGGTGGATCTGCCGCCGACCGCGATCGGCAAGGACTACCTCGGTACGCTGTTCGGCGCCGCGCCCAGCGGCAGCGGCCTGCAGTTCTCGCTGGGCGGGATGTTCGCGCTCACCGCGAGCGGCGTCGAAGGGCTGGAAGTGAATCTCCTCGGCCTCACCTTCGGCATCAATCCCTTCGATCCCGCGCTCAAGCTCCCTATGCTGGGACGGCTCGGGCCGGTGCGATCGGCATCTCCCTGATCGGCAGGTTGACGAGCGCCGCGGCTGCGGCGAGCGCCATGTCGGCGTACCACATCCACTGGTAGTTTCCGGAGCGCTCGAAGGCGAGGCCGCCCAGCCAGGCGCCGAGAAAGCCGCCGATCTGGTGCGACAGCAGCGTCATGCCGAACAGCGTCGCGAGGAAGCGGATGCCGAACAGCTTGCCCACGATCGACGCCGTGGGCGGCACGGTCGCGAGCCAGGTCAGCCCGAGCCCGGCGGCGAATATATAGAACGTGAGCGCGGTCTTCGGCGCAAGGAGGTACACCGCGATCAGCGCGGCGCGCGAGCCGTACATCAGCGCGAGAATGTACTTGCTGCGGTAGCGCGAGGTCGAGTAGCCGGCGAGCAGGCTGCCGGCGATGTTGGCGAGCCCGATGATCGCGAGCGACCAACTGGCGACGGTAGGCGGCAGGCCGCACAGGTTCACCTCCTGCGGCAGGTGCGTGACCAGGAACGCGATGTGGAAGCCGCAGGTGAAGAACCCGGCGTTCAGCAGCAGGTAGCTGCGGTCGCCGAACGCGTCGCCGAGCGCGCGCCAGGGCGAGTCGCTTGCCGAATGCTGCGCCGGCGCGGCCGCGTGCGGCGCCGCCACGGCGCGCACCAGTGGCAGCGCCAAAAACGTCATCGCTGCGAGCGTCCACAGTGCGGTCATCCAGCCGAATGCCTGGATCAGCACCTGCGAGATCGGCGCGAACACGAACTGGCCGAGCGAGCCGCCGGCATTGACCACGCCGGCGGCCTTGCCGCGCGCCTCGGCAGGCAGGCGCTTCGACGCCGCACCGATCAGCACCGAGAAGCTGCCCGCGCCCGAGCCGATCGAGGCGAGCAGGCCGAGCGAGACGATAAGCCCGAAGCCCGACCCCATGAACGGCGTCAGCGCCATGCCACAGGCGAGCAGGACTAATCCCACCATGAGCACCTTGCCCGGCCCGTGGCGGTCGGCGAGGGCGCCGGCGATCGGCTGCACCGCGCCCCAGGTGAACTGCCCGATGGCGAGCGCGAAGCTGATGGTCGCGATGCCGAGGCCGGTCGACGAATTGAGCGGGGAGATGAACAGGCCGAACGACTGGCGCACGCCCATCGTCACCATCAGGAAGGCGGCGGCGGCGAGCGTGACGGCGAGGGCGCTGCGGGCTTGGTTGCTCATCCGGGCATCATACCGTAGGTAAAATGTTGTCAAACTTGATTTGACAGGCTAGAATTGCCGCCATGATCGAAAACCATAATTGCGCTGCGCGCCTGGTCGAACTGTTCGGCAGCCAGGCCGATGTGGCGCGCGCGTTCCAGCTCGACCGGGCCGTGGTGCACAACTGGGTGAAGACGGGCTACGTCCCCGCGCGCTGGGCGGGCGAAGTGGAGCGCATCACCAAGGGCCGCATCGGTTCGGACGAAGTCGTCAACGAAGCCAGCGCCAAGAACCCGGTGCGCGTGAAGTCGCGCCCGGACGACGCGCCTTTTGGAATGTCGGAGAGTGATCCCATGACCCAGTACGCCCCCGCGAAGCGCATCCATTCCTTCCACCCGCCGCAGCGCACCCTGATGGGCCCCGGCCCGACGGAGATCCACCCGCGCGTGCTCACCACCATGAGCCAGCCGGCGATCGGCTACCTCGACCCGGTGTTCGTCGAGATGATGGAGGAACTCAAGTCGCTGCTGCGCTACGTCTATCAGACCAGGAACCCGCTGACTTTCCCGGTCTCGGGCCCGGGCTCGGTCGGCATGGAATTCTGCTTCGTCAACATGGTCGCGCCCGGCGACAAGGTGATCGTGTGCCAGAACGGCGTGTTCGGCGGCCGCATGCTCGAGAACGTGATCCGCTGCGGCGGCGTGCCGGTCCTCGTCGAGGACAAGTGGGGCGAGCCGGTCGACCCGCAGAAGGTGGAAGACGCGCTGAAAAAGAACAAGGACGCGAAGGTGCTCGCCTTCGTGCACGCCGAGACCTCCACCGGCGCGCAATCGGATGCCAAGCTGCTGACGCAGATTGCGCACAAGCACGGCTCGCTGGTGATCGTGGACGCGGTGACGTCGCTCGCCGGCACGCCGGTGAAGGTGGACGAGTGGGAAATCGACGCCATCTACTCGGCGAGCCAGAAGTGCCTTTCGTGCACGCCCGGCCTGTCGCCGGTGTCGTTCTCCGAGCGCGTGGTCGAGCGCGTCAAGGCGCGCAAGGACAAGATCCACAGCTGGTTCATGGACATGAACCTGCTGTTCAACTACTGGAACGCCGGCACGCGCACCTACCACCACACCGCGCCCACGAATTCTCTGTTCGCGCTGCACGAGGCGCTGCTGCTGATCCGCGAGGAAGGCCTGGAGAACGCCTGGGCGCGCGCCACGCGCCACCACCTCGCGCTCAAGGCCGGCCTTGAAGCCATGGGCATGAAGATGCTGGTGGCGGAGAAGTATCAGCTGCCGCAGATGAACGCGGTGCTGTGCCCGCAGGGCGTGGACGAGGCGCAGGTGAGGAAGACGCTGCTCAACGAGTTCAGCATCGAGATTGGCGCCGGCCTCGGGCCGCTCGCCGGCAAGATCTGGCGCGTCGGCCTGATGGGCTACAGCTGCCGGCCGGACAACGTGATGCTGTGCCTTTCTGCGCTCGGTTCGGTGCTTTCCGACATGGGGCTGCCGATCCACGTCGGCGACGCGGAAGCCGCCGCGCACGGCGCCTACGCGCAGATGCACGTCAAGGATGCGCAGCGCAAGAAGCGCGCTGCCTAGGCTGGCGCACGCGGCGCGCACCAGGCACGCCACATGTCGCGGTAGGCCACCTCGATGTTGCGGGCGAAGCGGGCGCCGTCGCATAACGGCGAGGCTTCCAGGCGCGCGCGCAGGCTGCGGCGCATATCTCCGAGCCGCTGCAGGCCGCGCGCAAGCGACGCTGCGATCGCCACGTATTGGTCGGGTGTCGCGGCGATCAGTTCCTCCATGCCGAGGACGCCCAATATGCTCGCGCCACCGCGCGACGGCACGTGCCGCCCTGCCAGGGTCACGACGGGAACGCCCATCCACAGCGAATGCATGCTGGTGGTGCCGCCGGTGAAGGGGAAGGTGTCCAGGTTGATGTCGATCCTGTTATGGAACGACAGATAGTCTTGCACCCCCATGAATTCGCGGAATTCGAGCCGGTCCGCCGCCACTCCGCCGCGCGCGAAACGGTCGGTAAAACGCTCGGAAAGTTGGCTCATGCCACGGCCGACCATCACCATCCTTGAGCGGGGCACTTCCTGCAATACGCGGGACCAGAGCGCCACCACTTCCGGCGTGACCTTGGGCAGGTTGGCGAACGAACCGAAGGTAACGGACCCCGTCTCCAGCGCGGGCAGCGGCCCGACTGCCGGCCCGCCCGGAACCGGCGCGTAGCACCACTGGCTGTCGGGCAGCCGGACGACGCGCTCGGAGTGGTAGCGGTCCATCTCGGCGGGGCAGGCATGCCAGTCGGCAAGCCGGTAGTCCATCGTCCTGAGCCCGGTGGTGTTCAGGTAGCCGAGCCAGGTGACCTGCACCGGGGCGGGCTTGCGCGCGAACATCGGCATGCGCGTTCCGCCCGCGGTGTGTCCGGCGAGATCCACCAGGATGTCGATGGCGTCGGCGCGGATGCGCTCGGCGAGCGCTTCGTTCGACAGCCAGGCGGTGGCATGCCACCCGTCCGTCATCCCGCGCAGCCGCGTGGTGAGCGCGTCCTCGGCTTCGACGTCCGAGTAGCAGATCACCTCGAAGCGCGAGCGGTCGCGATGTTGCAGAACCGGATCGATGAAGAAAAAAACCGCGTTGTTGCGGAAGTCCGGCGACACGTATGCCAGCCGGATCCGCCGCTCCGGATCCGCGCGGTTGGCGTGCGCCGCCGTCGCAGGCAGCGAGGCGCTGCAGCGATCGGCCCATGCGCGATGCTCCTGGAATACCGTCCCGGGCTCGATGCTCAGAATGTAGTTGAGCGCGAAGAGCATGTTGCTGGACGCCGACTGCCGCGCCGGATCGAGCGCCAGCGCGCGCTTGAAGGCCGGAATCGCGGCTTCGGCCTCCCCGGTGTTGGCCAGCAGGATGCCGAGGCTCTCCTGCGCCGGCGCAAAATCCGGATCGAGCCGAATCGCGGATTGGATGCAGGCGAGCGCTTCGAAGGGCTTGCCTTCGGCCTCATAGGCCGTTCCGAGCGCGGCCTGCCATTCGGCACGCCCGGGCTGCAACTGCGTGGCGCGAAGCAGTTGCTCGACGGCGGCGCTCTGCTTGAGCGCGCCGCTCAATATGCCGAGGTTGTACCAGACCTGCGCCAGCGCCGGGTCCGATTCCAGCGCGGCGCGATAGCAGCGGACCGCCTCGTCGAAGGCGCCGCGGCTTTGCAGGATGAAACCGAGGTTGGCGAGGCCCTTGGCGTGGCGCGGTTCGAGGCCGAGCAGCCGGCGGCAGGATTCTTCGGCCTCCGCGAACTGCTGCGCATCCAGGAAGGCGAGAGTGCGCGCGTGCCAGTTCTCCGCGCTCACCGCGCAGCCTCGGCGAGTACCGCGTTCAGCGCATGGACGAGGTCGACGCTCGCGTCAATCTCGTCTTTGTTGATCGAAACACTCTCGACATTGATGCCCAGCGGTATGTCGCGCGCATAGGGTTGGTCGAGGATGCGCCGCAGGTTGTCGCGGCAGACCCCTATTGATTTAGAGAGCGGACTGGCCGCGCCCAGGATGGCTTGCGCGGTGTCGGTCGGAATCCGCACTCCCAGCCAGTTCAGGAACGCCATGGTTTTCTCGCGCCCGACCGGCGAGAAGCTGAGCACGATGCGCCGCGGCTTGACGCCTGCGCCGCGGCAATCGCGCGCGTAGTCGGCGAGCAGCCGCACGCTGGCCTCGGCGTGATACACGGTCTGCGATATGAAGTAGCCGCAGCCTTCGATGCCCTTGGCGAGCAGCCGCGCGGCCTCGCTGCGCTCGGCGGTGTGCCGCTCGGCGATGGCGACGCCGCCCACCGTGAATCCCGCGGGATGCGCGGCAGCGAGCCTGATTGCTCTCGACAGGGAGAGGGGATAGCGCACGCCCGAAGTCGGGCGGCCGACGATGGAAAGAAAGCCGACGCCGTGGTCGCGCGCCGCGGCATCCAGCCAGGCCTGCCACGCAGATTCGCCGAGATCGCCGACGCATTTGTAGGTGATCGCCGGCTTGCCGGTGCGCGCGGCGAGCAGCGATGAATAGCTGCGCGGGTCGACGGTGCCGGCGAAGGTGAACGGGCGCGGCGCACCGATACGCCCGGATTCGTCCTGGATGTCGTAAACCACGACACCGTCGATCGGCAGCGGCGCCAGGCGCAGGGCCAGCTTTTCGGCCGCCTGCCGCACGACGGCTTCATCCGTTCCCGCGCGCGGCGGCGTGGTGCCGTAGAGCAGCACCGCGCTCGCGGGATCGAGGAGGCTGTCCTTCAGCACTACTTGCTGCTCAGCAGCAGCGCCGACAGGGCCCAGGACAGGATGCTGTAGGCGATGGCGCCGAGAATGCCCCACCAGAGCCCGGCCACCACGAAGCCCTGGATGAACGAGCCCACGAACCAGAACAGGAGGCCGTTGATCACGAAGATGAACAGGCCCAGCGTGAGCAAGGTTGCCGGCAGCGTCAGCAGGATCAGGATCGGCCGGATCACGGCGTTCACCAGGCCCAGCACCAGCGACGCGACGAGTGCCACGACGAAACTCGAGACGGAGATTCCCGGCAGCAGGTAGGTCACCGCCATCAGCGCGGCGGCGTTGATCAGCCAGACAAGAAGCAGTTTCATCCTAGTAGCGGTAGTGGTCCGACTTGTAGGGGCCGCTTTTCGGCACGCCGATGTATTTTGCCTGAGCGGCGGACAGTTCGGTCAGCGTGGCGTTCAATTTTTTGAGCTGCAGCCGCGCCACTTTTTCGTCCAGGTGCTTGGGCAGCGTGTAGACGCCGACCGGGTACTTCGCCGTGTTGGTGTAGAGCTCGATTTGCGCGATGGTCTGGTTGGCGAACGAAGAGCTCATCACGTAGGACGGATGCCCCGTGCCGCAGCCCAGGTTCACCAGCCGCCCCTTGGCGAGCAGGATGATCCGCTTTCCGTCGGGGAAGATGATGTGGTCGACCTGCGGCTTGATCTCCTCCCATTTGTACTTCGAGAGAGAGGCGACCTCGATCTCGTTGTCGAAGTGGCCGATGTTGCAGACGATGGCCTGGTCCTTCATCTTCTTCATGTGGTCGTGCGTGATGACGTGGTAGTTGCCGGTGGCGGTGACGAATATGTCCGCCTTGTCCGCAGCGTAGTCCATGGTTACCACGCGGTAGCCTTCCATCGCCGCCTGCAGCGCGCAGATCGGGTCGATCTCGGTCACCCAGACCTGCGCCGAGAGCGCGCGCAGCGCCTGCGCCGAGCCCTTGCCGACGTCGCCGTAGCCCGCGACCACCGCCACCTTGCCCGCCACCATCACGTCGGTGGCGCGCTTGATGCCGTCCACCAGCGACTCGCGGCAGCCGTAGAGATTGTCGAATTTCGATTTCGTCACCGAATCGTTGACGTTGATGGCGGGGAACAGCAGCTCCTTCTTCTTCGCCATCTCGTACAGGCGGTGCACGCCGGTAGTGGTCTCCTCAGTCACCCCCTTGATGTCCTTCGCCACGCGCGAGTACCAGGTCGGATCCTTGGCGAGCTTCGCCTTGATGGCTTTGAACAGGCTTGTCTCCTCCTCCGACCCCGGCTTGGCGATCAGCGAGGCGTCCTTCTCCGCGCGCTTGCCCAGGTGCATGAGCAACGTGGCATCGCCGCCGTCGTCAAGGATCATGTTCGGTCCTTGCTTACCGAATTCGAAGATTTTGTGCGTGTATTCCCAGTAGTCGTCCAGCGTCTCGCCCTTGACCGCGAACACCGGCGTGCCGCCCGCGGCGATCGCGGCCGCGGCGTGGTCCTGGGTCGAAAAGATATTGCAGGAAGCCCAGCGCACCTCCGCGCCCAGCGCCTTCAGCGTCTCGATCAGCACCGCGGTCTGGATGGTCATGTGCAGCGAGCCCGTGATGCGCGCGCCGTTGAGCGGCTGCGCCTTCGCGTATTCCTCGCGGATCATCATGAGCGCCGGCATCTCGGATTCGGCGATGGCGATTTCCTTGCGGCCCCAGGCCGCCAGCGCCAGGTCGGCCACCTTGAAGTCGGCGAAGTTCGAATTCATCACGGCTGCGTTCATATCAGGTCTCCAAAAAGAAAAAGCGCCCGCACCGTTTCCGATGCGAGCGCCGTTGTATTTAGCTGAGCCTGATCCGTCAGTACGGCTGAAACTCAAACCCGTACGGGGAATGCAGCGCTCCTCAGCAGCATCCATTATACCCGGGTTGGTGAGGATGGGATAATGACGTTTTTTCGGCGGGCCCCCGTGCAGTTATCCATCGTCGTCCCGGTGCGCAACGAAGCGGACAACATCCTGCCCCTGCTGGCCGAAATCCATGCCGCGCTGAAGAGCATCGAGGGGAAACCCGTCGAGTTCGAGGTCGTCTACGTCGACGACGGCAGCAGCGACGCGACGCCGCAGCGCCTGGCCGAAGCGATGCGGGACTATCCGCGGCTCAGGGTGCTCGCGCACCGCGAGAGCTGTGGCCAAAGCACGGCGCTGATGACCGGCATGCGCGCCGCGCGCGGCGAATGGGTGGCGACGCTGGACGGCGACGGGCAGAACGACCCGGCCGACATTCCGAAACTGCTGGCGGCGCGCGACGGCGCGCGCATTGAAAACCTGCGGCTCGTCGCCGGGTACCGGAAGAAGCGCCAGGACACGTGGCTGAAGCGCGTTTCGTCGCGCGTGGCCAACGGCGTGCGCTCGCGGCTGCTGGGCGATGCGACGCCGGACACGGGCTGCGGCCTGAAGCTGATCCTGCGCTCGGCGGTGCTGGAGCTGCCGGTCTTCGACCACATGCACCGCTTCCTGCCGGCGCTGATCCAGCGCAACGGCGGCGCGACGCTGTCGGTGGAGGTGAACCACCGCCCGCGCACGCGCGGCACGTCGAACTACGGCATGTTCGACCGGCTATGGGTGGGGATCGTGGATCTGTTCGGCGTGATGTGGCTGCAGCGCCGGACCAGGCGCCCGCAAGTCAGGGAATTGCGGCGGCCTTGAGGTTCAAGACCTTCCTGCCGGGTTTGGTGCTGCTCGCGACTTTGATAGCGGTCGTGTACGTCCTGAAAAGCGGCGTACTGAGCGAGCTGTTGAACCGGGACTGGATCGACCACGAAGTGCGGGGCAAGGGCATTCCGGGCGAGGTGCTGTTCGTCACCGTCGGGGGGGTCGCGACCGCGCTGGCGATACCGCGGCACCTCGTTAGCATCCTGGGCGGTTACGCGTTCGGCCTCGAGCAAGGCACGTTGCTGGCGCTGCTCGCCGCGGAACTCGGATGCGCGCTGATGTTTTTCTACGCGCGCATCGTCGGCCGTCCCCTAGTGAGCGCCCGGCTGGGCGCGCGCGTGCGCCGCATCGAGGATTTTCTCGCGTCGAATCCATTTTCCATGACGCTGCTGATTCGCGCGCTTCCCATCGGCAGCAACTTCGCCACCTGTCTCGCGGCCGGCGTCTCCCGGGTGCCGGCGTGGCCGTTCCTGCTGGGCTCGCTCGTCGGCTACCTGCCGCTCACCTTCGCGTTCGCGCTCGCGGGCAGCGGCGTCGACCAGGGCGCCGCGCCGCAAATCGCCGCTGCGGTGCTTTGTTTCATGGTTTCCGGTGTCATTGGCATCTGGCTGTACCGCAGGTACCGCCATGGCAAGACGCTGGGCGAAGACGTGGAAAAGGCGATTTGAAACAAGATCGCGCGTTGATATTGCTGCTCGCGGGCTGGGCGGTTTTTGCGCTCGCGTCCATCTGGCTGCGGCCGCTGTGGCCGGTTGACGAGACGCGCTATGCCAGCGTCGCCTGGGAGATGTGGCTGCGCGGCGATTTTCTCGTGCCCTATGTCAACGGCGAGCCCTACAGCCACAAGCCGCCGCTGCTGTTCTGGCTGATCCAGGCGGGCTGGGCGGTGTTCGGCGTCAACGACTGGTGGCCGCGGCTGGTGGCGCCGCTGTGCGCGCTTGCGGCAATTCCTTTGCTTTTGAAATTGGAAAAACTTCTTTGGGATGAAAAGCAAGAGCAAAACAGCTACTCGATCTGGGTGCTGTTCGGCACGCTGCTGTTCGCGAGTTTCATCACGCTGGTCATGTTCGACCTGCTGCTGATGCTGTGCGCGATGGCCGGAATGATCGGGGTTTTGTATTTAAGTAAAAACCAATTCAAAGGAGTTCTATGGCTCGGCGCTGGTATCGGCCTCGGCGTGCTCGCCAAGGGGCCGGTGATCCTGCTGCACGTGCTTCCGGCGGCGTGCGCCGCGCCGTGGTGGGCGCCTTCGCTTAAGGGAAAGCTCGGGCGCTGGTATCTGGATATTTTTCTCGGCGTGCTGCTGGGCGCGGCGCTCGCGCTCGCCTGGGCGCTGCCCGCAGCGTATTTCGGTGGCGAGGAATACAGCCGGGCGATATTCTGGGGCCAGACTGCCGGTCGGGTGTCGGAGTCCTTCGCCCATCGCTCGCCGTGGTGGTACTACCTGCCGCTGCTGCCGCTGATTTTTTTCCCGTGGTTCGTCTGGCCGCGATTCTGGCGAGGAATTTCTGTAAAGGATCAAGGGCAAAAATTTCTTGCCGCCTGGCTCCTGCTTGCGCTGCTCGGCTTCTCGCTGGTGAGCGGCAAGCAGGCGAAATACTTGGTGCCGCTGCTGCCCGCGTTTGCGCTGCTCGCGGGCCATGCGCTCGCCCGGCTGAAGTCGCCGCCGCGCTGGTGGGAAATGCTGCCGCCCGCGCTCGGCTTTCTTGCCTTGCCCGCGCTGCTTGCCTACCTGCGCTCGCGGCCTGACGGGATCAAGCTGCCGGAATGGTGGGTGGCGAATATTGCGCTGTGGCCCGTCGTGGTCCTCGCGCTGATCCCGCTGCTGCTCTTTTTCTGCCGCAAAGACACCGCGGTCCAGGCGCGGGCGCTGGCTTTCGCCGTGCTGGGCGCGTTTGCCGTGGCGGGCGCGGGCCTCATTCCGGCGTATGTCCCATACGGCGACCCCCGGCCTGCCGCCAGACACATCGCAGCGCTGCAGGACGAGAATGTGCCTCTCGCGCACCTGGGCAAGTACCACGCGCAATACAACTTTGCGGGGCGGCTGCGCGCGCCGATCGAGATTCTCGATCCGCAGGAGGTAAGGGGCTGGGTCGCCGCGCATCCGGGCGGGCAGGTGCTGACGATGGACCCAGTTCGCTATCAAGGCGCGGGCGGCGGGGCCGCCGCCGGCGGTCCTGAATACCAGGCGCCGTTCAGGGGCGCATGGCTGCAGGCCTGGCGCGGCGAGGCGCTGCTCGTGGCGCGGCCCGAGCTGCGCTAGACTAGGCACATGCACATGGCTATTCAAGGCGGGCTGGTCGGACTCGGCATCGCGGCATTCCTCTACGCGTTCGAGTACCTGGCGGTAAAGCGCGCCGCCGCCGAGCGCAGCAAGAAGATGGCGAAGAAAATGGAGATCAACCAGGAGGAAATCTCCAGGCTGAGAGCAGTCAGGGGGCTTTGCTACTTCCTGCCGATCGGTTGCGCGATCGGCGCCTGGCTGGTCTGGGGTTAGACCGTCAGGCTGCCTGTTTCAGGGCAAGGGCTTTATCCGTTGCTTCCCAGGTGAACTCGGGCTCGTCGCGCCCGAAGTGCCCGTAGGCGGCGGTTTTCTCGTAAATCGGCCGCAGCAGGTCCAGCATCTGCACGATGCCCTTGGGCCGCAGGTCGAAATGCTGCAGCACCAGCTGCGACAGCTTGTCATCCGAGAGTTTGCCCGTGCCCTGCGTGGTCACCATGACGCTGGTCGGTTGCGCCACGCCGATGGCGTAGGACACCTGCACCAGGCATTTCGAGGCGAGGCCCGCGGCGACGATGTTCTTCGCCACGTAGCGCGCCGCGTAGGCGGCCGAGCGGTCGACTTTGGACGGGTCCTTGCCGGAGAACGCGCCGCCGCCGTGCGGGGCCGAACCGCCGTAGGTGTCGACGATGATCTTGCGGCCGGTGAGGCCGCAGTCGCCCTTCGGGCCGCCGATCACGAAAGCGCCGGTCGGGTTGACCAGGTACTTCACCTTGCCCTTGACGAGGTTCTTCGGCAGCACCGGCTTGATGACCTGCTCGATCACCGCTTCCTCGATCTGCTTGTGCGTCATGTCGGGCGCGTGCTGGGTCGACAGCACCACCGTGTCGATGGCGTCGGGCCTGCCGTTGACGTACTTGATGGTGACCTGCGACTTGGCGTCGGGGCGCAGCCAGGGCATGCGCCCGTCGCGCCGCACTTCCGACTGGCGCTCGACCAGCCGGTGCGAGAGGTAGATGGGCAGCGGCATCAGGCCCGTCGTCTCGTCGCAGGCATAGCCGAACATCAGGCCCTGGTCGCCCGCGCCCTGGTCGAGGTCGAGGCCCTTGCCCTCGTCCACGCCCTGCGCGATGTCCTGCGACTGCTCGCCGTAGGCGACGATCACGGTGCAGGTGTGGGTGTCGAAGCCGATCGCCGGGTCGTTGTAGCCGATGCGCTTGATGGTCGCGCGCGCGATGGCGTCGTAATTGACGCGCGCGCCGGTGGTGATTTCGCCGGCGAGCACCACGAGGTTGTCCTTGACCAGCGTCTCGGCCGCGACGCGCGACTTCTTGTCCTGCTTTAGAATCGCGTCGAGCACCGCGTCGGAAATCTGGTCCGCGACCTTGTCCGGATGGCCCTCGGAAACCGACTCGGAAGTGAAAAGAAAATCGCTCATAGATTTGCTTCGAACCCGCTGCGAAAAAGGGGCTGCAAGGATACCAGATGCCGCGCTTCCTGATGAGCCTCGCCGCACGTTTTCCGCTCGCGATTCTGCATGCGATGGGCGCGCTGCTCGGGTGGGCGATCTACGGGCTGTCGCCCACCTACCGGCGCCACCTGCGCGACAACCTGGCTGCGGCGGGCTACCGCGACGGCGCGACGCGGCGCGCGGCGATCGCGGGCGCCGGGCGGCTGGTGGCGGAGCTTCCCGCGGTCTGGCTGCGTCCGCGCGCCGAGCTCGTGCGCCGGGTCGACGGCATCGAACACATCGACGCGGCGCGCGCAGCCGGAAAGGGGATCGTCTTTTTCACGCCGCACCTGGGCTGCTTCGAAATCGCAGGGCAGTGCGTCGCGGACCTGTTCCCGATCACCGTGCTGTACCGCCCGCCCAAACATGCCTGGCTGCAGCGGATCCTCGACGAAGTGCGCGGCCGCGGCAACATGCGCACGGCGCGCGCCGAGTTCTCGGGTGTGCGCGAGCTGCTGGAAGCGCTGGCGCGCAAGGAAGCGGTCGGCATACTTCCGGACCAGGTCCCGGGCGTGGGGGAAGGCAAATGGGTCGAATTCTTCGGCCGCTCCGCCTACACCATGACTCTGGGGGTGAGGCTGGCGGCGCGGCCCGGCTGCGCCTGCCTGCTGGCGTTCGGCGAGCGCCTGGCCGCGGGCGCCGGCTACGTGATTCACTTCAGGCCGTTGCCGGCGGCGGTACCCGGCGAAAGCGAGCTCCGGCGCCTGAATCGCGCGCTCGAAGAATTGATCCGGGAGCGTCCGGGCCAGTATCTCTGGGGCTACAACCGCTACAAGACGCCGAGTGGCGCGAGGCAGCCCGGTTGATCCACGTCCTCGTTGCGTTGCTGTGGCTGCTGCATTTCCTGCCGTCGCGGGCCATCGCGGCGGTGGGCGACGCGATGGGCGCGGCGGCCTTCTGGCTGATTCCCGAGCGCCGCCGCGTGACGCGGATAAATCTCGCGAAGTGCTTTCCCCGGATGAACGCCGGCGACAGGGAAAAGCTGGCGAGGGCCCATTTCCGCATCTTCTGCCGCAGCCTGCTGGATCACACGATCCTCTGGTGGGCGCCGCGCGCGCGCATCGAGCGCCTTATCCGCATCGAGGGGCTGGAGCATCTGCGCGCGGCGACGGGAAAGCCCGGCGGCGCGCCGGTGATCCTGTTCGTGCCGCACTTCCTGGGCATGGACGCGGGCGGCACGCGCATCTCCTGCGAGATCAACGTGGTGTCCATGTACGCCAAGCAGAAGAACGCGAAGGCCGACGAACTGCTGATGCGGGGCCGCACCCGCTTCGGCGACCAGCTGCTGGTGTCGCGCCAGCAAGGGATCCGCGCCACCATCGCCGCCATGCGCGCGGGGCGGCCGTTCTACTACCTGCCGGACCAGGATTTCGGCCCGCGCGACGCGGTATTCGTGCCGTTCTTCGGCGTCACCGCCGCCACCGTGCCCGGCCTGTCGCGCATCGCGCGCATCGCCGGCGCAAAAGTGCTGCCGTGCGTGACGCAGATGCTGCCGAAGGGCGCGGGCTACGTGCTGCGCATCGAGCCGCCGTGGGACAATTTCCCGACGCAGGACGTGGTCGCCGACACGCGGCGCATGAACGAGTACATCGAGCGCCGCGTGCTTGAAATGCCCGAGCAGTACCTGTGGATGCACAAGCGGTTCAAGACACGTCCAGAGGGTGAGGCCCGCTTCTACTAGAAATGATGGAAAAACTCCGCACAGCGGTCATCGGCGTCGGGCACATGGGCGGATTCCACGCCCGGAAACTCGCGGCCAGCGCCAGCGCCGAGCTGGTCGCCGTCGTCGACGGCGACGCCGCGCGCGCGAAGAAGATCGCGGACGAACTGGGCTGCGCCGGCGAGACCGATTACCGGGCCGTGCTGGCCCGGATCGAGGCGGCCTGCGTCGCCGTACCCACCGAGCACCACATGGACGTGGTGCGCGCCTGCCTCGAGGCAGGCGTGCATGTGCTGGTGGAAAAACCGCTCGCCCGCACGCTGGCCGAAGCCGACGCGATGCTGGTGCTCGCGCGCTCCAAGGGGCTCGTGCTGCAGGTGGGCCACCTGCAGCGCTTCAATCCCGCTTTCCAGGCGCTGGCGGCACAGGGCAGCAGGCCGCTGTTCATCGACATCGAGCGGCTGGCGCCGTTCAAGGGGCGCAGCACCGATGTCGACGTGGTGCTCGACCTGATGATCCACGACCTCGATCTGGTGCTGGCGCTGGCCAGGGCGCCGGTGGAGCAGGTAAGTGCCGCGGGTTTCAGCGTGCTGACGGAGGCCATCGACATCGCCAATGCGCGCATCGAATTCGCCGATGGCGCCGTCGCCAGCGTTTCGGCCAGCCGTGTCAGCCAGGCGTCGGTGCGCAAGCTGCGCGTGTTCCGGCATGACGGCTACGTTTCGGCAGACCTGCAGGGGCAGCGGCTGCGCCACGCGCGCAGGGGCAGCGCCGGGATCGAAGAGTCGGAGCAAGCCTTCGAGCGCGCCGACGAGCTTAGTCTGCAGGCGGAAGATTTCGTGCGCGCGGTGCGCGCGCGCGGCACGCCGCTGGTGAGCGGCGAGCAGGGCCGGCAGGCGCTGGCGCTGGCGCTGCAGGTGGCGCGGCTGATCGACGAGAGGCTGGCGCGGCATGGAGCTTGAGTTCGTCAAGATGGAGGGCGCCGGGAACGATTTTGTCGTCCTTGATTTCACAGCCAGGGCTTTTGAATTAAGAAAAGAACAAATACGAAAGCTCGCCGACCGTCACTTCGGCATCGGCTGCGACCAGATCCTCGTGGTGGAGCGGCCGACGAAACCGGGCGTGGATTTCCGCTACCGCATCTTCAACGCCGACGGCGGCGAGGTCGAGCAATGCGGCAACGGCGCGCGCTGCTTCGTCAAGTTCGTGCACGCGAAAGGGCTGACGGCGAAACGCGAGATCCGGGTCGAGACCCTGGGCGGGGTCATCGCGCCGCGGCTGGAGGACGATGGCGAAGTGAGCGTCGACATGGGCCCGCCCGCGGTCGAAAACCTGAACGAGAAACTTCAGATAGAAGGCAAACCCGTCGACCTCGCGGTTCTTTCCATGGGCAATCCCCACGCCGTCCAGGTCGTCGCCGACGTGGCGGCCGCCCCGGTGAGCACCCAGGGTCCGTTGCTCGAGCACCACGCCCGCTTCCCCAACCGGGTCAACGCCGGCTACATGCAGGTGCGCGACCGGCACCGCATCGCCCTGCGGGTTTGGGAGCGCGGCGCGGGCGAAACGCTGGCCTGCGGCACCGGTGCCTGCGCGGCGGTGGTGACCGGCATTCTGCGCGGTCTCATCGAGCCATCGGTGGCGGTCGAAACCCGCGGTGGCGCATTGACCGTCTCTTGGGAGGGCGGCGACAATGCCGTCTGGATGAAGGGCCCCGCTAGAAGCGTGTTCGAAGGCGAGATCGAAATATAAAAAAGGCTCTTATATGGACGCAAAAGACGTCGCGCAGTTCCTCAAGGCCAACCCGCAGTTCTTCGATCAGCATCCGCAGCTGCTCGAAACCATCTACGTGCCGCATCCGCACGGCGGGCGCGCGATCCCGCTCACCGAGCGCCAGATCGTGTCGCTGCGCGAGAAGGTGCGGCTGCTCGAAGGCAAGCTGGGCGAGTTCGTCCGCTTCGGCGAGGACAACGACGCCATCGGCGAGAAGGTGCACCGGCTGTCGCTGGCGCTGCTGGGCGCGAAGGATACGCCGGCCGCGACGCAGGCGCTGCACTTCCATCTTCGCGAAGATTTCTCGGTGCCCCACGTGGCGCTCAAACTCTGGACCCACGAGGATGTCCCGGCAGAGCTCCGCGACAAGGCCGAAACCATGGGCGCTCCTCAATGTGGTGCCGCGGCGGGTAGTCCTTTTCTCGGCTGGTTCGGCGAGGCCGCGGATCACGTGCGCTCGATCGCGCTCGTCCCGCTTGGACAAACGCGCACCGTCGGCGTGCTCGCGCTGGGCAGCGAAGACCCGCAACGCTTCTTCGCCGAAATGGGGACGCTCTACCTGCGACGCATCGGCGAGCTCACCGCGGGCGCGCTGGCTGCGCGCGGCTGATCCCTCGTTGAACGACCCCGGTCTCGGCAAAGCCTGGCTCGAGACGCTCGAGCACCAGAGGCGTCTTTCCCCCCATACGCTGGCGAACTACTCCCGCGCCGTCGGCGTTCTGTTCGAACTGAAGGAAAAAACCGAGTTGCGCGAACTGGACGCCGCGCAGATACGGCGTTTCGTCGCGCGGCTGCACGCCGCCGGCCTCTCGGGCCGCTCGCTCGCGCTGACGCTGTCGGCCTGGCGCGGTTTCTATCACTGGCTCGCGCGCCACAAAAGCTTTCCCGCCAACCCGGTGCAGGGCGTGCGCGCGCCGAAGTCGCCGCGCCATCTGCCCAAGGTCCTTTCGGTGGAGCAGGCGCAGCAACTGCTCGAGGGCGCGGCGCCCGATACGCCGGAAGCAGCGCGCGACCGCGCCATGTTCGAACTGCTCTATTCCTCGGGGCTGCGGCTCGCGGAGCTCGTCGCGCTGGATGCGGACGACGGCAGGCTGGATCTCAAGCAGGCCGAAGTCACCGTCACCGGCAAGGGCAGCAAGACGCGCACGGTGCCGGTCGGCGGTCGCGCGCGCGAGGCGCTTCGAGACTGGCTCAAGGCGCGCGCGCTGCTCGCGGCGCCGCGGGAACGGGCGCTGTTCGTGGGCGCCCGAGGCAAGCGCATCGCGCCCGGCACGGTGCAGGCGCGGCTGCGCGCCTGGGCCAAGCGCCGGGGCCTGGGCGGCTCGGTGCATCCGCACATGCTGCGCCATTCCTTCGCCAGCCACGTGCTGCAGTCGTCGCAGGACCTGCGCGCGGTGCAGGAGATGCTCGGCCACGCCAGCATCTCGACCACGCAGGTCTACACGCATTTGGATTTCCAGGCGCTGGCGAAGGTCTACGACGCCGCGCACCCGCGCGCGCGAAAAAAGTAAAACTGCGGACGTGAAATCGCTACACCTCAAGAGCGGGCGCGACAAATCGCTGCGGCGCCGTCATCCGTGGATTTTCTCGGGCGCGGTGGAAAAAGTGGACGGCGAGCCGGCGAGCGGCGAGACCCTGCTGGTCAAATCCGCCGGCGGGCAGCCGATCGCCGTCGCCGCCTGGAGCCCGCAGTCGCAGATTTGCGCCAGGGTCTGGAATTTCGATCCGGGCACGAGGATCGAAAAATCTTTTTTTGATTCAAGCATAAGAAAAGCAATTCAATTTCGCGTTTCGCTGCCGGCTGCCCAACATTCCAACGCGCTGCGGTTGGTGCACGGCGAATCGGATGGCCTGCCGGGGCTCATCGTTGACCGCTATGCCGACGTGCTGGTGGCGCAGTTCCTGTCGGCCGGCGCCGAGCACTGGCGCGAGGCGATTCTCGACGCGCTCGCCGAGGCCACCGGCTGCGAAGCGATCTACGAACGTTCCGATGCCGAAGTGCGCCAGCTGGAAGGCCTCGCGCCCAGGTCGGGATTCGCCAGGGGCAACCGCGAAGCCAGGCGCTGCCCGATCGTCGAGCACGGCCTGAATTTCCGCGTCGACGTGGAAGCGGGGCAGAAGACGGGCTTTTTCCTCGACCAGCGCGACAACCGGCAACGGGTGCGCTCGCTCGCGCAGGGACGCGAGGTGCTGGACGCTTTCTGCTACACGGGCGGCTTCTCCATCGCGGCGCTCGCCGGCGGCGCGAAGCAGGTGACCGCGGTGGACAGCTCCGCCGCGGCCCTGGAGATTGCCAGGGAGAATTTGAAGGCCAACTCGCTGGACGCGTCGAAACTGGCCTTCGAGCAGGCGGACGTATTTGCCTACCAGCGCCTGCTGCGCGACCGCGGGCAGCGCTTCGGCCTGGTGGTGCTCGACCCGCCCAAGTTCGCGCCCACCGCCGCGCAGGCGAAGAACGCGGCGCGCGCCTACAAGGACATCAACCTGATGGCCCTGAAGCTGCTCGCGCCGGGCGGGCTGCTGGCGACGTTTTCCTGCTCGGGCGGCGTTTCCGCGGAGCTGTTCCAGTCCATCGTCGCCGGCGCCGCCGCGGACGCGGGAGCGGACGCGAAAATCATCGAGCGTTTTGGCGCCGCGGCCGACCATCCGGTGGCGCTACAATTTCCCGAGGGCGAATACCTCAAGGGATTGCTGCTTTTGCGGCCCTGAGAAGACGTGGAGGAGGCATGAACTTCCGGAAATTCGCGGGCCTGCTGGCGATACTGCTGCCTTCGCTGGCGCATGCCTACGATTTCCTGCCCGGCTACGACACGGCGCCGAGCGTGGCGGCGGCGCTCGAACGCATCAAGGCGCAGCCGGACAGGCACCTGCTGATCTACGTGGGCATGTCGGAATTCTGCCCGCCGTGCAAGGCGACGCGCGCCATCCTGAACAGCGCCGCGGTGCGCGACAAATGGCGGCCGAATTACGTCGTCGTCGACATCGACCTGTTCGCGCCGACGCCGGCGGAGCGCGAAGTCATCGAGCAGCTGCGCGTTGCCTGGGCGCCCGTGCTGGTGTTCCTCAACGCCGCCGGCAAGCGCGTCGCCTACGCGAGGCAGCTGGATAGCGAGCAGGACGCGCTGGCGCTGAACGAGTTCGTGTCGCAGCGGCAGTACGCGATGTCCGCGGTCTCGAGGTACGCGCGCAAGGATTTCAGTTCCGGCAGCGCGGATCCGATCCAGTCCGCCGCCCGCGTCTCGACGGGGCCGGAGCCGATCGACGACCGGCCGCGGCTGCGCGACGTGCTGGCGCAGAAGCACGAGCGCCTGTCGGGCGATGCCCTGAAAAAGGTACTCGCGGGAAAGCGCATGCACAAGGAGAACCAGGACTGGTTCCTGGTCATGGATCTCCTGCCCAGGAACGGGCTCCTGGTCAGCGGCGACCGCAAGAACGGCAGGGGGAAGACGAAGGGCATCGGCAGCTGGTACGTGACGAAGAAGGGCAAGCTCTGCATCGAATTCAGTTCGGACAACGTCGACGAGAACTGGTGCCGGCACGTGTTCCGCGCCGGGGATACCTATTACGCGGTGAAAGACCTGCGCCCGGAACGGCTGGCCTACCGGTTCTCGCTCGAAGGCCTCTGAGCGCTGCCCCGGAGGGTAGAATCGCAGCCCTCGCAGATGTAACTCACCCAGGAATGGCTCATGGAACAGAATCAGATGGTGCCCGTAACCATCCTCACGGGGTTTCTCGGCGCGGGCAAGACGACCTTGCTCAACCGCATCCTCAAGGAAGACCACGGCAAGAAAATCGCGGTGATCGAGAACGAGTTCGGCGAAATCGGCGTCGACAGCGAGATCATCGAGAAAAGCGACGAGCAGATCGTCGAGATGAACAACGGCTGCATCTGCTGCACGGTGCGCGGCGACCTTATCAAGATCCTCGGCAGCCTGAAGGACAAGCGCAGCTCGGGCGCGCTCAAGTTCGACCGCGTGATCATCGAGACCACCGGCATGGCCGACCCGGGCCCGGTGGCGCAGACCTTCTTCACCGACGAAAACATCGGCGGCTACTACCTGCTCGATTCCATCCTCACGGTGGTGGACGCGAAGCACGCGTCCAAACAGCTGGACGAATTCCGGGAAGCGCAGGAACAGGTGGGTTTTGCCGATCGCATTCTGCTTTCCAAGACCGACTTGACCCAGGAAGAAGAGAATCAAAAATTGATTCAAAGAATAAAAAAAATGAACCCGCGGGCGCAGGTAAAGAAGGTGCATTTCGGCAACGCGCCGATCGAGGAGATCCTCGACATCCGCGGCTTCAACCTGAACGCGATCCTCGAGCTCGACCCGGAGTTCCTCGCCGACACGCACCACGACCACCACGACGAGGTGGAATCGTTCGTGTTCCGCTCAGAGAAGGCCTTCAACGGCGACAAGCTGGAGCAGTTTCTCTCCGGCATGATCCAGGTCTACGGCCCCGACCTGCTGCGCTACAAGGGCGTGCTGTGGATGAAGGGCAACCCGCGCCGCGTCGTTTTCCAGGGCGTGCACATGATGATGGGCGGCGACATGGGCAAGCCCTGGGGCAAGGACAAGAAGCGGTCGGTGATGGTGTTCATCGGCAAGAAGCTGCCGAAGGACCTGTTCCTCGCCGGACTGGAAGAGTGCCTGGCCTGAGCGCCGCCGCGCTCACTTCACTTCGAAGGTGACGCGGACATCGTGATCCGATGCTACCGGTTTGCCGTCGCGCATCGCCGGAAAGAACCGCCATTCCCTGAGTTTTTCGATGAGCAGGCGATTCAGCCGCGGATTCTGCGTCGGCTTCGCCAGCTCGAATGTGGCGGTCCCGTCGGCCGAGATGTGAAATCGCACCATCGCCACGGCATTGAAGGCCTCCTGCCTGAGGTCATCCGGAATCTCGGGCATCGGGCGCACGATCGCCTGCGCGCCCTGGTTCGCCGCACCGGCGGACCGCATATCGGGCGCGGCGGGGACGGCAGGCGCGGCTGAAGCAGGAACGGGCGGCGGCGCGGGCACGCTGTTCTGCTCGGCCGGGGCGGCGGGCGCAGTCGGCAGCGCGACCGGAGCAGGCGCCTGAACCTTGGCGCGCTGCGGCGCCGGTTTCGGCCGCACGATTTTTTCTTCCACTGGCGGCGGAGGCAGTTCAACGAGTTCCGCCTCGATGGACGCCGGCACCGTCTGGTGCACCGGCGGCCGCTCGAGAATGCGCCCGAACTCCCACAGAATGACGGCGCAGATGGCGAGCGCCAGCGGCAGGCTCCATGGCAGGCGCCGCCAGGGATCGTCGAGTTGCAGGACGCCTGTCATCGGGTGCTTCTTCTAGTCGCTGTGGCTGACCGCGATCTGAAAGCGCTGCGCGCCCGCTTGGCGGGCCCTGAGCATGGCCTGCACGGTCAGCCCGTGCGGCGCTGCGCTGTCAGCGGCGAGAATGACGCTGGCGTCCGCGTCTTTCAGCATCGGCCGCAGGGTGTCCTCCAGCGTATCCAGCGTGACGGGCGTCTTGTCGAGATAGATGCGGTCCTCCTTCGTGATCGTGAGCGTGACCGTGGATTTGGTCTGGGTCGGAGTCGCGTGGCCTTTGGGCAGGTTGACGCGCAGCGAATGCAGGTTCTGCATCGACAACGAGGCCAGCATGAACGTCACCAGCAGAAAGAACATGACGTCGATCATCGGGATAATCTCGATTCGCCCCCTGCGGCGCTCGCGGGATTTGCGCAGCTTCATGGCTTGCCTCCCTGCTGCTCGTCCAGCCGGATGTGGTCGATGAGCCGCGTTCCGATGCGCTCCAGCTCGTCGATCGTCGCGGCCTGGAGCTTGGAAAAGAAGTTGAAGGCGAATAGCGCGATCAGCGCGATCAGCAGGCCAAGCGCCGTCGCTATCAGCGCCTGCGCGACGCCGCCCGTCACGCCCGCCGGATCCACCAGGTTGTCGCCGCTGATCAGCTTGAAGGAATTCATCATGCCGACAATCGTCCCCAGCAGGCCGAGCAGCGGGGCCGCCGTGACGATGGTTTCGAGCACCCACAGGCCCCGTCCGCACGCCTTTTCGATGATCTGCGCTTCGTCAGCGGCGCGCGATTCCACCCACCAGGCCGGCTTGCCGCGGTTGTCGAAGATCACGCGGATGAACTGCCCGTAGTAGTTGCCCGGCCCCATCGCCTTCAACTGCCGCTCGAGTTCCGTCCAGTCAAAGCCGAAAGTCTCGACCAGGTCGATGAGCGGCCTTGGCGCCCGGGCATAGCGCCAGTAGACGAACATCTTGTCCAGGCCCAGGACCAGGGCGATGACCGCCAGCAGCAGGAGCGGATAAACCATCGCGCCGCCGAATTGAAGTGCGATCCATGCTTCGCGCAGTTCCTGCATATTTCACCTCGATATGGTTTCGTCAAAATGGCTTGCTGATCCCGGCATAGAACGCACGGCGCTGGCCGAATGCGGGCGGTCCGACGCCGATCCCGGTGCCGTCGCGCAATTCGTAGGTCTTGTCGAAAAGGTTGATGATTGCAAGGCGCCCGTCAACCCTTCCGAGCTGGGACGTGTCGAACCGATATGTGGCCCCAAGGTTCATCGTGAAATACGACGGCAGATGACTGCTGTTCGGGTTGCCGCCGTCCGGCGTGGTTCGCAGTCCGGAGCCCAAAATCGCGTCTGCGCTGTAGCGCGCCTTGCCCAGCTGGTAGGAGACTCCGGAAGTCGCCGAGTACGTCTGGTCGTGGTCCAGATGGACCCAGTTGGTGGAGATGAAGTTCAGTTCATCCTGCGAGAACCCGGAGCTGGCCTGCGAGGAAACGACATTCTTGCCCAGGGCTGCCGACCAGGCGAGGTTGACGTAAGCCGACAGATTGTCCTTCTTGTAGTTCGCCGTCAGTTCGAGACCGCTGACCCTGCCCTTTTGGTAGTTGAAGGGCGTGAAAACCGGCGCCGGCCCGAACTGGCCCTCGTCAAGCAGATCGGAGACGATCTTGTAGTACGCATCAGCCCCCAATGTGAGCGACGGCGTCAGCCGATGGCTGACGCCCGCATCGAAGTAGTGGGTTCGCTCGGGCAGGACCGGATCGCTCGCAAGGCCTGCCGGTGCGGCAGCCGATGTGTTGGCAAACAGTGCGATCGTCGTGGGCGCTACCAGTTCGGTCGGCGGCGGGGTGAAGTAGCGCGCATAGGAGGCGTGGAATGCCGTCTGCGGCGTCCACTGGTATACCGCTCCCAGACGGGGGCTCAACTGATTGGCCGAGACGAATTCGTTCATCTGGTCATAGCGCAGGCCGTAGTTGAATGTCAGCTTGGCCGTCGCCTTCCATTCGTCCTGTAGATAGATGCCGAACAGGTGATTGCCGCCCTTCGGGTTGTCGTCCTGGATGGTGACGATGTTGTTGCTGGCATCGAACACCGTGGCCGTGTTGTTGCTCACGACGGCTTCGTTGCTGAAGAAGAAACCGCTGCGCACGGTGTGCCGATCGTTCAGCCGGTAACTCGCGTCGCCCTGTACGCCGGTGGCGGCGTCGCTTTTGAACAGTTCCGAGGCGTTGCCGAGAAAAACGAGGTCGCCGTTCGGGTCCGGCGTGAAGTGCAGGCTGGTATAGCGCCTGAATAGTGCAAGCTGGTAATCGATCTTGTCGCCGAGGGTGCTCTGCAGCGCGAGGATGCCGTAGCGGTTGACCTCGCGCTGGTTCTCGTTCAGGTTCCCGGAGTCGAACGTGGTGCCGCCGTTCAGCGTCGTGAAGCCGGTGGCGGGATCCGGCTGGTTGCCGGCGACGGTCGGAATCTGGAACCGGCCCTGGTAGGTGCCGAACATCATGCTGATGCGTGTTTCCGCGCTCGGCAGGATGGAAAAGTACCCGAAGCCCTTGCTTTGTTTGGTTTCGTCGTGCATCGCATCGACGTTGCCGGTCGGGTTCTCGAGGCCGAGCTTGTTCTGCGTCAGCGACCCGGTCAGGTAGTAGTTCACGGGTCCGGCCGTTCCGCTCAGTTCTGCCGACGGAATCACCGTGCCGTGGCTGCCGGCATAGAGTCCGATGCGTCCACCCTCCTGGTAGGCGCTCTTGGTTTCGATCTCGACGACACCCGCCGTGCGATAGCCGTATTGCGCGGGCAGCGCGCCGGTCAGCAGATCGACGCGGCTGGCGAACCTTGTGTCCAGGGACGAGCCGAATCCCGTGATGCCCTCGGGCAGGATCACGCCGTTGATCCTGTACTGGATGTTGGCGTGATCGCCACGGATATGCAGCTGTCCGAAATTGTCGTTCGCCACGCCGGGCGCCCTGACAAGCAGATCATTGAAGGCGGTATTATCGCCTTGGGGCAGGGCGTCGATATCGCTCTGCTGAAACGTGTACTGGCTGCTGCCCGTCTTGGGCGACAGACCGTTGCGTGCCTGGTCCAGCTTTGCTACCGAGACGCTGACGTCGAGCGCGGTTTGGGCGGCGAGCGTGACGGTCGCCATTGCGCTCGCACCTGCGGCCACAGTCACGATGGCTGTACTAGTCTGGTACTGCGCTTTTTCCGCGACCACCGCGTAGGTCCCGGGTGCGACGCCCTGGAATGAAAAGCCGCCCTCGGCATCGCTTGTGCTCCGGGCTGCGATGGTTCCTCCCGGCGTCCTGAGACCGACCGAAACCCCCGCAAGCGGACGGCCCAGCGCATCTTTTACCGTGCCGCGCACCTGTCCGAGAGTATCCGCACTGGCTTGAGCGAGCAATTCGACCGCAGAAGCGGTGGATTGAAAAAACCCCAGCGCCGCCGACACGGCGAGCGCGCAAGCACTTCTTCTAAGCATCCCGCACCTCCATGACATTCAAAAGCGAGCCCTGCTGGGGCCCGCGAATACGACCGCTTTCCTAGTGCAAAGCGGAGCCGGGTACTGCTACGGCTAGGAGATTGCGGGGGGAGCGCGCGAATCAAACGCGATTCGCGCCGGGACGGGAACGGTTTCGGGGGCAACGGCTCGCGCATCCGGATCGACGCCGGCGGCAGGTTGCGCAACAGCAGCACTACTGAGGGCGAAGGCCAGCGCACTGAAGGCGACGCACTTGTCGGTGCCGTGCCCGAGCGCCGGCGCCTTGTTCGGGCCGTGCTCCGCGAGCGCGACATCGTATTGCGCGTGGACGAGGCCGTGCAGCATCGCGGCGTGCTGTGCCACCAGCAGCGCGGCGGCGAGCAGCAGACGGCGGAGAAGTTGGCGCATGCGGATCAGGTCTCTATGAAATAGTCTACACCCGCTCTGCCAGTTCCCGTTCCAGGCAGGCCCGGCGCAGCCGGACTCAGGCGGCTTCGCTTTCATCCTTGGAAAGATTTTTCACTGCAAGGCGCAGGAAGCGGAACTGCGCGCTGGCGTTGCGGCAGCCGTCGCAGATCGCCAGATGCACGCGCAAGGCGATCCGCTCGCCGAATCCGAGCTGGCGGTCTTCGCCTTGCGACAGCAGGCGCGAGGTCTCTTTGCACGACAACATCATTTGGCGAACCAGTTCATTTCCAGGCACTGGCGCAATGCCATGCGCGCCCGGTACAGCATCACCCAAAGGTGGGTCGAAGTAATCCCAAGTTCCTTACAGATTTCTGACGTCTCGAATCCGAGGTGCTCGCGCATCATGAAGGCCTGCGCGGTCCGTTCAGGAAGCGCCCGCAGGCATTGCTCGAGCGCGGCGAGAAACTGCTTCTGCGCCAACGCGCCCTCGGGCTGCTCCCAGGGGCCGGGCGGCTCGGACCAGTGGCCGCTGTCGTCGAACAGGGCGTCGAACTCCTCCGTGGTTGCGTCCGCATTCGTCGTGGCAGGCCGTTCCCGGCTCTGGCGCCGGATAGTGTCGACGATCTTGTGCTTCAGGATCCCGGTGAGCCAGGTGCGCAGGTTGGAGCGGCCGGCGAAGTTGGGCTCGCCGGCAAGGGCCGCGACCAGCGCCTCCTGCACCGCGTCCTCGGCCGCCTCCGGATTGCGCAGCTGCAGCGTGGCGTAGCGCAGCAGGTAGGGCCGCAGGCTTTCTACCTGGGCGCGGAAATCTGCGGGCATGAGGGCTTGAAACCGTCCTTTCCGGGCCCATCTTAGCTGCAGCCAACTCGAAGGAGCCAACCATGGCCAGCATTACCCGTTTTGATCCGTTCAACGATCTGGTGGACGACCTGCTCAAAGGCTTCCTCGTGCGCCCGGTGGCGTACGAAGGGTCGCGATCCGGCCTGCTGCCGGGCGTCAAGGTGGACGTCGCCGAGAAAAACGGCGCCTACCAGGTGACCGCCGACCTGCCCGGGGTGAAGAAAGAAGACATCCAGGTGTCGATCGACGGCGCGCAGGTGACGTTAAGCGCCGAAATCAAGCGCGAGAAGGAGGTCGCCGAAGGCGAGCGCGTGCTGCATTCGGAACGCGTATTCGGCAAGATGTCGCGCAGCTTCTCGCTGCCACAGGAGCTGGACGAGGCCAGGGCCGAGGCAAAGTTCCGCGACGGCGTGCTGGAGCTTACGCTGCCGAAGAAAGCCGCCGCGGCGCGCAAGGCGATCACGATCCAGTAATTCGAAGTTCGCAGTCCGAAGAGAGGCCGGCACCACCGGCCCCTCTTTGTTTTGTAGAATGGGCCGGTCATGAACGCACCGGCCAACCACAATTCTCTAGCCGCGGAGAAGGCGCGCATCCTCGCCGAGGCGCTGCCGTACATCCAGCGGTTCCACGGCCGGACCATCGTGGTCAAGTTCGGCGGCAACGCCATGACCGACGACGTCCTCAAGGCCGACTTCGCGCGCGACGTGGTGCTGCTCAAGCTGGTCGGCATGAACCCGGTGGTGGTGCACGGCGGCGGCCCGCAGATCGAGACCGCGCTCGCGCGCCTCGGCATGAAGGGCACTTTCGTGCAGGGCATGCGCGTCACCGACGCCGCAACCATGGACGTGGTCGAGATGGTGCTCGGCGGCCAGGTGAACAAGGAAGTCGTCGAGCTGATCAACCAGGCGGGCGGCAAGGCCGTCGGCCTCACGGGGCAGGACGGCGCCTTCATACGCGCGCGCAAAATGCAGCTGCCCGCCGCCAAGGCATCCGAGAAGGTCGATCTCGGCCACGTGGGCGAGATCGAAGCCATCGATCCGCTGGTAATCTCGGCGCTCGAGAACGCGGGCTTCATCCCCGTGGTGGCGCCGATCGGTACCGGCGCGGACGGCGTCACCTACAACATCAACGCCGACCTGGTCGCCGGCAAGCTGGCCGAGATCCTGCGCGCCGAGAAACTGATCGTGCTTACCAACACGCCCGGCGTGCTCGACAAGGAGGGCAAGCTGCTCTCGGGCCTGACGCCGAAGAAAATCGACGACCTGGTCGCCAAGGGCGTGATCTCCGGCGGCATGCTGCCGAAGATCGCCTCGGTGCTCGACGCTGCGCGCGCCGGCGTGAAGTCCTGCCACATCATCGACGGCCGGGTGCCGCACGCGCTGCTGCTCGAAGTGCTGACCGACACCGGCGTCGGCACGCTGATCCGCAGCAAGTAACAGATGCGCATGGCTCGCCTGCCGCCTTCACGGCGGGTGTGGATCTTCGACCTTGACAACACGCTGCACGACGCGCGGCCGCACATCTTCCCGTCGATGCACCTGCAGATGAACGAATACCTGCAGCGCCGATTCTGCCTGGACGAGGAAGGCGCCAACGGCATGCGGCGTTTTTTCTGGGAGCGCTATGGCACCACGCTGAGGGGCCTGGTGCGCCACCACGGCGAGGATCCGAAAAAATTCATCAATGAGACGCACCGGTTTCCGGAACTCGCGCCCATGGTGGTGGGCCACCCTGCACTCGGGCACGCGTTGGCGCGGCTGCAGGGCAAGCGCCTGATTTTCTCCAACGCGCCGCGGCACTACGTCGAGGCAGTGGTGCGCGCGCTCGGCGTCGGCCGCTACTTCGATGCGGTGTACACGATCGAGAGCACGCGCTACCGTCCCAAGCCCGCAGTGCAGGGATTCCGGACGCTGCTGCGGGCGCACAACCTCGACCCGCACCGCTGCGCGCTGATCGACGACATGCCGGAGAACCTGCGCGCCGCTAAACGGCTGGGCATGTCCACCGTCTGGGTGAGCGGCGAGGCACGGCGCATGTCATTCGTGGACATGCGCGTCAACTCGGTCACGCAACTGCCGGGACTTGTCTTTCGCCATGCTCATTGAGCGTAGAATTTCGCCATGCCGCGCGTCAAGGGAGAACGGCGGCTCGAGATCCTGAAGGCCCTGGCCCAGATGCTCGAGCAGCCGAAGTGGGGGAAGATCACGACCGCTGCGCTTGCCGAGAAGCTCGATGTCTCGGAAGCCGCGCTGTACCGCCATTTCGCCTCCAAGGCCCAGATGTACGAGGGTCTGATCGAGTTCATCGAAAGCTCGGTGTTCACGCTCGCCAACAAGATCGTGCAGGACGAGACTGACGGCCACAAGCAGGCGGCGAAGCTGGTCGAAATGCTGCTCGCCTTCGCCGAGAAGAACCCCGGCATGGTGCGCGTGATGACGGGCGACGCGCTGGTGGGCGAGCATGAGCGCCTGCAGGCGCGCATGAACCAGTTCTACGACCGCTTCGAATCCACTCTGAAGCAGGCGCTGCGCGCGCCTGGCGACGGCGCGCAGAAACCGTCGGACGCCGACGTCACCGCGCACGCGGGCACGCTCGTGCGCTACGCGATCGGCTGCCTGCACCAGTACGCGAAGTCGGGCTTCACGAAAAAACCCACCGAAAGCTACGCCGCGCAGCGGCGCTTCCTCGCGGCCTAGCCGCACACTGCGCAGGCCGGATCTTTTTTCACGCGCACCGTGCGCCACCCCGACTGCTTAGCATCCACCAATAACAATCGGCCGTTCAGCGTCTCGCCTGCGCCGATGAGCAACTTCGCTGCTTCCATCGCCTGCAGCGCGCCGACCGCGCCGGTGAGCGGCGCGAACACGCCCATCGCCGAGCACTGCACCTCCTCGATTTCGCCATCCTCTGGATACAGGCAAGCGTAGCAGGGTGCGTCCGCCTTTCGCAGGTCGAAGACGGCGACTTGCGCGTCGAAGCGGATCGCCGCGCCCGAGACGAGGGGTTTTTTCAACTGCACGCAGGCGCGGTTGAGCGCGTGGCGCGTGGCGAAGTTGTCCGAGCAGTCGAGAACGACATCGACATCGGCGACCAGTGCCGGCAACTCTTCCGCCCTCAACTTTTTCTGTAGAGAAAAAATCTTTACGTCAGGATTCAATGCGGACAATGCGGCCTGAGCTGCGGCCACTTTCGGCGTGCCGATGGAATCGGTGCGGTAGAGGATCTGGCGCTGCAGGTTGGTGAGGTCGACCTTGTCGGGGTCGGCGAGCGTCAGTTTGCCGATGCCGCTGGCGGCGAGGTAGAGCGCCGCCGGACAACCCAAACCACCCGCGCCGACGATGAGCGCATGCGCCGCGCGCAGGCGCTCCTGGCCCTCGATCCCGACTTCCTCGAGAAGAATGTGGCGGCTGTAGCGGAGGAGCTGCTGGTCGTTCAGACCGTGAAGATCAGTTCGTCGTTTTCCCAGCCGGTTTGGTCTGCGCCACCGAAGGCGGCTGGCCCTTGACCGGTTCGCCCTTGAGGAAGGCGAGCGCCTGCTGCAGCTGGAAATCTTGCTTGGAGCCCATTTCGATCGGCTTCTGCGGCTCGGGAGCTGCCGCTGGCGCAGGCTCGGGTTTGGCCGGCGCGTCCCTGCCCGCGTTCTTGTCCTGGCTGTTGTCCAGATGGTGCTGGAGGTCGGCTTCGCGCACGCGCGCCATGGCCGCGCCCGGTTCCTCGACGATCACGTCGGGCGTGATGCCCTTCGCCTGTATCGAGCGGCCGCTGGGGGTGAAATAGCGCGCGGTGGTGAGCTTGATCGCGGTGCTGTTGCCGAGCGGCATGATGGTCTGCACCGAGCCCTTGCCGAAGGTTTGCGTGCCGATCACCGTGGCGCGCTTGTGGTCCTGCAGCGCGCCGGCGACGATTTCGGAGGCGGAGGCCGAGCCGCCGTTCACGAGCACCACCATCGGCACGGTTTTCACCGCGGCCGGCAGGTTCTTCAGCACGTCGTCCTTGACGCCGCGCAGGTAGTCTTCGTTGGTGGCGTAGAACTTCTTGCGCGCATCCTCGGTCCGGCCGTCAGTCGAAACCACCAGTACCTTGGGTTGCAGGAAAGCGGCCGAAATCGCGACCGCGCCGTAGAGCAGGCCGCCCGGATCGTTCCTCAGGTCGAGCACCAGGCCCTTGATCGGCGGTGTCTGCTTGAACATGGCATCCAGGGCGTGCGCGAGGCTCTCGGGCGTCGCCTCCTGGAACTGCGACACGCGTATCCAGCCGTAGCCTGGCTCGACGATTTTGGATTTCACGCTCTGCACCTTGATCACCGCGCGCACCAGCGTCACGACGATCGGCTGCGGTTCGCCCTTGCGGGCAATGGTCAGCGTGATCGGGGTGTTCGGCTTGCCGCGCATCTTCTTGACGGCGTCGTTCAACGTCATGCCCTTTACTTGCGCGTCGTCCAGCTTGATGATCAGGTCGCCGGGCTTGATGCCGGCGCGGAACGCGGGCGTGTCTTCGATCGGCGACACCACTTTCACCAGGCCGTCTTCCATGCCGACTTCGATGCCGAGGCCGCCGAACTGGCCCTGCGTGCCGACCTGCAGTTCCTTGAACGCTTCGGCATCCAGGTAGGCCGAATGCGGATCGAGCCCCGAGAGCATGCCGTTGATCGCCTCGGTGATCAGTTTCTTGTCTTCGACCGGTTCGACGTAGTTCTGCTTGATGGCGCCGAACACCTCGGTGAAGGAGCGCAGTTCGTCGACCGGCAGCGGCGTGCGTGTTGCGAGCTGCCCGATCGCCTGGAAATTCAGGCTGACCAGGATACCGGCGACCGCGCCGACGAATATCAGTCCGATGCTCTTGATTCTGCCGTTCATTTCAGTTTCACCCAGTGGAGGGGATCGAAGGGCTTGCCCAGATGCCGCAACTCAAAGTATAGACCTGTTTCCTCGTTGCCCCCGCTCTGGCCGACGGTCGCAACGGGCTCTCCCACAGCGACCGAATCCCCGGTTTGCTTGAGCAAGGATTCGTTATTGCCATAGATCGACATGTAGGCTTCGCCGTGGTCGACGATGAGCAGGTTGCCGAATCCCCGCATCCAGTCGGCGTAGACCACCTGGCCCGCAGCCACGGCCCGCACCTGTTCGCCTTCCGCGGCGCGGATGAAAACCCCCTTGGCCGGACCACCGCCTTCCGTACGTAGAGTGCCGAACCGGTCTGCAAGTTCCCCGCGCACCGGCAGACGCAGGTTTCCTTTCAGTTTGGAGAACAGGCTGGGGGCCTGGCCGCCGGATTCCGGCACGCGGGTGACCCTGGCATAGCCGGCGCCCGGCCGCGCCGCCAGCACCTTGCCGATTTCCTCGACCAGGCGGGCGAGGCGGGATTCGTCGGCGAGCAGGCGCTGGATCCTTTTCTTCGCGTCGCGGATTTCGCCGGAGATGCGCTCGAGCAGGCTCCGGTGCTCGCGGCGTTCCTTGAGCAGCTGCTCGCGGTCGGCGCGGCTTTGCGCCTCGATGACCGCCAGTTCGCGCGCCTTGCCTTCCGAGTTCGCCTTGAGGCGCGCCACTTCGGCTAGGCCGGCGCGGTGGGCTTCGATCACCTGCGCCGCGGCACTGGATACGTAGGTGAGATAGTGCAGCTTGCGCGCCGCGTCTGCCAGGTCTTCGCCCGAGAGCGCGAGCCGCACGAAATCGGGCGCGCCGCCCGAGATGCCGGCCATCGCGCGTGCCGCGAGCAGGCGCCCGAGCGCGGCCTGGTCCGCCTCCAGCGAGCGTTCCTGCTCGCTCCTGCGCGCGGCGAATTGCGCGATCGAGGCGCGCGCCTCGACCGCCTCGGCGTCCAGCGCCCGTAGCTTGCGGTTGGCGTTCGAAATCGCGATTTCGGAGGCGCGCAGCGCGTCGCGCGCCTCGCGCCGGTCGCTTTCCCTGCCTTCCAGGTCGGACCTGAGCGACTCGATCCTGGAACGCAGGGCGGCAAGATCTTCCTCGCGGGTAGTACCGGCACTCGTGCCGGGCGCACCCAGCGCCGGGATGGCGGCCAGCAGCACGATCGCGACTATCGCCCGGTTCAGGTTCTGGTTTTTCCCTGTGCGGCGACCGCTGCCACGCGCTTCGCCACCTCGGCTGGATCGCCCAGGTAGTCGTGCCGGAGCGGGCGCAGGTTTCCGTCCAGTTCGTAGACCAGCGGCACGCCGGTCGGCACGTTGAGGCCCACGATCTCGGCATCGGAGATGCCGTCCAGGTGCTTCACCAGTGCGCGCAGCGAATTGCCGTGCGCAGCCACCAGCACGCGGCTGCCGGCGCGGATCGCAGGCGCGATGCTGTCGTTCCAGCAGGGGATCACGCGCGCCACCGTGTCTTTCAGGCATTCCGTCCTGGGGACGGCGACGCCCCGGTAGCGCGGATCGCGCGCCTCGTAGCGCGCGTCGGTCGCGTCAAGCGGCGGCGGCGGCGTGTCGTAGCTGCGGCGCCAGGCGAGCACCTGCGCCTCGCCGAATTTCGCCGCGGTCTCGGCCTTGTTCAGGCCCTGCAGCGCGCCGTAATGCCGCTCGTTCAGGCGCCAGTCCTTCTGCACCGGGATCCAGAGCTGGTCCAGTTCCTCGAGGGCGAGATTGAGCGTGCGGATCGCGCGCTTGAGCATCGAGGTGTGGGCGAGATCGAAGCCGTAGCCGCCCGCCTTCAGCAACCGCCCCGCGGCGCGCGCTTCCTCCACGCCCTGCGCCGACAGATCGACGTCGGTCCAGCCGGTGAAGCGGTTTTCCCGGTTCCAGCCGGACTCGCCGTGCCGCAGCAGCACGAGCTTGTGCATGCGGTGAATTATAATGCGGCGATCCGCATGGACTTCGTCGTCAAGAACATCTTCCTCGTCATGCTCGCCGCGGTCTCGGGCGGCATGCTGTTGTGGCCGCTGTTGCGCAAGGGCGCGGGCGGCCCGTGGGTCAGCACGCTGGAAGCGACGCAGCTGATCAACCGCAGCGACGCGCTGGTGGTAGATCTGCGCAGCGCGGAGGAGTATGCGAAGGGCCACATCCTGGGAGCAAAGAGCGTGCCGCTCGCCGACCTGGAGCGGCGCGCGGGCGAGTTCGAGAAGAACAAGGCGAAAGCCGTGATCGTGCATTGCGGCGACGGCAGCCGCGCCGGCGGCGGCGTGGCGGTGCTGCGCAGGCTCGGCTTCAGCAGCGTCAGCAATCTCTCGGGAGGCTACGCCGCCTGGCAGCAGGCGGGCCTGCCGGTTGAAAAATGAGGCCGGCGACATGCCGCGCGTGCTGATCTACTGCACCGCCGCCTGTCCCTATTGCCAGGCCGCGGACCGGCTCCTCGACCGCAAGGGCGTGATCGACATCGAGCGCGTGCGCGTGGATCTCGAGCCCGGGCGGCGCGCGGAAATGCAGCAAAAGAGCGGCCGGCGCACCGTGCCGCAAATCTGGATCGGCGGCCGCCATGTCGGCGGCAGCGACGAACTTCACGACCTGGAGGAATCCGGGGCCCTGGACCGATTACTAGCGAAAGCCACATGAACCAGCCAACGCAGCCCGCAAGCCCGGACCCATCGGCGCAGCAGCCCGCATTCCAGATCGAAAAGCTCTACGTCAAGGATCTGTCGCTGGAGGTCCCGAATGCGCCCCAGGTGTTCACGCAGACCGAGAATCCGCAGCTCGAAATCGGGGTGCGCAACGCAGCGGCGCAGTTCGCCGACAGCCTTTTCGAAGTGACCGTGACCGTGACGGTGACCGCGCGCGCCGGCGAAAAGACCGTGTTCCATGCCGAAGTGGCGCAGGCCGGAATATTTACCGCGCGCGGCATATCGCAACAGGATCTGGAGCCGCTGCTCGGCATCGGCTGTCCAACGATCCTCTATCCCTACGCGCGCGAAGCGATCGCCGACCTGGTGACTCGCGCCGGTTTCCCCGCGGTCGTGCTGCAGCCGATATCGTTCGAGCAGATCTACATGGAACGGCAGCAGCAGGCGGCGGGCCAGCCGAGGATCGAACTGGCTTCATGAAAGCTGCGTCCGCGCTTGCCCCCGTTCTCCTGCTGGCCGCCTTCGGCGCCGGTGGCGCCGAGTACCGCTCGGTGCAGGACAGCGCCGCGGTGCTCTACGACGCTCCCTCGCGCCAGGCCAAGCCGCTGTTCGTGGTGTCGCGCGACTATCCCCTCGAGGTGATCGTGAACCTGGAGGCCTGGGTCAAGGTGCGGGACCAGGCCGGCGCGCTGACCTGGATCGAAAAGAAGGCACTCGGCGACAAGCGCATGGTGCTCGTCGCCGCACCTTCCGCGGAGGCGCGCGAGCGCCCCGAGGATGGCGCGCCCGTGGCGTTCAGCGCCGCGCAGAACGTGGCGCTCGAACTGGTCGAAGTCTCGCCCAACGGCTGGCTGCGTGTGCGCCACGCGGACGGCGCAACCGGTTTCGTTCGCGCCAGCACGGTCTGGGGCTACTGAGCGCCGCGGGATGAGCGCGCGATGACCGCGCTCGCAGTACTGGGGGCGGGCGCCTGGGGCACTGCCCTCGCGACGGCCTTGGCTTCCCGCCATCGCGTGGCGCTGTGGGCGCGAGATCCGGCGCAAGCGGAAGCGCTGACCGCCGCGCGGCGCAACGCGCGCTACCTGCCCGATGTCGAGCTGCCCGATGCGCTGCGCATCGAATCCGATCTGGACCGGGCCTTGCCGGGTGTGACGATGCTGATTGCGGCGACGCCGGTGGCGGGATTGCGCGACCTGCTCCCCCGTCTGCGCGGCGGCAGGATTCCGCTGCTCTGGCTGTGCAAGGGATTCGAGCAGGACAGCGCCGCGCTGCCGCACGAAATCGCCGCCGCCTCGGGGATCCGGGCGCCCAGCGGCGCGCTTTCTGGCCCCTCGTTCGCGCTGGAAGTCGCCAGGGGATTGCCCTGCGCCCTGACGCTGGCGTCGGCCGACGCCGCGTTTGCGGCCGCCGCCGCTGCCGAACTGCACGGCGGCAGGCTGCGCGTCTACCGATCCGACGACGTGGTCGGCGTCGAGATCGGCGGCGCGGTGAAGAACGTGCTCGCGATCGCCGTCGGCATCTGCGACGGATTGGGTCTGGGGCAGAACGCCCGCGCCGCGCTGATCACGCGCGGCCTGGCCGAGCTCGCTCGCCTCGGCGTGGCGTTGGGCGGACGCGCCGAAACGGTGATGGGCCTGACCGGCGCGGGCGATCTCATCCTCACGGCGACCGGCGACCTGTCGCGCAATCGCCGCGTCGGCCTGGAACTCGCGCGCGGCAAACCGCTGCAGGCGATCGTCGCGGGCCTCGGCCACGTCGCCGAGGGCGTGCGCTCGGCGCAGGCGACGCTCGTCCGCGCGGCCGGTTGCGGCGTGGACATGCCGATTGCCGCCGCGGTGAATGCCGTGCTTGAAGGCCGCGTCACGCCGCCGCAGGCGGTGGAGCAGCTGCTGGCGCGCGATCCGAAGGCGGAGGGTTAGCGGAAATCGATTTGCCGCCAGGCTTCGAAGACGGTCACGGCGACGGCATTTGAAAGATTCAGGCTGCGGTTTCCGGGCCGCATCGGCAGGCGCAAGCGCATATCTGGTTTGAAGGTGTCCAGCAATTCCTGCGGCAGGCCCGAGGTCTCCGAGCCGAATACGAAAACATCGTTCTCCTCGAATAGCGCTTCAAAAAGGTTTTTGTTCGATTTGGTCGTCAGCGCGAAAGTCCTCCGGCCCTTCAGGAATTCCATGCAGGACGCCCAGTCGGCGTGCACGCGCACGCTGGAGTGCTCGTGGTAGTCGAGCCCGGCACGCTTGAGCTGCTTGTCGTCCATCGAAAAGCCGAGCGGTTCCACCAGGTGCAGGCGGGTCCCGGTATTGGCCGCAAGGCGGATCACGTTGCCCGCATTGGGCGGGATTTCGGGATGGACGAGGACGATGTCGAACATCAGGAATGGGCGATTGGAAACGTCCGCGCGACTACCCAGTTCACCACGCGCGCCGCGCCGGCGCGCTTCAGGGTCGCCGCGATCTCGTCCAGCGTGGCGCCCGTGGTCATGACGTCGTCCAGCACGGCGATGTTGGCGCCCCCGAGGAGCCGCGGGCAATGGAAGGCGCCGCGGACGTTTTTTGCGCGCTCCGCAAGCGGCAGGGCCGCCTGCGCCGGCGTGTCGCGCCGGCGTTCGCAGAGTTCGGGTGCGAGCCGTGCGTTGCCCGCGCGGGCGATGCCGCGGCCGATTTCGAGCGCCTGGTTGTAGCCGCGCTCGCGCAGGCGCGTGGCCGACAGCGGCACGGGCAAGATCAAGTCCACGCGCCCGCCCGCCGCCAGTTTTTGCGACAGCAGCGCAGCGAAAAACGGCGCCAGCGCCAGTTCGCTGCGGAATTTGAGCGCGTGGACCAGCACGTCGGCGGGAAAGCGGTAGGCGAGCGCCGCGAGCGTCGCGTCGTAATGCGGCGGCTGCGAGAGGCAGCGTCCGCAGACGGCGCCCGCGGGCGATTCGAGCGCGCAGCGGGGACAGAGTTCCGCTCCGAGGCGCGGCAGATCCGCGTCGCACGGCCCGCACAGCAGCGCCTCCGCCTTCCCCTTGCAAAGAAAACAGCTGCCGCCGAAAAGCATTTCGCCCAGGGTCTTCAGCACGCGGAATATTGTGCGCCAACGGCGCGGCGAGGACGCGCCGTTCCAGATAAACTGCCTTCATGTGGAGTGTCGAAGCGCTGTCGCGAGATCTGGCTGTGGGACGCACGAGCAGCCGGGAACTAGTGGAACAGGCGCTTGCGTGCATCGCCGATCCCTCGGGCGAGGGCGCGCGCGCGTTCATGAAGGTGTATGCGGATTCGGCGCGCGCCGACGCCGACCAGGCGGATCGCCTGCGCAAGGCGGGCATCGTGCGCTCCGCCGTGGACGGGCTGCCGGTGTCGGTGAAGGATCTGTTCGACGTCGGCGGCGACATTACCCGAGCCGGCTCCAAAGTGCTCGCCTCTGCGGCGCCGGCGGCAAAGGACGCGCCGGCGGTTGCGGCGTTGCGCGCCGCGGGCGCCGTGATCGTGGGGCGTTCCAACATGGTCGAATTCGCCTTCGGCGCAGTGGGGACCAATCCGCATTACGGCACGCCGAAAAATCCCTGGGACCGCAAAACCGGGCGGGTGCCCGGCGGCTCCTCCTCGGGCGCCGCGGTTGCCGTGGCCGACCGCATGTGCGTGATGGGGCTGGGTTCGGACACGCGCGGCTCTATCCGGCAGCCGGCGGCGCTTTGCGGCATTGCCGGCTTCAAGCCGACGATGCGCCGCGTATCGCGGCAGGGCGCGTTCCCGCTTTCCTACACGCTCGATTCCGTCGGACCGCTCGCCGGCAGCGTGGCCTGCTGCGCGGCCTATGACGCGATCCTGGCAGGCGAACCCGATGCATCGTTGCCGGCGCTCCCGGCGCGTGGCCTGCGTTTCCTGCTGCCGCGCTCGAGCGCAATCGAAGGCCTCGATCCGCAGGTGGGGACGGCGTTCGAAGCCGCCCTCGGCGCGCTGTCGCGCGCCGGTGCGGCGATCGTGGAGCAGAAAGTGCCGGCCTTCGACCGCCAGGCGGAATATTTCAGGAACGGCGGCTTCGCTGCCGCCGAGGCCTACGCCATCCATCGCCGCTGGACTTCCCGCAGCGGCGAATACGATCCGCGCGTCGCCAAGCGCGTGGTGCTGGGCAAGGACATTGCGGGTTGGGAGTACGTCGAGCTGGGGCTCATGCGCGATGCGTACATGAGGGAAATCGGCGCACTGATGGCGCCGTTCGACGCCTTCCTGACGCCGACCTCGCCGTGCATCGCACCCTCGATCGCAGAGGCGGGCGCGAGCGACGAGGCCTACTTCCACTGGAATTCCCGCATCCTGCGCAATACCGGCCTGGTGAATTTCCTCGATGGTTGCGCGGCGACGCTGCCCTGCCACCCGCCTGGCGAAGCGCCCGTCGGCCTGATGGTGTCCGGCGTCGCGATGTCGGACCGGCACGTACTCGCCGTGGCGCATACCGTGGAAGGCGTGCTGGCGGCGCGTGCCTGACGCGGCCGTAGATGCACGGGTCGCCCGCCACCGGTTCGGGCGGGCAGCAGGCAGTTACGCGCAGGCATCCAGGCTGGAAGCCGAAATCGGCGCGCGCATGCTGGATCGGCTCGACTACATCAGGCTTGCGCCGCAGCGCGTGCTCGACGCCGGTTGCGGTCCGGGCCGCGACGCCCGGGCGTTGGCGAAGCGGTATCGGGCGGCCGAAGTCGTCGCGCTCGACTTCTCGCTGCCGATGCTGCTGGCCGGCCGGCCGCGCCTCGGCTGGTTCGAGACCCGGCGGCTGAAACGCGTCTGCGGCGATTTATGCAGGCTACCCCTGGCGGCTGCAGCGGCCAACCTGGTGTGGTCGAACATGGCGCTGCACTGGGCGGCGGACCCGCTCGCGGCGCTACGCGAGTTCCACCGGGTGCTCGCGGTCGAAGGGTTGCTGATGTTCAGCACGCTGGGCCCCGACACGCTGGCCGAACTGCGCGCGGCGGCTGGAGCGGCTCGCGTGCATGCCTTTGCGGACATGCACGATATCGGCGACATGCTGGTCGCGGCCGGGTTCGCCGAGCCGGTGATGGACGCGGAACGCCTGACGATCGAGTACCCGGATGCAGATGCGCTGCTCGCCGATCTGCGCGCGAGCGGCCAGACGTACGCGCTTTCGGGCGGCGGGCACGGCCCAAAAGGTCTCACGGGCCGCGGATTTCTCGCTGCGCTGAAACAGCAGCTCGCGGCGCAGCGCCTGGAGGGGAAACTGCCCGTCAGCTACGAAGTGGTGTACGGGCATGCCTGGAAACCGGCGCCGCGCCGCGCCGCCGACGGGCGTTCGATCGTGCAGTTCGAACGCCGGCCCGGCGAGAATGCAAAATGACGGCGAATTCCGAGTGATTTCATCGGCTTCCTTCTTGAGCGGGGGGCTTGCCTGTGGTAATGTTGCGCGGCAATTTTCTTGCTTTCCGCCGAGCTAGAAACGTAAATCCGGATCTGAAAGGAATGATGATGGCACGCAAGCCGGCACGCGGCATCGCAACCTGGACGCACGCCGCTTTCGCCGCAGTCTGCGGCATCGCATATTCGGGAATGGCGCTGGCGCTGGAGTGGAACCTGCGGCCGGCCGGCAGCAAGCTCGCCGCCGACATTCACGAACTGCACGAGTACGTGATGATTCTGTGCACCGTGATTTTCGTCGGCGTCTTCGGCGTCATGTTCTATTCGGTGTACGCGCACCGCAAATCGAAGGGCCACAAGGCGGCGCAATTCCACGAGAACACCACCGTCGAGATTCTCTGGACCGTAATCCCGGCGTTGATCCTGGTGGGAATCGCGTGGCCGACGACGCGCGTGGTCATTGCGCAGAAGGACACCTCCAACCCGGATCTCACCATCAAGGTCACCGGCTACCAGTGGAAATGGGGCTACGACTACGTGAAAGGCGAAGGCGAGGGCATCAGCTTCATCTCGTCGCTCACGACGCCGCGCGAGCAGATCGAGAACAGGGCGCCCAAGGGCGAGAACTACCTGCTCGAGGTGGACAACGAGATGATCGTGCCGGTCGGCAAGAAGGTGCGCATGCTCACCACCGCCGCCGACGTGATCCATTCCTGGTGGGTGCCCGCGTTCGGCGCCAAGCAGGATGCCATTCCGGGCTTCATCCGCGACCTGTGGTTCAAGGCCGAGGAGACCGGAACCTTTCGCAGCCAGTGCGTCGAGCTGTGCGGCAAGGAGCACGGCTTCATGCCGATCGTGGTGAAAGTGGTGACCCAGGACGAGTACACGAAGTGGGTCGGCGAGAAAATGAAGCTGATCGCGGCGGCGGCCGACGATCCCAACAAGCAGTACACGCTCGACGAGCTGAAAAAGCGCGGCGAGCAGGTGTACGCCAAGAACTGCGTCGCCTGCCACCAGGCGACCGGCAAGGGCAGCCCGCCCGCGTTCCCGCCGCTGGACGGCTCGAAGGTGGTCAATGGGCCCAAGGAAAAGCAGATCGAGACGGAGCTGAACGGCGTCGTCAAGAACGGCGCACCGACTGCGATGGTCGCGTTCGGCAAGCAACTGAACGACGTCGAGCTCGCGGCGGTGATCACCTATACGCGCAACAGCTGGAGCAACAAGACCGGCGAGGCGATCCAGCCTGGCGAAGTCAAGGCTCTCAGGAAGTAAGAGTAAGCAAGGACTCAGGAGAAAACCGATGAGCGCAGTCGTAGACACCCACGGCCACGGCCACGCCCACGACGGGCATGGCCACCACGACCAGCACGGCAGCTACGGCGGCATCATGCGCTGGGTCACCACCACCAACCACAAGGACATCGGCACGCTGTACCTGTGGTTCAGCTTCACGATGTTCATGGTCGGCGGTGGCATGGCGATGGCGATCCGGCTCGAACTGTTCGAGCCCGGCATCCAGTTTTTCAATCCGGACCTGTTCAACCAATTCACCACCATGCACGGCCTGATCATGGTGTTCGGCGCCATCATGCCGGCTTTCGTCGGTTTCGCGAACTGGCAGATCCCGATGATGATCGGAGCGCCCGACATGGCGTTCGCGCGCCTGAACAACTGGTCGTTCTGGCTGCTGCCGTTCGCCGCTTCGCTGCTCATCATTTCCTTTTTCACGCCGGGCGGCGCGCCCGGGGTCGGCTGGACCATGTACGCGCCGCTGACGGTGCAGATGGGCGTCGGCATGGATCTCACGATCTTTGCCGTGCACCTGCTCGGCATGAGTTCGATCCTGGGCTCGATCAACATCATCACCACCATCCTGAACATGCGCGCGCCCGGAATGACGTTGATGCGCATGCCGCTCTTCGTCTGGACCTGGCTGATCACCGCCTACCTGCTGGTGGCTGCGATGCCGGTGCTTGCGGGCGCGGTGACGATGTCGCTCACCGACCGGCATTTCGGCACCTCGTTCTTCAACGCAGCGGGCGGCGGCGATCCGGTGCTCTACCAGCACATCTTCTGGTTCTTCGGCCACCCTGAGGTCTACATCATCGCGCTGCCCGCCTTCGGCGTGATCTCGCAGGTGATCCCGGCGTTCTCGAGGAAGCCGCTGTTCGGCTACGCCTCGATGGTGTACGCCACCTCGGCGATCGCGATCCTGTCGTTCATCGTCTGGGCGCACCACATGTACACGGTCGGCATGCCGGTGCAGGGCCAACTGTTCTTCATGTACGCGACCACGCTGATCGCGGTGCCGACCGGCGTCAAGGTGTTCAACTGGGTGGCAACCATGTGGAAGGGCTCGCTTTCCTTCGAAACGCCGATGTTGTTCGCGATCGGCTTCCTGTTCCTGTTCACGCTGGGCGGGTTCACGGGCCTGGTGTTGTCGCTGGTGCCGATCGACATCCAGCTCCAGGACACCTATTACGTGGTGGCGCATTTCCATTACGTGATGGTGGCAGGGGCCCTGTTTGCCGCCTTTGCCGGAGTTTATTTCTGGCTGCCGAAGTGGACCGGCAGGATGTACGACGAGAAGCTCGGCCGGATCCACTTCTGGCTGACGATGATTTTCTTCAACATGATCTTTTTCGTGCAGCACTTCCTCGGCCTCGCCGGCATGCCAAGGCGCGTCCCGGATTACCCGCTGATGTTCGAGACCTGGAACAAGATCAGCTCGATCGGCGCCTTCGGTTTCGGCCTGACGCAGCTGCTGTTCCTCTACATCGTCCTGAAGACGATTCGCCACGGCGAAAAGGCGCCCCAGCTGCCCTGGGACGGCGCCGATTCCCTGGAGTGGACGCACCTGCCCACGCCGGTGCCGTACCACACCTTCGAAACGCCGCCCGTGCTGAAGTAAGGTGCATGAGCCGCAATGTCAAAACCGCTCTGCTGCTCGCCTTCGTAGCGCTCACCACGTTCTGCCTGATCATCGCGAAATACTGGTTCATGAATGGCAAATAATCTCGAAGCAGTGAATCGCGAGCGCCTCAACCGGCGCCTGTTCACGCGCCTGTCGATCATTGCGGTGGCGATGTTCGGCTTCGGCTACGCTATGGCCCCGTTCTACCAGGCGTTCTGCAAGGCGATCGGCATCAATTCACTGGTCGCGCGCGACGAGGCTCCGGTGAATACGCAGGTCGATACCGCGCGCACTGTCACCGTCGAGTTCGACGCCAACGTGCGCAACCTGCCCTGGAGTTTCCGTCCCCTTGTGGGGTACGTAGAGGTGCACCCCGGGCAGCTGGTGCACGTCGAGTACGAGGTATCGAATACCCGCCAGACCGCGGTTACCGGTCAGGCGATCGCGAGCTTCGGGCCGGCCGTCGCAGGGCAGTTTTTGCGCAAGCTCGAATGCTTCTGCTTCTCGCAGCAGACGCTCGCTGCCGGGGAGACGCGCAAGATGCCCGTGACCTTCGTGGTCGACGGTTCGCTGCCGGCCGAGATCAATACCGTGACGCTGTCCTACACCTTCTTCGAAGTCCCGGGGAAGGGCTGATGCAGGACGCCATCCGCAAAGCTTCGTTCCTCGACACCGTCAAAACGGTGCTGGCCGGCGCGATCGGCATCCGCCGCAAGGCGGACCACGAGCGCGCGCCGTTGAATCCGGTGCATCTCGTCATCGCGGCAATCCTGCTGGCGATGCTGTTCATATTCACGTTGATCACGATCGTCCGGATCGTGCTGAGCTAGGACCAGGGAGAAAAAGATGGCACATGCATCCACCCCGACGCGGCAGGCGCACTATGCGGTTCCCCAGCCGATGCCATGGCCGATCATGGGCTCCACGGCGCTGTTCTGCATGGCGCTGGGAGCGGTGTTCGTCATGAACGTCTCCAGCGGCGGCTGGGTCGCGATCGCCGGGGGCGTCATGCTGCTGGTGTACATGATGTTCCGCTGGTTCGGCGACGTCATCCGCGAGTCGGAGGGCGGCAAGTACGGAGGCTGGGAGGACCTGTCGTTCCGCTGGGGTATGAGCTGGTTCATATTTTCCGAGGTGATGTTTTTCGCCGGCTTCTTCGGCGCGCTGTTCTGGCTGCGCGTCATGTCGGTGCCAGATCTCTCGAGTCTGACCAGCAACACCTACCTCTGGCCGGGCTTTACCGGCCACTGGCCTTCGGCCGGCCCGGGTTTCGACGAGGTGTTTTCGCCCATGGCCGCCTGGGGCATACCGGCAATCAACACGCTGTTGCTGTTGTCCTCCGGCGTGACGGTGACGATCGCGCACTGGGCGCTAAAGGAAAACAAGCGGGCGCTGCTGAGCCTGTTCCTGTTCTTCACCATCGCGCTGGGCGCGCTGTTCCTCTCCCTCCAAGCCTACGAATATTCGCACGCCTATTCGGAACTGAATCTGAAGCTCTCCACTGGTGCCTATGGCTCGACTTTTTTCATGCTCACCGGGTTCCACGGCTTTCACGTGACTTGCGGCGCGATCATGCTGACGGTGATCCTGTTCCGCTGCCTGGCGGGCCATTTCAAGCCGGAGCATCACTTCGCGTTCGAGGGCGTGGCCTGGTACTGGCATTTCGTCGACGTGGTCTGGCTCGGGCTCTTCATCTTCGTCTATTGGCTATAGACGCCCGGGAAACAGCCCGAAGTAATAGCCTCCCATCAGGAAGAGGAACAGCGCTACAGACAATCCCACCCGGATCGCGAGCGCCTTCAGCATGCGCTTCGAGTTGCCGCGATCGTGCATCATGAAAAAGAGCCCCGAGCCAAGGCTCGCCACGATCAGCAGCAACACCGCTATCACCACGTAACGCATCTCGCCGGGAAGTTTAACGCGACCCATGAAGGCCGGTCCGTCCAAATTCTCCTTCCGCTTCCGTCCACCCTGGTGGGGCGTGCTGCTCTCGGTTCTCGGCCTCGCCGCCGGCATAGCGCTCGGCAACTGGCAATCGGGCCGCGCCGCCGAAAAACGGGCGCTGGCCGCAACGCTCAGGCTCGCGACGCTGCGCGGCGAGTTCCTGCCGGAATTCACCGTGCTGCTGGACAACAAGATCTATCGCGGCACGCCGGGCTACCAGGTCGTGCAGCCGTTTCGCGTCGCGGGCGGAAAGCACGTGCTGGTCAATCGCGGCTGGGTGGCGGCGGGAAAGCGCCGCGAGCAGTTGCCGGAAATTCGTACGCCCGCCGGCGAAGTATCCATTGCAGGCCTGCGCCTGGAGCGCTTCGAGCGTGCCTATGCTCCGTCGGCGGCGAAACCGGAGGGGAGGGTGTGGCAGAACGCGTCGCCGGAGAGCTTCGCGGCTTGGTCCGGGCTCGTGCTCGAGCCCTATGTGATCGAGCAGTACTCGGCGCTGGAGGACGGCCTGGTGCGCGACTGGCCGCCCGTAGACCTGGGCGTCGAGATGCACGAAAGCTACGCACTGCAGTGGTATTCGCTGGCCGCGCTTGCCGTTATCCTGTTATTCGCCCTGAATTTCAAGCGTGAACCGCCCCAAGCCTGACGATGCGGTGAGGCGCGGGCGCGTGAAGCTCGCGCTGCTGGCCGTGTTCTTTCTCCTCCCGATCGGCGCGAGCTGGATCGCCTGGCGCTTTGAACTGGTATCCGGGACGAGCGGCAATTACGGCACGCTGCTGCCGCCGCGGCCGGTGGCGCTGCCGGCGATCGCGGCGCTGAAAGGCAAGTGGGTGCTGGTGCAATTCGATGGCGGCGCCTGCGGCGCGGCCTGCGAGCGCAAGCATTACTTTATGCGGCAGCTGCGGCGCGCACAGGGCAAGGAGATGCAGCGCATTGAGCGCCTCTGGTTGGTGACGGACGCGGTGCCGCCGCGCGCGGAACTGCTCGCAGCCATCGAGGACACCGTGATCGCGCCGGCCGGGACTGCGGCGGCCGAATTTCCCGCAGAGCGCTCGGTGGTGGACCACATCTACCTGGTGGATCCGCTGGGCAACCTGATGATGCGTTTCCCGCGCGATCCCGATCCGTTGCGCGTTATCAGGGATCTGCAGCGATTGCTCAAGGTATCCAGCTTCGGCTGAGGCGGCGCGTGATAAAATTTTCGGCCTTGTCCGCCGAACTCATTTCCGAATCCTCCACCAAGACCCTCGGCAGCCGCGCGCGGGCTTTTCTCGCGCTCACCAAGCCGCGCGTCGTTTCGCTGATCGTGTTTACCGCCGTGATCGGCATGCTGCTCGCGACCCCTGGCATGGTGCCGCTGCGGATCCTGTTTGCCGCAACCCTCGGCATTGCGCTGGTCGCCGGCGCGGCCGCGGCGGTGAACTGTCTGGTCGAACAGAAGATCGATGCGCGCATGCGGCGCACCAGCTGGCGGCCGCTGCCGCGCGGCGAACTGACCCCGATGCAGACGGTGGTGTTTGCCGGCGCCATCGGCGGCTTCGGCCTCTGGGTTCTGACGCATTACGTCAACGCGCTCACGATGTGGTTGACGCTGGCGACTTTCGTCGGCTATGCCATCGTGTACACGCTGATCCTGAAGCCCCTGACGCCGCAGAATATCGTCATCGGCGGCGCATCCGGTGCGATGCCGCCGGTACTGGGCTGGGCCGCGGTGACCGGCGAAGTGACCACCGAGGCGCTGCTGCTGTTCCTGATCATTTTCGCCTGGACCCCGCCGCACTTCTGGTCGCTCGCGCTCTACCGCACCGAAGACTACGCCAAGGCCGGCGTGCCGATGCTGCCTGTCACGCACGGACAGGGCTATACGCGCTTGCAGGTGTTGCTGTATACGCTGATTCTTTTCGGCGTTTCGCTGCTGCCGTACGCGGTGCGCATGAGCGGCTGGCCTTACCTTGCAGCGGCGGTCGTGCTTGGCCTAGTCTACATCGGCTACGCGGTGCGCATCTACGCCGTCTACAGCGACCGCTTGGCGCGCAGCTGTTTCCGCTACTCGATCGTGTATCTCGCCGCGCTTTTCGCGGCGCTGCTCGTTGACCACTATCTGGCGTTCTAGCCTGCTGCTGGCGGTGCTCGCTGCGGCAGCGTGCAGCCCGCAGGCGCCGAAATTCCGCAGCACGGACATCACGGGCGCCGACTTTGGCAAGGAACTCGCGCTCACCGGTCACGACGGCAAGCCGCGCACGCTGGCAGATTTTCGCGGCAAGGCGGTGGTGCTTTTTTTCGGTTACACCCATTGTCCCGACGTCTGCCCGACCACGCTGGCCGACATGGCGGGCGTAATGAGGAAGCTCGGCAAGGACGCGGAGCGCGTCCAGGTTCTGTTTGTCACCGTGGATCCGGAGCGCGATACGCCGGCGGTGCTCAGCCAGTACGTACCGGCGTTCGACCCGCGCTTCCTCGGACTGTATGGCGACCTTGCCGCGACGCAGCGCGCAGCAAAGGAGTTCAAGATTTTTTTTGAGAAGCGCGCCGGTTCAGCGCCCGGCGCATATGCCATCGACCATAGCGCCCAAAGCTATGTTCTGGACCCGCAGGGCCGTCTGCGCCTGTTCGTGCGGCAGGACCGGATCGCCGACGATCTAGCCGACGATCTTCGCGTGCTTCTCGGGCAGCCTGGCTAGCGCGGCGCGCGGCGCGCTCTGCGCCGTCATGAATTTCCTCAGCTTTTCCATTGCCTTCAATTCCAACTGGCGGATGCGCTCGGCGGACACCTTGAATTCCGCCGCGAGGTCGTGCAGCGTGGCGCCGTCCTTTTCCTGCAGCCAGCGCGCTTCGACGATGCGCCGGCTGCGGGGGTCGAGTATCGCAAGCGCGGCATGCAGCCCCGCCGAGCCGACCCTTTCATTTTCCTCCGCTTCCAGTACCCGAGACGGTTCGGCGTCCGGGTCGGCCGCGAGGTAGTGCGCCGGGGCGTAGGCCGCATCGTCGTCGCCGTCATCGGCTTCGAAGGCGACTTCGCGGCCGGCGAGGCGCGTCTCCATCTCGGTCACTTCCTCCGGCTTCACGTTCAGGTCGGCTGCGATGCGCCCGATTTCCTCGCTGGTGAGCGCGGCGCTACCCTGCTTCATCGAACGCAGGTTGAAGAAAAGTTTCCTCTGCGCCTTGGTGGTGGCTACCTTCACCAACCGCCAGTTGCGCAGGATGTATTCGTGAATCTCGGCTTTGATCCAGTGGATCGCGAAAGACACCAGGCGCACGTTGCGCGCCGGGTCGAAGCGCTTCACCGCCTTCATCAGGCCGATGTTGCCTTCCTGAATCAGGTCGGCGTGCGGCAGGCCGTAGCCGAGGTAGCCGCGCGCGATCGAGACCACTAGGCGCAGATGCGACAGCACCAGCTGGCCAGCGGCGTCTAGATCGTTGTGCTCGCGCAGGCGGACGGCAAGTTCACGCTCGCCTTCGGCGGTGAGCATCGGCATGCGGTTGACTGCCTGCATATAGGACTCGATGCTTCCGGCGGATACCGGCGTCGGAAGCGTCATCGGCAGGGACATCGTTGCTTGCATGGCCTTACCTCCTTGAGGAAAGAATTTTAGCACTCTGGCTTTTAGAGTGCCAATTCAGACTTGGGTTCCCTTCCAGATTCTCTGACAAGACGACCTATCTGGGCTCTATTTCAAGTAAGTATTTGCTCACTGATAGATAGGCGCCGAACCATCCCAGGGCCGTAGAGAAGAGCGCCACCGCGAGGGCGTCGCCCGGCGCGAGGAAGGCGAGGCGGAAGCCCGAACCGTAGCTCGCAGCAAGCTCCGATACGCCGACGTTGAGCGCCGCGAGGCTGCCCCAGAGGATGACCAGCGCCAGCAGCCCGCCCGCCAGGCCCTGCAGCGCGCCGAGATAATAGAAAGGCCGGCGGATGAACGCGTCGGTGGCGCCGATCAGCTTGGAGATTTCGATCTCGGCGCGCTGGGTGAGGATTTGCAGCCGGATGGTGTTGAAGGTGATCGCCACCAAGCCGAAGGCAAGCAGCGCCGCGAGCAGCGCAATCGCGAGGCGCGCGGTGCCCGCCAGCGCGCCGAGGCGCCGCGCCCAGGCCGAATCCACCTGCACATGCGCCACTGCCGGCAAGGCACGCAGTTCCCGCGCCAGCGCATCCAGCGTTTCCGCGTCGGCGGTCCCGGGACGAACCACGAACGCGTCGGGAAGCGGATTGCGATTCAGCGCGGCAACCACCTCGCCCAGTCCTTCGGTGGCCTGCAGTTCCTTCAGCGCCTGCTCGCGCGATATGAAGCGGAACTCTCGTACGCGCGCTTCGCTTTTCAACCTCGCCCCGAGCGCGTCGGCGTCGGCGCGTTTGGCGTCCGGACGCAGGAATACCGAAAGCTGCGGCTCGAGCGATGCCCCCAGCGCCACTGCGCGCAGGCTGGAGAGCAGCGCGTAGCCGCCTGCGGGCAGCGAGAGCGCGATCCCGATCACCAGCGCGTTCAGCGCCGCGGCCGCCTTCTGCGCGGCGAGCTTGCCGAAGGCGGCCGCGACCGCCTGGCGGTGATGGCGCAGCCAGCTTTTCATCTGAGCGATCTCATTCGACCAGGGTTCCTTTCGCGAGCCGCAGCACGCGCTTCGCAAAGCGCCCGATCAGCGCCTCGTCGTGCGTGGCGACGAGCACCGTGACGCCGACCTGGTTGAAGGCGGCGAATATTTCGAGGATGGCGGCGGCCGATTCGGCGTCCAGATTCGCGGTGGGCTCATCCGCGATCAGGACCGAGGGCCGGTTCACGACCGCGCGCGCGATCGCGAGCCGCTGCTGCTCGCCGCCGGACAGCTGGATCGGGTTGGCTTTTTCGCGCGCGAGCAGGCCCACTTTTTCCAGCGCCGCGCGGGCGCGCCGCGCCGCTTCGCGCGTGCCGAGCTCGCCGAAGGCGAGCGGCAGCATGACGTTGTCGTAGACGCTGCGGTCATACAGCAGCTTCTGGTCCTGGAACACCAGGCCCAGGTTGCGCCGCAGGTAGGGCAGAGCGGCGCGCTTGAGCGCACCGACGTTCTGGCCGTTGACCAGGATCGCGCCGCCACTGGGCCGCTCGATCGCGGGGATCAGCTTGAGCAGCGTGGATTTGCCGGCGCCCGAGTGGCCGGCGATGAACGCGAACTCGCCCTGCTCGATGCTGAAGGAAACGCCCCTGAGCGCGTCCTGCCCGCCGGGATAGCGCTTGACCACGCCCGAGAAGCTAATCAACCAGCGCCTCCACGAACTCGCCCGCGACGAACGGGCGCAAATCGTCGATTCCTTCCCCCACCCCAATGAACAACAGGGGGACGGGTTTTATTTTTGGATCGTTGGATCGCGCCTGCGCGATGCCAAGAATTACTCCACCCTTCGCACTGCCATCCAGTTTGGTAAGGATCAGCCCGGTAAGCCCGAGCGCTTCGTCGAAGGCCTTTACTTGCGCCAGCGCGTTCTGTCCCGTGCCTGCGTCCAGCACCAGCAGCGTTTCGTGCGGCGCGCCGGGCATTGCCTTCGCGATCACGCGCTTCACTTTCTTGATCTCTTCCATGAGGTGCAGCTGCGTCGGCAGCCGGCCGGCGGTATCGGCGATCAGCACATCCATGCCGCGCGCCTTCGCCGCGCTGATGGCGTCGAACACGACGGCGCCCGGATCGCCACCCTGTTGCCCGATCACCGGCACGCCGTTGCGCTCGCCCCAGGCGGCGAGCTGCTCGCGCGCCGCGGCGCGAAAGGTGTCCCCGGCCGCGAGCATGACTTTGCCGCCGCGGCCCTGCAGCCATTTGGCGAGCTTGCCGATGGAGGTGGTCTTGCCGCCGCCGTTGACGCCGGCCACCACGATGACGCAGGGTTTGTGGGCGCCGATATCCAGCCTGCGCTCCAGAGGCGCGAGGCGCTTGAGGAGCGCCGCTTTCAGCGCCGTCTTGAGCGACATGCCGTCCTCGAGCCGATCCCGTTTCGCGCTGCTGCGGAGCTCTCCGATCAGATCCCGCGCCGCCTCGACGCCGCTGTCTGCGGCGAGCAGCGCGGACTCGAGTTCCTCGAACAGCGCCTCATCGATCTTGCGGCGGCCGAGCAGCGTGCCGAGGTCGGCGTTGAGGACTTCGCGCGTGCGTGCCAATCCCGCCTTGAGGCGCGCCGCCCAGGAAGTCACTGCTAACATGGATGCGTGAATTCTAGCAAAGGGACTTTGCGCGTGATCGGCGGCAAGTACCGCAGCCGGCTGATTCGCGTCGCTTCGCGGCCCGGGCTGCGGCCGACGCCCGACCGCGTGCGGGAAACGCTGTTCAACTGGCTGGGCCAGGATCTTGGCGGGCTTGCCTGCCTGGACCTTTTCGCCGGCAGCGGCGCGCTCGGCTTCGAGGCCGCCTCGCGCGGCGCGGTGCGCGTGGTGATGGTGGAAACGGATCGCGCGGCGATCGCGGAACTCGAGCGCAGCCGCGCGGCACTCGGCGCCTCGCAGGTCGAGATCGTGAGCGGCGACGCCACCGCGTATCTCGCGCGCGGCCACGAGCGCTTCGGCGCTCGTCCTTCGGGGCGCTTCGACGTGGTTTTCCTCGACCCGCCGTTCAGGCAGAATGCCGTGCCGGCAATGCTCGGAAAACTGCCGGCCCATGTTGCGCCCGGAGCGCGCGTATATGTCGAGTCGCATGCGCCGGTGGACGCGCTTTCGCCATGGACGGAGTTGAGGCGCGGGAAAGCGGGGCAGGTGAGCTATCAGTTGTTACAGTGGAATTCCAGCGAGGGGCTGCCATGATCAAAGCGGTGTATCCGGGAACCTTCGATCCGCTCACGCGCGGCCACGAGGACCTGGTGCGGCGGGCGAGCAAGCTGTTCGACGGCCTGGTACTGGGCATCGCCGACAGCCGCGCCAAGCGCACCTTCTTTTCCCTGGAGGAACGCATCGAGATCGCGAAGGAAGTGCTGTCCGACGTGAAGAACCTGAGCGTGGTCGGCTTCACCGGCCTGCTCACCGATTTCGTGCGTCAGCAGAACGCGCGCGTGGTGCTGCGCGGCCTGCGCGCCGTGTCCGATTTCGAGTATGAATTCCAGCTCGCGGGCATGAACCGGGTGCTCTACCCGGAGTTCGAGACCGTCTTTCTCACCCCGGGCGAACAACACATGTTCATCTCGGCGACGCTGGTGCGCGAAATCGCGACGCTGGGCGGCGACGTATCGAAATTCGTCCACCCCGCGGTGCGCGCGAAACTCGCCGCGAAGGTGAAATCGCTCACGGCCTAGCGCTGGCAAACGGGGCAGTAGTAGGTCGCGCGCTGCCCCTGCACCACGCGCCGGATCGGCGTCCCGCAGCGTCGGCAATCCTGTCCCGCGCGGTCATAGACCCAGGCGCATTGCTGGAAATAGCCCTGCGCGCCGTCGCTGCCCACGAAATCCCGGAGCGACGACCCGCCCGCCTTGATGGCGGCGCGCAGCGTGCTTTTGACCGCGTCCACGAGCTTCGCGCTGCGCGCGCGAGAGAGCCGGCCCGCGCGCGTCTGCGGGCGGATTCCAGCAAGAAACAGGCTCTCCGAGGCGTAGATGTTGCCGACGCCGACGACGCGCCGGCCGTCCATCAGGAACTGCTTGATCGAAGTGCGTTGCGCGCGAGCCAGCGCGTGCAGGCTGCCGGCGTTGAACGCGGTGGACAGCGGCTCGACACCTAGATGGCGGATGAGCGCATGCGCCTCGGGCGGTTCCGTGGTCCAGAGCACGGCGCCAAAGCGCCGCGGATCGCGCAGCCGCAGGATCTTATTGCCGACCGCAAGGTCGAAATGGTCGTGCTTGCCGGGAATGGTCCCGGGAGCAACCAGCCGAAGGCTTCCGGACATGCCCAAATGCAGGATCAGGTGGCCGTCGCCGCAATCGAGCAACAGGTACTTGCCTCGCCGCCTGACCGAGCGCACCACGCACCCGGCAAGCGAGCGGACCGACGCGGGGATGCGCCAGCGCAGCCGGGGCTCGCGGACGGCCACCGCGGCGATAGCGCGCCCGACGAGATGGGGCGCGATTCCCCTGCGGGTGACTTCGACTTCGGGGAGTTCCGGCATGGAGGGGGACTGCCTTGTGCGGGGCACCAAATATACCTACACTGGCCGCCCAATGTCCGTATTCTTACGCCGGCTCGCCGCGTTCGCCGCGACGCTCCTAGCCGCAGTTTTCCTCATGAGCGGCGGTCACGCCCAGCAGCAATCCGACGATCCGGACGACGACGAGGACGAATCGCCCGCCGCCGTGGCGCTGCCGTCGCCGCCGGCAGACCTGCCTTTGCAGGATCTCACCGGACAGACGCTCTACGAATTCCTGATCGGCGAAATCGCGGCGCAGCGCGGCGACCCCGCGCTTGCGGCGCAGACCTATCTCGACCTCGCCAAGCGCACGCGCGACCCGCGCGTCGCCCGTCGCGCCGTCGAGATCGCGAATTTCGCCCGCATGCCGGACGTGGCGCTGGAGGCGGCGCGCATCTGGCATGACACCGACCCTGCCTCCCCTCAGGCGCTGCAAACCGTCACCGTGCTGCTGGTGGGCGCCAAGCGCGTGGACGAGGCCGAGCCCTACCTCGCCAAGCTGCTCGCGACCGACCAGAACGCGGCGGCGAACGGTTTCCTGCAGCTCGGACGGCTGCTTGCGGGAAATCCGGACGCAGCGGCCAATTTGCGCGTGGTGCGCCAGCTTGCCGAAAGCTACCCGAAGCTGCCGCAGGCGCATTTTGCGGTGGCGCAGGCGGCCGCGGCGGCGAACGACGAAGCGCTCGCGCTCGCCGAGGTGCGCGGCGCTGCGACGCTGCGCCCCGACTGGGAGATCGCGGCGATGTACGAGGCGCAGCTGCTGCAGCAGCGGTCCCCCGGCGAAGCGGCGAAGCGGCTTGCCGACTACCTGGGCAAATACCCCGATGCGCGCGACGTGCGCCTCAGCTACGCCCGCTTGCTGGTTCTCGACAAGCACTATGCCGAAGCCCGCGCCGAGTTCGAAACAATCCTGAAGCGCTTCCCGAAGGATACCGACGCCATCTACGCGGTCGGCCTGCTTGCCGTCCAGGTCAAGGATTACGCGGTCGCCGAAGCCAACATGAAGCGGCTGCTCGACATGGGCTACCGTGACGCGAACGCAGTACGCTATACGCTCGGCCAGATCGCCGAGGAGAAGAAGGACTGGTCGGGCGCAATCGAGTGGTACAAGACCGTCCAGCGCGGCGAGCTGGCGCTGCCGGCGCGCATGCGCACCGCGAACGCGATCGCCAAGCAGGGGAAGATCGACGAGGCGCGCGCTTACCTGCGCAGCGTCGCCGTCACCGGCGAGGCGCAGAGGGTGCAGCTGCTGGTGGCGGAGTCGCAGCTGCTGCGCGAGGCGAACCTGAACCGCGAGGCCTTCGACCTTCTCGGCCAGGCGCTGCAGAAGACCCCCGACCAGCCGGACCTGCTGTACGACTTCGCGCTGACTGCGGAAAAGCTCGACCGCTTCGACGTGCTCGAGTCGAGCCTGAAGCGGCTGATCCAGGTCAAGCCGGATTACGCGCACGCCTACAACGCGCTCGGCTACTCCTTCGCCGACCGCAACGTGCGGCTCGGCGAAGCGAAACAGCTGATCGACAAGGCGCTCGAGATTTCGCCCAACGACTATTTCATCGTCGATTCGCTGGGCTGGGTGCTGTACCGCATGGGCGACCTGAAAAGCGCCGCGACGCAGCTGCGGCGCGCCTGGGAAGGCCGCCAGGACAGCGAGATCGGCGCCCACCTGGGCGAGGTGCTCTGGGAACTCGGGCAGCGCGACGAAGCGCGGCGCGTCTGGCAGGAAGCGCAGAAGGCGAGTCCGGACAACGAGACGCTGCAGAAGACGTTGAAGCGTTTCTCTCCGTAGGGCCGGGCCGGTGCGATGCTTTTATGCCGCCGCGGCAACGATGCTGCTGACGGCTTGCGCCGTGCCGGGCTTCCTCCTGCCGCCGAAAGATCTGGAATTCGAACTGAGCGGGCGCATCGCGATCCAGTATCGCGACGATGCGGGCAGCGGCAACATCGCCTGGCGGCACAGCGCGCGTGAGGATGAAATGCTCATGACCACGCCGCTTGGCCAGGGGATCGCGCGCCTGGTGCGCACGGACGGCGAAATTACACTGACGACGCAGGATGGGCGCGAATACACGGCCTCCAACGCCGAAGCCCTCACCGAGAAGGCGCTCGGATTCCGGCTGCCGCTCGAGGGCCTGGCCGACTGGGTGCGCGCGCGCCCGGCGCCGGGCATTTCGTTCACGCACACGAACAGCGAAGGGCGCCCCGATCGGATCGAGCAGTTCGGCTGGACCATCGAGTATCTGGGGTACGCCGGCAACTTGCCCTCGCGCCTCAACCTGACCTACCCCGGCGTGCAGCTTAGGCTCGCAATTTCCGACTGGAAATGAGGCCGTCCCTGCAGTGGTTCGCGGCGCCGGGAAAGCTGAACCTGTTCCTGCACGTGCTGGGGCGCCGCGTGGACGGCCCGAATGCGGGCATGCACGAGCTGCAGACGGTGTTCCGGCTGATCGATCGCAGCGACCGGGTCGGTATTCGCGTGCGGGACGACGGCGAAATCCGCTTTTCAGGCGCCTATGGCGGCGACAATCTATGCGTGCGGGCCGCGCGCCTGCTGCAGAGTGCGGCGGGTACCGCGAAAGGTGCCGATATTTCGCTTGAAAAGAACCTGCCGGTAGGCGGCGGGCTGGGCGGCGGCTCCTCGGATGCGGCGACGGTGCTGCTCGTGCTGAACCGGTTGTGGAACGTGAATCTGAAAAGAGAAGAACTCATGGAGCTGGGCCTGCGTTTGGGGGCCGACGTGCCGGTATTTCTGTACGGCCGCAGCGCCCTTGGCGAGGGCGTCGGCGAGCGTCTCCGGGGGCTCGAATTAGGGCCCGCTTGGTACCTGGTTTTGACGCCCCAAGTATCGGTTTCCACGAAGGAAATCTTCTCCGACAGTGCGTTGACACGAGATACGAAACCGCTCACAATGGCGCCCTTTTTGTCGGGGCAGGGCCGCAATGATCTCGAGCCGATCGTGCTGCGCCGGTATCCCGAGATCGCGGAACACCTCGCGTGGCTGAGAAAACGCAGCCCGCAGGCGCGCATGAGCGGTTCGGGAGCTTGCGTGTTCACCGAATTTTCCCGGCAGCAGGATGCAGTTGCCCTGCATGGTCAATTGCCGCCAGCGATGCGGGGCTTCGTCGCGCAGGGACTCGAGTTACACCCACTACATGACTGGGCAAATTAAATTGGGGCGTCGCCAAGCTGGTCTAAGGCACCGGATTTTGATTCCGGCATTCCTAGGTTCGAATCCTAGCGCCCCAGCCATTTCATGAACCCACTCAATCCTCACGTCGCGATGGACCGCCTGATGCTGTTCGCGGGCAATGCGAACCCGCGCCTGGCGCAGGATGTGGTCAAGCACCTCAACATCTCGCTCGGGCGCGCCGTAGTCGGCAAGTTTTCCGACGGCGAGGTCATGGTCGAGGTGATGGAAAACGTGCGCGGCAAGGACGTGTTCGTGTTGCAGTCCACCTGCCAGCCGACCAACGACAACCTGATGGAACTGATGGTGATGGTGGACGCGCTCAAACGCTCGTCGGCCGCGCGCGTCTCGGCCGCCATCCCGTACTTCGGCTACGCGCGCCAGGACCGCCGCCCGCGCTCGGCGCGCGTCGCGATCAGCGCCAAGGTGGTGGCCAACATGCTGACCGCCGCCGGGGTTTCCCGCGTGCTGACGATGGACCTGCACGCCGACCAGATCCAGGGCTTCTTCGACATGCCGGTGGACAACATCTACGCCGCGCCGGTGCTGCTGGGAGACGTCTGGAAGCAGGGCTACGACAACCTGATCGTGGTGTCGCCTGACGTCGGCGGCGTGGTACGCGCCCGCGCGCTCGCCAAGCGCCTCGAATCGGACTTGGCGATCATCGACAAGCGTCGCCCGCGGGCCAACGTGTCGGAAGTCATGAACGTGATCGGCGAGGTCAGGGACCGCAGCTGCGTGATCATGGACGACATGGTGGACACCGCGGGGACGCTATGCAAGGCGGCCGAAGTGCTCAAGGCTGAGGGCGCGAAGAAAGTCGTCGCCTACTGCACGCACGCGGTGCTCTCGGGTGACGCGGTGAAGCGCATCGCGGCCTCGGACATCGACGAGCTGGTGGTCACGGACACCATCCCGCTGCGCGCGGATGCGCTCGCCTGCAAGAAAATCCGCAGCCTGTCGGTGGCGGGTCTGCTCGCCGAAACGATACTCAGGATATTCACCGAGGATTCGGTGAGTTCGCTGTTCATAGAATAGGCAACGAAGTTTTTCCAACCCCGCCGGGGTCTGGTCGCGGAAACGGCGGCAACTGAAGGAGCATTGCGATGAAAATCGAAATCAACGCGCGCAAGCGCGAGGCGCAAGGGACGGGTGCGAGCCGCCGTCTCCGCCGCTCGGGAAATGTCCCGGGCATCGTCTATGGCGGCAACAAGGAGGCGGTGACGATAGAGCTCGACCACAAGGAGCTCTACCAGCACCTTACCAACGAGGCCTTCCACGCCTCGATCCTGGTCCTCAAGCTGGAGGACGGGTCGGAGGACGTGCTGCTGCGCGCCTTCAACATGCACCCCTGGAAGGGGCACGTGCAGCACATCGACTTCCAGCGCGTCTCCAAGGACAAGAAGATCCACATGAAGGTGCCTCTGCACTTCTTCAACGCCGAGAAATCGCCGGGCGTGAAGGAACAAGGCGGAGTGCCGAACCACGTCATCAATGAACTGGACATCACCTGCCTGCCGGATGACCTGCCGGGCTTCATTGAAGTCGACATGGGCCATCTCACCATCGGCCACTCGATCCACGTCAAGGACCTGAAGCTGCCCAAGGGGGTCGAGCCCGTGCTGCACAAGGGCGACAACCCGGTGGTGGCGACCGTCATCCAGCCGGTGCTGATCACCGAAGAGGAGACCACCGCGGCCGAGGCGGTACCGGCAGCCGAAGTGCCGACGACCGAGCAGGCGGCGCCCGACAAGGACGCGCCGGCGGCCGGCGGCGACAAGACGAAAGGTGGCGACAAGCCAGGCGACAAGGCGGCCAAGGCTGCGGACAAGCCCGCCGACAAGGCCGAGAAGAAAGAGAAGAAGTAGGCCTTGCCCGACGCCATACGCCCCGGGTCTATCCGACTCATTGTTGGCCTGGGAAACCCGGGCAAGGACTACGAACGCACCCGCCACAACGCCGGTTTCTGGCTGGTGGAGCGTTTTGCCGTGCAATCGGGGGTGGCGCTGCACAAGGACGGCAAATACCAGGCGCTGGTCGGACGGATGGAAGCGACCGGCGCCTGGCTGGTGATGCCGCAGGGCTTCATGAATGCGAGCGGACACGCGGTGCAGATGCTGGCCGGCTTCTTCAAGATTCCCGCTGCCGAAATACTGGTGGTGCACGACGAGCTGGATTTCGCTCCCGGCGTGGCGAAGATGAAACAGGGCGGCGGCATCGCGGGGCACAACGGGCTGCGCGACATCTCGCACAGGCTGGGCACGCACGATTACTGGCGCCTGCGCTTGGGCATCGGCCATCCGGGTGACCGGAACGCGGTAGTCGGCTATGTGTTGCAGAAGCCGCCGGCGGACGAGCGCGAGGCGATCGATGGTGCCATCGCACGCGGTATCGAGATATTGCCGCTTTGCCTTGCCGGAGACATGCAGGGAGCGATGCAGAAGCTGCATAGCGTCGTTGAAAAGGAAAAACCTGCAGCGAAAAAAGTCGAACCCAAGCCCGAGCCCAAAGCTGAGCCGAAAGCCGCACCCAAGATGGAAACGCCACCGGAGAAGCCCTCTTCCAAGGGTCTGTTCGGTTCGATTTTCTCCGGCCGCAAGAAATGAGCGTCAAGTGCGGGATCGTGGGATTGCCGAACGTGGGCAAGTCCACGCTGTTCAATGCCCTGACCAAATCCGGCATTGCGGCTGAAAACTATCCGTTCTGCACCATCGAGCCGAACGTGGGCATCGTCGAGGTGCCCGATCCGCGCCTGGGCGGCCTGGCGGAGATCGGGAAATCGCAGAAGGTAATCCCGGCGGCGGTCGAGTTCGTCGACATCGCCGGCCTCGTCGCGGGCGCTTCCAAGGGCGAGGGGCTCGGCAACCAGTTCCTCGCCAACATACGGGAAACGGACGCCATCGTGCACGTGGTGCGCTGCTTCGAGGATCCGAACGTGATCCACGTCGCGGGCAAGGTGGATCCGGTGTCCGACATCGAAGTGATCAACACCGAACTCGCGCTGGCCGACCTGGCCGCGGTCGAAAAGCAGCTGTCGAAGAACGCCAAGGTCGCGAAGACCGGCGGCGACAAGGAAGCGCAGCGCCTGGTCGCCGTGCTCGAAAAAGCGCTGGCAGCGCTCGACCAGGGGAAGCCCGTGCGTTCGCTGCCCTGGTCGAAGGAAGAACTGTTCGTCCTGAAGCCGCTGTTCCTTCTCACGATGAAGCCGACGATGTACGTGGCGAACGTTGCCGAGAACGGCTTCAAGGACAACCCGCTGCTCGCGGCCGTCGAAGCGCACGCCCGAAAGGAGAAAGGCACGGAAGGCGCCGCTCCGGTGGTCGCCATCTGCGCCGCGATGGAATCGCAGATTGCCGACATGCCAGACGAGGACAAGAAAATCTTCCTCGCCGATATGGGCATGGAAGAGCCGGGCCTCGCCAGGGTGATCCGCGCCGGCTACAAGCTGCTGGGGCTGCAGACCTATTTCACCGTCGGTCCCAAGGAAGCGCGGGCCTGGACCGTGCCGGTCGGCGCCACCGCACCACAGGCGGCGGGCGTGATCCACACGGATTTCGAGCGGGGTTTCATCCGCGCCGAAGTCACGACCTACGACGACTTCATCGCGGGCAAGGGCGAAGCGGGCGCGAAGGAGGCCGGCAAGCTGCGCGTCGAGGGCAAGGAATACGTGGTGCGCGACGGCGACGTCATGCACTTCCGCTTCAACGTCTGACACCCTACAGCTTGACTCCGGCCCGGGCGTTCAGGGATGGCCCTCTCTCCTTCAGGCGTCCGGAGGAGATTGTCTTTGCAACGGGCAAATCCGCGCTGGGGCCGATTCTCGTGGCGTCGGGCGGGAAGGGCGTCGTATCGATAATCGTCCGGGAGAAAGCGGACCAGCTCGTCCAGGAGTTGCGCAAAAGATTCCCGAAAGCGAATCTCGTCCGGAAGGAGAAGGACTGCAAGCCCGCCATCGCTCGGGTTATAGCGTTTATCGCGGCGCCCTTTGGCCGCCTCGATCTTCCGCTCGACGTGAGGGGCACGCCGTTCCAGCAACGCGTGTGGCAGGAGGTGCGAAAGATCCCGCCCGGTCAAACCTCCACGTACACGAAAATAGCGGAGTCGATCGGCGCACCCAGGGCGATTCGCGCGGTCGGCAGTTCCTGCTCGAATAATTGGTTTGCCTTCGCCATTCCCTGCCACCGGGTGCTGCACAAAAACAGCGGCGGCTCAGGAAGACTCGGCCGGCGCGACGGCCGTCAATATGCCTGGGTCGACTACGAAGAAAGGGCCATCGCCAAGCGACGGTCTAGAACGACCAGACCTGCAGTACCCGGTGCATCTCCCTGAGATCCTGGGTCTTGAGCGGGGAGCGCGTCGCGGCGGACGGCCCGGATTTCCCGGTAAGTTCAAGCACCATGCCGTTCATCGTCGCGAGCCGGCGCGCGAGCACTTCCGCGATCGCGGCGGCGATCCTCAGCGCGGCGGTCGACCCGGATTCCAGCAGCGCGCGGAATTCGCGCACGGGCAGGTGCAGCACCGTTGTTTGCGCGATTGCGCGGCCCGTCGCCGAACGCGCTTCCGACGTGACGAGCGACATCTCTCCCAGGACCCCGCCCTCCCCGAGTTTCGCGAGGGAGTGCTCGCCGGCAGGGCCGCGCTTGAGCACCTCGATTTCTCCGGCCACCACCAGGTAAAGACCGTCGCCGGGATCGCCCTCGCGAAACAATTCGCCGCCGGCGTCGAATTGTTTCCCCTGGACGATGGCGGCGATAGCATCGAGTTCGGCGCCGGAAAGCGTGCGGCAAAGCGCCATTTTTTTCAGCGCGGAAATGTGTTCCTGTGCCATGATCAAAGTCTACCCCAAGCCGGCGGCGCGGCGCTTCACGGGCAGTCGCGCAGCGCTTCCAGCGCAGGTATCATCGGCGTGAATTCAGAGTTGCGACAAGGAAGGATTGCACATGGCCATTGAGCTGAACAAGCGGACCAAGATCCTGGCAGGCGTCGTAGTGCTCGGGCTTGCCGGCGCGGGCGCCTGGTTTTTCTATTTCCAGGACGATACGCCGCCGCCCCGCGCCGCCGCTCCCAAACCTGCGGCGAAACCGGCTGCGGATGCGTCGAAACAGGCCGAGGCGCCCAAGCCCGCCACGGCAGATGCGATTCAGGCGGCAGCCAGCCCGTCGCCAGCGCCGGCTGCGGCAACGCCTGCTGCCGCGAAGCCGATCCCGAAGGACCCAGACCAGCTGATTGCCGAGGTGGTCGAGACTTCGGGCCTCAAGGCGCAATTCCAGACCTTCGGCCGCGAGACCATGCTCAAGGCGACTTTGAACGTGCAGTCCCAGAAGCAGGCCGCGAATCCGGAAGACCTAAAAGCGGTGACCGAGATCGCCGCGCGCGTGTTCGAACCGGGCAAGATGACTACGGAACTCGCCGCCAACGTCAAGGCGGCGGGCAATTTCGATGCCGAGCGCATGGCGCGCTTTCTCGAGTTGCTGCGCCAGCCGATCGCGTTCAAGATGACCTCGCAGGAGCTGCGCAGCGTCTCTCCGGAAGCGATGCAGGAATACACGGAAAATTTCCGCAAGAACCCGCCGCCCAACGCCCGCGTCAAGCTGATCCAGTCGATCGACGAGGTGACGCATACCGCGGAACTCTCCGCCGACATGGCGAACGCAATGGTGCACGACATGATCGATGTGATCCTCGATTCGAGGCAGAAAGCGGGCAAGCGGGTGCCCAGGGAAGCGCGCCAGGCGGTCGGCTCGCACCTGAATTCCATGCGCAGCCAGATGCGCGGCCAGTACCGCACCATCATGTACGTGATGTACCGTGATGCCACCGACGCGGAGTTGTCCGAGTACCTGAAGCTGCTGGACGCCGATACCGGGCGCTGGGGTTACGACATGCTTGCCGGTGCGATTCGCCCGATCCTCGTGAGCCGCGGCAGCGCGGCCGGGCGAGAACTGGCGCAACTCGCCATCGCCAAGCAGGAGATGGGCAAGCAGACGGCATCTGCTTCGCCGCAGCCGGCAGCCAAGACCGCGGAAGAGAAACCCGCCGAGCAGCCCGTTGCCGCCGCTGCTGCTCCTACTCCTGCCCCCGTACCGGTGGCGCAGCCTGGCTACCGGCGCGCGGCCGATATTCGGGACGTGTACACGCGCTACAACGACGTCGTCAGCGCCACGGTGATGCGCGATGCGGCGGCGGTCAAGGAACTGCTCGACGACGGCAAACCCCCAAACGGCCACCAGAGCGATGGCATGACGCCGCTGATGATCGCAGCCGCCAATGGAGATGCCGAGATCGCGGCCATGCTGCTCGCCAAGGGCGCGGATCCCAACCTGCGCGCACCGGGCGGCAGGAGTGCGTTGTCGATTGCGAAGTCCCGCGGCGCCGCAGGCGCGGAGATGGTGCAGCTGCTCCAGCGTAACGGGGCCAGGGACTGAGATTCCGCATCGGGTGAAACGGATCGTCCTTGCCGCGCTGTTCGCATTCGGTGCGGGCGTTACGCAATCCGCCGATTTCACCGACGCCGAACTGCGCGCCATCCTGCGGCACGGCCCCTGGCCCGCGCCCTGGTCGGCGGACCCGTCCAACCGGGCGTCCGGCAATCCGGAGGCGATCGAGTTAGGCGAGCGCCTGTTTTTCGAGCCGCGCCTGTCGCCGTCCGGCAAGGTGCTATGCGCGACCTGCCATGTGCCGTACCGCGGCTTCCAGGATTCCCGCGCGCGCGCCTTCGGCCTGGCCGAAGTGGACCGGAATACGCCGAGCATCTACAACGTGCGCTACAACCGTTGGTTCGGCTGGGACGGCGCCGGCGATTCGCTCTGGGCGCAGAGTGTCCGCCCTATCCTCGAAGCGCGCGAGATGGGCGGCAGCCAGGCGCAGGCCGCGGCGCTGCTGCGCGGCGATGCCGAGCTCTCCTGCCGCTACGAGAAGGTTTTCGGCGTGCCGCCGCCCGCCTCGGACGAAGCCGTGCTCGCCGGCATCGGCAAGGCGCTCGCGGCCTACCAGGAGACCATCGCGACCGGACGCACGTCCTTCGATGATTTCCGCGACGCGCTCGAAAGGGGCGACCGCATATCCGCCGCGCTCTATCCGCCGGCGGCGCAGCGCGGGCTGCAAATATTCGTCGGCAAGGGCGGTTGCGGCGCCTGCCATGCCGGGCCGGCGTTCTCCAACGGAGAATTCCACGACACCGGGGTGCCCGCCGTCATTTCCGGTGGCGACGCGGACCCGGGGCGCGGTGGAGGAATCCGGAAGCTGCAAGCGAATCCCTTCAACCTGCTCGGCCGGTACGACGACGATCAATCGGGCAGGAGCGCAGCCCAAACGCTGCGCGTTTCGCTCGAACAACGCAATTTCGGCGAATTCAGGGTGCCCAGCCTGCGCAACGTTGCGCTCACCGCGCCCTACATGCACAACGGCAGCGTGGCGTCGCTCGCCGATGTCGTACGCCGTCATCCCGTTCCGGGGCGCCCGCATCTGGGCGAGGAGGAGTCCGCCGACCTGATCGCGTTTCTCGAGTCGCTGACGGAGTCGCCGGTCGCGAGTGTCGCGCCGCCTAAGCTCCCGCTCGCGCCCTGCCGGCGATGACGATGGTCTTCGACGATGCGCGGGTGGATGATCTGCCGCAGCTGGCCGAGCTGCTGGGCATTCTTTTCACGCAGGAACATGAACTCACGCCGGACGCGGCCAAGCAACTGCGCGGCCTGAGGATGATCCTCGAATATCCATCGACCGGGCGCATCTTCGTCGCGCGCGATGGCGCGCGCGTGCTCGGTTCGGTGAGCATCCTGAGGACGGTGAGCACCGCCGAAGGCGGCCCCGCCGGCGCGCTCGAGGACTTCGTGGTGCGCCCCGAGTGCAGGGGCAGGGGCGTGGGCGCGCAATTGCTCGCTCATGCCATCGACTGCGCCAGGGCGGACGGATTGCTGCGGCTGATCCTGCTGACCGACGGCGACAACGTCGACGCGCAGCGGCTCTACGAGCGCGCGGGGTTCAAGCGCTCGGCAATGCTGCCGATGAGACTGAAACTTTAGCCGCCCGGTCGGCGAAGATCTTGCCGAGCGTCGTGCGGAACGACATCACCTCCGCAGCCTCGAGCAGGCCGCGCGCCGTCAGTTCCCGATGCAGCGCGGGCAGATTGTATTGCGGCACCGAGGCGTAGAGGTGGTGCTCGATGTGGAAATTGACATGGTGCGGAAAGATCAGCCAGCCCAGCCATGCCGGGACCAGGTTGGTGCGCGCAGCGGTGAGCGGCGAGGAAAAATCGGTGGTGGCGCCGTGCTCGGCGATGGCGCGCAGTCTCAGGATTGCCTGAACGACCGTCAGCAAAGGCAAAATCCAGAGGACGAGATATTCAACGATAAAACCATTCCAGAAAAAGAAAAATAATAGGATTGCGTGAGCAGCAATTACCATGTTCCGGTCGGATCGGGCTTCTTCCCTCAGCTTCCCGGACGTATCGTCGAGCGGCCGGATCGCCACATTGGTCTGCGTGTTTAGGGCCGGCGCGCCGCCGAGGAAATAGGCGTAGGTCTTCCAGGCGGTGAATCCGGTCAGATCCTTGAGCAGCTTTTTCGCCAGATAGGCTTTGCCCCGCGGGTAGCCGCCGTGCAGCGCGGTGTCGGGATCGAGCCCGGTGTAGAGGTTGTTGTGGTGCAGGCGGTGGATCACGCGGTAGGTGCGCATCGACAGTCCCTGCAGCGTGGCGCAGACCCGGCCGGCGGCATCGTTCAACCAGCGCTGCTCGAAGAGGCGATAGTGCGCCGACTCGTGCGCGAGCACAAAAAGCGCATGCTGCCGGGTGCCAATCAGGACCACGCAGGGAATCACCACCCACCAGGTCCACCAGTACAGTGCGGCGGCGATCAGCGCGGCAAGCACGAGGAATTCCTGCACTACCGACCACGCCGAACGCCAGGCGGAGACCTGCGACAGGCGCTGCACAAGTTCCCTGGGCAGCGCCTTGCGGAAATCGTCCTTGAACTCTTCGCCGAGCACCGCCATCCGGCTTCCCCTTTACACGCCGCCCATGCAGATGTACTTCACCTCGATGAATTCCTCACAGCCGTATTTCGAGCCTTCGCGGCCGAGACCGGACTGCTTGACACCTCCGAATGGCGCGACTTCCGTGGTGATGAGGCCGGAGTTGACGCCGACCATGCCGTAGTCGAGCGCTTCGGCCACGCGCCAGACACGGCCGATGTCGCGGCTGTAGAAGTAGGCCGCGAGTCCGTATTCGGTGCGGTTGGCGAGTTCGATCACTTCGGCGTCGGTCTTGAAGCGGAACAGCGGCGCGACCGGACCGAAGGTCTCCTCGCGGAAAATCTTCATGCCTGGGAGCGCGTTGGCGAGCACGGTCGGCTCGTAGAAGGTGCCGCCGCGCGCGTGGCGCTTGCCGCCGGTGAGCACCCTGGCGCCGCCTGCGGTAGCGTCGGCGACATGCTCTTCCACCTTGGCGAGCGCATTGCCGTCGATGAGCGGGCCCTGCGTCGCGCCGGCCTCGGTGCCGGGGGAGACCTGCAGCGCCTTCACCTTCTCGACCAGCTTCGCGGCGAACGCGTCGTAAACCCTGTCGTGCACGAAAAGGCGGTTGGCGCAGACGCAGGTCTGGCCGCTGTTGCGGTACTTGGACACCATCGCACCCTCGGCAGCGGCGTCCAGGTCCGCGTCGTCGAACACGATAAAGGGCGCGTTGCCGCCCAGTTCCAGCGAAATCTTCTTCACCGTCGGCGCCGACTGCTTCATCAGCAGGCGTCCGACTTCGGTGGAGCCGGTGAAAGACACTTTGCGCACCGCAGGATTGGCGCAGAGCTCGCCGCCGATCGCCGGCGCATCGCCGGTGAGGATGTTGAGCACGCCTTTCGGGAAGCCCGCGCGCTCGGCCAGTTCGGCCAGCGCGAGGGCCGAGTAGGGCGTCTGCTCCGCGGGCTTCAGCACTACGGTGCAGCCGGCGGCTAGCGCCGGCGCCACCTTGCGGGTGATCATCGAGTGCGGGAAATTCCATGGCGTGATCGCCGCGCATACGCCCACCGGTTGCTTGACGACCACGATGCGCCGGTCGCCCCAGGGCGTGGGAATGGTGTCGCCGTAGATGCGCTTCGCTTCTTCGGCGAACCACTCTATGTAGGCGGCGCCGATCTGTATTTCGCCCTTGGCTTCCGCCAGCGGCTTGCCCTGCTCGGTGGTGAGGATCAGCGCGAGGTCATCCAGGTTGGCGAGGATCAGGTCGTTCCATTTGCGCAGGATCGCGGAGCGCTCCTTGGCGGTCCTTGCGCGCCACGCGACCAGCGCCCGCTCGGCGGCTTCGATCGCGCGCCTCGTTTCGGCGCCGCCGAGGTCCGGTACGCTGCCCAGCGTCTCGCCGGTCGCTGGATTGTTGACTGCGAAGGTTTTCTTCGAATCGGCGCCGGTCCAGGCGCCGTCCAGGTAGCACTGGTCGCGAAACAGCTTCGGGTCCTTCAGGGGCAACGGCGGCAATCCCGCTTGCTTGGGAGCGTTCATGAGGTTCTCCAGGGCAGTGCGATCAGCGTCGAATTTTACGCCCGCGGCGTGCCTGTAACGTTACTGAAATATTGCGCCGCTAGGCTGGCGGGGTTCGCATCATTTCCGTCACAAAAGGACCCCAAATGCTCAAATTCAAATTAGCGGCGCCGATGCTAGGTCTCGTAGCAGCGGCAAGCTTTTCCCTCTCGGCTCAGGCCGTCGACATCACGGGCGCGGGCGCGACCTTCCCCTATCCGATTTACGCCAAGTGGGCGGATGCCTACAAGACGCAGACCGGCACGGGGCTCAATTACCAGTCGATCGGCTCGGGCGGCGGTATCAAGCAGATCAGCGCGAAGACGGTCGATTTCGGGGCGTCCGACATGCCTCTGACGCCTGCGGACCTGGACAAAGGCGGGCTGATGCAATTTCCCACGGTGATCGGCGGCGATGTTCCCGTCGTCAACCTCAAGGGCATCGGTCCCGGGCAGATGAAGCTTTCCGGCCCGGTACTGGCAGACATCTTCCTCGGCAAGATCAAGAAGTGGAACGATCCTGCGATTGTGTCGTTGAATCCGGGTGTCGCGCTGGGCGCCGTGGACATCAATGTCGTTCATCGTTCGGACGGTTCGGGCACGACTTTCATCTGGACCAACTACCTGTCCAAAGTCAGCCCCGAGTGGAAATCCGCGGTCGGCGAGGGTACCTCGGTCAACTGGCCGGTGGGCGTGGGCGGCAAGGGCAACGAAGGCGTGGCCTCCTACGTGCAGCGCATCGAGGGCTCGATCGGCTACGTCGAGTACGCATACGTGCTGCAGAACAAGATGGCCTACACGCTGGTGAAGAACCGCGACGGAAGTCTGGTGTCGCCGAGTGCGCAGGGCTTCAAGGCCGCAGCCGCAGGCGCCGACTGGAAAGCGGCGCCCGGGATGTACTTGATCCTCACCGATGCACCTGGAAAAGACGCTTGGCCGATCGCCGGCGCGACTTTCATCCTGATGCACAAGGTGCAGGAAAAACCGGAGAACGCGAAACAGGTCCTGAAGTTCTTCGATTGGGCCTATACGAAGGGTGACAAACTTGCCGAGGAGCTTGATTACGTGCCGCTGCCGGACGCGGTCGTGAAGCTGATCCAGTCCAACTGGAAGTCGCAATTGAAGGACGCATCCGGCAAGGCGGTCTACTGAGCGCTTTGCACCAAGTCATTGATCTGGAAGGGGGCGGTGCAAACCGCCCCCTTTTTGATCGCGCCGCCGCCGCGCCCCCTTACAATTTACCCGCTTGAAACCTCGATGCCCGCCGCTACGCTGACCAGGTCCGAAGCCGCCACGAGCGCTTCCGCGATGGATGAATCCCAGAGTCCGCGCCGCCTGCGATCCGCTTCTTGGGCGGACCCCGCCTTCGAGTGGTTGACGCGGGTATTCGCGTTCGTCGTATTCAGCCTGCTCGTGGCGATCCTCGCCTCGCTCGTCGTCGGCAGCCAGATCACGCTGCAGAAATACGGCTTCTCGTTCATCTGGTCCTCGGACTGGGACCCTGTCAAGGAGCGGTTCGGCGCGCTGGTGCCGATCTACGGCACGGTCGTGACTTCGCTGATCGCGATGCTGATCGGCGTGCCGGTCAGCTTCGGCATCGCACTGTTCCTCACGGAACTCTCGCCGGCTTGGCTCAAGCGTCCGCTCGGCACGGCTATCGAGCTGCTCGCCGCGATTCCTTCGATCATCTACGGGATGTGGGGCCTGTTCGTGTTTGCGCCGCTGTTCCAGGAGCACGTGCAGCCGGCCCTCGTCAATACGCTGGGCGCGGTGCCATTCTTCGGCGCGCTGTTCGCGGGGCCGTCGATCGGCATCGGCATGCTCACCGCGGGCCTGATCCTCTCGGTCATGGTGATCCCGTTCATTACCGCGGTGATGCGTGATGTGTTCGAAATCGTGCCGGCGATGCTCAAGGAGTCGGCCTATGGTCTGGGCGCCACCACCTGGGAAGTCGTCTGGCGCGTGGTGCTGCCTTACACAAAGGTGGGCGTCATCGGCGGCATCATGCTGGGCCTCGGGCGGGCGCTCGGGGAAACGATGGCGGTGACCTTCGTCATCGGCAACGCGCATCATCTCGCGGTCTCCCTGAATGCGCCCGGCAACAGCATCGCTTCGGCGCTCGCCAATGAGTTCACCGAAGCGGTCGGCGACATCTACTTCTCGGCGCTGATCGAGCTCGGCTTGATCCTGTTCCTTATCACTACGATCGTCCTGGCGTTGGCCAAACTCCTGTTGATGCGGCTGGCGCGCCGCGAGGGGACCGGGGCATGAGCGCCGTAATGCAGGTTGCAAGCGCGATCAGCCCGGGAAACCGGCTCTACCGTTCGCGCAAGCGCGTCAATTTATTGCTGCTCGCGATATCCAGCCTCGCGCTCGCGTTCGGCCTGTTCTGGCTGGTATGGATCCTCGGCACGCTGTTGTACGAGGGTGGCTATGCGCTTGCCCACGCGACCTTGTACTACCAGATGACGCCGCCCCCGGGGGCAGATGGCGGTCTCGCCAACGCGATCGTCGGCAGTCTCGTCATGGTGGCAGCGGGGACCTTGATCGGCACGCCGGTCGGCATCCTCGCCGGCACTTATCTCGCGGAATACGGCCGGGGCGGCTGGCTGGCGGGAGCGACGCGCTTCCTGAACGACGTGCTCCTCTCCGCGCCTTCGATCGTGATCGGCCTGTTCGTGTACTCGGTCTATGTCGCCAGGGTGAAGCACTTTTCAGCCTGGGCGGGCGCGATGGCGCTGGCGCTGCTGGTCATCCCGGTAGTGGTGCGAACGACCGACGACATGCTCAAGCTGGTGCCGCACACGCTGCGCGAGGCCGCGATGGCCTTGGGTTGCCCCGCGTGGAAGATGATCGTCTCGGTCACCTACAGGGCGGCGCGCACCGGCATACTCACCGGCGTCCTGCTGGCGATCGCGCGCATAAGCGGTGAAACCGCGCCGCTGTTGTTTACCGCGCTCAACAACCAGTTCTGGTCGAACAACATGAACGCGCCGATGGCGAACCTGCCGGTGGTGATCTTCCAGTTCGCCATGAGCCCCTACGAGGACTGGCACCGGCTCGCCTGGGGCGGCGCGGCGCTGATCACGCTCGCGGTGCTGGTGCTCAATATCCTCGCGCGAGCGTTGTTCCGGAAGACCGACTGAAACAAGGAATGCAATCCATGGAAGCAGCCAGTTCGGCAGCCACTGCAAGGCCGGCGATTCATACCGCGCTGCGCACAGACCGCGAGGCGGAACTCAGCGCGCCGTCCGAGCTGAAAGCCAAGCTCAGGATAAAAGGCCTGAATTTCTACTACGGCGGATTTCATGCGATCAAGAATGTCACCATGGACATCCCCGAGCGCAAGGTGACCGCATTCATCGGTCCTTCGGGCTGCGGCAAGTCCACGCTGCTCAGGACGTTCAACCGCATGTACGCGCTTTACCCGGACCAGCGCGCGGAGGGCGAGATCCTGATGGACGGCGAGAATCTCGTCACGACCAGGCAGGACGTGTCGCTGATCCGCGCCAAGATCGGCATGGTGTTCCAGAAGCCGACGCCGTTCCCGATGTCGATCTACGACAACATCGCCTTCGGCGTGCGCCTGTTCGAGAGCCTGAGCAAGCGCGAGATGGACGAGCGGGTCGAGTGGGCGCTGGGCCGCGCGGCGATCTGGAACGAGGTCAAGGACAAGCTGTCGCAGAGCGGCCAGAGCCTGTCGGGCGGCCAGCAGCAGCGCCTGTGCATAGCGCGCGGCATCGCCATCAGGCCCGAAGTGCTGCTGCTGGACGAGCCGTGCTCGGCGCTCGACCCGATTTCGACCGCCAAGGTCGAGGAGTTGATCCACGAGCTGAAAACCGACTACACCGTGGTAATCGTGACGCACAACATGCAGCAGGCGGCTCGCGTCTCGGACTACACCGCATACATGTACCTGGGCGAACTCATCGAATACGACGTCACCGACACGATCTTCATCAAGCCCAAAAAGACGGCGACCGAGGATTACATCACCGGCAGATTCGGCTAGGAGGCGGCATGGGCATCACCGAGCACATTTCCAAGCAGTTCGAAGCCGACCTCGATACCACGCGCACGCGCGTGCTGCAGATGGGCGGCCTGGTCGAGGCGCAGATCCTCGCCGCGATCCAGGCCTTCGCCACCGGCGAACCGGCGCTGATCGCGCAGGTGATCGAAAACGACACGCGCGTCAACGGCTACGAGGTCGCCATCGACGGCGCCATCAACCACATCGTGGTCAAGCGCCAGCCGGCGGCCAGCGACCTGCGCCTGATCATGGCGATCAGCAAGATCGTCACCGATCTCGAGCGCATCGGCGACGAAGCCGAGAAAATCGCCCGCATGTCCAAGCGCATCCACGAGCAGGGCGCGCATCCCGCGCAGCGTTTCCCGGCGATCCGCCACGCGTCGCAGATTGCGGTGAAGATGCTGCGCCAGTCGCTGGACTCCTTCGCGCGCCTGGATGTCAACAGCGCGGCCGAGGTGCTCAAGGAAGATACGGCGATCGACGACGAATTCCGCTCGGTGCTGCGGCAACTGATCACCTACATGATGGAAGACCCGCGTACCATTTCGGCCTCGCTGGAAACCGTTTGGGTGGCCAAGGCGATCGAGCGCATCGGCGACCATGCCAAGAATATCGCCGAGCAGGTCATCTACATCGTCAGAGGAACCGACGTGCGCCATACCTCGTTCGAAGACGTCGAACGGGAACTGTCCAAGGAATAAAGGGAGGCAGCGGCGCCGCCATGCCCGCAACGGTACTCATCGTAGAAGACGAGCCGGCGATCCTCGAGCTGATCGCCGTCAACCTGGAACATGCCGGCTTCGAGACCTTGCGGGCGAAAAGCGGCGAGGAAGCCGTGCGCCTGCTCGGCGACGTCCTGCCCGACCTGGTGCTGCTGGACTGGATGCTGCCGGGGCAGTCGGGACTTGCACTGGCGCGGCGCCTGCGCGGCGACTCGCGCACCAGGGAAATGCCGCTGATATTTCTCACCGCGCGCGCCGACGAGCCCGACAAGCTCGCGGGCCTGGAGGCGGGCGCCGACGACTACATCACCAAGCCGTTTTCCACCAAGGAGCTGGTGGCGCGCATCCGCGCGGTGCTGCGCCGGAAAAAGCCCCAGCACGGCGAAATGCCGGTCGAGATCTCGGGACTGAGGCTCGACCCCGCTGCGCATCGCGTCACGGGCAACGGCCTGGTGTTGTCCTTCGGCCCGACCGAGTTCCGCCTGCTGCATTACTTGATGACGCACCCCAACCGCGTCTACTCGCGCACCCAGCTGCTGGACGAGGTCTGGGGCGACCACGTCTTCATCGAGGAACGCACCGTGGATGTCCATATCCGCAGGCTGCGTCAGGGCCTCACGCCCAGCGGCCACGACGCGCTGATCGAGACCGTACGTGGCAGCGGCTATGCCTTGCGGGCCGAAGCGGCGGTCATGAGCCGCGGCTGACGGGCTCGCTGCGGGCGTGACGTGAGCTGGCTCGAAATCGGTCTGGCACTGCTGGTGGCCGGTCTTGCGGCAGCGCTCTGGCTGAACCTGCGCGAATTCCGAAAATTGCGGCACTGGGCATCGCAGTCCAGGCTCAGCGACCCGCCGGAAGCCGCAGGCGCCTGGGGCGAAGTGTTCAATCTGCTGCACCGGCATCGGCGCGCCATGCTCAAGCGGAGGCGCGAACTTGCGCAGCTGATGGTCCGCTCGCGCCGCGGCGCGCAGGCGCTGCCCTACGGCGTCGCCGTGCTGGACGCCGACTATCGCCTCGACTGGTGCAACGACGCCGCGCGCGAACACCTGGGCGTGGACCCGGAGCGGGACCGCAAGCAGCCGGTCGTCAACATGGTGCGCGCACCCGAATTCGTCGAATACCTGCGCGCGGCGGATTTCTCCGAGCCGGTCCGGCTGGGCTCGCCGGGCGGCAGGCGCACGCTGTCGCTGCAGATCGTTTCCTTCGGCGACGAAGAACACCTGCTGCTGTCCCAGGACGTCACGGGTGCCGTGCAGGTAGAGGCGATGCGGCGCGATTTCGTCGCCAACGTCTCGCACGAACTGCGCACGCCTCTTACGGTGCTGGCAGGATTCCTGGAGACCATCCAGGACCTGAAGCTGGACGCCTCGCGCGTGCGCGACTACGTCGGCCTGATGGCGCCCCAGGCCGAGCGCATGAAGCACCTGATAGACGACCTGCTCACGCTTTCCGCGCTGGAACATGCGCCGCCGCCGCCCGACGCCGAGCGCATCGCCCTGCGACCGCTGTTGCAGCGGGTGCGCGCCGAGGCCGAGGCACTGTCGAGCGGCAAGCATCGCATAATGCTGGAAGTGGCGGGCGAGCATGACCTGCTCGGCGCCGAGAGCGAGATCGCCAGCGCATTCGTCAACCTGGTGTCCAACGCGGTGCGCTACACGGCTGCCGGCGGGGAAATCCGCCTGCTCTGGCATTCGACCGATGGCGGCGCGGAGTTCTCCGTAGAGGACACCGGTATCGGCATCGACCCAGAGCATCTGCCGCGCCTTACCGAGCGCTTCTACCGCGTGGACCGCGGCCGCTCGCGCGAGACCGGAGGCACCGGCCTAGGCTTGTCGATCGTGAAGCATGCGCTGGCGCGGCACCAGGGCACGCTGCTGATCGACAGCGCGCCGGGCAAGGGCAGCCGCTTCACCGCGCGCTTCCCGGCAGCGCGGCTTGGCCCGGTGGCGCAAAAAATCCCGGGCTGACCATGGATCTCATTCTCTGGCGTCACGCTGACGCGGAACCCGGCAGCCGCGATCTCGAGCGCAAGCTCACCGCCAGGGGCCGCAAGCAGGCCGAAAGGATGGCCAAGTGGCTGGTCGCGCGGCTGCCGGGCCGCTATACGGTGCTGGTGAGTCCCGCGCGCCGCGCGCGCGAGACCGCCGATGCGCTGGCCATTCGCTACAGGATCGTCGAGCGGCTTGCGCCCGGCGCGGCGCCGGGAGACATTTTGAAGGACGCCGGCTGGCCGTCGCACAAGGGCGCGGTGGTTGTCGTCAGCCACCAGCCGGACCTGGGCCAGGTCGCGGCGCTGCTCGCTTCCGGCAGCGTGGCCGACTGGTCGGTGAAAAAGGGCGGCCTGTGGTGGCTGAGCAACCGCGAGCGCGGCGGCAAGATCCAGGTGGTGGTGCGCGCAGTGCTCGCGCCCGACCTGATCTAGCTGCGGCTCAGTTTCGCAACTGCGCGACCTTCTTTTCCGACAGGCTGTTGATCGAGAAGCGCAGGTCCACCGCCTCCCAGTTGTCGGTCTCGGTTTCTAGCGCGGCCGCGGCCAGCGGATTCTCTTCCAGCCAGGCCTGCGGCAGGTCGATGCTGTAGCCGGTCTTGTCGCCGGCCACGCGCAGCATCGGAAAGCGCGCATCGGTGCGGTTGCGCAGCACCAGCGCTGCGATGCGCAACGCGAATACCAGCGCCCAGTCGCTGCTTTCCAGCCCCGCATCCTGCATCTTGCCGAGCTTGCCGCGGTGCGCGAGAACTATCCGGGCCAGGCGCTGCTGTTCCATGCGCGAGAAGCCGGGCATGTCGGCGTTGGACAGGATATAGGCCGAATGCTTGTGGTACTGCGCATGCGCGACCGACAAGCCGATCTCGGCCAGGCGCGCCGCCCAGTCGAGCAGCAGGCGGTCGGTGCCGGGCTCGTCTTCCTCCGCATGGAGCTGATCGAAAATCTTCAGCGCCAGCGCACGCACGCGCTCGGCCTGCGCTGCATCGGCGTGATAGCGGCGCACGAATTGCGACACCGTCGCTTCCCGCATGTCGCGGTGCTGCACGCGTCCGAGCAGGTCGTAGAGCACGCCGTGCCGCAGTGCCCCGTCGGAGACCGCCATGCGTTCGATGCCGAGCTCACGGAAAGCGGCAAGCATGATCGCCAGGCCGCCGGGAATCACCGCCGCCCGGTCCTTGCGCAGCCCGGCGATGCGGTCGGGGTCGGCGCGTTCGTGCTTGAGCAGCAGGTCCTTCAGTTCCTCCAGTCCCTCTAGGGTGATCCCATCCTCGCTGTAGCCGTTTTCGCGCAGGATCGTCTCCAGCGCGCGCGCGGTGCCCGAGGAGCCGACCGCTTCCTGCCAGCCGGTGTTGCGGTATTCGCCCGCCATGCCGGCAAGTTCCTGGCGCGCGGCGAGTTCGGCCTTCTTGAAGCGCGATTTCTCGATCCGGCCCTCCGGAAAATATGCCAGGCTGTAGCTGACGCAGCCCATGTACAGGCTCTCGGTCAGCAGCGGATCGAGGCCCCTGCCGACGATGAATTCGGTCGAGCCGCCGCCGATGTCCACCACCAGCCGGTTGTGGGCGGCCGGCGGCATCGAATGCGCGACGCCGAGGTAGATAAGACGCGCCTCCTCGCGGCCGGCGATCACCTCGATCGGGAAACCGAGCGCGGTGCGCGCCTCGCGCAGGAACTGCGGTGCGTTCTTCGCCACGCGCAGCGTGTTGGTGCCGACCGCGCGCACCGCCCCGCGCGGCAGGCCGCGCAGGCGCTCGCCGATGCGCTGCAGCGCTTCCAGCGCGCGCGCCTGCGTCGCGCGGTCGATGCGCTTTTCCGAAGTCAGGCCGGCGCCCAGCCGCACTACTTCACGCAAGGAGTCGAGCGGGTAAATCTGCCGGTCGACGACCCGGCCTACCTGGAGATGGAAGCTGTTGGAGCCAAGATCGATCGCGGCGAGGATATCCGGACGGGGCATCGCGGAGGAAAGCTTACACCCTGTGGATAACTCGGCAAATTACGGATTTGTGCGGTTTCACACCATTGCAACATTTGTCGTGTAGGCTACTCTACTAAGAGGTCGCAATCCCCCTGCGGTTCCCAGATGGTTAAGAAGAATCTTCAGCCGTCCCATTTTCTCAATCGGGAACTCGGCCTGCTCGAGTTCAACCGCCGCGTACTGGCGCAGGCGGCCGACGACTCGGTGCCGATTCTCGAGCGGCTGCGCTTCCTCACCATCGTGTCCTCCAATCTGGACGAGTTCTTCGAGATCCGGGTCGCCGGGCTGAAGGAGCAGATCAAGGCGGGCATCAAGGAGTCCGGCCCCGACGGCCGCAGTCCGGCTGAAGTCTACGAGCTGGTGTCGGCACAGGCGCGCGCGCTGGTCGGCGAGCAGTACCGGCTGCTGAACAGCGTGCTGTTGCCGGCGCTCGTGAAGCAGGGCGTGATCTTCCCGCGCCGCGAGGACTGGACCGAGGCGCAGCGCACCTGGATCCGCGACTACTTCATGCGCGAGCTGCTGCCGGTGCTTACGCCGATCGGCCTCGACCCGGCGCACCCGTTTCCGCGCGTGCTGAACAAGTCGCTCAACCTCGCCATCGAGCTGGAAGGCCGCGATTCCTTCGGCCGCAAGTCGCGCGACGCCATCGTGCAGGCGCCGCGCGCGCTGCCGCGCGTCATCCGCTTGCCGGCCGACGTCGCGGGCGCGGAGTACGCGTTCGTGTTCCTGTCCTCGATCCTGCACGCGCACGTGGACGAGCTGTTCTCCGGCATGGAGGTCAAGGGCTGCCACCAGTTCCGAGTCACGCGAAATTCGGACCTGTTCGTGGACGAGGAAGAAATCAAGAACATGCGCATCGCCATCCAGGGCGAACTGCTGCAGCGCCACTTCGGCGACGCGGTCCGGCTGGAAGTCGCCGACAGCTGCTCGCAGCAGACCGTGGATTTCCTGCTGCAGCAATTCGGCCTGTCGGAGTCCGACCTCTACCGCGTCGACGGCCCGGTTAACCTGTACCGCCTGCGCGAGGTGACCGACCGCGTCGACCGGCCCGACCTGAAGTACCCGGTGTTCCAGCCGGCGCCGCCGCCGGCGCTGGTGGGCCACAAGGACATCTACGCAGTGCTGAAGAAGCAGGACGTGCTGCTGCACCATCCCTACGAATCCTTCACCCCGGTGATCGATTTCATCCGCACCTCGGTCACCGACCCGCGCGTGATCGCGATCAAGCAGACCGTCTACCGCACCGGCACCGACTCCGAGCTGATGGACATCCTCATCGAGGCGGCGCGCAAGGGCAAGGAAGTCACCGTCGTGGTGGAACTGATGGCGCGCTTCGACGAGGAGGCGAACATCAACTGGGCCTCGCGCCTGGAGGAAGCCGGCGCGCACGTCGTCTACGGCGTCGTCGGCCACAAGACCCACGCCAAGATGGCGCTGGTGGTGCGGCGCGAGGACGGCCCGCAGGGCAGCGTCCTCAGGCGTTACGCGCACCTGGCCACCGGCAACTACCACCCGCGCACCGCGCGCCAGTACACCGATTTCGGGCTGCTCACCGCGAGGGAGGAAATCTGCTCGGACGTGAATGAAGTATTCAAGCAGCTGACGGGCCTCGGGCGCTCGAGCCGCATGAAGCACCTGTGGCTGTCGCCCTTCACGCTGCACAAGCGCGTGGTCGCGGCGGTGAGGAACGAGGTGCGCCTGGCCAAGGAAGGCAAGCCGGCGCGCATCATAGCGAAGATGAATGCGCTGCTGGAGCCCGACCTGATCGAGGAGCTGTATACGGCCTCGCAGGCGGGGGTGCAGATCGACCTCATCGTGCGCGGCGTCTGCGCGCTGCGCCCGGGTGTCGCCGGGTTGTCGGAGAACATCCGCGTGCGCTCCGTGGTCGGGCGCTTCCTCGAGCACACGCGCATCTGCTATTTCCAGAACGAAGGCGCCGAAGATGTGTATCTTTCCAGCGCCGACTGGATGGACCGCAATTTCTTCCGCCGCATCGAATTGGGTTTCCCGGTGCTCGATCCGGCTCTTAAGCAGCGCGTCATCAATGAGGGCCTGCGGGCTTACCTCGATGACACGAGCCAGGTCTGGACCATGACGTCGGATGGCGCCTATGAGGCGCCGGCGCCACGCCGCGGCAAGCCGCGCGTGGTGCAGGAAGAACTGCTGCGCTCGCTGGCCCACACGGCCTGATCGGCCGTTGCGCGGCGCTTCGCTGAGGAAATCGCGCGCGCGGCGCGTGCTACATTCGGCGCCGCATGGAAAGTCCCTACAAGGGCAAGACCGGATTGCGCCGGCTGCTGAACGCTGCCGGCTATTCGTTCTCCGGGCTGGCAGCGGCGGCCCGCCACGAGGATGCCTTTCGCCAGGAGCTGATTCTCTCCGCGGTCATGGTGCCGCTTGGCCTCTGGCTGGGCCAGAGCGGCGTCGAGCGCGCCATGCTGGTGGGCAGCGTGCTGCTGGTGCTGATCGTCGAACTGCTCAATTCCGCCGTGGAGGCGACCGTGGACCGCGTGTCGCTCGACGACCACAGCCTGGCCAAGCGCGCCAAGGACATCGGCAGCGCCGCGGTGATGCTCGCGCTCGCCAACGTCGCAGTGATCTGGCTCCTGATCCTGGTTTAACCGGGCTGTAACCGATCCGTCATCGAAGTTTCATGCGGGCAGGGCATCGTCCTGTCCGCATGGAACAGCGAATGCGGATCGCGATGGTGAGCGAGACCTACCCGCCCGAGGTGAACGGCGTCGCGCGCACGGTCGCCCTGATGGCGGAAGGATTGCACGCCCTCGGCCACGAAATACAGCTGGTGCGGCCGCGACAGGGGCCGGCGGAGCGTGCGCTCGACGAGCCGCGGTTCCGCGAGCTGCTGCGTCCGGGAATCCGCATTCCGCGCTACCCGCAGTTGCGCATGGGGCTGCCCTCCAGGGGTGCGCTGCTGCAGGCCTGGAAGAAGGCGCGGCCAGAGGTGGTGCACATCGCCACCGAGGGGCCACTCGGCTCATCGGCGCTGTCCGCGGCGCGCGCGCTGGCGATCCCGGTCGCGACTGATTTTCATACCAACTTTCACGCCTACAGCGGCCATTACGGTTTTCCGTGGCTCGAACGCGCGGTCGCGGCGTACCTGCGCCGCTTCCACAACCGGGCCGACTGCACCATGGTGCCGACGGACGAGATGGCGCAGGACCTGGCGCGGCTCGGCTTCGAAAAGCTGCGCGTGGTAGGGCGTGGCGTGAATTCCGCGGTGTTTTCTCCCGCCAAGCGCCGCGCTGAACTGCGCGCCGAATGGGGGGCTGACGACGACACGCCGGTGGCGCTGTGCGTCAGCCGCTTCGCGCCGGAAAAGAATTTCCCACTGGTGCTGGACGCCTACCGCGCGATGCGCGCCGTGCGACCCGAAACGCGCCTGGTGCTGGTCGGCGACGGCCCGATGACCGAAGAACTGAAACGCGAGCACCTGGGCTGCGTGGTCGCCGGGCGCCTGGTCAACGGCGAGTTGTCGGCCCATTACGCCTCGGCCGACATTTTTCTTTTTCCCAGCACTAGCGAGACCTTCGGCAATGTCACGATGGAGGCGATGGCGAGCGGCCTCGCAGTCGTGGCCTACGACTACGCGGCGGCCCGCCAGCACATCGTGCACGGCCGCTCGGGGCTGCTGGCGCGGGTCGACGACCGCATCAGCTTCATCGAGCACGCAGCGGCGCTGGCGCGCGATCTGCCCCGTGCCCGGACGCTCGGACGCCAGGCGCGCGCCACCGCCGAACCGCTGGGCTGGGACAGGGTAGTGGCCGATTTCGCGTCAGTGCTGGCCGATACTATGACTGCGCCGGGATCCGCAATGCGAGAGAGCCATGCCGCGGCTTGACGTCAGCCTGGAAATGATCCAGCGCTGGGACGAGCGCACTTGCGCGAAATTCAACCGCGCGATCCGGGTGCGCGCGCTGCTGCAACTGTTCCGCGCCGTGAGCTGGGTGGGGAACGGCATCTTCTGGTACGCGCTGATGCTTGGCCTGCTGCTCACCTATGGCGCGGACGCGGCGCTGCCGGTCCTCCATATGGTCGGCGTCGGCCTGCTCTGCACGCTCCTGTACCGCCTGCTGAAGAAAGGAACTCTGCGCCCGCGGCCGTTCGAAGTGCACGCGCACATTGCGGCCGGCACGGTGCCGCTCGACCGGTTCAGTTTCCCATCCGGGCATACGCTGCATGCGGCGGCGTTCACGCTCATCGCGACGGCGTATTTTCCGGAGCTCGCGCTGCTGCTGGTCCCGGTCACGCTTGCAGTAGCCGCTTCGCGCGTCGTTCTCGGCCTGCACTACCCGAGCGATGTGCTGGCGGGCGCCGCGATCGGCGCCGCGGTCGCATTTAGTTCTCTCGGCCTCGCTTAGGCATCTCGCGCACGGCGTTCCGGCACCGGCGCGTGAATGAGCGCGATGCTGAGCCACACCGCGACGCTGAAATACAGCGACATCCACGCCACTTCGCTATGCCAGTCCTGCCAGCGGCGGGCAACGATCCAGCGGTCCGAGACGTCCAGCAGGCCCTGGGCGACGCTCAGGTAGTGGCGCCCGCTCGCCTCGTCTGCCAGCCAGCGCGCCCAGTACATCGGCACGTCGACCAGGAACATGAAGGCGACGTAGGCGATGCCCGCCGCGCACCAGGCGGCCAGCAGCGGCCGCAGCGAGGCGTTGCAGCGCGGCCAGATCCAGAGCAGGCTCGTGACCAGCAGCCCTGCGCTCAGGGCCCAAATCGGTTCTTCGAGCACGTGCCCGAGGTTCGACGTGGTGAGCACCGAGTACCACGAGCAGATCTCCGCGACCGCGATGAGCGGGACCACCACCACCGAGGTGACCCTGCCGGCGCCGCTGCCCGTGGCGCGCGAAATTTCCCGCAGCAGCAGCGCCCACTGCGCGGCGAAGCACAATTCGGCGAAAGTCGCCACGGAGCGTCCGACGATGACGCTGGAGAGCCAGGTGTCGAACAGGCAGAAGCGCTGTATGTCATAGACCGGCAGCGCCGAGCGGTAAGCGCAGCCGAGCACGTAGCCCGCCGACAGGAGAAGCTGCGCGCGGCGCAGGTAGTAGGCTTCAGGCGACAGGGTTGCCTGGCGCCGCTCGAGCGCGGCGGCCGACAGCGCCCATGCAAGGATGTTGAACCCCGCGACGGAGCAGAGGAAAAACCACCACCAGAAAACGTCTGCTGACATGAACCTGCAATGTTCGCATGCTAGGCCCGTGCCGGCTGTTACGGTTTTCTTAAGGTTCGGGCAGGCGCATCAGCGGCTCGCCCATGCGGATGAGCGAACCTGCCGTCACATTTCCGCAAAGTGCGAAGCCGCGCGGCGCGAACACGAGAATCGTCGAGCCATGCTGGAACCAGCCCATTTCCTCGCCCTTGGCGAAGCGCGCATCGCAATGGATCACGTTCGGACCGCGATAGCGCAGGTGCAGCAGCACGTCGAGAAAATGCAGGCGGATGCTCGCGACGAGAACCGCGGCCACCGGGACCAGCAGGATTTCGTGTCCGCCCGCCTCGAGCCTGGTGCGCAACAGGGCGCGCTCGTTCTTGCAGAACAGTTTCTCGACGCGCCGCAGCGCGATCGGGTTCACGTTCCAGGTATCGCCCGAGAAGTAGGTTACCTGCCCGATCCGGCAGTCGTGCGGCGCGTGGAAGCGGTGGTACATGCTCGAAGTGATCCGCAGCGTGGCGTAGGTCGCGTCGCGGAAATCGTCCGCGAGCGTGGCGCTGCCGACCAGGTCCAGTATCGTGTAGGGGAAGCCCTTCGCCTGGATCAACTGGCCGTCCTCGACCCGCCCGCAGGCGCCGACGATCGCGTCGCAGGGACTGGCCAGCAGCGCCGGATCGGGATCCACCGGCCGCGCGCCGTGCTTCAGCTCGCGGATGAAGCAGTCGTGCAGGCTGCGAAAGCTGGCCTGCTTCGCTTCATCGAGGCGCAGGTCCGCGAACAGCCGCCAGGCCGCGAGCGACAGATCGCGCACCAGCGGCAGTTCGAGCTGGCTGAACCAACCCATGAAGCGCGTAAACGCGTGCCGGGGAATGCGGTTGGTGATGAGGAAATTGAGGTCTTCCGTCACCATGCTGTAACCCGGGGGCGGTAAACAGGCCGCAAATGAACGAGACCTATCTTCTCTACGGCATCGGCGCCGCCGCGGCCATGCTGACCATCCCGGCGCTCAAGACGCGCCTGGAGCTGTCGAAGGCCAAACATCCTTCGCTTACGGGCCATTCCCGCATGGCGCGCCGGGTCGCCGGACTGATTCCCTATTACGGCTACGACGAGCAGCGGGTTTTCCGCTCCGACGGCGCACCCGACGAGATCGAGGCGCGGCGCCGGGCGGGGTTCGCCCGACTCGCCGAGCTCTACCGCCGGCGCTTTGCGAAGACGGCGGCGCTCACCAATGAGGCGCGCAAGGGAATGTCGGACCTGCAGTTCACCAGCGCCTACCGCGTGCCGTTCCAGTACAGCAGGTATGTGCGCAGGCACCTCGGGTTCGGGGCATTCGTGGAATCGTCCAGCGGCGTGACGGTCACGGACCTCGATGGCAACTGCTTCTACGATCTCACAGGGTCCTACGGGGTCAACGTGTTCGGCTACGACTTTTACAAGTCGTGCATGGCCGAGGGCAGCGCACGCGCCGCGATGCTGGGACCCGTGCTTGGGGCCTATCATCCCGCCGTCGCGTACAACGTGCGCCGGTTGCGCGAGATCTCCGGCCTGGACGAGGTGTCCTTTCACATGTCCGGCACCGAGGCGGTGATGCAGGCGGTGCGCCTCGCGCGGTATCACACACGCCGTTCCCACCTGGTGCGCTTCTGCGGCGCCTACCATGGCTGGTGGGAAGACGTGCAGCCCGGCATCGGTAACCCGGTGCCGCCGCACAATACCTACACGCTGAAGGACATGGACGAGGACTCTTTGCGCGTGCTGCGTCGGCGCCGCGACATTGCCTGCGTGCTGGTGAACCCGCTGCAGGCCCTGCATCCGAACATGAATGCGCCCGGCGACGGCTCGCTGGTGGACAGCACGCGCCACGCGCACTTCGACCGGGCCGGCTATGCAAAGTGGCTGAAGCGGCTGCGCGAAGTCTGCACCGAGCGCGGCGTCGTGCTGATCTTCGACGAGGTGTTCGTCGGCTTCCGTATCGCACCCGGCGGCGCGCAGGAATATTTCGGCGTGCGCGCCGACCTGGTCACCTACGGCAAGACGCTGGGCGGCGGATTTCCGGTTGGCGCGGTCTGCGGGCGCGCCGGTCTCATGAAGCGCTTCCGAGAAGACCGGCCGGCCGACATCTGCTTCGCGCGCGGCACGTTCAATTCGCATCCCTACGTGATGGGCGCGATGCAGGTGTTCCTCGAACGTCTGGAAAGCGCGGATCTGCGCGAGCCGTATCGCGGTCTCGACGAGTGCTGGGATCGCCGCGCCGGGCGGCTCAATGAACGGCTCAGGGAAGCGGGGTTGCCCGTGCAGGTAGCGAACCTGTCGTCGATCTGGACCGTCTGCTATACGCAGCCGTCGCGCTACAACTGGATGCTGCAGTACTACATGCGCACCGAAGGGCTGGCGCTCAGCTGGGTCGGCACCGGTCGGCTGATTTTCAGCCTCGACTATGCGGAGGCCGATTTCGAAGCGGTCGCGGAACGGTTCATTGCCGCCGCCACGGCCATGCAGAGGGATGGCTGGTGGTGGTCGGACCCCGCGCTGACCGACAAGTCGATCAAGCGCGGGATACTCAGGGAAATGCTCTCGCAACGGTTCTGAATCAGCCGTGCTGCCGGTGCGGCATCGGGTCGATCAGCTCGCCGCGCAAGAGATACATCGGCGCCTTGTGATAGAGCTTCAGGTCGTGGAACGGGTCGGTCAGGATCTTTATCATCCATACCAGCCCCGTCTTTACGTCCCGGATGAAGAACAGGTGCACCGTGCGGAACAGCAGGCCGCCTACACCCAGCGCGAGCCAGATCATGGCCAAGTGATGCACGTAGTCGTAGGTCGTGACCGGTAGCTCGAACAGGCCGAACAGCGTGGGATCGGCAAGCAGCGGCAGCGGGGCCAGCGCCCAGGCCACGTACAGCAGTATCTTGCGGCGCAAGTTGTATCCGATCTTGATTTCCTCCTTGTACTCGTGCGTCGCCTGATTGACGTGGTCGTAACCCTTCGGCTCGAAGAAAAAGTGTCCCGACTGGCGCGCGGTCATTGCGATCAGCCAGCCGATCAATGCAGCGGCGACCGGATAAACAAACAGCATCGCGTAGGCGCACAGGAAGCTCGCCGCGCTGACGAAATGCAGCGACTGGTTGATCCGGCTGTGGTGATAGTAGCGGTGATCGTCCCAGCGCTGGATTTGGAGGGTGCGGAGAATTTCTTTCATCTTGTCTCCTCGGCGGTTAAGTCGGAAACCTGACAACGGGCCCGAGGATACGGGGGAATTGCGACAGTTCCGTAAAACGGAAATGACAAATCGACGACAGGGGGGCCAGTGCCGTCGCAATTCATTCACGCGGCGGTCATCGGGGCGTCGCGCGGCGGATCCATCATCGCGCCATGCGAGCCGGGATGCGCGACGACCAGGCACCGATCCAGATCGAGCAGCTGGGCGGCGTTCGCCGATCGCTGCGCGTCGCGGTGGTGACCGAAACCTACCCGCCGGAAATCAACGGCGTTGCGCTGACCGCCGCGCGCTTCGTTGAAGGCCTGCGCCAGCGCGGTCACCAGATTCAACTCATCCGCCCGCGGCAAGACAGTACCGACCACGCGGATGCCGACGACCGTTTCCAGGAAGTGCTCATGCGGGGCGTCGCGATTCCGCGCTATCCGAATCTGAGGATGGGCCTCCCGGCCAAGCGCGCACTCGAGCAGCTCTGGACTTACTGCCGCCCCGACGTCGTGCACATAGTCACCGAGGGCCCTCTGGGCTGGTCGGCCCAGCGGGCCGCCCTCAAGCTGCGCATCCCCGCAGTCTCGGATTTCCGCACCAATTTCCACGCCTACAGCCGGCACTACGGCATCGGCTGGCTCGGGAAGCCGATCCTCGCCTACCTGCGCAAATTCCACAACCGTACCTTGTGCACCATGGTGCCAACGGAATCCATGCGCGCCGACCTCGCTGCGCTCGGCTTCTATCGCCTGCGCGTAGTGGCGCGCGGAGTGGACACGGCGCTTTTCGACCCGGCGCGACGCAGCACGGCGCTACGCGCCAGCTGGGGTGCGGCGCCGGAAGACCCCGTGCTGCTGCATGTAGGCCGCCTCGCGCCGGAAAAGAATCTCGATGCGCTGCTTGCCGCGTTCGAGGCGGCTCGCGAGCGTGCGCCGCGCGCCAGGCTGGTGCTGGTCGGCGACGGCCCGTCCCGGGGCGAAATGCAGGCGCGCTGCCCGGAAGCGATCCTCGCCGGGACGCGGCGCGGCGAGGAACTTGCCGCGCACTACGCTTCGGGGGACATGTTCCTGTTTCCGAGCCTGACGGAGACCTACGGCAACGTGACCGTGGAGGCGCTGGCGAGCGGCCTGGCCGTGATCGCCTACGACTACGCCGCCGCAGCGGCGCATATCCGTCACGGGCATAACGGCCTGCTGGCGGATTTCGACAACACGGCGGAATTCGCTGCGCTCGCGGCCGGGCTGGTCACAAATCTGTCCCAGATTCGGGCGCTGGCCGTCAAAGCGCGGCAGGAAGTGCTGGCGCACGACTGGGGGCGCGTGGTGCAGCAGCTCGAAGGCGTTCTGGAGGTCGCGGCCGGTACGGGCAGCGGACGGTTCTACGGCAGTTCCGGTGGCCGCCGCGCGCGCAGTCCCATGCCCCAGAGCACGTAGCCCGAGACGGCATAGGCCAGGCACAGCAGGAACAGTACGACCGGCGGGCGAAGCGAGACCACCGCAAGGCCGGCGACGAACGCCAGCATCACCCAGAAAGGCACCGCCCGCTTGAGGTTGAATTCCTTGAAGCTGTAGAACGGCACGTTGGTCACCATGGTGATGCCTGCGTACATCGTGAACACCCAGGCGATCATGCTCAGCCACAATTCGCGGTCGATGCCGAAGTCGTCGAATACCCACACCAGGCCCGCCAGCAGCGCAGCGGCCGCCGGACTCGGGATGCCCTGGAAGTAGCGTCTATCGACGACATCCATGTTTACGTTGAAACGCGCCAGCCGCAGCGCGGCGCCGGCGCAGTATACGAAGGCGGCGATCCAGCCGAGCTTGCCCATGCCTTTCAGCGCCCAGACGTACATGACGAGCGCAGGCGCGGCGCCGAATGAAACCATGTCCGACAGGCTGTCGTACTGTGCGCCAAACTCGCTTTGCGTATGCGTGAGCCGCGCGATGCGGCCGTCCAGCCCGTCGAGAACCATGGCGACGAAGATGGCGATCGCCGCAAGTTCGAAATGTTCGTTCATCGCCTGCACGATGGCGTAGAAGCCGGAGAACAGCGAAGCGGTGGTGAAAAGGTTCGGCAGCAGATAGATGCTGCGCCGGCGGAACAGGCTCAGGCTGCGGCCGCCCTCCTCGAAGTCTCCCATCGCATATCCCTGTTTTGCCGGGGTGACGGGCGAGACCCTACAGGGAGAGTTGCGACAATCTGATGACAGCGCCGCAAGATTAACGATCGTGTCATATCCGGAGACTAGCCTAGCAGCTCAATTGCTTACGCCGGGAACCTGAGGTTATTTGTGCCGCACGTCCGCGCCATCTTCCTCTCGGACATCCACCTCGGCACGCCCGCCTGCCAGGCCGGGCGGCTGCTCGAATTCCTCAAGGCGCACGAGTCGGAGTACCTGTTCCTGGTCGGCGACATCATCGATTTCTGGGCGATGCAGCGCCGCGGCGTGTACTGGTCTGCCGAGCAGAACACCGTGGTGCAGAAGATCCTCAAGCGCGCGCGCCACGACGTCAAGGTGATCTTCGTGCCCGGCAACCACGACGAAGCCGCGCGCGAGCACACCGGCACCTCGTTCGGCAACATCCGCGTCGAGCGCGACTATGTGCACCTGGCCGCCGACGGCAGGCGCTACCTGCTGATCCATGGCGACGAGTTCGACCAGGTCACGCGCTATCACCGGTGGCTGGCGATCCTTGGCGACCACGCATACTCGATGGTCGTGCGCCTGAACATGTGGCTGTCCTGGCTGCGACGCACGCTCGGTATTCCCGGCTACTGGTCGCTCTCGGGCTACGTGAAGAAGAAGGTGAAGAGGGCGGTCAGCTTCGTCTTCGACTTCGAGGATTCGGTTCTGCGCCACGCGAGGGAGCGCGGCGTGGACGGGGTCATCTGCGGCCACATCCATTCCGCGACGATCCGCGACCACGGCGGCATCACCTACATCAATTGCGGCGACTGGGTGGACAGCTGCACCGCGATCGTCGAAGATGAGAACGGCTCCATGGCGCTCGTGCACTGGGGGGGCGAAGACGAAATAGCGGAGCGCCTTCCTCCTTCGGCGGCGAGCTCCGCTCTGAATGAAGCCAGGGAAGACGCGGTCTTATGGTGACGCTCGATATGTTCCGCAATGCCAAAGACGCGAGGCCCTACCTGGCCGGCGAGGCGATATTCCGCGCCGGCGACCGGGGCGACAACATGTACGTGGTGGTAGAGGGTGAAGTGAGCGTTTCGGCCAACGGCAGGGAACTTGAGCTGCTCGGACCCGGCGGCGTATTCGGCGAGATTGCGCTGATCGACAACGGACCGAGGTCGGCTGACGCGATCGCGGTAACGGATTGCCGCGTGGTCCCCATAGACGAGAACTGGTTCAAGTTCCTCGTGCAGCAAACGCCGTATTTCTCGCTCCAGATCATGCGCGTGATGGCCGACCGGCTGCGGCGCAGCATGCCCGCGCCATAAAAAATTGGCGGCTCCTGCGGGCCGCCAAAACCAACTCTCAAGTGGCGCTGAGGCAAGCCAGTGCCTCGGGAGCCTTGCGGACTGCCAGTTTCCCTTGCCGTGCTTGTGCGTGCGCTTCTTGGCTGCGTGCCCGGCCGAGAGACCAGCTGGAGGACCTTGAAATCATTCACGTCTGACTCTTATTTGCAGCGCTGTCATGGAGCGGTAATCCATGGTGGGTAGCGTGGAAAGCGATCGTCAGTCCAATCCGAATACGAGTTCACGGTGCTCAATCAAGCCTTCGAGCAAAGCCTTTTTTTGCGGCTCCGGCATCACGGTGCCTCGGGGCAGGCCGTGGACAATGACCTGCCGCGCGAACCGGAACGGCGCCTGCTCGGCGAATGCCTGACACAGGGCAGACTGCGGACGGTGTTCCAGCCGATCCTTGATTTGCGGCGGGGTTCCGTATTCGCCCATGAGGCGCTGTCGCGCGGTCCGGCCGGCACGGCGTTCGAATCGGCGCTGTCGATATTCCAGCTCGCGCGCGAGCACGGCTTCTCCAGCGACCTGGAACTGGTCGCGGTGCGCGGTGCTCTCCAGCGGTTCGCCGCCCTGGGCGCGGAAGGCAAGCTGTTCGTGAACTTCAGCGCGCTTGCGCTCGCGGAACGCCGCGTCGGGGGCGGGATCATCCTCGAATACCTGCGGGGTTGCGGGCTCTCGCCCAAGCAGGTGGTGATCGAGCTTTCCGAAAACCATGCGATCGTCGATGCCTCGCCGGCATGGGCGGCGCTGCTCCAGTGCAGGAAGGAAGGATTCGAAATCGCCATCGACGACCTGGGTGAAGGATTCGCCAGCCTGCGCCTGTGGTCGGAATTGCGCCCGGAGTACGTCAAGTTGGACCGGCATTTCATCCACGGCATCCATAGCGACCCCGTAAAGCTGCAGATCGCGCGCGCGATCCAGCAGATCGCGCAGGTCGCGGGCGGCGCCGTGATCGCCGAGGGTATCGAGGAGACGGCCGATTTCCAGGTGGTGCGCGATCTCGGCATCAGCTACTGCCAGGGCTACCTGATCGGCTACCCTGCCGCGGCTCCGGACGAGGCTGCGCCGGTCGAATTGTGGCAACGCTTGTCGCTCGAACCGGTGCTGGCGTTTCCGCTTCCCGGCCACAGCGTCAATCGGGTCACCGCCAGGAAACTGCTGAAGCGCGTCGATCCGGTTTCGCCGGCGACGGAAAACGACGTCGTCTACGCGCGTTTCGAGAGCGAGCCCGATCTTCAGGTCATACCAGTGGTCGACGGGGCGGTGCCGCGCGGCCTGATCAACCGCAACTCGATCATCGACCGCTTCGCGCGGCCTTACCGGCGAGAACTGTTCGGCCGCAAGCCTTGCGCGGCATTCATGAACGGCAAGCCCCTGATCGTCGACGCCGATATCAGCATCCAGAAAATCAGCATGATGCTGACCGAGGGCGACGACCACGCGCTTTACGACGGCTTCATCATTGTCGAAGGAGGCCGCTACGCCGGCGTCGGTACCAGCCAGAATCTGATCCGCGAGATCAATGCCCAGCAGATCGTCGCCGCCCGTTACGCCAATCCCCTGACGCTGCTGCCGGGGAACGTGCCGATCGCCGAGCACATTTCGCGGCTTCTGACGCAGGGGCGCGATTTCGTCGCCTGCTATGCGGATCTCGACAATTTCAAGCCCTTCAACGACGTCTACGGCTATCACCGCGGCGACGAAGTGATCCAGCTCGCGGCGCGCGCCCTTGCCGACGCCTGCGATCCGCAACTCGACTTCTGCGGCCACGTCGGCGGCGACGATTTCGTCGTCGTCATGCAGAGCGCGGACTGGGAAACCCGCTGCCAGCGCGCGCTGACGACCTTCGGCGAGCGCGTCACGGCGCTGTTCTCTAGCGAGGACCGCGAGCGCGGCGGCTTCCTCGCGGAAGACCGGCGCGGCGAGAAGCAGAAATTCGGCCTGACCAGCCTGTCCATCGGCGTCGTTCCGGTGGAGCGCGCCACTTTCAACACGCATTCGGAGGTGGCGGCGGCGGCGACCGAGGCGAAGAAGATGGCCAAGCGCGAGCCCGGCAACGCGCTGTTCGTCGAACGTCGCCGCTACCCGACGAGCTCGCTCAGGCCGCTCGCCGAGTAACGCCCGGCGCACGAGATTTTCGCCGCACGCAACAAGCTCCTGCGGGGACAAGGCGCTAGCGATTGAAATTCCAGTGGCGATTTATCTTCTCGCAGCCCGAGCGCTGATTTGCTTGAGGAAACTTTCTTTCAGGGGAAATTTCGACTCAAGTATTGTCAATGCCCGCAAGGCGATTAATATGCGCTTGTCAAAACTCTCCCGAGCGATCTCTATGCAAACGCCAAGCCGCAATCCAGAGCCGCGCGAATTGACCTGGGTCGACTATATCGACAGCCTGAAGCGCCGCGCGTGGGATGAGCGTTTTCCGGGGAAGAAAAGTCCCGGTGCTTTCGCTGTCCCGGCGCCCGTCGATGGGCTCGCGAAACAGCGCGACCGGCAGATCCAGTAACGCAGGGCGGGAATCCCGGACCGCAGCGGGCACGCGTTGCGCTGCGGTGACTGGCAATGAACGCCGCCGGTCAAAAATAGGATGCGCAGCGCGCAGTCATAAAAGTTTCACGCCGAGCCTCTAGCATCCTCGCATCATGTTCAAGGCAAGTGAACGAGGGAGCGCCAAACGCCGCAAGTCCGGATTCGCCGACCCCGTTCTCGACAGTCAGGTCGCGTTCCACGGTTGCCGCGCCGTGCTGGCGACGCCGGGAGCGGTGGTCAGGCTTGGCGCCGGGCTGGAATCGCTGGGGAACCTGCACGCGGCGGCGAGCGCGCTGCTGCTGGTTCTGCTGGACCAGGACACGCGGTTGTGGCTTTCTCCCGGCGCGGCGGCCGATGGCGCCGCGGCGAGCCTGAAGTTTCACACCGGATGCTCGATGGCGGCATTCCCGCGAGAAGCTGATTTTGGCCTGGTGGCCGGCACCGAGGAGCTGCCCCCGCTGGAGTCGTTCAGCGCAGACTCGAAGGAATATCCCGAGCGTTCCGCGACCGTCGTGCTACAGGTGCCCGCCATTCTTGAATCGGGCTGGCGCCTCACCGGCCCGGGCATCCGCGATGAGGTTCGCCTGTCGGTGCCTGCGCTCGGCGACGGATTCCTCTCGCAGTGGGAGCGCAATCGGGCACGATTCCCGCGCGGTGTCGATCTGTATCTCTCCTGCGGCGACCGCTTGTGCGGCCTGCCGCGCACGACGCGCATAGACATCTCGACATAGGCCATGAAAACCAACTACCGACGCCGCTTTCTCAAGAATTCGATCGCCTCCAGCGTTGCGCTGTCCTTCCCCGCGCTGGCCCAGGCGCCCGCCGTCATCACCTCCGAGCGCACACGCCCGCAGATCGCCTCCGGCATCCAGATCGGCGACGTGACTGCGGACCGCGCGATGGTGTGGAGCCGCTCGGACCGGCCGGCGCGCCTGGTCGTGGAGCGCGCGTACAAGGCGGATTTCAGCGACGTGGTGCGCGTGCGCGGCCCGCTGGCGCTGGAAACGTCCGATTACACCGCGCGCGTCGATCTGACAGGGCTGCCGAACGACCGCGAAGTGTTTGTGCGCGTGATGTTCGAAAGCCTCTCCAGCGAACGGACGCTGTCGGAACCCGTGGGCGGGCGCTTCCTGACCATGCCGAGCAAGCGGCGCGACGTGAGCTTCGCGTGGTCGGGCGACACGGCCGGGCAGGGCTGGGGCATCAACAAGGACTGGGGCGGCATGAAATGCTACGAGGCGGTGCGCCGCGACCGCCCGGATTTCTTCATCCACTGCGGCGACACCATCTACGCCGACGGCCCGATGGTGGCTGAAGTGAAGCAGGCCGACGGCTATGTATGGAAAAACCTCATCACCGAAGAAGTCAGCAAGGTGGCCGAAACGCTGAAGGAGTTCCGGGGCCGCTATGCCTACAACCTGATGGACGACAACGTGCGCCGCATGTCGGCCGAGGTGCCGCAGATCTGGCAGTGGGACGACCACGAGGTGAACAACAACTGGTCCGACAGCAAGGACCTCTCCGCCGACAAGCGCTACACCGAGAAGAACGAGCAACTGCTGGTCGCGCGCGCCACGCGCGCCTTCCTCGAATACGCGCCGCTGCGCTACCACGGCGCGGACGAGTCCGAGCGCGTCTACCGCAAGATCTCCTACGGACCGCTGCTGGACGTGTTCGTGCTCGACATGCGCAGCTATCGCGGCGCCAATTCATACAACCGGCAGGAGCAGCCGGGGCCGGACGCAGCCTTCCTCGGGCCGCAGCAGCTCGCCTGGCTGAAGGAAGGGCTGGCGCGCTCGAAGGCACAGTGGAAGGTGGTGTCCGCCGACATGCCGCTCAGCCTCCTGGTCGACGACGGCAAGGATGCGCAGGGGCGGCAGATGTTCGAGGCGGTCGCCAACGGCGACGGCCCGGTGCTGGGGAGGGAATTCGAATTCGCGGATTTATTTTCTTTTTTAAGGAAGCAAAAAGTCAGGAATACGGTATGGATAACGGCAGACGTCCACTATTGCGCCGCGCACTACTACGACCCCGCAAAGGCGCAGTTCCGGGACTTCGATCCGTTCTGGGAATTCGTCAGCGGGCCGATCCACGCCGGCGGTTTCGGGCCCAACCCGCTGGACGACACCTTCGGCCCGCAGGTCGCGTTCCAGAAAGCGCCCGGCAAGGTGAATGCCTCGCCTACCGAGGGCGGCCAGTACTACGGTCTGGTGAAAATAGACGCGAAGACAGGGGTGCTGAAAGTCCAGCTCAAGGACCTGAACGCGACCGTGCTCTACGAAAAAATCCTCGAAACCCGGAAAGCCTGACCGCCGACCATGAACCGGAGTGCCGCGTTCCTCGCCATTGCCTTTGCCGTCGTCCTTGCGTCGAGCCGCCCCGCGATTGCGGCGGATCAGACCCATAACGTCATCCTGTTCGTGCCGGACGGGCTGCGCGCGCTCATGGTCAGTGGGCAAAATGCCCCCGCGATGGCGGCGCTGCGCGACCAAGGGGTGAATTTCAGAAACAGCCATTCACTGTTTCCGACGTTCACCATGCCGAATTCTTCGGCCATGGCCACCGGCCATTACCTCGGCGACACCGGCGGGTTCGGCAATACGCTCTTTTCCGGCGTTCCCGTTCTCGCGGCTGACGGCGCCGTCACCCCCTTCATCGAGAACGACGCGGTGCTGGGCGAACTCGACGAGCGCTTCGGCGGCGATTTCCTGAACGAGACGACCCTGCTCGCGGCGGCGCGCGCGGCCGGACTCAGTACGGCGGCCATCGGCAAGGTCGGTCCGACCCTGGTGTTCGACCACACCGCGCGCACCGGCGAGTCCACTATCGTGTTGGATGACGCCACCGGCAGCCCGAGCGGAATCCCGCTTTCGCGGGCGGTCATCGGCGCGCTCAATGCGGCCGGACTGCCGGTCGTCGCCCCGTCGAGGGGAGAGAACGGCAAGGCCGGCAATGCACAGACGGCCGGCACGACGGCCGCCAATATCGCGCAGCAGGACTACTTTGCGGATGCCGCGAGCAAAGTCGTGCTGCCGATGTTCAAGGCCCGCGGCGCGCCGTTCATGCTGGTGTTCTGGTCGCGGGATCCCGACGGCTCGCAGCATAACCAGGGCGACAGCCTGAACCGGCTCACGCCAGGGATCAACGGCCCGACGTCGCTCGCCGCGATCCGCAACGCGGACAACGATCTGGCGAGGCTGCGCGCTGCGCTGAACGCTCTCGGCCTGACGGAGACGACCGACATCCTGATTGCTGCCGACCACGGGTTCTCCACCATCTCGAAGGAAAGCAGGACCAGCCCCGCCGCGAGGCAAAGCTATGCCGACGTGCCGCAGAATTTTCTGCCGCCGGGCTTCCTCGCCCTAGATCTCGCGAAGGCGCTCGGGTTGCCGCTGCTCGACCCGAATGCGCGTAACGCGCCGGTTGCAGAAGGAAGTCACCCGCGAGGGGGCAACGGATTGCTCGGCAGCGATCCGGCGCGGCCCGAGGTCGTGGTCGCGGCGAACGGGGGATCGGACCTCGTCTATCTGCCAAATGGCGACGGGAAGCTCGCGGCAAAAGTAATCGAAGCGCTGCTCGCGCAGGACTATGTCAGCGGCCTGTTCGTCGATGAATCCCTGGGCCGCTTTCCCGGCACGCTGCCGCTGGGCAGCATCAACCTTCGCGGCTCGGCAGTGACGCCGAAACCCGCGATCGCGGTCAACTTCCGCAGCTTCTCGACCGGCTGCGACCAGCCCACCAACTGCACGGCCGAGGTCGCCGACACGACCCTGCAGCAGGGCCAGGGGATGCACGGCAACTTCAGCCGCGCCGACACCTTGAACTTCATGGCCGCGATCGGCCCGGATTTCAAGGCGGGATTCGTGGACGAGGCGCCGGTCAGCAACGCCGATATCGGACGAACCATCACGAAAATTCTCGGCCTGCGCGTTGCGGACAATGGAAAGCTGGCCGGACGCGTGCTCGCCGAGGCCATGCCGGGAGGAAAAGCTCCCGCGCATGTCAAGCGGCTGCTGCGCTCTGCGCAAGCGAGGAACGGACTTCGAACCGTCCTCCAATATCAGGCGGTCGGCAAGACCCGGTATTTCGACGCTGGCGGTCTCCCCGGTTTCACAGTCGGGCTGCCCTGACCGGAGCCGCTTGGCGGTAAACTGCCGCCTTCCGAGGAGGTCAGCATGGCCTTGCAGAAAGAAGCGTTCCACCAGGCTTCGCCGACCGAAGCTTTTCTCATGGACTGCTGGTACGTGGCGGCCTGGGACCACGAGCTGATCGACGGCAAGCTGCTCGCGCGCACCATCCTCGACAAGCCCGTCGTGCTGTACAAGGGCGACAGCGGCAAGGCGGTGGCGCTGGACGACCGCTGCTGCCACCGCGGCGCGAAGCTGTCCATGGGCCGGCGCGAGGGCGATTGCCTGCGCTGCATGTATCACGGCCTCAAGTTCGACGCGACCGGCAAGTGCGTGCAGATCCCCGGCCAGGACAACATCCCGCCCAAGCTCGGCGTGCGAGGCTACCCGGTGGTAGAGCGCGATCACCTGGCCTGGATCTGGATGGGCGATCCGGCGAAGGCGGACCCGGCGAAGATCCTCGACTTTCCGTACATGCGCGACGTAGGCTGGCGCGGGCACCCCGGCTACCTGCACTACGACGCGAACTACCTGCTGATCGTGGACAACCTCTCGGACTTCGCGCACCTCGCCTTCGTGCACGCCAAGACGCTGGGCGGCTCGGAAGAGTACGCATTCAAGTCCAAGCCGACGGCGATCGAGCGGCTCGACGACGGCTTCCGCGTCGAGCGCTGGCACATGAACGCGCCGCAGCCGCCGTTCCACAAGAAGGTGGTGCGCGACGCCGGCCCTGTCGACCGCCGCAACATCGCGCGGATGCACGTGCCGGGCATCTTCTTCATGGAAACCCTGTTCTCGCCGGCCGGCTCAGGGGCGGAAAAAGGCAACTTGGCGGGCGCAAAGCAGTATCGCAACTGCCAGTTCTTCACGCCGGAAACCGCGCGCAGCACGCATTTCTTCTGGGACTACCTGCACGATTACGAGCTGCAGGATCCGAACATCGCGCTGTCGCTCTATCACAGCATGGTGGATGGCTTCATGGAGGACAAGGCGATCATCGAGACCCAGCAGAAAACGCTGGAAGCCGGCCCCGCATTCCAGATGAACGCGATTGTGTCGGATGCACCGCTGGTGCACTTCCGGCGCACGCTGGCGCGCATGATCGAGGCAGAGCGGGCGGGCCCGAAAGCCGTCGCAGCCTAGCCCAGGTCCTTCGTTGTACAGCCACGTCACGCTCGGCACCGACGACCTTCCGCGCGCGGAGAAGTTCTACGATTCGGTGATGGCGGTGCTCGGCCACCCGGTGCTGTTCAAAAACGCGAAGTTCCTGGCTTACGGCGAGGCGACCGGCGAGAAGCTGTTCATCGTGCCGCCCTTCGATGGCAAGGAGGCGCGTCCGGGAAACGGCGTCCACGCGGCTTTCAAGGTCGACAGCCGCGCCAAGGTTGACGCCTTTCACGCGGCGGCGCTGGAGAACGGCGGCACCGACGAGGGTGCGCCCGGCCTGCGGCCGCACTACCACCCCAACTATTACGGCGCCTACGTGCGCGACCCGGACGGCAACAAGATCCAGGCCGTTTGCCACCGCAAGGAACGATAGAACGCTCCTGGAACGTTCCGGGCAAAACGTTCCCTAGAACGTTCCTGGAAATGCGCCGCCGTCCATCAGCAGGTTCTGGCCGGTAATGAAGCCGGCGTGCGTGCTGCAGAGGAACGCGCAGGCGGCGCCGAACTCCCCGATGTTGCCGAAGCGCTTGGCCGGGTTGGCCTGAACGCGCACTTTCTCCAGCTCGGCTTCCGTCTTTCCCAGTTTCTGCGCGTTGAACTTCAGGTTGCTGCGCAGCCGGTCGGTGTCGAAGGGTCCCGGCAGCAGGCCGTTGATGGTTACGTTGTGCGCCACCGTCTGGCGCGACAGGCCGGCGACGAAGCCCGTCAACCCGGTGCGCGCGCCGTTGGAAAGGCCCAGCTCCGGAATCGGCATTTTCACCGCGCCCGAGGTGATGTTGACGATGCGGCCGAACTTGCGCGCGATCATGCCGTCAACCGTCGCCTTGATGAGTTCGATCGGCGTCAGCATGTTGGCATCGAGCGCCTTGACCCAGTCCTCGCGCGACCAGCTGCGGAAATCCCCGGGCGGCGGGCCGCCGGCATTGTTGACGAGAATGTCGGGGCTCGGGCAGGCGGCAAGCGCCGCGGCGCGTCCTTCGGCCGTGGCGATGTCGCCGGCGACCGCAATCACTTTGACGCCTGTGCTCTTCCGGATCTCCTCCGCGGTCGCCTCCAGCGCCTCCTTGCCGCGCGCGGTGATGACGAGGTTCACGCCTTCGCGCGCGAGCGCCTGGGCGCAGCCTTTGCCGAGGCCTTTGGAGGCGGCGCAGACCAGCGCGGTTTTTCCGTTGATTCCCAGATCCATGTTCAGCTCCTTTTGACTGACACCAGCAATACACCGGAGATCACCAGCGCGCCGCCGACGATCTGCACCGCGGAGAGCGCGCCATGCATGAGAAAGAAATCAGCCAGCACCGTGGTCACCGGCCCGAGCGCGCCGATCAGCGCGAAGTGGTTGGCGCCTATGCGCTTCAGCGCCTCGGCGACGAGGAACACGGGCATCACGGTGCACATGGTCACCAGCAGCAGCGCGTACCACCACAGCGTCGGCGGCAGGGCGAGCGCCGAAATCGGTTCAAGCAGGAAGAACTGCGCTACCGCAGGCGCGGCGGAGACGATCATCGTGTAGGCGGTGAAGCGGGCGCTGCCGACGCGCTTCACCAGCTGGCTGCCGGTGACAAGGTAAACGGCATAACACATGGCGGAGCCGAAAATGAGCATGGCTCCGAACATGAACTGCCGGTGCTCCGGGGCGATGCCGAGCTTGTTGGACAGCACCAGCGCGATGCCCGCATAGGTGATGGCGAGCGCGGTGATTTCTTTCCGGGTCACCGGCTTGCCGAGAAAGATAGCGCTCAGGATCACCACCAGCGTGGGGTAGAGGAACATGATCAGGCGGCCGAGTCCGGCTGGCACGTATTGCAGGCCGAGAAAGTCGAGCAGGCTGGCGAGGTAGTAGCCGAGCAAGCCCAGGCCGATGATGCCGTGCCAGTCACGGCGGGCAATCGGCTTTTCGCCGCGAAACCACCAGGCCATGGCGAGGAAGAAAGGCAGCGACAGCGACATGCGCAGGAACAGCAGCGTCGTTGCGCTTACCGGGGCCGCCGCGTAGCACAGCTTGATCAGCACCGGCCGGAAGGCGAAGGAAACCACCCCGGCGAGGGCGAACGCGATTCCCCACATCCGGTAGTTGCCGTTCAACGCCGATTGCCGGGGACGGGGCCGAGGGCGCGCACGATCATGACGGTAAAATTACCACATGGCCGGACACAGCAAATGGGCGAACATCAAGCACCGCAAGGCGGCGGCGGACTCGAAGAAGGGCAAGGTGTTCACGCGCCTGATCAAGGAAATCACCGTCGCGGCGAAAATGGGCGGCGGCGATCCCGGCACCAATCCGAAGCTGCGCATGATGCTCGACAAGGCGCGCGACGCCAACATGACCAAGGAAAGCGTGACGCGCGCCATCCAGCGCGGCACGGGCGAGCTCGAGGGCGTTTCCTACGAGGAAGCGCGCTACGAGGGCTACGGTCCGGGCGGCGCGGCGGTGATGGTCGATTGCCTCACCGACAACCGCACGCGCACCATCGCCGAAGTGCGCCATGCCTTCAGCAAGAACGGCGGCAACATCGGCGCCGACGGCTCGGTGGCGTTCCAGTTCAGGCACTGCGGCCAGTTCGTGTTCGCGCCCGGCGCGAGCGAAGACAGGGTGATGGAAGCGGCGCTGGACGCGGGCGCGGACGACGTCGTGGCGAACGCCGACGGCTCGATCGAGGTCATATCCCCGCCCGCGGATTTCGACAGGGTGAAGGCGGCGCTCGGGAAGGCGGGCCTCGAGCCCGATGCCGCCGAGGTCACCATGAAGGCGCTGAACGAGACTGCCCTCGCGGGCGCAGAGGCCGAGAAGATGCGCGCCTTGCTCGATGCGCTGGATGAAGTGGACGACGTGCAGAACGTCTACACCACGGCGGCGCTCGATTGAGCAGGAACACGCTCGCGTGTTGATCCTCGGCATCGATCCCGGTCTGCGCGTCACGGGATTCGGTGTCATCGAGCAGACCGGCGGCAAGCTCCGCTATGTCGTCAGCGGTTGCGTGCGATCGGGTGAAGGTGAACTCGCGGCGCGCCTGAAAGTGATCCTCGACGGCTTGTCGCAGGTGATCGGCGAGCACCGGCCGCAGGAAGTCGCGGTCGAAAAGGTCTTCGTCAACGTGAACCCCCAGTCCACGCTATTGCTCGGCCAGGCGCGCGGCACCGCGATCTGCGCCGCGGTGATCGCGGGGCTGCCGGTCGCGGAGTACACTGCGCTGCAGGTCAAGCAGGCCGTGGTCGGCAAGGGCCACGCAAAAAAAGAACAGGTGCAGCACATGGTCAGAAGGCTGCTCGCACTGCCCGGAGATCCCAGCCCCGATGCCGCCGATGCGCTCGCTTGCGCCATCTGTCACGCGCATGGGGGGCGGCTGGGGAATGTTTTGACTAAAAATCTCAGAATGAAAAAAGGAAGACTGGTTTGATCGGCCGCATCTCCGGCAAGCTGCTTTCCAAGAATCCGCCGCAGGTCCTGCTCGAGGCCGCGGGCGTCGGCTACGAGATTGACGTGCCGATGAGCACGTTCTACAGCCTGCCCGCGACCGGGGACGCGGTGACCCTGCACACGCACCTTGTGGTGCGCGAAGACGCGCATGTGCTCTATGGTTTCGCGACGCTGGAAGAGCGCGCGGCGTTCCGAAAGCTCATACGCATCTCCGGCGTCGGCGCGCGCACCGCGCTGTCGGTCCTTTCCGGCCTGTCGGTCGCCGAGCTCGCGCAGGCAGTGACGCTGCAGGACACGGCGCGCCTCACCAAGGTGCCCGGGATCGGAAAAAAAACCGCCGAGCGGCTGCTGCTCGAACTCAAGGGGAAACTCGCCGATACGCTGCCCGCCGACGCCAGGTCCGGCGGCGGCAACGACGTGCTCAACGCCTTGCTGGGCCTGGGCTACAGCGAGAAGGAGGCGCTGCTCGCGGTGAAGGGGCTGCCTCCGGGCCTCGCCGTGACCGAGGGCATCCGCGCCGCTCTCAAGGCTCTGGCAAAATCCTGACGTGGCAGTAGAAACCGACCGCCTGATCTCCGCCAAGCCTTCCTCGGCGCAGGAAGAGCAGATCGAACGCTCGCTGCGCCCGGGGACGCTGGCCGAGTACGTCGGCCAGGAGAAAATCCGCAGCCAGTTCGAAATATTCATCCAGGCGGCGCGCGGCCGCGGCGAGGCGCTGGATCACGTGCTGCTGTTCGGGCCGCCGGGCCTGGGCAAGACGACGCTCGCGCACATCCTCGCCAAGGAGATGGGGGTGAACCTGCGCTCCACTTCCGGTCCGGTGCTGGAGCGCCCGGGAGATCTGGCTGCGATCTTGACGAACCTGGAACCCAAGGATGTCCTTTTCATCGACGAGATCCACCGCCTGTCGCCGATCGTCGAGGAAATCCTCTATCCCGCGCTGGAGGACTACCAGATCGACATCATGATCGGCGAGGGCCCCGCGGCGCGATCGATCAAGCTCGATCTGCCGCCGTTCACGCTGGTGGGCGCCACCACTCGCGCCGGGATGCTCACGAACCCGCTGCGCGACCGCTTCGGCATTGTCGCGCGGCTGGAGTTCTACGGCCAGGATGATTTGGCTACGATTGTGCGCCGTTCTTCCCAGCTCTTGAATATAGAAATTGAAAATCAAGGAGCAGGCGAAGTTGCCCGCCGCTCGCGCGGCACGCCGCGCATCGCCAACCGCCTGCTGCGCCGCGTGCGCGACTACGCGCAGGTCAAGGCCGATGGCAAGGTCACCAAGCCGGTGGCCGACGCGGCGCTGAAAATGCTGGACGTCGACGCGCTGGGCCTGGATCTCATGGACCGCAAGCTGCTGCTCGCGGTAATCGAGAAATTCTCCGGCGGCCCGGTGGGCCTGGAGAACCTGGCGCATGTCGTAGGCGAGGAAGCCGATACCATCGAAGACGTACTGGAGCCGTACCTGATCCAGTGCGGCTACCTGCAGCGCACGCCGCGCGGCCGCATGGCGACGCTGACCGCCTACCGTCACTTCGGCATCACGGCGCCAGCCGGCTCGCAGGATCTCCTGTCTTCCGACCCGAACACTCAGTGAATCCGTTTACCTTCCAGGTGCGCGTCTACTACGAGGATGTGGATGTCGGGGGCGTGGTCTATTACGCCAACTACCTGCGCTACTTCGAGCGCGCACGCAGCGAGTGGCTGCGCAGCCTGGGAGTGAACCAGGAGCGGCTCGCCGCGGTCGAAGGGATCGGGTTCGTCGTGGCGCGCGCCGAAATCGACTTCAAGGCGGGGGCCAGGCTCGACGACCTGCTTGCCGTTACCGTACTGCCCTTGGAAAAAAAGAAAACCTACTTCTGGCTGGCTCAGGAAGTGCGCCTCGCGGACGGCACGCATTTGGGTCGCACGTGCGCCGCGGCCCGCATCCAGGCAGCCTGCGTGCGGCACAAGGACATGCGGCCGCAGCCGATTCCGGAATTGCTCCTGGGGAGGATGTCGGCATGAACATCACGCAGGACCTGGAACTCTGGCACCTGATCGCGAACGCGTCCATCGTGGTGAAGGCGGTGATGCTGCTGCTGTTCGCGGTGTCGTTCATGTCGTGGATGTTCATCTTCCGCAAATGGATGGCGATCCGCGACGCTCGCGAGAAGACCGAGCAGTTCGAGCGCGAGTTCTGGAGCGGCAACGACATCAATACCCTGTACCAGGGTTCGGTCAACAACCGCCATACCATCGGCAGCCTCGAGCGTATTTTCGAGGCCGGCTACCGGGAATTCACGAAGCTGCGCGCACAGCGCGGGACGGATGCCTCGACCATGGTGGACGGCGCCAGGCGCGCCATGCGGGCCACCTATCAGCGCGAAATGGACCACCTGGAGCGCCACCTGGCCTTCCTCGCCTCGACCGGATCGGTCAGCCCCTATGTCGGCCTGTTCGGCACGGTGTGGGGCATCATGCATGCGTTCCGCAGCCTCGCCAACGTGCAGCAGGCGACGCTGGCGCAGGTCGCGCCCGGAATCGCCGAGGCGCTGATCGCCACCGCGATCGGCCTGTTCGCGGCGATTCCCGCGGTGGTGGCCTACAACCGCTACTCGCACGACATCGACCGGCTTGCGATCCGCTTCGAGAGCTTCATGGAAGAGTTCTCCAACGTGCTGCAGAGGCAGGCGGCGAGGCCGTAGTGGCGCGGCTGCATTCCAAACGCAGCCCGATGCACGAGATCAATGTCGTGCCGTATGTCGATGTGACGCTGGTGCTGCTGGTGATATTCATGGTCACGGCGCCGCTGGTCACACCGGGCGTGATCGACCTGCCTTCGGTGGCGAAGGCCGGCCAGCCCAAGGTAGTGCCGCTGGAGGTGGTGATCAAGGAAGATGCCTCGCTTTCGCTGCGCGTGCGCGATGCCGCGGGCCGGATCGTGAGCGACCGGCCGATGACGCGCGCCGAGATGCCGCAGATATTCAAGGACCCGAAAATCCCGGTGCTGGTCGCCGGCGACAAGAACGTGCGCTACGAGGCGGTGCTCCAGGTTATGGATGACCTGCACGCGCAAGGGGTCGAAAAGGTCGGCCTGCAGGTGAAACCGAGGCAATGAGCGCCGCCAGCGCTGCGCTGTTCGAGGAACGCGTCGACCCGGGGAAGGTCAGCTCGGCGCTGCTCGCGGCCGCGGTTCACCTCGCGCTGCTCGCGGTACTGATATTCGGCGTGCGATGGCAGAACCGCCCGCCGGAAGCGGTATCCGTCGAACTGTGGGAACCGCCGCCGCCCGCGCCCGTGGTGGAAGCGCCTGCGCCCAAGGTCGAGCCGCTCCCGGCACCCGAGGTAAAACCCGAGCCCGCGCTCGAAAAGCCCGATATCGCGGTAAAGGCGCCACCGCCGAAGCCCGTGGCCAAGCCGGCGCCGAAGGCCGAGCCGAAAGCGCCGCCAAAGTCGGAAGCGGTCAAGCCGAAAGCCGATGAAGCGCGCAAGCGCATGCGGCAGGAGCTCGCGCGCGAGCAGGAATCGCTCGCGATCGACCGTGAACGCGAGCAGATCAGAGATCAACTCGCCCACGAGGTAAACGCGGGCAATGCGCGGGCGCTGGCGACCTGGATCGGCAAGGTGCACGACAAAATCCGCAACAACATCGTCCTGCCGCCGGACATCCAGGGCAATCCGGAAGCCGTTTTCCTGGTGGTGCAACTGCCTACCGGGGAAGTGCTCCCGCCCAGGCTGGTAAAGTCCAGCGGCCACAAAGGCTACGACGACGCGGTCGAGCGCGCGATCCTGAAATCTTCGCCGTTACCCAAGCCCGACAGGCCCGAACTCTTCGAGCGAGAGTTAAAGCTGACGTTCCGTCCCAAGGACTGAAATATAATCACCCGATGAGAAGGCTGCTTGCGGCGGTATTGCTCTGCCTTTCGGCCGTCGCGGCCAATGCGCAGCTCTCGATCGAGATTACCGGCGCCGGCGCGCAGCGCATCCCGATCGCGATCGTGCCGTTCGCGGGCGAAGGCGCGTTGCCGACGAGCATTTCCGGAGTGGTTCGCGCAGACCTGGAAAGGAGCGGCCTGTTCCGGCCGCTGGAGGTGCCGCCGCTCAGCCCGCCGCCCACCGAGGCCTCGAACGTAAATTACGCCGAATGGCGCTCCCGCCTGGCCGACGCGCTGGTGCTTGGCTCGGTGGCGGCGCGACCGGACGGCAGGTTCGTCGTGCGCTTCAAGCTGTTCGATACGGTGAAGGGCGCGGACCTGTCGGGGGTCGAGTACACGCTGTCGCGCGAGCAGGCGCGCACTACGGCGCACCGCATCGCCGATTTCGTCTATGAGAAGCTCACCGGCGAGAAGGGCGTGTTCTCGACGCGCATCGCCTACGTGGTGAAGCGCGGGCCGAAGTACGAATTGCAGATCGCGGACGCCGACGGCGCGGGCGAGGAGACGGCGCTGGTCTCCCTCGAACCCATCATTTCGCCCGCCTGGTCGCCGGACGGACGGCGCCTCGCCTACGTGTCGTTCGAGAACAAGAAGCCGGTGGTCTACGTGCATTCGCTGCTGGACGGCAAGCGCAACGTGGCGGCCAACTTCAAGGGCTCGAACTCGGCGCCGGCCTGGTCGCCGGACGGCTCTCGGCTGGCGGTATCGCTGTCGCGCGACGGCGGCTCGCAGATCTACCTGGTGAACCCGGACGGCAGCAATGTGCGCCGCCTGACGCAATCGAGCGGCATCGATACGGAACCAGTGTTCACGCCCGACGGTCAGACCCTATATTTCACTTCCGACCGGGGCGGCAGCCCGCAGATCTACCGGATGCCGGCAAGCGGTGGCGAGGCGCAAAGAGTGACCTTCGAGGGAAACTACAACGTTTCGCCGCGCATCAGCCCGGATGGCAAGATGCTCGCCTATATTGCGAGGAACGGCGGCAAATTCCAGGTCGCGACGCTGGATCTCGCGACGCGCCAGATGCAGATCCTGACCGACAGCGACAAGGATGAATCCCCCAGCTTCGCCCCCAACGGCCGCATGATCCTGCTGGCGACCGTCATCGCCGACCGCGGCGTGCTCTCCGCGGTTTCGGCCGACGGCCGCGTCAAGCAGCGCCTCAGCGTGTCGGCGGGCGATGTGCGCGAGCCTGCCTGGGGCCCGTTCGTCAAATGACCTGGAGAAACGCCATGACTGCAAACCGGATCGTCTTTTTGGCCGCCCTCGCGTCCCTGGCCGTGGCTGCATGTTCGGGCGGTCCGGTCACGGAGCAGCCTCCCGCGGGCGTGGAGGATCGCAAGCCCACCGAGACCGGAGCGCAGGCCCAGGGCGTGAAGCCGGGCCAGGTGTCCACCGTGGATCTGACTGGCAAGACGCCGGTGAAGAGCCCGCTCACGGACCCGAACAGCATCCTGTCCAAGCGCTCGATCTACTACGACTACGACAGTTACGACGTCAAGGACGAATACAAGGCCCTGGTCGAGGCGCACGGCAAGTTCCTGCGTGAAAATCCGGGCATGAAGATGCTGATCCAGGGAAATACCGACGAGCGCGGCAGCCGCGAATACAACGTCAGCCTCGGCCAGCGCCGCTCCGACGGCGTGAAGAAAATGCTGCTGCTGCTCGGCGCGAAGGAAGACCAGGTCGAATCGGTCAGCCTGGGCGAGGAAAAACCGAAGGCCGAGGGGCATGACGAAACGGCCTGGGCGCAGAACCGCCGCAGCGACATCCTTTACCAGGGCGAATATTGATGCGCGGGCCGCTTGCCGCCGCGGCGCTGGCCGCCTGCCTCTCGCTGCCGGGAACGGCGTTCGCGCTGTTCGACGATGACGTCGCGCGCGCCCGGGTGGAGGAAGTGCGCAAGCAGGTCGGGCTGATGGAGGAGCGGATCTCGAAGCTGGAAGACCGGCGCGCGCTGGTCGACCTCGACTCGCAGATCGAGGCCTTGAAGATCGAAATTGCGCGCATGCGCGGCCAGCTCGAAGTAATCCAGAACCAGATCGAGACTGCGGACAAGCGCAGCAAGGACCTCTACCTCGACATCGATACGCGGCTGCGCAAGATCGAGCAGCCGAAGGAAACGGCAGGCGCGAATCCCGCGAATCCCCCGGATACGCTGCCGCAGCCCGCGGAGACCAAGGCCTACGAGGCGGCGCTCAACCAGTTCAAGCTTGGCAACTATCCGCTTGCGATCTCCGCCTTCCAGGGCCTGCTGGTCACGTATCCGGCCAGCAAGCTCGCGCCCAATGCCCAGTACTGGATCGGCAACGCGCAGGCCGCGCAGGGCCAGTACAAGCTGGCGATTTTCTCGCACCAGAAATTGCTGGCCACCTGGCCGGACGACGCCAAGGCGCCGGACTCGATGATGAGCATCGCTACCGCCCAGGAAGCGCTGGGCGACCGGCGCGGGGCGCAGAAGACCCTCGAGGCCCTGCTCGCCAAGTATCCGCAGAGCCCCGCGGCGGCGAGCGCGAAGCAGCGCCTTGCCCAGGGCGCGGCGAAGAAGTAGCGAACGCAGGGGCTGCGGCGTAAAAGCGGTCATCCTTCTTTCCGGCGGCCTCGATTCGGCGACCACTCTCGCCTGGGCGAAGCGCCAGGGCTACGAGTGCTGGTGCCTGTCGGTGGATTACGGGCAGCGTCATGCTGTGGAACTCGACGCGGCGATGCGCGTCGCCAGGCAGTTCGGTGCTGCCGGGCACAGAGTGCAGAAGCTGGACCTTGCGCAGATCGGCGGCTCGGCGCTCACGGACCGCGCGATCGAGGTTCCGACGGACGGCGTGCAGCCCGGTATTCCGGTGACCTACGTTCCGGCGCGCAATACCATCCTGCTGTCGCTCGCGCTGGGCTGGGCGGAGGTTCTCGGCGCGCAGCACATATTCGTCGGCGCCAATGCGGTTGATTACTCCGGCTACCCGGATTGCCGGCCGGAATACCTGCGCGCGTTCGAGGCCATGGCGAACCTCGCCACGAAGTCGGCCATCGAAGGCCGCAATATCGAAGTACGCGGCCCGCTGGTCGATCTGTCCAAGGCGGCGATCGTCAAGCTGGCGCTTGAGCTCGGCGTGGACCCGGCGATGACCGTGTCCTGCTATCAGCCCGATGTTCGGGCAGGGGCCTGCGGCGTCTGCGACGCCTGCCGCATCCGCAAGGCGGGATTCGAGGCCGCGGGCGTGCCGGACAGCACGCGCTACACTCGCCCGTAATGGAGCAAACCGCATCCCAGCTTGCGCCCTACGTCGCCTGGAGCGCGTTCATCCTGGCGTTCATTTTCGGCGCCGTCGGCAACAAGACCAACTTCTGCACCATGGGCGCAGTGTCCGACTGGGTCAACATGGGGAGCCTCAACCGCATGCGCATGTGGCTGCTCGCCATCGGCGTCGCGATCATCGGATCGAACGCGCTGCAGCTTGCCGGCCTGGTGGATCTGTCGAAATCCATCTACCCGGGGCCCAACTTCACCTGGCTTTCCTACATCGTCGGCGGATTCCTGTTCGGCATCGGCATGACGCTCGGCTCGGGCTGCGGCTCGAAGACGCTGATCCGCATCGGCGCCGGCAATCTCAAGTCGGTGGTGGTGTTCATCGTCGCCGGCATCGCCGCCTACATGACCCTGCGCGGGATCCTGGGCGCATTCCGCGTCGGCGTGCTCGAGCAGGCGGCGGTCACGCTGTCCACGGGTCAGGATCTGCCGTCGCTTGCGGCTCGCGCTGGGGGTTCGAGGCCGGCCTGGACGATTTTCTTCTCTCTGCTGTTCGGTCTTTCCTTCACCGCATTCGCCTACGCATCAAAGGATTTCAGAGGCAATTTCGACTACACGCTGGGCGGCGTGGTCACCGGGCTGGTGGTGGTTGGCGGCTGGTACGTGAGCGGGCACCTTGGCTACATGGCCGAGGATCCCAACACGCTGCAGGAAGCGTTCGTCGCCACGAACACCGGGCGGATGGAAGCGTTCTCCTTTGTTGCGCCGCTCGCCTGGTCCCTCGAATACCTGATGTTCTGGACCGACAAGACCCGGATCGTCACCTATGGCATTGCCTCCGTCGCCGGGGTGATCGCCGGTTCGGCCGCTTACGCTCTGGCTACGGGCAAATTCCGCTGGGAGGGCTTCCGCGACGCCGAGGACACGGGCATGCACCTGATCGGCGGCCTGCTGATGGGTTTCGGCGGCATCACCGCGCTCGGCTGCACCATCGGGCAGGGAATTTCGGGGTTCTCGACGCTGGCCCTGGGATCGATCATGACCTTCGTCGCGATCGTCGCCGGCTCGGCTGCAACGATGAAATGGCAATACTGGCGAATGACCCGAGAGGCCTGATAAAATTCGCCCCCTTTCCAGCAATTTCCCTACGGGTCGTTAGCTCAGCTGGTAGAGCAGCGGACTTTTAATCCGTTGGTCGCCGGTTCGAATCCGGCACGGCCTACCAAATCTATCAAGGGGTTGGTGCATTTGCCAACCCCTTGTTCTTTTCAAAAGTAGACTTCTAGTAGACTGGCTCATTCAAACTCCTGCATATCGGCTCAAGCACAGCGTGGTCGCAAGTCTAGCGAATCTCAGTTTCGAAGTCCCGTCGATGTAGTGAAGGCGCCGTTGGTAGGAATACGCCAATCACCGGGCGTACACTGCTTCAACGCGATACACGAAGCACTAACCAGCATCGCTGGCTTTAGCAGCCTGGGGGGAGCATGGATAAGTTGCCTGCACTTGGAGCGTTGGCTATAGCATTGTCTGGCTGCACAAGCATTCCGCCATTGAACTCCCCGGTCGATCCAATGCACAAGGTTAACGTGAATGAAGTCGTAGAGCTTGCAAAGTGCAGCGTAAAGGGTGTGATGCGGCAGTATACGGAAGCATTGCACAAAGACAAATATGGCAACGATCCGATAGCAACTTGGATAGAAGGCGCAAAGCCCAATATCACGGTTCAACTTACGCTCAAAGCCGATAGCTTAGGCAACATAAGCCCGAGCTTTACTCGCATTTCGCCAATCGCGGATGTAACGAATGCCCTTAGCAAATTCACTGGCCTCAATCGCTCAATTGGTTTGTCCATAAATTACAGTGAAACAGACACTCGTCAACTCGGAATCACGTTCACTATGAACGTTGCAGACCTCGACAACTACAGTTGTGGAGGCAAAACTGACTATCCGATCCGTGCGGAATCTCCATGTGGAGACGGAGACCAATCACGAATGATGTTCAATGGTGTCGCTGCCGAAGATGTGTGCAACGACCTTAACGAGTGGACCAAATCTGTATTCCTAGACCCAACTGGCGCGAAGGCGAGCATGCTCTTTTATGATTGGGCAAAGGCACATAACAGTCGCATACAGAAAGACGTCAAAACGTTAATGGAACAGAAGAATTCCAAACAAAATCTCTCGGAGCGTTTCTCCCTGAAGGAGAATACTGAATCTCTTGACGAGAAGAAATTGGGCGAGGCGATCACCCAAAATAGCCAAGAACCGGCCAACAATGTCAGCCCATTTGATAGTCTTACTTACGCCCTCACGTTTAGCGTAGTGAAAGGTGGCGGCTTTACGCCTAGTGTGAAACTGGTTCACTTCACAC
>DATGGA010000065.1:0-23122 GCA_035308765.1 Burkholderiales bacterium
GAACCGCTCGCCGACAAGTTGAACGCTGCGATGGGCGCTTCGCGCGCCGCAGTGGACGCGGGCTTCGTGCCGAACGACTGGCAGGTGGGGCAGACGGGCAAAATCGTCGCTCCCGAACTCTATGTGGCGATCGGCATCTCCGGCGCCATCCAGCACCTGGCCGGCATGAAGGACAGCCGGGTCATCGTCGCCATCAACAAGGACGAGGAAGCGCCGATCTTCCAGGTGGCCGACTACGGCATCGTCGGCGACCTGTTCAAGCTGGTTCCCGAGCTCGTGGAGGAGCTGAAAAAGTGAGGACCCGGTCATGAGCGCCTACGTCGCCCCCTTAAAGGACATGCGGTTCGTCCTAAACGAGCTGGCCGGACTGGGGGAGGTGGCGAAGCTGCCAGGGTACGAGGATGCGACCCCGGAAACAGTGGATGCGATCCTCGAGGAAGCCTCGAAGTTTGCTACAGAAGTCCTTGATCCATTGAATTATTCTGGAGATAAAGAAGGCTCCAACTGGAAGGACGGCAAGGTCACCACGCCCAAGGGCTTCAAGGAAGCCTACAAGCAGTACGCCGAGGCCGGCTGGCCTGCGCTGCCGTTTGAAGCCGAATACGGCGGCCAGGGACTGCCGAAGCTGGTTGCCACGGCTGTCGAGGAGGTCCTGACGTCCAGCAACATGTCCTTTTCGTTGTGTCCCTTGCTTACGCAGGGAGCGATCCACGCGCTGATCCTCTGCGGGTCGGAAGCGCTGAAGAGAACCTACCTGGAGAAGATGGTCGCCGGCCGCTGGACCGGCACCATGAACCTGACCGAGCCGCAGGCCGGCTCGGATCTCGCGCTGGTGCGCACCAGAGCGGTGCCCGCATCTTCCGAGCATGGCGATCACTACCTGGTGAGCGGCCAGAAAATCTTCATCACCTACGGCGATCACGACATGGCGGAGAACATCGTGCACCTGGTTCTCGCGCGCACGCCGGACGCGCCCGAGGGCGTGAAGGGCATTTCGCTCTTCGTGGTGCCGAAATTCCTGCCCAGGGCGGACGGCACGCCGGGGGAGCGCAATGCAGCGAAGTGCGCTTCGATCGAGCACAAGCTCGGTATCCACGCCAGCCCCACCGCGGTGATGGTGTTCGAGAACGCGGTCGGCTATCTGGTCGGCGAAGAGAACAAGGGCCTGTCCTACATGTTCGTGATGATGAACGCCGCGCGCTTCAGCGTCGGGCTGGAGGGCGTGTCCATCGCCGAGCGCGCGTTCCAGCGCGCGCTGGCCTACGCCAGGGACCGGCTGCAGGGCAAGGACCTAGTGCAGGGCGGCAAGACCGTGTCCATCATCCACCATCCGGACGTGCGCCGGATGCTGATGCTGATGAAATCCCAGACGGAAGCCGCGCGCGCCCTTGCCTATGTCGTTGCGGCCTCGATGGACGTCGCTTCAAAGACGAAGGACAAGCGCCACCAGGCTTTCGTTGATCTGATGATTCCCGTGGTGAAAGGCTGGAGCACCGAGACCGGCATCGATGTCGCGTCCCTGGGAGTGCAGATCCACGGCGGCATGGGCTTCATCGAGGAGACCGGCGCCGCGCAGCACCTGCGCGATGCGCGCATCACCACCATCTACGAGGGCACCACCGGCATCCAGGCGGGCGACCTGGTGGGCCGCAAGATCGCGCGCGAGGGCGGGTCGACTGCTAAGGAATGGCTGGTCATGCTGAAGAAGTTCGACGCCGAGTTGGCGCAATCGAAGTCGCCCGATATCCAGGCGCTGAGGACTGCGCTGGCCGCAGGCGCGAAAGGCGTGTCGGACAGCATCGACTACATACTCGCGACGGCGGACAAGGATCCGAACGCCGCGTTCGCCGGCGCGGTGCCGTTCCTGAAGCTGATGGGCATCGTCGCAGGCGGCTGGCAACTGGGTAGAGCAGCTTTGATTTCTGAATCAAAAATCAATAAAAAAGAAGGAGATCAGAGTTTCTACGCGGCGAAGATCTCCACGGCGCGCTTCTTCGGCGATCACGTGCTGTCGCAGGCCCCGGGCCTTGCCGCTACTGTCGTCAGCGGCGCGGCCACGGTGATGGCGCTGACCGAGGAACAGTTCCTCGCTGCCTAGACGAGGGAGGGGCCCTGTCTTCCCTCCTGCAGCTCCAGCGTCACGCGGGTGACCGTGTGATCGTCGGGGTTCCGGCTGAACGCGAAGCCGAGCTTGCGGCAGAAATCGAGCATATGGCGGTTGGTCGAGAGTACGTCGCCATAAATCCGCGCCAGCCCGCGGTTGCCGGCCACGCCGATGAGCTTGTCCATCATGCGGCGGCCGATACCGCGTCCCTGCCAGGCGTCGGCGATCACCAGCGCGAATTCGCAGGCGCGGCCTTCGGCCTCCAGCACGTAGCGGGCGACCCCGATGAGGACCTCCCGGTCTTCCAGCATCAGCGCCGCCGCCAGCGCCATGTCGCGGGAAAAATCCACGGTGGTGAGCTGCTCCAGGTACTCGCGGGTGATTTTGATCATGCCGCCCAGCAAGCGGTTGTGGCGGGATTCGGGTGAAAGACCGCTGAGGAACGCGGCCTCGATGTCGACGTCCTCGCGCCGCAGCGGGCGCAGCGTGACCGATTGCCCGACGATGGGCTCGAAAGATTCCGATAGATCTTCGGGAATCAGAACCTGATCTTGCCCGTCAGAATTTCTTTCCACATCACCCAGTCGCCGAGAAAACTGTAAAACGGGTGGGTAAACGTGGCCGGCCGGTTGTGCTCGAAGAAATAGTGGCCGGCCCATGCCCAGGCATAGCCTTGCACGATGCCGGCCAGAAGCCACCAGAAGTTGAGGGTCGAGAAGGCGAGCAGCAGGCACGCGAGGCCGATGGAGGTGCCGGTGAAATGCAGCCGCCGGCAGGTGCGGTTCGAATGTTCGCCGAGGTAGAACGGATAGAACTCCCGGAAGGTTTTCATCGCTACATGTTCGGGTAGTTGGGCCCGCCGCCGCCTTCGGGCGTTACCCACACGATGTTCTGCGTGGGATCCTTGATGTCGCAGGTCTTGCAGTGCACGCAGTTCTGCGCGTTGATCTGTAGTTTGGGGTTTGAATCAATATCAACGAATTCATAAACCCCGGCCGGACAATAGCGTTGCTCCGGACCGGCATACTGTTCCAGGTTGACCTTTACAGGGATCGACGCATCTTTCAGCGTCAGGTGGATCGGCTGGTCCTCGCCGTGGTTGGTGTTCGAGAAGGAAAGGTCGGTGAGGCGATCGAAGCTGAGCACGCCGTCCGGCTTGGGATAGGCGATCGGCTGAACCTCGGTTCTCTTTTTCAGCGTCTCGTTGTCGGCGTGGCCGTGATGCAGCGTCCACGGCGCCTTGCCGCCGAACACGATCTGGTCCACGCCCACCATCAGCGAGCCGGTGTAGAGCCCCTTCGACATCCAGGGCTTGAAGTTTCTCGCGCGGTAAAGCTCGTCGAACAGCCAGCTTTGCCGGAAGGCCTCGGGGTAGGAGACAAGCGCGTCGGCCGAACGCCCGGCGGCCAGCGCGGCGTGCGCCGCCTCGGCGGCCAGCATGCCCGACTTGATGGCGCAATGGCTGCCCTTGATGCGCGAAGCGTTGAGAAAGCCTGCGTCGTCCCCGATCAGGCAGCCGCCAGGGAATGCCAGCTCGGGCAGCGATTGCAGACCGCCGGCCGCGATCGCCCTGGCGCCATAGGCGACGCGTTTGCCTCCCTCCAGGAAGCTGCGGATCGCGGGATGCGTCTTGTAGCGCTGGAATTCCTCGTAGGGGCTGAGGTAGGGGTTGGTGTAGCCGAGGCCCACGACGAATCCGATCGCGGCCTGGCCGTTTTCCAGGTGATAGAGGAAGGAGCCGCCGTAGGTTTCGCTGTCCAGCGGCCAGCCCGCGGTATGCACCACGAGGCCGGGCTGGTGCTTCTCCGGCTTCAGGTCCCACAACTCCTTCAGGCCGATGCCGTAGACCTGCGGGTCGGAACCTTTGCGCAGGTCGAATTTCGCTTCGAGCTGCTTGCCCAGATTGCCGCGGCAGCCTTCGGCAAAAAAGGTGTATTTCGCATGCAGCTCGATGCCGGGCTGGAACGCGTCGGTGTGCTCGCCCTTGCGGTTGACGCCCATGTCGCCGGTGGCGACGCCTTTGACTGCGCCCTTGTCGTCGTAAAGGACTTCGGCTGCGGCGAAGCCCGGGAAAATCTCGACGCCCAGCGCTTCCGCCTGCTGGCCCAGCCAGCGCGCGACGTTGCCGAGGCTGATGACGTAGTTGCCGTGATTCCGGAAGCAGGCCGGCAGCAGGAAATTCGGCGTTTTAAATGCCGACTTTTCCGTCAGGAACAGGAACCTGTCTTCGGAAACCGGCGCGTTCAGCGGCGCGCCTTTCTGCTTCCAGTCCGGAAACAGCTCGTCGATCGCGCGCGGGTCCATCACGGCGCCGGAAAGGATATGCGCCCCGATTTCCGAGCCTTTCTCGATCAGGCAGACCGAGATTTCCGGGGACAGCTGCTTCAGCCGGATCGCCGCGGCGAGGCCTGCCGGGCCGCCGCCGACGATCACAACGTCGTATTGCATCGATTCGCGGGCCATGGCGGGGATTATAGAATGTCGCATTCCTTCCGGAGGTTTTGCCCAGATGAAAAAAGTCCAAGCGAGCGCTAATGCAGCGCTTTACGGTGTCCTGCATGACAACATGACCATCGCCGCGGGCGGTTTCGGCCTGTGCGGGATTCCCGAGAACCTCATCCAGGCGCTGGTGGACAGCGGCGTGAAGGGGTTGACCATCGTCGGCAACAACGCGGGCGTGGACGATTTCGGCATGGGGCTGCTGCTCAAGACCCGCCAGGTGAAGAAAGTCATCGCTTCCTACGTGGGCGAGAACAAGGAATTCGAACGCCAGGTGCTGGCCGGCGAACTGGAATTGCAATTGACGCCGCAGGGCACGCTCGCCGAGAAGCTGCGCGCGGGCGGCGCCGGTATCCCGGGCTTCTATACGCGCACCGCGGCCGGGACGAAGCTCGCGGAAGGCAAGGAGACCAGGACCTTCGACGGCAAGGAGTACGTGCTGGAAGAAGCGATCCGCACCGACCTGTCCATCGTCAAGGCCTGGAAGGGCGACAAGTCGGGCAACCTGGTCTACCGCAAGACCGCCCGCAATTTCAACCCGATGATCGCGACTTGCGGCAAGGTAACGGTGGCCGAAGTCGAGCAACTGGTCGACGTCGGCGCGCTGGATCCAGAACAGGTCCACACACCGGGGGTTTACGTCGATCGCGTGGTGCAGGGGCCGGCCTACCAGAAGCGCATCGAATTTCGCACCGTTGCAGGCGCCGCCGCATCGAAGAAGGAGTCGCCACTGCGCGCGCTGATGGCGCAGCGTGCCGCGAAGGAACTGCAGGACGGATACTACGTGAATCTGGGCATCGGCATTCCGACGCTGGTCGCCAACTACATCCCGCAGGGAATCAACGTGACGCTGCAATCGGAGAACGGCCTGCTGGGGATCGGGCCGTTTCCGGCCGAGGACCAGGTCGATCCGGACCTGATCAACGCGGGCAAGCAGACCATCACGACGATTCCGGGCTCCAGTTTCTTCTCCAGCGCCGATTCCTTCGCCATGATCCGCGGCGGGCACATCGACCTGTCGATCCTGGGCGGCCTGGAAGTCGCGGAGAACGGCGACCTTGCCAACTGGATGGTGCCAGGCGCGATGGTGAAGGGCCCCGGCGGCGCCATGGACCTGGTGGCGGGCGTGAGGCGCGTCATCGTGCTGATGGAACACAACGCCAAGGACGGCAGCCCGAAAATCCTGAAACGCTGCAACCTGCCGATCACGGGCAAGGGCGTGGTCAACATGATCGTCACGGATCTCTGCGTGTTCGAGGTGACGCCGCCGGCCGGGCTGGTGCTGAAGGAGCTGCATCCCGGCGTGACGCTCGACCAGGTGCGCGCGAAGACCGGCTGCGGGTTCGAGGTCGCGCTGTAGCAGTCGCGATTTGTTGCGGGGGGCCGATTCCTGTAGACTCCGGCTTTCACGCCCTGCTCGGCGTACATGACCAAGTATGTTTTCGTTACCGGTGGTGTCGTTTCCAGTCTTGGAAAGGGTATCGCCGCCGCTTCTCTAGCCGCGATCCTCGAATCGCGGGGCATCAAAGTCACCAACATCAAGCTGGATCCCTACATCAACGTGGATCCAGGCACGATGTCGCCGTTCCAGCACGGCGAGGTGTTCGTCACCGAGGACGGCGCCGAGACCGATCTCGACCTGGGTCACTACGAGCGTTTCCAGTCCACCAAGATGCGGCGCTGGAACAACTTCACCACCGGCCAGGTCTACGAATCGGTGATCAAGAAGGAGCGCAAGGGCGACTATCTCGGCGGCACCGTGCAGGTGATCCCGCACATCACCGACGAGATCAAACTGAACATCAAGCGCGGGGCGGGCGACGCCGAGGTGGCGATCGTCGAGGTGGGCGGCACCGTCGGCGACATCGAGTCGCTGCCTTTCCTCGAGGCGATCCGGCAGATGGGCTTGGAACTGGGCCGCAGCAACGTCTGCTATATCCACCTGACGCTGGTGCCGTACATCGCCGCGGCAGGCGAGATCAAGACCAAACCGACGCAGCACTCGGTCAAGGAACTGCGCGAGATCGGCATCCAGGCCGATGTCGTGCTGTGCCGCACCGACCGGCCGCTGCCCGACGAGGACCGGCGCAAGATCGCGCTGTTTTGCAACGTCCAGAAGGAGGCCGTGGTCTCCGCCTGGGACGTGGATTCGATCTACAAAATTCCAAACATGCTGCACGAGCAGATGCTCGACGAGATCGTCTGCCACAAGCTGCAGATCCTGGCGCGCGCCGCGGACCTGTCGGCGTGGGCCCGGCTGGTGGATGCGCTCGAGCACCCTGAACACGAAGTGGACATCGCCTTCGTCGGCAAGTACGTCGACCTGCAGGACTCGTACAAGTCGCTGAATGAGGCGCTGAATCATGCGGGTATCCACACGCGCAGCCGCGTCAAGATCCACTACGTGGATTCCGAGGAAATCGAGCGCGACGGCACCGGGATGCTGGAGGAGATGGACGCGATCCTGGTGCCCGGCGGCTTCGGCAAGCGCGGCACCGAGGGCAAGATCCGCGCGATCCGTTTCGCGCGCGAAAATGGCGTTCCCTACCTGGGCATCTGCCTGGGCATGCAGCTCGCCACCATCGAATTCGCGCGCAATGTCTGCGGCCTGGCCGGCGCCAACAGCACGGAATTCGACCCGGATACGCCGCACCCCGTGGTCGCCCTGATCACCGAGTGGCTGGACCGTACCGGCCGCATCGAGCGCCGCAGCGAGACCTCGGACATGGGCGGCACCATGCGCCTGGGCGCGCAGAAGGTCCCCGTCGAGCAGGGCACCCTGGCAGCGAAAGTCTACGGTGCGGAAGTGAACGAGCGCCATCGCCACCGCTATGAAGTGAACAACGTCTACGTCCCGGAACTTGCGGCGAAGGGCTACAAGGTCTCGGCGCGCACGCCCAGCGAGAACCTGCCGGAAATGATGGAACTGCCGGGCCACCTGTTCTTCTTCGGCGTGCAGTTCCACCCGGAATTCACCTCGACTCCGCGCGGCGGGCATCCGTTGTTCAAGGCCTTCGTCAATGCAGCCATCCAATACCGCTCGGCGGCGAAGCGCTCGTCTCCCGACGGCAAGCTTTCCGTCGTCGCCGCATGAAGCTGTGCGGCTTCGAGGCCGGCCTCGACAGGCCGCTGTTCCTTATTGCGGGCCCGGACACGCTGGAGAGCGAGCAGCTCTGCCTGGATGTCGCGGGGCAGCTGAAGGAGTACACCGGCAAGTTCGGCATGCCCTATATCTTCAAGGGCTCGTTCGACAAGGCGAACCGCACCTCGGGCGAGAGCTACCGGGGGCCCGGCATGGCAGAAGGCCTGAAAATGCTTTCGAAAGTAAAACAGAAAATCGGAGTGCCGGTCCTCACCGACGTTCACGAGGACACGCCGCTGGCGGAGGTCGCCGCGGTCGTGGATGTCATCCAGACCCCGGCCTTCCTCTGCAGGCAGACGAATTTCATCCGCAATGCCGCGAAGCAGGGCAAGCCGCTGAACATCAAGAAGGGCCAGTTCCTGTCGCCCTGGGAGATGCGCAACGTGGTCGAGAAGGCGAAGAGCACGGGCAACCAGCAGATCATGGTTTGCGAGCGCGGCTTCAGCTTCGGCTACAACAACCTCGTCGTGGACATGCGCGGCCTCGCGGTGATGCGGGATACCGGCTGCCCCGTGGTTTTCGACGCCACGCATTCAGTGCAGCTTCCCGGCGGGCAGGGCACGGCGAGCGGCGGCGAGCGGGCGCACATCCCGGTGCTGGCGCGTGCGGCGGTGGCGGCGGGAGTGTCCGGCGTGTTCATGGAGACGCACCCGAAGCCGGACCAGGCGCTGTGCGATGGCCCCAATTCCTGGCCGCTCGCTCTCATGAAGGAGCTGCTTGAGACGCTGATGGAGCTCGACCGCATCGTGAAGAAAAACGGATTTGCCGAGAACAAGGTGAAAAGCGCATGAGCTCGATCGTCGACGTCGTTGCAAGAGAGATCCTCGATTCCCGCGGCAATCCGACCGTCGAGGCGGATGTATTGCTCGAATCCGGCGCCATGGGCCGCGCTGCGGTGCCCTCGGGCGCCTCGACCGGCAGCCGCGAGGCGATCGAGCTGCGCGACGGCGACGCGAAGCGCTACGGCGGCAAGGGCGTGCTGAAGGCGGTGGAATCGGTCAATACCGAGATCTCCGAGGCCATCGTCGGCCTCGACGCCTCCGAGCAGTCGTTCATCGACAAGACGCTGATCGATCTCGACGGCACCGAGAACAAGTCGCGCCTGGGCGCCAACGCCACCCTCTCGGTGTCGATAGCGGCGGCGAAGGCCGCGGCGGAGGAATCCGGCCTGCCGCTGTACCGCTATTTCGGCGGCTCGGGACCGATGCAGATGCCGGTGCCCCTCATGAACGTGATCAACGGCGGCGCGCACGCCAACAACAACCTCGACATGCAGGAATTCATGATCGTCCCCGTCGGGATGGCGTCATTCCGCGAGGCGCTGCGCTGCGGCGCGGAAGTATTTCAATCGCTGAAGAAGATCATCGATGCCAAGGGCATGTCCACGACCGTCGGCGATGAAGGCGGATTTGCGCCCAACCTGCCGACGCACGCCGCGGCGATCGAATTGATCCTCGAGGCGGTAGACCGGGCCGGCTATGCCGCGGGCAAGGATGTAGTGCTCGCGCTCGACTGCGCCGCCTCGGAGTTCTGCAAGGACGGCAAGTACCTGCTCGAATCCGAGAAGCTGGGCCTGAGCGCGCAGGAGTTCTGCGACTATCTGGCCAGCCTGGCCGACCGCTACCCGATCGTTTCGATCGAGGACGGCATGGCCGAGGGCGACTGGGAGGGCTGGAAACTGCTGACCGCGCGGCTGGGACGGAAGGTGCAGCTGGTCGGCGACGATGTTTTCGTCACCAGCACCAAGCTGCTGCGCGAGGGCGTGCGCATGGGCGCCGCCAACGCGATCCTGATCAAGGTGAACCAGATCGGCACTCTGTCGGAGACCTTCGCCGCGATCGAGTGCGCCAAGCGCTCCGGCTACGGCACCGTGATATCGCACCGTTCGGGTGAGACCGAGGACACCACTATCGCCGACATCGCGGTCGGCGCCAACGCGCTGCAGATCAAGACGGGCTCCCTGTCGCGCTCGGACCGCACGTCGAAATACAACCAGCTGCTGCGCATCGAGGAGGACCTGGGCGACTCGGTCAGCTACCCGGGGCGCGAGGCTTTCCTCCAGCTTAGATGAAAATCCTCGCCGGCGTCCTGAGCGCGCTGATCGTCGCCATCCAGTACCCGCTGTGGCTGGGCAAGGGGGGATGGCTGCGCGTGTGGGACGTAAACCGCCAACTGGAAGCCCAGCACGTCAGGAACCAGGGCATGGAGATGCGCAACGGCGCGCTCGCCGCCGAGGTCAAGGACCTCAAGCAGGGGCTCGACGCCATCGAGGAGCGCGCCCGCTACGAACTCGGGATGGTCAAGAACGACGAAGTGTTCTTCCAGGTCCCCGCCAAGCCGCAGCCCTAGACGGCCTTACTTCACCGTCGCGTAGCGCGCCTCCGGGCGGTCGTCGGACTTGTAGACGGTGGTCACGTTGGTCTTCATCGCCCAGGGCCGCAGCTGGTGGTGCAGGGGTACGTAGTAGTACTGGTCGCGCGTCATCACAAGGGCCTCCCGCAGCATCGCATCGCGTTTTTTGACATCGGTCTCGATCCTTATCGCCTCGATCAGGGCATCGAGTTTCACGTCATTGATGCGGCCGAGATTGAAGGCGCCGTCGGCGCCGGTGGTCTTGGTGTGCATCAGCGAGATCAACGTGTAGCTGGCGTCGAAATTGGCGACGCCCCAGCCAAGCATGTACGAATCCATGTCGAAATTCTGCACCTTGGTGATGAAAATCGGCATGGACTGCGCGAGCAGCTTGACCTTGAGGCCGATGCGCGACCACATGCCGACCAGCGCCTGGCAGATTTCTTCGTCGTTCACATAACGGTTGTTCGGGCAGTCGAGCTGGAACGAAAAGCCGTTCGGATAGCCGGCCTCCGCCAGCAGCTTCTTTGCTCCCTCGACGTCCGCCGGCGCCACCTTGTCGATGTCGGCCGACCAGCCATGCACGCTCGGGGCGACCATGATCGCCGCGGGAATGGAGAGGCCACGCATGGTGACGCGCTTGATCGCCTCGCGGTCGACCGCCAGATTGAGCGCCTTGCGCACGCGAATGTCCTTGAACGGGTTCTTGCCCTTGACGTCGGAGTATTTAAGTTCATTGCTGAACTGGTCCATGCCGATGAAGATGGTGCGGTTCTCCGCGCCGTCCAGTATCTTGAGCTTCGGGTCGTTGCGCAGGCGCGTCACGTCCTGGGTCGGCAGGTCGGTCAGCAGATCCACGTCGCCCGCCAGCAGCGCGGCGACGCGGGTCGAGTCCGACTTGATCGGCGTGTAGATTACCTCGGTGACGTTGCCCTCGATCTTGTCCCACCAGGCCGGGTTGGCCTCCAGAACGATGCGCTTTTCCGGCTCCCAGATCTTCAGGATGTAGGGGCCGGTGCCGTTCGTGTTGCGGGAGGCGAAGATGTCCTCCTTCGCCTTGAAGTCCTGCACGTTCTCGGACTTGTTCTTGACCGACCAGGCCTTGCTCATGATGCGGAAGTCGACCAGGTTCGGCAGCAGCACCGGATTGGGGCCCGAAAGAATCAGGTCCACGGTGTGATCGTCGACTTTCCTGACTTCCTTCACTCCGGAGACGTAGATCTGCATGGTGCCCTGCGGCTGCATGATCCGGCCGTAGGAGAACACCACGTCGTCCGCGGTGAAGGGGCTGCCGTCGTGGAATTTCACGCCCTTGCGGAGGTTGAAGCGGATCTGGGTCGGGGAGACGGTCTGCCAACTGGTCGCCAGGGCGGGTTCGACACCGAACTTCTTGTCGTAGCGCACCAGTCCCTCGTAGACATTCTGCAGCAGGCTGAGGGTGGTGGCGTGATTCTGCGTGTGCGGGTCCAGCGTGATGACGTCGTTTTGCGCTGCCCACTTGAGCGTGACGGCCTGGGCGGGAACAGCGATCAGGGCTGAGGCCGCTACGATGGCGGCCAGGTATCGTTTCAGTTGCATGGGTCTCCTCCTCGGGAGAATCTATAATACACAAGCCACGGGAGATCGCCCATGAAACTGACCCAAGCCCAGCTGGATAGCTTCGAGCGCGACGGCTACCTGTTCTTTCCCAGCCTGTTCAGGCCGGAGGAGATCGGGGTCCTGCTCGGCGAAGTGCCCGCGTTGTATGCCCAGCGCCGCCCCGAGAATGTGCGCGAGAAGACCGGCGACGTGGTGCGGACCAATTTCGCGGCGCACATGTACAGCGCCCCCTTTGCCAGGCTGGCCCGCCATCCGCGCATGGTCGAGCCGGTGAAGCAGGTGTTCGGCGAGGACGTCTACATGCACCAGTTCAAGATCAACGGCAAGCAGGCCTTCGACGGCGACGTCTGGCAGTGGCACCAGGATTACGGCACCTGGAGCAACGACGACCAGATGCCGGAGGCCCGAGCCATGAACGTGGCGATCTTCCTCGATGAAGTAAATGAATTCAACGGCCCGCTGATGTTCATTCCCGGCAGCCACAAGCTGGGCGTGCTGGATGCAGAGCACGACGCCAGCACGACGAGTTATCCGCTTTGGACGATAAATAATTCAACTATAGAAAAATTAGTCGAGCGCGGCGGCATCGTGGCGCCCAAGGGGCCGGCGGGTTCGATGATCCTGTTCCACGGCTGCCTGGTGCACGCTTCGACCTCGAATCTTTCGCCGTGGAACCGGGTGAGCGTCTACCTGTCGCTGTGCGCGGTATCGAACCACATCCGCCGCTTCAAGCGCCCGGACTACATCGCGCATCGCGACTTCACCCCGATCGAGTGCCTGCCCGACGACTGCCTGCTGAAGAACTACGACGTTGCGCTGCCCTGGAAGGACCGGTTCTTTGAACCTCTACGCCAAGCTTCTCGATAGGGAAAACCAGGGCAGGCCGCTGCGCGTCGGCCTGGTAGGCGCGGGAAAGTTCGCGGCGATGTACCTCGCGCAGGTGCCGCGCACGCCGGGGATCCGGCTGGCGGCGATCGCAGACCTCGCGCCGGCGAACGCGAGGACCAATCTGGAGCGGGTCGGCTGGAACCCGGCGGCCATCGCGGCCACCACGATTTTCGAAGACTGGCGAAAGCTCGTCTCGAATCCTGAGATAGACATCGTGATCGAGGCGACCGGCAACCCGGTCGCCGCCGTCGAGCACATCCTTGCGGCGTTCAAGCATGGCAAGCATGTCGTGAACGTTACGGTGGAGGCGGATGCTTTTTGCGGACCGATGCTGGCGCAGAAGGCGAAGGAAGCGGGCGTGGTGTACAGCCTGGCCTACGGCGACCAGCCGGCGATCATCTGCGACCTCGTGGATTGGGCGCGCGCGGCGGGTTTTCCGGTGGTCGCGGCGGGCCGCGGACACAAGTGGCTGCCGCATTACGCGCAGTCCACGCCCGAGACGGTATGGGGCTACTACGGGCTTACGCCGGAGCAGGCGAAGGTCGGCGGCCTGAATCCGAAAATGTTCAATTCCTTCCTCGACGGCTCCAAGCCGGCGATCGAAACCAGCGCTGTGTGCAACGCTACCGGCCTGACGCCTGCGCCTGATGGTCTGGCTTTTCCTTCCTGTTCTATTGAAAACCTTCCAAGTCTGATGAAACCCAAAGACGAGGGAGGTTTGCTGCATCACAAGGGGCAGGTCGAGGTCGTGTCGTCGCTGGAGCGCGACGGCACCGTCATTCCCTACGACATCCGTTTCGGCGTCTGGGTAGTGTTCGAGGGTGAAAGCGAATACATCCGCCGCTGCTTCTCCGAGTACGGGGTGAAGACCGATCCGTCCGGGCGCTACGCCTGCATGTACAAGCGCTGGCACCTGATCGGGCTGGAGGTCGGCATATCGGTGGCCTCGGTGGGTTTGCGCGGCGAGCCCACCGGCTGCGCGACGGGCTGGCGCGCCGACGCCGTGGCGACCGCCAAGAAGGATCTGAAGCCGGGCGAAATCCTGGACGGCGAGGGCGGCTACACCGTCGTCGGGCGGTTGATGCCGGCTGATGCGTCACTGGCCCAGGGCTGCCTGCCGCTGGGGCTGGCGCACGGCTGGAAAATGCTGCGGCCGGTCGCCGCGGGCCGGCCGCTCAGCTGGAGCGACGTGGCTTTCGACGCGAACGTGCCCGCGGTGAAACTGCGGCGCGAGATGGAGGCTTCAGCGTCTGCAGGTAGCGGTAAATCTCCGTATGGTCGGCCCCGGCAGGCAGCCGGCTGAGCGCCGCACGCCAGATTTTCAGGGTGCTTTTCAGGTAAGGGGCTTCGATTCCGGCTTCGCGCGCAATGCCGCTCGCGATGCCCACGTCCTTGGTCATCAGCGCCAGCGCAAAGCCGGAGGCGAACGCCTTGGTGAACACCTGCTGCGGGATCTTGCGCTCGGTGGTGCTGTTCTTTCCGGTGGAAGCGTTGATCACATCGATCAGGGTCCTGGGGTTGAGGCCGAATTTCTGGCCGACCAGCAGCGCCTCCATGCCGGCGACGGTGCCCGCGGCGCCGAGGTAGTTGTTCAGCGCCTTGGTGGCATGGCCCGAGCCCAGGCCGCCGGTGTGGAAAATTTCCGTGCCCATGCTGGAGAGCACCGGGCGTACGCGCTCGAGCAGCGCCGCATCGCCGCCGACCATCAGTGCGAGCGTGCCGTCTGCGGCCTTCGCTTTCGCGCCGGAGACGGGGCTGTCCAGCATGTGGATGCCCTTCTTCTTCAGCAAAGCGCCAAGTTCGCGCGTCGTAGACGGGTCGGAGGAACTCATGTCGACCACGATCGATCCCTGCGCGAGGCCGGGCAGGGCGGCCATCACCGCGTCGCGCACCGCCTTGCCATCCGGCACCATGGTGATGAGGACTTCGGCGCCCTTTGCAGCTTCACGAGCAGAGGTGCAATTGCCTGATTCATTGAGATCGAAAGACCTGACTGAATGGCCTGCCTTCTCCAGATTCGAGGACATCAGCCGCCCCATCAGCCCGAGGCCGATAAAACCAACTTTCAACCGCCGCGCTCCCTGAACACCTCCTTGGCGGAGCGGAAACTCTCGACGGCCGCGGGAACGCCGCAGTAGATCGCCACCTGCATGAACACTTCGCGGATTTCTTCCTTCGTCAGGCCGTTGTTCAGCGCGCCGTTGATGTGCAGCTTCAGCTCGTGGGTGCGGCCAAGCGCCGACAGCATCGCGAGGTTGAGCATCGAGCGCGATTTGCGCGACAGCCCCGGCCGGTTCCAGACGTCGTTCCAGCAGTAAGTGTTGAGCAACTCGGTGAACGGACGGTTGAAGTCGTCCGCCGCCGCCTGCGCCTTGTCCACGTACTCCGCACCCAGCACTTCGCGGCGCGTCTTCAAGCCGGATTCATGGCGTTCTTTATGGGATCTTTTGTCCAAAGGTTTTACTCCGGGGAAAATCGAACAAGAAAAAATAAAATTAAGCCAAATCTTCGTAACGGATTCCGGCCCGCCGCAGCAGGCCGTCGAACGCCATGCCACCCGGCCGCGGGCCGGATCGGAACGGCAGCGTGCGCGCCGGCGTCTCGTCCAGCACCTGCTGGGTGATCGGCAGGTTGTCGCCGGCCATGGCGTCTGCCGCAGCCTGGATTTCGCAGGCGCGCTGCAGCGTCCAGTAGGTGGTGAATGCCTCCGGGATGCTGGGGCAGGCCACCAGCAGGCCGTGATTGCGCAGGATGAGGACCGATTTCTGGCCCAGGCTCTTCACCAGGCGCGACTGCTCGGCCGTGTCGGTCGTGACCCCTTCGAACTCGTGGTAGGCGACTTCGCCGTACAGGATGGCGCTGTAGAAATTGTCGTAGCGCAGGCCGTCCTTCTTGCACGACACCGCGCTGCCGGCGGTGGAGTGCGTATGGATGACGCAATGCGCGTTGTCGCGCGCCTGGTGGATCGCGCTGTGGATGATGAAACCGGCGCGGTTGACCGGGTATTTCGAGCCGTCCATGGTCTCGCCGGCGATGTTCACCTTGACGAGGTTTGAAGCCGTGACCTCGCTGTACCAGAGGCCGTAGGGGTTGATCAGGTAATGGTGCTCAGGGCCTGGCACGCGCGCGGTGAGGTGGTTGTATATCAGCTCCGTCCAGCCCAGCCATTCGAAGGCGCGGTAGAGGGCGGCGAGTTCCAGTCGCACCTGCCATTCCTCGGTGCTCACGCCGGCGGGTTTCAGGCGCAGTACTTTTTCGCTCAGGTCCATGTCCCTTCCTCCAAAAAAAAGCGAGCCCGAAGATCACCCCGGGCTCGCGCCATTCACCTTGCCACGAATGCGTCGGATTACTGTCCGAGGATTTCGCCGAACCGCACCCATTCCTTGCCGTCGAATTTCGCGAGCTGCTCAGATTCGATGGGCGCGAAGTCGGTCGGACTGGTATTGATCTTGATGCCGGGCAGGAGGACGTTGATCTCTAAATTCTTCAGGTTCGCGGCCTGCTTCATCACGTTCTCGTGCGTCAGGTTGTCGCCGCACTGCTTGAGCACCTGGATCAGCGTCTGCGCCGCGCCGTAGCCCGAGACGTTGAAGACATCGTTCAGGTCGCCCTCAGGATAGTACTTTTTCATGAAGGCGCGCCATTCGTTCATCCCCTTGTCGTCCTGCCATGCGGGATCCTTCGGATCCTTCAGGTATTGCGTGGAGATGATGCCGGCGGACTTATCCAGGCCCGCAGGCGTGAGCACGGCCCCGATCGACCCGGAAACGCTGTTCAGGTACTGCACCGGTTTCCAGCCGAGGTCATAGGCCTTGCGGATCGCCTGCGCCGCGAACTTCGGGGTAGTGATGTTGAAAAACACATCGGCGCCCGAGGCCTGCAGCTGCGCTACCTGCGAATCCACAGTCGGATCCGATGTCTCGTAAGAGACTTCCTTGACGATCATGCTCGCCGCCTTGTCGCCCAGGCCGTCGTGGAAGCCCTTGAGGTAGTCTTTGCCATAGTCGTCGTTCTGGTAGAGGATCGCCACCTTGGCATTGGGTTTCGTCTTCAGGAGGTGTGCGGCGTAGATCCGGGACTCAGCCTGATAGCTCGGCTGCCAACCCATCGTCCAGGGGAATTCCTTGGGATCGTTCCACTTCGTGGCCCCCGTGTAGACGTGGAGCTGCGGAACCTTCTTCATGTTCATGTACTTCTGGATCGCGGAGTTGGGCGGCGTGCCCAGCGGGCCCCAGAGCACGAGGACCTGGTCCTGCTCGACCAGCCTGCGCGCCATCTCGACTGTCTTCGGCGGGCTGTAGCCGTCGTCGACGCTGATGAAATTGATCTTGCGTCCGTTGACGCCGCCCTCGTCGTTGACCTTCTTGATATAGGCTACGACGGCGCGGCCGATGGTGCCGTAGGCCGAGGCCGGCCCGCTGTACGGCATGATGTTGCCGATCTTGATCTCGGTGTCGGTCGCGCCCGGATCGTATTTCTTCTGCGCCAGCGCGGCCGGGGCGGCCAGCGCGGCGGCCAGCAGCGCCGCGATAGGAATGGAAATGCGTTTCATGATGGTCTTTCCTCCATTTGGAAGTACGGGCCGGTTCAGGTGGCCCCAGGCCCAGGCCGGCTATTTTGCGCCCTGCGGGCCATCCTCGCCAAGCCCAGGCGGATGGCCCCCGCAACGCCCATCGGCATGAGGTACATGAAGCCGATGAGAAAGATGCCGAAGATCGCCCACGGGGCGGCCTTCGATATTTCGTCGGCGATGTTCGGCACGAACTGTATGAACAGTCCGCCGAAGATGGCGCCGGGGATCGAGGCGAGCCCGCCGACCACGACGCCGACGAGGAACGTGATCGACAGGAAGATGTTGAAACTGTCGGGCGCGACGAACTGCACCGCGATCGCCCCCAGGGCGCCCGCGACGCCGGTATACATCGCGGAGACGCCGAAGGTGAGCGATTTCACCATCGCATTGTTGACGCCCATCGCCTCGGCCGATATGTGGTTGTCGCGGACCGCGACCATCGCCCGGCCGATGCGGCCGCGCAGCAGGTTCCAGCCGAGGGCGAACATGACCAGCACCACCGCCAGCACGAAGAAGTAAAGCCACTGGTCCTGGTTCAGAGGCAGGCCGAATGGCGGATCCGGCTTGGCGATGACGATGCCCTGCACGCCGCCGGTCCATTTCTCGATGTGGTGGTACTTGAGCAGCTGCGGCAGCGAGACGCCGAGCGCGAACGTGGCGAGCGCGAGGTACAGGCCCTCGAGGCGCAGCGCCGGCAGGCCGAACAGGAACCCCGCCAGCAGGCATACCGCCCCGGCGACCGGGATCGTCGCCCAGTACGGCACGCCGTATTTGTCCATCAGGATCGCCGCGCAGTAGGCGCCGATGGCGTAGAACGCGCCGTGACCGAGGGAAATCTGGCCGTTGTACCCGGTGAGCATGTTCAGGCCCAGCAGCGCGATCGAGTAGATCAACGCCAGAGTCAGCTGGAAGGTGCGGTAGTTGCTGACCACGAAGGGCAGCACGCAGGCGATGGCCAGCACCACGGCGAGGGCGATGAGGGCGCGTTTGCTCATACCCGGGTTACGTGCACTTTGCCGAAGAATCCGGAGGGGCGGATCACGAGGACGCCGATGATCAGCACCAGCGCCACGGAAAGCTTCAGGTCGTTCCCCACCACGTAGGAACCGATCACATTCTCCAGCACGCCGACCAGGAAACCCCCGAATACGGCGCCCGCCGGGTTGTCGACCCCGCCGACCAGCGCCGCGGCAAAGGCGTAAAGCAGGATGCCCGACATCATATTGGGATCGAGGAATACGATCGGGGCGACCATCATGCCGGCTACCGAGCCCACGGCGGCGGCAAGGCCCCAGCCCAGCGCCAGCATCCAGCCCACGCGGATGCCGACCAGCCGGCTGGACTCGGGGTTCTGCGCCGCGGCCCGCATCGCCAGACCGAGCGGCGTGAAGCGGAAGAAGCTGTACAGCAGAAGGAGCACCACCAAGGTGACGCCGATGGCGCCAAGTTCGTGCGACGACACGTAGGTGAAGCCGAAAAGGGGCTTCTCGGGAAACGGGCTGGGAAAGGTCTTGATCGTATAGGTGTAGATCCATCCTGCCACGCTGTTGAGAATCACGAGCAGGCCGATGAAGACGACGACCACCGACAGCACTGGCGCGTTCTCCACCGGACGGATGATGATGCGCTCGATGAGCACCCCGAGCACGAACGCGAATCCGACGGTCATGAAGAAGGCGGCCCAGTAGGGCACGCCGGCGTTTATCAGGCTCCAGGCAATGTAGGTGCAGAACATCGCGAGCTCGCCCTGGGCGAAGTTCACCAGGTGGGTCGCCTGGTAAATCATCACCAGCGCCAGCGCCACGCTGGCGTAGATGCCCCCGGTGGCGAGTCCGGCAAGAACCTGGTGGAGGAAGGCGTCCAAGGCGGCTCTTCTCCTAGTAGCCGAGGTAGGAACGGCGCACGGCGTCGTTGCTCTTGATTTCGTCGGCGGTCCCCGAAAGCACGATGCGGCCGGTCTCGATCAGGTAGGCGTGGGTAGCGAGATCGAGCGCCATCGCGGCGTTCTGCTCCACCACCAGCATGCTCACGCGCTCGCGTTCATTGACGGCGCGCAGGATGCCGAACAGTTCCTTCACGATGAGCGGGGCGAGGCCGAAGGAAGGTTCGTCCAGCAGCATCAGCTTTGGCCGCAGCATCAGCGCGCGCGACACGGCCAGCATCTGCTGCTCTCCGCCCGAAAGCGTTCCCGCCTGCTGCACGCGGCGCTCCTTAAGGCGCGGAAAGTAGCCGTAGACGCGTTCCAGGTCCGTCTCGACTGCGGCGCGGTCCTTGCGCGTGTAGGCGCCCAGGCGCAGGTTTTCCTCGGTGGTGAGGTTGGCGAAGGTGCCGCGGCCGTCGGGAACATGCGCGATGCCGAGGCGCACGATGTCTTCGGTCGCGCGGCCGTCGACGCGCTGCCCCGCGAAGCGGATTTCGCCCCGGGTGCGCACCATGCCGCACAGCGCGCGCAGGGTGGTGGTTTTGCCGGCGCCATTGGCGCCCAGCAGCGTGGTGATGGCGCCTTCTTCCATGCTGAAACTGATACCGTGCAGCACGAGGGTCTGTCCGTAGGATGCGCGCAGGCCGGCGGCTTCGAGCAGCGCCATATCAGGCGCCCCCGCCGAGATAGGCCTGGATGAGTTCGGGATGCTGCTGCACTTCGGCCGGCGTTCCTTCGGCGATCTTCTTGCCGAAATTCAGCGCCACCACGCGGTCGGAGATGCTCATCACCAGGCTCATGTGGTGCTCGACCAGCAGCACGGTCAATTCAAGGCGGTCGCGGATGCTGCGCACCAGCGAGCCCAGCACGCCGACTTCCTCGTGATTGAGCCCGCTCGCCGGTTCATCCAGCAGCAGCAGCCTGGGTTCGCTCGCCAGTGCGCGCGCCAGTTCGATGCGCTTTTGCGTGCCGAATGGCAGATCGCCCACGCGCGCGTCGGCAACCGCTTCCAGGCCGAGCAGCTTGATGAGATTGCGCGCTTTTTCGGCGATAGCGCGCTCTTCGCGCCCGACGGCGGGTGGGCGCAGGAAATTCATGAAAAAGCCGCTGTGCGTGCGGCAATGCTGCCCGATCATGACGTTCTCGAGCACGGTCATGGTGCGGAACAGGGCGAGATTCTGGAACGTGCGGCCGATACCGAGTCCCGCGACGCGGTGTCGGGGCACCTGCAGCAGGGAACTGCCGTCGAAAAGGATGTCGCCGCTGCCGCACTGATAGAGGCGCGACAGGCAGTTGAAAAGCGTCGTCTTCCCCGCGCCGTTCGGCCCGATCAGGCCGACGATGTTGCCGGCGGGCACGTCGAAGGAGACATCGTCGAGCGCGACGATGCCGCCAAAGCGGACGCCGACGTTCTGCACGCGCAACAGTGCCCCGTTTGCCTTCGTGTCGATCGCTCCCTCCTCAGGAAGTCCTGCAACTCCGCGGCGCAGTGTACGATGTAAATACCGCGCAGCCTAGTCCCCGTCGAGGGCCCGGTTGCCGGCAGCGCGGCTCTCGGCATCCTTTTCGGCTGCATATCGCGCGGCGGAAAGAATTTCCCCCGCCTCCAGCGGTTTGAGCAGGTAATACTGCTGTACGGTCATCCCGGGCACCATCTCGCGCATCAGGGTCCCCATGGGGCCCTCGAAGATACCGGAAAGGATCACCGGCACCTTGGGTGCGATTCCGGGCACCGCGCCACCGAGGTCGAGCACATTCAGCTTTCGCACTCCGACCAGCGTGTACTTTTCGGCGCCGACGGCGATCGTGTTGCCCGCCGTCCGGAGTTTCGCCGCGGACGGCAGCGGGCGCATGAGGGCGAAGCGGCCTTCACCTTCCTCGAGGATGACGGCGGCGCTGGCCGGCTCCGAGAGCACGTAACGGAACGTCAATTGCCCGTTGCTGCCTTCGAATTGAGCGCGCCCGGTCACCCGCATCGGGCGGCCACGGAACACCACTTCCTCGTCCAGCATGAATATTTCACCCGGGGAGGCCATCAGGCCGTCCCCAGTACCGTGGTGGGTTTGCCGCTTTCGTCCAGCGCGATGACGCGGTCGCGTCCGGCGGCCTTGGCAAAATTCAACCCCGCTTCGGCGCGGCTGATGACGAGCCGGATGCTTTCGCCCTTGCGGTACGCGGCGACGCCAAGCGTGCAGCTCAGACGCCGCCTGCCTTGCACGTCGGGAATGGGCTCCCGCCCGACAGCGGTCCGTAACCGTTCCGCCGCTATCACGGCGCCCTTCAGATCCGTGTCCGGCATGATCGCCAGGAATTCCTTGCCCCCGTAGCGTCCGAAAATGTCCACATCGCGCAGCGCGTCCGCCGCGGCCGCGGTGAAGCGTTTGAGCGCGATGTCCCCCGCCCCGGAGCCGTGCGTCTGATTGATGCTGCCGAGCCAGTCGAGATCCACCCGGGCGATGGAAACGGGTTTGCCGATGCGCTCGGCTCGCGAAATTTCCCGCTCCAGCGCTTCCATGAGGTGGCGATGATGGTAGACGCCGGTAAGCGTGTCGCGGCTCGCGCGGTCGTCGGCATCGGCCGACAGGTCGTGCAGCCTGCGATGCGCTTCAGCGAGGCGGCCGCGCAGCTTCCGGATGGAGCCGGCGATGTAGACGAACCAGGCGAACGCCAGCGCCAGCGCGCCGAATTGCGTCCATGCCGCGGGCAGGCTGATTTTGTGTCCGCTGTCGATCAGCGCGAATATCACGATGCCGTGAAGCACAAGCCCGACGGCGGCGAGGCTGGCGAGCCGTATGCCGTCGAGCTGCAGCATGCCGAATACCATCACCGCCGCGTAAAGCGCCGCCATTACCTGCGGCGCATCCTCGGCCAGATAGGTCAGCCATGCCAGCAGCAGGAACAGCGCCGCCAGCTGCGCCGCGCTGAATTCCGCGTCGGACAGGCGGGCGTTGTAGCCCGTGCGCAAGGCGGCGAAAACGGCGGCGGCGAATGCCGCGAGCGCCGCGCAGCCCTTCGCCGCCGCGGCGGGCGCGACGAGCCCGAGCAGCGAGGCCAGCACGAGAACCAGCGCCACGACCGCTGCGGTGCCCGCGCCGGGCAACGCGCGCCGCAGAGGGCGCTCGTTTCCCTTCCAGATCTTCTTCCAGGCAATCGGCATGCCCGGATTTTACCGGGCCGTTCCGGCTCAGCCCGTGTTCAATTGCATCAAGTTCCCTCTGCGGGCACGATGGCACGCATGAAAAAGCTGATCCGGTTCCTGGTGCTTGTTTTTACGGCCTGCGCCGTGCCGCCCCTGGGCGCGCAAACCTATCCCGCCAAGCCCCTGCGTCTGATCGTGCCTTTTCCGGCGGGCGGCCCGGCGGACATTTTCGGCCGCTTTCTCGCTCAGGGCATGGGCGCGCAGCTCGGCCAGCCGGTGGTGATCGAGAACATCAGCGGCGCGAGCGGGGTGCTGGGCGTCGATCGCGCGGCCAAGTCGCCTCCGGACGGCTACACGCTGGCGATCATCAGCTCGACTGCGGCGTCCATCGGGCCCTTCGCGATCGCCAACATGCCGTCCGACTCGGGCAAGGACCTGGCGCTGATCACGACGGTGGTGCGCGTACCGGAGGTCGTTGTGGCGCATCCGTCGCTGCCCGTGAATACGCTGGCCGAGCTGATTGCGTATGCGAAGGCGAACCCCGGCAAGGTGAATTACGGTTCGGCAGGTTCCGGCGGCATCACGCATCTCGCGGGTGAACTGCTGAAAGCCGAGGCGGGCATCGACATCGTGCATGTGCCGTACAAGGGCGCCGCGCCCGCCGTGAACGACCTGCTCGGCGGCCAGGTGCAGATGGGAATCTTCGACGTGCCCGTGGTGCTGCCGCACATCCGCTCCGGAAAGCTGAAGGTGTTCGCGATTACCAGCGTCAAGCGCTCGGCAAGCCTGCCTGATGTGCAGACGACGGGCGAGCTGGGATATCCGAAGGTGCTGTCCGACAACTGGTACGGGCTCGTCGGGCCGGCCGGCATGCCGCCGGTGGTCCTGAAGCGCATCCATGCGGC
>DATGGA010000066.1:0-59829 GCA_035308765.1 Burkholderiales bacterium
TCAGGTAGCCCAGCAGAAAATCGATGTTGAGCGAGCGTTCGTGGGCCTCGTCGATGATCAGGGTGTCGTAGGCCGCAAGCTCGGGGTCGCCCTGGGTCTCGGCGAGCAGGATGCCGTCGGTCATCAGCTTGAGAATGGTGCCGGCGCGCACCCGGTCATTGAAGCGCACCTTGTAGCCGACCAGGCCGCCGAGCTCGGCCTTCAATTCCTCGGCGATGCGCGCCGCGACCGAGCGCGCCGCTATGCGCCGGGGCTGCGTATGGCCGATCCGCCCCGCGCTGCCGCGGCCCATGTCGAGCAGAATTTTCGGGATCTGCGTGGTCTTGCCCGAACCGGTCTCGCCGCAGACGATCACCACCGGATGATCGGCGACCGTGCGCGCAATTTCTTCGCGTCTCTGGTTGACGGGGAGCGCGGGGTCGAACGTTATCTGCGCCATGGGCCGCCGAGGATATAAGATTTCCGTGCAACCATGGCCGGACCGACACGCGAATTCTGGGAAAAGCGCTTCCAGGCGGAGGACACGCCGTGGGATCGAGGCGCCGCCAATCCGCAGCTTGGCGCGTGGCTCTCTTCAGGCGCGCTGAAGCCCTGCCGCATCCTCGTTCCCGGCTGCGGTTCGGGTCACGAGGTGGCCGTGCTGGCGGCGGCGGGCTTCGAAGTGACCGCGCTCGACTACGCGCCCGCGGCAATCGACCGCACGCGCAGGCTGCTCGACACCGCGGGCCTCAAAGCGACGCTGGTCGAAGCCGATGCGCTCGCGTGGCGGCCGGCGCAAGGCTTCGACGCCATCTACGAGCAGACCTGCCTGTGTGCGCTCTATCCCGACCAGTGGCGCGACTATGCCGACCAGTTGCATCGTTGGCTATCGCCAACCGGAAAACTGTATGCGCTCTTCGTCCAGCTTCTCAGACCCGGCGCCGCCGAAGGCTCGATCGACGGACCGCCCTATCACTGCGATATCAACGCGATGCGCGCCCTGTTTGCCGCGAGCCGCTGGTCATGGCCGAAGCCGCCCTATCCGCGCACGTCACACCCGAGAGGGTTAGCCGAACTCGCTGTGGTTCTCGAGCACCGCGGCCGAATCGGAACTTAGATGGAACTGCTTGAGATAAATCGAATTGTCTGACGGGTTCGAGCCTCGCTCGGCTCCCCAACCCAGTCAAAGCTGGGCACTGCTGGATGATGTCAGTGCCGCTTTAACTTCCGAGCGACGATTTCCATGCAGGCCCGGTAGCGCTCGCTTATACCATAGCGAACTGGTTCAAAGCCGAACTCGCGCAATAAACCGTAGAGTCTAGTACGACTGAAATTGTGATAGTGCTCAATTTCCCCCCAATACGGGTGCGCCTCCTGCTGATCAAGTGCCGCCCAGATGTGGCTTTCAATGTTTGGCATTGAGATGAACATAACGCCTTCAGGGACAAGTAACTCGTGCGCGGCTTGCAATGTACGTTTGGGGTACGGCACATGCTCCAGTACATCACACATGCTAATTACAGAGCACTTTTCCTCCAAAGACAACTCAGTGATGTCCTTGCAGTAGCACTCGATGCCGAACAAGGTCAGCTGATTGACGTTTTCAGCGCGAATCTCAAGTCCTATAGGCGTAAATCCATACTCTTGCGCGGTAAACAGCAGGGAAGCGTTGCCGAATCCGACGTCCAGCCAGCTTCCAGAACTGGCGTATGGCAATACTTTCTCTATGACATGAGATGACGCAATTCTCTGTTTTTCGATATCGAACCCAACCTGTTGATGCTCGCTCGTCTTGCCATAAATTAATTTGCATACTTCATCCGTGTAATACCCTTCGGTGAAGATATGTGAACAGCTAGTGCACTGTTTCCATTTCACGATGCTACTAAGTGAGCGGTGATAAAGAGGATGTCCAGAACAGTTGCCCAAGACCGAATCAGCCAGGTTAGGGCTATCGCATAGGGGGCACTTACCAAATAGGATGCGCTCGTTGTTCATTGCGTCCCGGTCTTTACAAGGTGCGAATCTAATATCAATTCCGACAAAGGCCATAGTTTTTAGTTTTCTTTGGCCCCCGTTGCTGTAACACGGGGCCTACGAATACATAACCTCGACCTGGATGGAAGAGGGATAACCCAAACCGGACTCAAGGAGACCGTAGGGACATCAAGGTCAGGTAGATCGCCTCTGACCTCTACTTGCAATCAACGCCCTCGCGGCTCTCTCCAAAGCAGGTGGGCGTCCCGACCCCGGTATCCTTGACCTTCATGTCTGTCGGTCGCGCAACGCCAGGATTATTCTCAAACCCATGCTTGATGCGCTGAGCCACAGGGTCGGGGTTATTTACTTCCGAGCCACAGGCTTGCCCATCGTGCCCAACGCCGGTACATGCGGTCGGTGAGTTGGTAGGCCGAGGCTGAACGGCATTGTCCGCTCGCGGATTTTCACCACTAGGCTTGCCATCTGCGGGTTTCCGATCCCCCGAATCATTCTGCTTGCTATCCTTGCCATCGGATGATCGAGATTCGGAAGGTTTTGAATCGTCGCCTTTCGCTTTGTCCGAAGCCTTCGCTGTTTCCTCTGTCTTTGTTTTCTCGGTGGCCGCCTGGCCTTTTCCAGAACTGCCAACACCCGCCGGAAGACCTATCCCATTACCTTGAATGTTGAACATTCCACCACCTGGTTTTGCGTTTCCCGAGAATCCCGGCTTGTTCCGCTTATCGTCAGAATTTACTGCCGAATTTGTCGCAGCATCTATTGACGGACTGTCAATTCGTGCGGGGATGGCTACTATTGCCCCACTCACAGCATCGCAAAGATTTAGTCCACAAGGGACGGCAGGTCTAACGAAAGATGGCGTCGGTCCAAAAGAAGGCGCTTTCTGCGCAATAACGGGATGGGCAAACGCAAAAAAAACAGCAACTGCAGCTATCATCCGTGCGGTCATATCGCCTCCCTTAGCGATTGGAGCTTAGACCCAGTCTACTCCGACACCTGGCCCACCGATACATAGAAAACCCTTCGAACCAGCCCAAACTACCTCTGGGAATTGGGAATGGCCAGGAGCGTGGGAGATACCGGGAAATAGGGCGATTGCAGGGTCGGGATTCATGTGTATTACGCCTGTAATCCATTACAAGTCCCGTAAGGGTAAATGCCATGAGTTCCAAGGAACATGAATCGTCCAAGGCGGAAATGCTCGCTTCGCTGGTGACGGGACAAGGGGAAACCAATTACGTAGGCGCGAGCGTGCAACGGAGCCATCGTTTCCCTCTGCACTTGTTTGTCAAAATCGAGAACATGGCGCGCATGGGTGATATGCCCGTATCGCTGATTATCAATGACCTACTGGAGATTGGCCTTGATGCCGCCGTCAAGGAGCTGCCTGAGGACGCCGCCAAGCAAGTCGCGCGCATCACCAAGGACCAAATGGAGCGACCTACGGTACTGGACAAATTTGATACCAATCGGCTCAGGGGCGCGTAGCAAGTCGAAGTCGGGACGAGGCGGGCAAAAGGCGTGAGTTTTCGTCATTTACTGTCTGGCCATGACACCGTCGAGTGCGCGTACTACTTGCGTGCGCTAGGAGAGTGCGGCATCGATTTCGAGCGGCTGACGGCGCTGCGCGAAGAATTGCGGCAGGCAAAGGTCCGGGAATCCGCGTCGTGGATCGGGCGTTGGAGATGCGAGGAAGTTACTCGGCGCTGGCGCACGCTGTGGCGCAAAGCAAATCAGGCAATCCGGAAGCGGTGCCAAGTCTTGCACCTAAGTGGCTCCCCGATCCGGACTCGAACCAAGAACTCGGATTGCAGCCAGCAAAAATAGCCGCTTCGGATTGACAACAAACGTCGAGCGAGCGCGGGAACTTACTTGGACGCCGTCAGCATTCGTTCCAAGTAGCGCGCCACCAGATCCACTTCCAGATTCACTTTTGCGCCCGTCGTCAGACGCTTGAGGGTCGTGATCTTCAGCGTGTGCGGGATCAAGTTCACCTCGAACCTATTGCCCTTCACGCTGTTTACCGTAAGGCTTACCCCGTCGACGCAAACGGAGCCTTTGCGCGCGACATAGCGGGACAGCGCCTTCGGAACTTGCACCTGAAGAAAGCCATTTGAACGCTTCAGGACAATTCCAACTCCATCGACGTGTCCCGTAACCAGGTGGCCCCCGAGCTTGTCGCCGAGGCCCAGCGACTTCTCCAGGTTCACCTCGCCCGACCGCCCGAAGCCGGCGGTAACGCGCAGCGTCTCCCGCGAAACGTCGAACCAGAGTTTTCTCTTTGCTTTCCTCACCACGGTGAGGCAGCAACCCTGCACGCAGATGGAATCGCCGATGCGCACGTCCGAGAGCGGCAGGCGGCCGGTCGCCACCTGCAGTGGATTCAGCTTCTCGATGCGGCCGACGGCCTGGACGATGCCGGTGAACATCAGAGCCTCGCGAGAATACGGATATCGCCGCCGATGCGCTCCATCGACGCGATCTTCACTTTTATTCTTCTGTCCAAAGAAGAGAAATCAGGAATGGAAAACATGCCTTGTGCCTCGTCGCCGAGGAAGCTGGGGTTGAGGTAAATCAGGAATTCGTCCACGCAGCCTTCGCGCAGCAGAGAGCCGTTCAGGCGGGTTCCCGCTTCGACGTGCAGTTCGTTCACGCCGCGGCGAGCGAGTTCTTCCAGCATGGCCGGAAGTTCCACTTTGTTGTCCCTGTTCGGCAGCGTAATGATTTCAGCGTTGAGTTTCTTGGTCGCCTGAACCCCTGAAAATATCAGGGCATTTCCGCCTTCGAGGACTTTCGCCGTTGCCGGCGTTTCGAGCCGGCTATCCACAACGACCTTCATGGGTTGCCGGGAGGTTTCCACGTCACGCACCGTGAGGCGCGGGTCGTCCGCTTTGATGGTGCCGTAACCGGTAAGGACGGCGCAGGCGCGCGCGCGCCAGCGCTGGCCGTCCTTCCTCGCCTCCGGTCCCGTGATCCACTGCGATTTGCCGTTCGCCAGCGCGGTACGGCCGTCGAGCGTCGCCGCGATTTTCATGCGCACCCACGGCCGGCCTCGCGTCATGCGCGAAATGAAGCCGATATTGAGTTCCCTCGCTTCAGCTTCCATCAGCCCGTGCTCGAATGCGATGCCTGCCGCGGCGAGCTTGACGCCACCGTGCGCGGCCTTCGGATTCGGGTCGAGCATGGCGGCGACCACGCGTTTGATTTTATTTTTCCGGATCAATTCGATGCAGGGAGGCGTGCGCCCCTGATGGCTGCAGGGCTCGAGCGTCACGTAGGCGGTCGCGCCTTCAGCCTGCGCGCCCGCGCGCTCGATCGCGACCACTTCGGCGTGCGGTCCGCCGGCTTTCTCGTGCCAGCCTTCGCCGACGACGGATTCGCCCTTGGTCAGGACGCAACCGACGCGCGGATTGGGCGCGGTGGTGTAGAGCCCTTTTGCGGCGAGTTCGAGCGCCCGCGCCATCATGGCGCGGTCAAAGTCGCTGAGAGAGCTCACCTCTTGCCGCCGGAGGGGGTGCGGGGGAACCTCAGGTTCCCCTGCGCTTTCTACGGGGGGACTTCACTTCCTGCACCGCTTCGCGGAAATCGTCCGGCGACTCGAAGCTGCGGTACACGGAGGCGAAGCGGATATACGCGATCTTGTCCAGCTTCGCGAGTTCCCGCATCACCAGATCGCCGACGCGCGAAGTCGGGATTTCGCGCTCGCCGAGGGAGCGCAGCTTCTCTTCGATGCGGTCCACGGCGGCGTCGATCTCCTCGGTCGCCACCGGGCGCTTGCGCAGCGCGAGCATGAAGCTGCCGACCAGCTTGTCGCGGTCGAAGTCGGTACGGCTGCCGCCCTTCTTCACCAGGCGCGGCATGCGCAACTCCACCCGTTCGTAGGTGGTGAAGCGCTTGCCGCATTTCTGGCATTTGCGCCGCCGCCGGATGACGTTGGTGCCCTCGTTCGAGCGGGTGTCCACCACCTGCGTGTCTTCGTTGGAGCAGAAGGGGCAGCGCATGGCCGGCCGCTAGCCGTACACCGGAAATTTCTCGCACATTGCCTTGACCTCCCGCGTCACGCGCTGCAGCGTCAGGCCGCCCCGCGGGTCTTCCAGCACGTCGGCGATCAGGTCCGCCAGCCGTTCGGCCTCCGCTGCGCCGAAGCCGCGCGTGGTCATGGCCGGCGAGCCGACGCGGATGCCCGAGGTGACCATCGGTTTCTGCGGATCGTTCGGAATGGCGTTCTTGTTCACCGTGATGTGCGCGCGCCCGAGCGCGTCTTCCGCGTCCTTGCCGGTGACGTTCTTCGACCGCAGGTCGAGCAGGAACATGTGGCAGTCGGTGCCGCCGGAAACGATGCGCAAGCCGCGCTTCTGCAGAGTCGCCGCCAGCGTGCGCGCGTTCGCGATCACGTTAGCCTGGTAGCCTTTGAAATCCGGCCGCAGCGCTTCGCCCAACGCCACCGCCTTCGCCGCAATGACGTGCATCAGCGGGCCGCCCTGCAAACCGGGAAAGATCGCCGAGTTGACCGGTTTTTCCTGCTCCGCCTTGCCGAGAATCAAGCCGCCGCGCGGGCCGCGTAGCGTTTTGTGCGTGGTGGTGGTGACGAAATCGGCCACGCCCACTGGCGTCGGATACAGGCCGGTCGCGACCAGGCCCGCATAATGCGCCATGTCGGACATCAGCAGCGCGCCCACCTTGTCGGCAATGGCGCGAAATCGCTGCCAGTCGATGACGCGCGAATACGCCGATGCGCCGGTAACGATCAATTTGGGTTTTTCCCTGATGGCAGTTTTCTCCGCGGCGTCATAATCGATTTCCTCGTTTTCGTTCAATCCATACGAAACGACGCGATAGAGCTTGCCGGAAAGGTTCACCGGCGAACCGTGCGTGAGGTGCCCGCCCATCGCCAGCGACATGCCGAGGATGGTGTCGCCGGGCTTGAGCGCCGAGGTGTACACCGCCTGGTTGGCCTGCGAGCCGGAGTGCGGCTGCACGTTGGCCCAGGGCGCGCCGAACAGCCGCTTGGTGCGATCGATCGCGATCGTCTCGGCGATGTCGACGAACTCGCAGCCGCCGTAGTAGCGCCTGCCGGGATAGCCCTCGGCATACTTGTTGGTGAGCAGCGAGCCCTGCGCCGCCAGCACCGCGGGGCTGACGTAGTTCTCCGAGGCGATCAACTCGACGTGATCTTCCTGGCGGCGCGCTTCCTGGCGGATGGCGCTGCAGACTTCCGGGTCGGACTGCGCGAGCGTCTGGGGAGCGAACATTCCCCGATTTTATCAGTCAGGCATGTTCCGGCTGCAGCGTGAAGCGCACCGAGTGGTCGCCATGCTTGGCCGCGCTCTTGCCCAGGCCGATCCAGCCCCGCCCCGCCAACATCGCCTCCTCGCGCCGCAGGTGTACCTCGCTGGATTGCTCGTCGATCAGCAGGAAGGTGCCGTTGGTCGAGGCGTCGATCAGCACGAAATGGCCTTCGCGCCACTGCACCCGGGCATGGATCCTCGAGGCGAACAGGCTCACCGTCACGATGTCGTTGCTGTCGTCGCGCCCCATCTGCAGTGTCGGACGGGCACGGTTGACGACGAATATGTTGCCGCGGTAGATGAGTTTGAGCGCCATCGTCGTGGCTTGCGTCAGGTCCGCGCGCTTCAGGTTGGACTCGGTGACCGCCGGGTCGTAACGCCATATCACGTCGCTCACAGGCACTTCTTCAGCCTTGCCCTTGATCCGGGTCGGGAACAGTTCCCTGCAGCGCGGACGCAGGCCGGGGGAAAGCGCCTCGACGGTGTGCCCGGAGGTGAGGATCTGCTCCGGGTTCGCCAGCGTCACCAGGCGCGCGCACACGTTCATCGTGTCGCCGAATACGTCGCCCTTGGAAAGGATCACCGGACCGTAAGTGAAGCCGATCTTGATCTGCAGCCGGTTGCTGGCGCGCTGCGCCAGCGAAGTCACCGAGGACTGCATTTCGCAGGCAGCGCGAAACCCCTCGTCGCAGTCTTCGAACACGCAGAGCATGCCGTCGCCCAGAGTCTTGATGACGCTGCCGGAATATTTCGCGACGATCTTGTCCAGATGGCTGAACAGGCCGTTGATCAGCGCGAGCGCCACCGTGTCGCCGAGCGACTCGTAGATTTTGGTGCTGTCCGTGACGTCCACGAACAGCACCGCCCTTTGCGCCGTTTCCATGACCTTGCTTGAACTATACGACGAGCGGCGGCGCGAGGTCACCCGGCGTGTCGATATCACGCAGCACCGCCGGATCCCCGACCGGTACCTTGACGATTTCCGCGGCGTGACTTGCGAGCAGCGCCCTTGCCCCTTCATCGCCCTTCAATCTGATGAGTTCATCGCGAAACCGTGACGAAATGCCCACCGGGTGGCCGCGGCGCGCGCGAAAATAGGGTGCAGCCAGCGAAACTCCCTTCTCGAGTTCATCCCGCACAGCGACGATGCTGGACGGGCGGACAAACGGCATGTCGGCGAGCGCGACCAGGTAGGCATCAGCTGCATCTACGGCGCGTACCGCGCAGGCAAGGCTCGCACCCATGCCCTCGGCGGCGTTTTCGCAGATCACGATTTCGCAGCCTTCGGCGCGCAGCAGGCGGGCAAGTTCATCCGCACCCGGGCGCACCGACACGACGATTCTCGCCGTCACGGCTCTGACGTGCCGCGCCGCCTGGACGGCGATGGCAACGCCGTGCGGCAACGGGTGAAGCAGTTTGTCGGAACCGAAGCGGCTGGCGGATCCCGCGGCCAGCAGGATTGCAACGACGTTCAAACCTTCTGCGGCGTTACTTCGCAGGCCGATGGGTCGAAACGCTGCGCCGGCTTTGCCGCCCAGCTCGGCTCGCTCACGCCATGGCGCACCGCGGTCATCTCGGCGAGGATCGCCACCGCGATCTCCGGCGGCGTCTTGGAGCCGATGTACAGGCCCACCGGGCCGCGCAGGCGCGCGATCTCGCCCTCGGACAGGTCGAACTCCTTCAGCCGCACCCGCCGCGAATCGTTGTTCTTCTTCGAGCCGATGGCGCCGACGTAGAACGCCGGCGACTTCAGTGCCTCCATCAGCGCGAGATCGTCGAGCTTTGGATCGTGCGTCAGCGCCACCACTGCGCTGTGGCCATCGAGGTTCGCCGCGGCGATCGCGTCGTCGGGCATGCCGCGGTCCAGCTGGACGTTTTTCAGATCCCAGCCATCGGCATATTCCTGGCGCGGATCGATCACCAGCACCTGGTAGTCGAGCATGCGCGCCATTTCGGCAAGGTAGCGCGTGAGCTGGCCGGCGCCGATCAGGAACAGGCGCCAGCGCGGCCCGTGCACCGTGGTCAGCACCCTGCCGTCGAACTCGAGTACGTCGTCGGCGCTGCCCGGCTTCATCGAGACGGCGCCCGTATCCATTTGCAGGGTACGGCTCACCAGCTGCTGCTTGGAGATCGTCTCCAACAGCTCGCCGAAGGCGCTCTTCTCGGTCACCGGCTCCATCACAAGCTCGAGCGTGCCGCCGCAGGGAAGACCCCAGCGGGTCGCCTCCTCGTTGGTGACGCCGTAGCTGATGTGCTGCGGCGCGTCCTTCGCCACTTTGCCGGCGCGCACCTTGTCAACGAGGTCGTCCTCGACGCAGCCGCCCGACACCGAACCCACCACCTGCCCGTCGTCCCGGATCACCACCAGCGCGCCCACCGGACGCGGCGCCGACCCCCAAGTCTTGACGATGGTGCCGAAGGTGACGCGATGGCCCGCCTTGCGCCAGGCCTCGGCGCTGCGCAGGACTTCGATGTCGACGCTATCCATGTGGAAATGTTAACCCAACTTTGCAGCCCCGGCCGCCCTCGCCGGAGCCGATCTCGATTTCGGCGCGGTGCGCCGCCGCAATCTCGCGCACGATCGACAGCCCCAAGCCGCTGCCTGTACCGATGGTTCCCCGGACACGGTAGAAGCGCTCCAGCACTTGCGCGCGCTCTGCCGGGGCGATTCCCGGCCCATCGTCTTCGACCTCGAGATAGGCGCGTCCGTTCCGCAATCCGGTTTTCACGGTGACGCGGCCGCCCTGCGGCGTGTATTCGAGCGCGTTGTGGATCAGGTTGCCGAGCGCTTCGCGCAGCAGCAGCGCGTCGCCCGGGGTCTGCGCATCCGACAGCTCGAAGCCGAGGTCGATTTCCTTGCCCATCGCGCGGTGCACCCATTCGTCGGCCGCGTCTTCGACGACCACGCGCAGGTTCACGGGCCCGGAGGCGTCGCCGCGGTAGCCGCCCGGCTCGGCTCGCGCGAGCGCCAGCAGCTGCGTTGCGAGGCGCGCGGTCCGGATGGTCGCGCGGTGCACCTGCTCGAGATCCGCGCGGTGCGCTTCCGGCACGTCCTGGGCCAGCACGATCTCGGTATGCGCCTGCAGGCCGGCGAGCGGCGTGCGCAGCTGGTGCGCGGCATTGGCGAGGAAGCGCTGCTGGTTGCTGCTCGACTCGGCTACCTGCCCGAACAGCTGGTTCAGCGCGGCGACCAGCGGCTGCGCTTCCTGCGGCGCATGCCTGGTGTCGATCGGCCCCAGATCGCGCGCCGAGCGGCCGCGGATCTCCGCCGACAGGTCCTCCAGCGGTTCCAGGCCGCGCTTGACGCCGAACCACACGATCACCAGCGTGAGCAGCGTGATGAGAAGTTCGGGCACCAGGCTGGAAATCACGATTTCGCTCGCCAGCGCCTCGCGCTTGGCGGTGGTCTCGGCCACCTGGATGGTGCAGATCCTGCCGCCGCACGGCACCAGCACCGCGACCAGGCGGATTTTCTGCCCCTTGTAGTCGCCGTCGTAGGCGATGACGCCGTCCTCCGGCTCCTGCGATTCCGGAATCGCGGGCAACCCCGGATCGCCCGCGAGAGCGGTGCCGTCGGGACCGCGCACGTTGTAGTAGATCGAGTCGTATTTGTCGGTGCGCAGGACCTGTTCGGCCGCTCCCGGGAGGTCGAAGGCGACTCCTTCGCCTTCACCCTTGATGCGTTGCCCAAGCGCGATGCCGACATCCACCAGCGCCTGGTCGTAGGCGTCGTTCGCGGGGCCGAGCGCGAGGAAGTACTGCACCACCCCGCCCACTGTCAGCAGCACTGCGACCGGCGGCAGCAGCGTCTTGAGCAGGCGGCCGCGCAGGCTGCGGACCACCCTATTTTTCCTTGAATTCTTCCAGCATGTAGCCGAAGCCGCGCACGGTGCGGATGCGCACCCCCGAAGGCTCCAGCTTGGCGCGCAGGCGCGAGACGTAAACCTCGATCGCGTTGGGCGTCAGTTCCTCGCCCCAATTCGCCACGGCCTGGATGATGGACTCCTTGGAGACGATTTTTTCGACCCGCGCCAGCAGCACTTCGAGCACCGCCCATTCGCGCGCCGCCAGATCGAGCGATTCGCCGTTCAGCTGGGCGCGGCGCGCAAGCGTGTCCAGCATCAGCGGCCCGTGCACGACCTTCGGCCCGGTCTGCGCCTGGGAGCGGCGCACCAGCGCGCGCACCCGCGCCGCGAGCTCGGGCATGGCAAAGGGCTTCGCCATGTAGTCGTCGGCGCCGAGATCCAGGCCATGGACTCTGTCGTCAAGGGCGTCCCGCGCCGTAAGCACGAGGACCGGAACCCGGTCGCCCGCCGCGCGCAGGCGCCTCAGCACTTCGAAGCCGTCGATACCGGGCAGGCCGATGTCCAGGATGAGCAAATCGAAGCGTTCCTGCCTGGCGGCGGACACCGCGTCCTCGCCCTTTGACATAACGTCGACCGCGTGGCCCTCGCCTTCGAGGATGCGCGCGATACCGCTCGCGAGCGCAGCGTCATCTTCGACGATCATGATCCGCACCCGGACAATCATACAGTCCCCAAAAGAAGGGGCCCGCACGAGGCGGGCCCAATGACCGCGGCTCGGGGGGAGGAGGAGATTCCCCGGCCACGCTACTGCAATTCATGGTGCCTGCGAAAGCTTGCGCTGCCCTGTCCGAAACCTTGCGCCGGGCTTGCAGCGCCCCGGGAAACTCTTGCGGCGCGAACCGGCGGCACTATGGGCCGGAATGCGAGAACTTCTCGCCCCGGCGGTTCTCAAAATGGATACGGAAGAAGAAGCGATACGAATCAAGCAGAAGCCGGGGCCGCCAGCGCCCAAACTTGTAAGATGTGCGAAAGGCTGTAGACAGCGGCACGATAGATCGAGCGTTCAGAATAGCGAACCCGTTCTGGGGCAAGTATGTCCCGTACTATCCGACCAGAAAAATTTTCGGGTGAGAACATGAACAGAATCCCTGCTGAACTGACTGCCGCCCAACTGCGGGAAGAAGAACTTGCGCTTCTCGAAAAAGAGGGCCGCTATTGTTCGCACGGCGACACGGTGCACTACGCGGAGAAGCCGAAATTCTTCGATCGCTGCCGCGGCAGCTACCTCTATGATCTGCACGGAACGGAATACCTCGACCTGCAAATGTGGTATTCCGCGGTGAATCTCGGATATGCCCAGCCGGCGGTAAGCGAAGCCATGCGCGGGCAGATGGAGAAGCTGCCGCAGCTCGCCTGCCAGTACCTGCATCGCGAAAAGATCGAGCTTGCAGAGATGATCTGCGATTCCGTCGAACGCGGCTTCGGCATGAAGGGCCGCGTGCACTTCAACGTGGGCGGCTCGCAGGCGATCGAGGATGCGATCAAGCTGGTGCGCATGCATACCGGCCGGCAGCGCATGCTCGCGTTCCAGGGCGGCTACCACGGCCGCACGCTGGCCGCTTCCGCGATCACCTCTTCCTACCGCTATCGGGAGGCGTTCGGCGAATTCGCGGATCGCGCAGAGTTCATCCCGTTTCCCTACGTGTTCCGCTCGCCGTTCCGGGGCGAGGCGCAGAAGACGGAGGACCACTGCATTGCCGAATTCGAGCGCCTTTTCGAGCATGAATATACCGGCGCGTGGAACCCGAAGACCGCACGATCGGAATTCGGCGCCCTGTTCGCGGAGGCGGTCCAGGGAACGGGCGGCTACATAATTCCGCCGAAGAACTACTTTCGCCGGCTTGCCGCAATCTGCAAACAGCGCGGCATCCTCCTTGTCGACGACGAAATCCAGATGGGCATCTACCGTACCGGGAAAATGTGGGCCATGGAGCATTTCGGCGTCCAGCCGGACATCATCGTGTTCGGAAAGGCGCTCACCAATGGCATGAATCCCTTGTCCGGCATCTGGGCGCGCGAGGAGCTGATCAATCCCGCCGTCTTCGGACCGGGCTCGACGCATTCGACCTTCTCTTCCAACACGCTCGGCACGGCAGCCGGGCTGGCGGTAATGAAAATCCTCGCCGAAGGCAATTACGCGGCCGGGGTCAGACGCAAGGGCGCGTACTTCCTCGAAAAACTCGCCAGCCTGAAGACGAAACACAGGGAAATCGGCGACGTCGACGGGCTTGGCCTCGCGCTGCGCATGGAGATGTGCGAGGCCGACGGCTTTACGCCCAGCCGGCGGCTGGCTGACCGCATGTTCCAGATCGGCCTGGAGGGCGATTTATCGACAGGTTCGCGTAGAATGGGTCTTGTGCTCGACATCGGCGGCTACTACAAGAATGTCATTACCCTCGCGCCCTCGCTGGAGATTACGACAGCGGAAATCGACCTGGCTGCGCTCGCACTCGAACAGGTCCTGACCCGGGCAAAGGAACAATGTCGGTAGAGTGGGCCTGGATCGGGAGGCAACGGCCGGTCGCGCTTTCCGACCGCGGGATCTTCCTCCCGGCCGACGGCGGCTGCACGGTATTGCTGCTGCACGGCTTGACGGGATCGCCCACCGAGCTGGGTTACCTCGCCCACAGCCTGCGGCATCGGGGCGGCCACGCGGTACGCGTGCCACGCCTGGTGAATCACGGCCAGCCGCTGGGCGTACTGGCGCGCACCAAATGGCGCGAACTGTACAGCTCGGCCAGGGAGTCATTCCTCGAAGCCAGAAGCGTCGCCCGCGAGAACCGGTCGCCATTGGTCGTCGGCGGACTTTCGCTGGGCGCCATCCTGTCGTTGATGCTCGCCGCCGAATTCGCGGCGGACGTTGCCGGTGTCGCCTGCCTCTCGCCGACGCTGTTCTACGACGGCTGGAACGTGCCGTGGCTCCACAGGCTCCTCCCACTGGTGAACTACACGCCGCTCAAGTTCTTCAGCTACTTCCGCGAGAGCGAGCCTTTCGGACTCAGGGATGAAGCGTTGCGCGGCAAAGTCGCGGAGCAGTATGCGAAGATGTCGCTGCGCGACAGCGGCGACGCCGAATCGCTCGGCTATGCGCATTTCCCGGTGCGGCTGTTCTGCGAAATGCGGCCGCTGATCGCGCGCTGCAAGCGCCTGCTGCCTGCGGTGACCAGCCCAGTGATGCTCATCCAGGCCGCGAACGACGACATGACCGGCCCGAGGAATTCCGCGTTCATCCATGACCGGATCGGGTCGGCGCGGCGCGAAGTCGTCATGCTGGAGGAGTCCTATCACGTCGTCACCGCCGACCTCGAACGCGAGGCGGTGGCGCGCCACCTGAATAGGTTCTGCAATTCCGTCACCCGGGAACGCGCCCATGTCTAGGTCGATGCTCATGCCGGTTCTGTTCTTCGATTTCGACAACACGCTCACCGACGGCGACATCCTCGATCAGGTCATAGAGGAGTTTTCACCGAACGAGAAATGGCGCGACTGGGAATTCTCCTGGGAATGCGGCCGGCTTCCTGCACGCGACTGCCTGCGCCTGCAGATCGAAAATCTGCGGGTCACGCGCGAAGAGCTTTTTGCCCGCCTGTCGCGCGTGCGGGTGGATCCCGCGTTTTCCGCTATCCTGGCTTGGGCCAGGGGGCGCGGCGTGGATCTGAACATCGTCAGCGACAGCTTCGTGCCGATGATTCGCCACGTCCTTTCGGTCAACGGCATCGACGCGGTTCCGGTGTTCGCCAATGATCTCGATTTCGCAGGGGATCGCCTCATCCCAGCGTTTCCGCACTACGACCCGGCCTGCGGGCGCTCAGCGAACGCCAAGGCGCGTCACCTCGTGCCTTACCGCCACAATCAAATCGTCTTCGCTGGCGACGGTCATTCGGACCTCGACGCAGCCCTGGGGGCGGACGTCGTGTTTGCAAAGAGCACGCTCGCGAGGGAACTCGAGGCGTTGTCCGTCCCGTTCCGGCCGTTCGATACCCTCGCGCCGGTGCTCAAATATCTGCAAAGCGAATTCGGTCAGCGGCACCTTGGGAGGCTGCGGCTCGCATAGGCAGCGCCGCGAACGGGCGGTGGCGCGCCTATTCGGCGCGGACAGGTGAATGCGCGGTTTGGCCGCGCTTCCGGCCGCCGATGCGCGAGACCAGCACGTAGAGCACCGGAAGAACAAACAGCACCAGCAAGGTCGCCGAGATCAGGCCGCCGATCACGACTACTGCCAGCGGCCTCTGGGTCTCGGCGCCTATGCCGGTCGACAACGCCATCGGCAGCAGGCCGAGCGCAGCGAGCAGCGCTGTCATCAACACGGTGCGCAGCCGGGTCATCGCCCCCTGCGTGACTGCCTGCTCGGGCGACAGGCCGTGATTCTTCAATTCATTGAAGAGCGTCACCATGACGACGCCGTTCAGGACGGCCTGGCCGAACAGCGCGATGAATCCGATCGCGGCCGATACGGAGAGATAGATGCCGGTCAGCCAGAGCGCGAGAATTCCGCCGATCATCGAGAAGGGAATATTGGCCACGATGACGAGCGACGAACGGAAGGACTTGAAAGCGTCGAACAGCAGCAGGAATATGATGAGTATCGATATCGGCACGATGAATGCAAGCCGCTTCATGGCGCGTTCCTGGTTTTCGAATTCACCCGACCAGGTGACGTAGTAGCCTTCCGGGAGCTTGACGTTCGCGTCGAACAGCGTCTTGAAGTCGGCGACGACGCTCCCCATGTCCCGGCCGCGGATGAAGACGCCGATCGCAAGCAGCTTCTTGCCGTTTTCGCGCGAGATGTTCATGGCGCTGCCGACCGTGCTGAACGAGGCGACCTCCGACAACGGCACGTACGCCCCGTCTGGCGTCGCGACCAGCAGCGCCTGCAGCCGCGAGTAGTTCCTTTCCGCCTCGTCCAGCCGGATCGCGACCCCGAAGCGCTGCTCCCCTTCCCACACCTGGGTTACCTGCTTGCCGCCCAGCGCGGTTTCGATGACGTCCTGAACGTCCTGTACGTTGATGCCGTAGCGGGCGGCGCGCGCGCGGTCGACGCGGATCTGGATCTGGGGCTGTTCGCCGAGCCGGTCGACATATGCATCCGCAACGCCGTCGACTTTCTCGAATTTGTGCAGCGCCTTGGTCGCGAGATCGCGCAGGACATTCACGTCATCGCCGAATATCTTGACGATGATCTGGCCCTTGATCTGCGAGATGCTTTCCAGGATATTGTCCCGCACCGGCATCGAAAAGCGCGGGTCGACCCCCGGCATCTTGCGGATTTCGGCGTCCATCTCGTCCAGCAGCTTGACCCTGGTGATGCCGCGCTTCCATTCGGCTTCCGGCTTCAGGTCGACGAGGAACTCGAGCATGTTGATCGGCTTGGGATCGGTGCCATCCTCCGGCCGGCCGGCCTTGGACGACACGCTTTTCACCTCCGGGAACTTGCGGATTGCCGCGCGTATTTCCCCCGCCGCCTTCTGTGCCGCGGAAACCGACACGCCCGGCGGCAGGTCTGCGCTCACCCATACCATTCCCTCGTTCAGTTCCGGCAGAAACTCGGTGCCCAGATAGGGCACCAGCGCAAGGCTGCCCGCGAGCGCAAGCACCGCCGCGCCGAGCACCGAGCGCTTGTGGCCCAGCGCCCACGCGAGCGAAGGCGCGTACAGGCGCTTGGCCGTCCGGACCAGCCAATTCTCCTCCTCGGGCAGATTCTTCTTCAGGCTCACCGCGCACAGCAGCGGCACCAGCGTGAGGGAAAGGATCAGCGCCCCCACCAGCGCCGACACCACCGAGTAGGCCATCGGCGCGAAGATCCGGCCCTCGTGGCGCTGCAGGGTGAAGATCGGGATATGCGCCGCGATGATGATCAGCATCGAGAACAGCGTAGGCCGCCCCACTTCGACGGCCGCGTCCAGAATGACGTGCTTGCGCCGATTCTCGTCCAGCACCTTGCCGCCGTGACTTGCCTCGGACAGTTTGCGGAACACGTTCTCGACCACGATCACCGCGCCGTCGACGATGATGCCGAAATCCATGGCGCCCAGCGACAGCAGGTTGGCGGGAATCCCGACCCAGGTGAGGCCCAGAAAAGCCGCCAACAGCGCCAGCGGGATCGTCAGGGCCACGATGGCCGCGGCACGCAGATTTCCCAGGAACAGCCACAGCACCGCCGAAACCAGCAGGGCGCCTTCCACGAGGTTGGTGAAAACCGTCGTCAGCGTCTTGCCTATCAGCCAGCTGCGATCGTAGATCGGCGCAATTTTGACCCCGCTCGGCAGCCCGGTTGTATTCAGCTCGTCGATTTTGCCGCGCACCGCTGCGAGGACATCCGAAGGATTTTCGCCGCGACGCAGGAGCACTACGCCGGTGACGACATCGTCGTCTTCGTTCTCTCCGGCGACACCTTGCCGCGGGACCGCGCCAACTTCCACGCGCGCGACGTCCCGCACCAGGACCGGCGTGCCGTTTCGCTCGGTGATAACGACGTTTTCGATATCCTGCGGCCCCTGGAACAGCCCGATGCCGCGAATCAGGAACTGCTGCGATCCCTGGTCGAGATAGCTGCCCCCCGCGTTGGTATTGCCGTTGGCGACTGCCTGTGACAACTGCGCCAGCGTGACCTTGTAGTCGCGCATGCGTGCAAAATCCGGGTGCACCTCATATTGCTTGATCAGGCCGCCGAAGCTCGTCACGTCGGCGACCCCCGGGACGAGCTTGAGCTGGCGCGCGACCACCCAATCCTGGTAGGTGCGCAGCTCCCGCGGCGAAGCGCCTTCGCCCTTGATCCGGTAGCGGTAGATTTCGCCGATGGCCGTGGAAAACGGCGCGAGTTGCGCTTGCACGCCCGGCGGCAGATCGACGTTGTTCAGCCTTTCGACTACCTGCTGGCGCGCGAAATAGCCGCTGACGCGGTCGTCGAACGTGAGGATCACGAAGGACAGGCCGAACTGCGTGTGCGAGAAGAGGCGCACTGCGCCCGGCAGGCCGGAGAGACCGACTTCGAGCGGAATAGTGACCTGCTTCTCGACCTCCTCCGCAGCGCGGCCAGGAAACAGCGCGATCACCGTGACCTGGGTATCGGTAACGTCCGGGAATGCCTCCACGGGCAGGTTCTTGAACGCCACCAATCCGCCGCCGACGAACACGATGACCCCGAACAAGATGAACAGGGGCTGGTACAACGCAAAAGAGATGATCCGTTTGATCACGATGCGGCCGCTGTCCGTTCAGTCCCTGGAAGCAACCAGGCGTTCCAGCAGAAGATTGCCTTCGGTAACGACCTGTTCGTCCGCAGCCAGGCCTTCAAGCACGACCTGGTTCCCGTTCATGGTCTGCCCGAGGCGCACGGCCTTGCGCACGAACCGCCCTTTGCCCGCGTCGACGAAAACGTAGTACTGCTCGCCACGCAGATAGATCGCTTTCGTGGGCACGAGGAACCCGCGCGTGTCCGGGACTTTCAACTCTGCCGTGACGTACATTTCGGCCTTCGCCCTGCGATCCGCGTTCTCGATGGTGCCCCGCACCTTGACGGTGCGGGTCTGCGGGTCCACGAAGTCCGCGACGCTCGTGATCCTGCCGCCGATGGATTCCTCGCCCAGCATCGCGGCGCTTATCCGCACGTCAGTCCCCGGCCGCACCAATCCGACATCTCTTTCCGTGACATCCAGGATGAACCAGAGGTGCGATGGATCGGAGACCACGAACAGGCCCTTGTCGGGCTGCGTATCGGCGCGCAGTTCCTGGCCAGGATTGAGGTTGCGCTCCACCACGACCCCGGCGATCGCCGAACGCAGCGCGAAGCGCTGGTCCACCGCCTCGGCCAGGGGCCCGTAAAGTTTCAGCCGCGCCTGCGTGCGCTCGCGCTCGGCGGCGGCGCGCGCCGAATCGGCTTGCGCGGCTTGCAGGTCCTTCGCTGGGGCGACGCCCGCCGCAGCCAGCTCCTCGATCCTCGCCAGGCTCTTGCGTGCGAGTGCATCGTCCTGCTCTGCCTTGCGCGCCTCGGATTGCGCCATGCCGAGATCGGGCGAAGCGAGCACCGCCAGCGTCTGGCCCGAGCGCACGGTATCGCCAAGCTTTACGGCAATCGACAGCACCCTGCCGCCAAAAGGACTGAAGACGCGCACCGTCCGGTCTTCGTCCCAGATCAGGCGGCCGTTGAAGCGAAGCAACGCCTCCCGGCGCGGCTCGATTTTCTGCGACACGAGCGAAGCCAGCTGCGGGCTGCCGGCCGGAAAGATCACCGACTGGCCTTCCACTCGCGGTTGCAACGCCGCCTTCTCCGCCGGCTCGTTGCATGCGGCAAGCAGCAGAATGGAAGCGAGAATCAGGCCGTATTCGAGGTTCTTCATTTTTGCCCGGGAATATCCGTGGTGGTCAGGCTTGCGCGCCAAGTAGCGAGCGCCTTGGCGTAGTCGGTGCGCGCGGCGAGCGCCTCGAGCCGGACCGCGCGCAGCGTGCGGCGCGCATCCAGCACCTCGAGCACCGACGTCGCGCCGCGCTGAAAGGCGAATTCGACGGCCTGCGCGGTGCGCTGCGCGGCTTCGAGCAGCGACGAGTCGTAGCGCTCGACCCGATCGCCTGCCGCCGCCAGGTCGGAAGCGGCGCGCCGGATGTCGTTGCCGGCGATGGCCCGCACCCGGCCCAGCGCATCCAGCGCGGCATAGCGGTCGACCTCCGCCCGCTGGATATCTCCCGAAAAATCGTTGCCGGTGAACAACGGCAGCGATATGCCAATGCCGACGGAATCGGCGGGAATGTTGCTTGGATAGCGTTCATACTGCGCGCCCAGTGTGATGTCGCGGGTCTGCTGGCTCTTCGCCAGGTCCCTCAGTTTCCCGGCAGCCGCGACGCGCGCCCTGGCTGCGGCGACGTCGGGTCTCGCTTCCGTGGCCTGCGCGATCGCGCGCTCGACCGCGGCCGCATCGGGCCGCTCCAGGCTCGGCCACGGATCCGAGGCCCGCAGGCCCATCGCCATCCGGTCCTCGCCGATCAAATAAGCAAGCGCAATTCGCGCGCGTTCCAGTTCGGCCTGCGACGCGCGGGCGTCGTTTTGCGCCCGCTCGTAATCCACCTGAACCTTCGCCACATCTGCAGCCGCGAGATCGCCCGCCTTGAGCCGAATCTGCGCGGCGGCAAGCGTGCGCGAAAACAATTGCGCCGTTTCCGTGAGAATCGAGACCTTCTCCTCGGCCTGCTTCAGGTCGTAGTAGGCGCCGCGCAGCTGCGCGAGCTGCAGGCGCAGCACGTCGAGCGAATCGCCGCGCGCAGCGAGTTCCAGCCCTTCGGCCGCGTCCATGCGCAGTTCGCGCTTGTTGCCGCGTTCGAACGGCTGGTCGATGCGCAGGATCGTATCAACCCGCTTCTGGTTCAGCGGCCCCGGGCCGGTTCCGGGATTGGAGCTGATGCTCGCGGTATTCAGCGACAACGTGGGATTGGGCCGTGCCGCCGCAATGGTGCGCTGCGCACCGGCCGATTCGACTGCGCGGCGCGCGGCAATCAGCTCCCGGCCGTGCTCGGTGAGCAGCCGCTCCGCTTCGGCAAGCGTGAGATCCCGCGCCTGCGCCGCGGCAGAAGCCAGAACTAACATTAAGAAAACAAGTCTTTGCGCCATGGGGGCGGATAGTTTGGTTGAGCTGCTTGTCGGATCCCTTTTGACAGGCTTTCGCGATACTGACAGATAATGGAATTGCGGCGGCGCACCATTGCCGGAGGCAGGGTGCTTGGCTAGGATTCATTCCCCCGCGGCACAGACCCACCCCGAAGGAGGCAGCATGGCGCTAAAGGTTTCCCTCAAGGTCAACGGCAAGCCAGCTTCGGTAGAGGTGGAGGAGCGCACGCTTCTCGTCACGCTGATCCGCGAGCACCTGCGGCTCACCGGCACCCACGTCGGCTGCGACACTGCGCAGTGCGGCGCTTGCACGGTGAGCATGAACGGCAAGGCGGTGAAATCCTGCTCGATCCTCGCCATGCAGGCCGAAGGCGCGGATGTCATGACGATCGAGGGCGTCGCCAAGCCCGACGGCACGCTGCACCCGATGCAGGCGGCATTCAAGGAGCACCACGGCCTGCAGTGCGGCTTCTGCACGCCCGGCATGGTGATGAACGCGATCGATTTCGCCAACAGCCACCCGAGCCCGAGCGAGCAGGAAATCCGCGAGGCGCTGGAAGGCAACCTGTGCCGCTGCACGGGCTATCACAACATCGTGAAGGCGATCGGCGCGGGCGCAAAAGCAATGGCAGCTGGCAAGTAACCGGAGGCACTCATGAACGCACCGCTGATCGGCGCCCGCATAGAGCGCAAAGAGGATTACCGCTTCCTCACCGGCGCGGGCCAGTACACCGACGATGTCGAACTGCCGCGCCAGAGCCATGCGGCGTTTGTCCGTTCTCCGCATGCTCATGCCGTCATCAAGAAGATATCCACCGCAACAGCAAAGGCCTCCCCGGGCGTCCTCGCAGTCTTGACCGGCGAGGATTTCGCGGCGGCCAAGCTCGGTGGCCTGCCCTGCGGCTGGCTGATCACCGACGTCAACGGTCAGCCGATGAAGGAGCCGCCGCACCCCTGCCTCGCGCAGGGCAAGGTACGCTACGTCGGCGACCAGGTCGCCATCGTGGTGGCGGAAACCGGGGATCAGGCGCGCGACGCGGCCGAGCTGGTGGAAGTGGATTACGGGGTGCTGCCCGCGGTCGTGGACGGCTCCAAGGCACGCGCCAAGGGCGCGCCGCAGCTGCACGACATCGCGCCCGATAACACCTGCTACGTCTGGGCGATCGGCGACAAGGCCGTCTGCGACGCCGCATTCGCCAAGGCCGCGCACGTCACCAAGCTCGAATTCATCAACAACCGCCTGGTACCGAACGCGATGGAGCCGCGCGTGGCGAACGGCTCGTATTCACGCGCCGACGACAGCTACACGCTCTACGTCGCGAGCCAGAACCCGCACGTCGAGCGGCTGCTGATGACCGCGTTCGTCATGGGCCTGCCCGAGCACAAGGTGCGCGTGGTGGCGGGCGATGTCGGCGGCGGCTTTGGTTCGAAGATCTACCTCTACGCCGAAGATGTCGCGGTCACCTGGGCCTCGAAGCAGATCAACCGGCCGGTGAAATGGACTTCGGACCGCTCCGAGGCCTTCCTCACCGACGCCCACGGCCGCGACCACCACACGATCGCAGAACTGGCGATGGACAAGGAGGGCAAGTTCCTCGCCATGCGCGTCAAGACCACGGCCAACGTCGGCGCCTACCTGTCCACCTTCGCCTCCTGCATCCCGACCATCCTTTACGCCACGCTGCTCGCCGGCCAGTACAAGACGCCGGTGATCCACTGCGAAGTAACGGCGGTGTTCACCAACACCACGCCGGTGGACGCCTACCGCGGCGCCGGCCGGCCGGAGGCGACCTACGTCGTCGAGCGCCTGGTGGAAACCGCGGCGCGCGAGATGAAGATCGACCCAGCCGAGATCCGCCGGCGCAATTTCATCGCCGAATTCCCCTATCAGACGCCGGTCGCGCTGCAGTACGACATCGGGAATTACAACGCGACGATGGACGCGGCGCAGAAGCTGGCGGATGTGTCTGGATTCGCGGCCAGGAAAAAAACCTCTGAAGCGAAGGGCAAGCTGCGCGGCCTCGGCTACGCCGCCTACATCGAGGCCTGCGGCATCGCGCCTTCGGCGGTCGCGGGATCGCTGGGAGCGCGGGCAGGCCTGTTCGAGGCGGGCGAGGTGCGCGTGCACCCGACCGGCAGCGTGACCGTGTTCACCGGCTCGCACTCGCACGGCCAGGGGCATGAAACCACGTTCGCGCAGGTAGTCGCCGATCGCCTCGGCATGCCGATCGAAAACGTCGACATCGTGCACGGCGACACCTCCAAGATCCTGTTCGGCATGGGCACCTACGGCTCGCGCTCGATCGCCGTGGGCGGAACCGCCATCGTCAAGGCATTGGACAAGGTCATCGCCAAGGGCAGGAAAATCGCCGCACACCTGATGGAAGCGGCCGAGAGCGACGTCGTATTCGAAAACGGCGCCTACGCGGTCGCGGGCACCGACAAGAAGAAGATGTTCGGCGAGGTGGCGTTCGCGGCCTACGTGCCGCACAACTACCCGCACGACAAGCTCGAGCCGGGCCTGAACGAGAATGCATTCTACGACCCGTCGAACTTCACCTTCCCGGCGGGAACCTATGTCTGCGAGGTCGAGGTGGATCCCGAGACCGGCGCGGTGAAAATCGAGAAGTTCACGGCGGTGGACGACTTCGGCAAGATCATCAACCCGATGATCGTCGAGGGCCAGGTGCACGGCGGCCTGACTCAGGGCATCGGCCAGGCGCTCACCGAAGGCGTCCACTACGACGCCTCCGGCCAGCTGCTCACCGGTTCGTTCATGGATTACAGCATTCCGCGCGCGACCGACGTGCCCATGTACCAGGTGGACACGCGCGAAACGCCCTGCACGCACAATCCGCTGGGCGTAAAGGGCTGCGGCGAAGCAGGCGCGATCGGCGCACCGGCCGCGCTGATGAATGCGATCACGGACGCGCTGGGCGTGAAGGACATGCCGATGCCGGCCACGCCGCAGACAGTGTGGCGGACCCTGAAGAACAAAAAAGCAGCCTGAGGAGAATCACATGCACGCATTCAAATACCACCGTCCCTCCAGCGTGAACGACGCCGCGGCGCTCGCCAAGGGCGACGCCAAGCTGCTCGCCGGCGGTCAGACGCTGGTGCAGACGATGAAATTGCGCCTCGCCTCGCCCTCGGACATCGTGGACCTCGGCACCATCAAGGACCTGGCCGGAATCAAGAGCGACGGCAAGACCGTCATCATCGGCGCGATGACCCGCCACGCGGACGTCGCGCATTCGGCGGACGCAAGGAAGGCGATCCCGGCGCTGGCCGCGCTCGCCGGCATGATCGGCGACCGTCAGGTCCGGGCCATGGGCACGATCGGCGGCTCGCTCGCCAACAACGACCCCGCGGCGGACTACCCGGCGGCCGTGCTGGGTCTGGGCGCGACCGTGGTCACCAACAGGCGCAAGCTCTCGTCGGAGGAATTCTTCAAGGGCATGTTCACCACCGCCCTGGGCGCGGGCGAGATCATCACATCGGTCTCCTTTCCGGTACCCAAGCGCGCCGCCTACACCAAGTTCAAGAACCCGGCCTCGCGCTTCGCCATCGTCGGCGTGTTCGTCGCCGACTTCGGCAGCAGCGTGCGCGTCGCGGTGACCGGCGCCGGTCCCGGCGTGTTCCGCCAAGCGGACATGGAAAAAGCGCTTGCCACCAAGTTCGCGCCCGAGTCAGTGGCGAACGTCAAGCAGAAGGCCGAAGGCCTGAATGCCGATCTGCACGCCAGCGCCGAGTACCGCGCGCACCTTGTGACGGTAATGGCAAGGCGCGCCGTGGAGGCCGCGCTCAAATAGATATCCGTGGGGGAGAGAGAAGGGAAGCCCGCTCCGGCGGGCTTTTTTCTCAGCGATAATCCAATCTTTCCCGAAACGTAGCCCCTGATGCCGCAACCGCTCCCGAAGTCCATCGACGAAACCCACAAGCTGCTGGGCTCGGCCGACTATGTCGCCGACCGCAGTCTTGCCACCGCGCTCTACCTTTCGCTGGCGATGCAGCGGCCGCTGTTCCTCGAGGGCGAGGCGGGCGTCGGCAAGACCGAGATCGCCAAGGTTATCGCCGCCTCGCTCGGTCGCGAGCTGATCCGGCTGCAATGCTACGAAGGCCTCGACATCGCGCAGGCCGCCTACGAGTGGAACTACTCGCGTCAGATGATCGAGATCCGCCTCGCGGAAGCGGCGGGCGAGAAATCCAAGGACAAGCTGGCGCAGGACATTTTTTCCGAGAAATTCCTCGTCAAGCGGCCGTTGGCGCGCGCGCTCGAGGGCAAAAAGGGCGCGGCCCCGGTGCTGCTGATCGACGAACTGGACCGCACCGACGAACCCTTCGAAGCCTACCTGCTGGAAGTGCTGTCCGAATGGCAGATCACGATCCCGGAGAGCGGCACCCTCAAGGCGGCCGAGCCGCCGGTGGTGGTGATCACCTCGAACCGCACGCGCGAGATCCACGACGCGGTGAAGCGCCGCTGCTTCTACCACTGGGTGGATTACCCGGATGCAGCGCGCGAACTCGAAATCCTGAAGCGCAAGGCGCCCAAGGCCGCAGGCGCGCTGTCCAGGGAAGTGGTCGCCTTCGTGCAGCGCCTGCGCGGCGTGGACCTGTTCAAGCTCCCCGGGGTGGCCGAGACCATCGACTGGGCAAACTGCCTGGTTGCCCTGGACCGCGTGACGCTGGATCCGGAGACGGTGAACAACACTCTCGGGGTCCTCCTCAAATACCAGGACGACATCGAGCGCATCGCCGGTGAGGAAGCCACGCGCCTGGTCGCCGAATCGAAGACCGCTGCGGCCGCAGCGGCCTGACCGGTTCGTCCGCCATGCCCGCATCCTCTTTCCTGCGCCGCCTGCTCGGAAAGCTGCGCCCGGGCGTCGACCGGCGTACGCAGCATCTGGTGTCGCTGTGCGAGACTCTGCTCGGGGAGCGCGGCGAAGTTTCCGGCGCGGTGCTCGCGCGCGATGCGCTGGCCGTCTACCGCGTGCTCGACGGGCGCAGCCGCGAGGAGTTCTTCGATATCCTGGCGAGCGAATTCGCGCCTTCGCCCGAAGCGGTCGGCAAGGCGGCAGATGCATACCGCTACGACCCGACCCCCGAGAACCTGATCCGGCTCCAGGAATTGACCGATTCCGCGCGCCAGGAACTGTTCCGGCGCCTCAACATGGCCCCTGGCGGGACGGAAACGCTGGTCGCGATGCGCGGCGAGCTGCTGCGCGGCCTGAAAAAGCGCCCAAACTGGCGCGCCATCGACGCCGACCTGCTGCACCTTTTCCGCTCCTGGTTCAATCGCGGTTTCCTGAAGCTGGAGCGCATCGACTGGCGCACTCCCGCAATCGTGCTCGAGAAGCTGATCCAGTACGAAGCCGTGCACGCGGTCCAGGGCTGGCGCGACCTGCGCCGCCGCCTGGAAGGCGACCGGCGCTGCTTCGCTTTTTTTCATCCGCAACTGCGCGACGAACCGCTGATCTTCATCGAGGTCGCGCTCACGCGCGGCATCAGCGCGCAGGTCCAGCCGCTGCTCGACATCAATTCTCCGGTCGCCGATCCGGCGCAGGCCGATTGCGCGATTTTCTATTCCATCACCAACTGCCAGGAGGGCCTGCGCGGCATCTCCTTCGGCAACCTGCTCATCAAGCAAGTGGCCGAGGACCTGCAGCGGGAATTCACCCACCTGCGCACCTTCGCTACCCTGTCGCCGATTCGGGGGTTCCGGCGCTGGCTCGACGGGACGGATGCGCGCATGCGGCTCTCGGTGGGGCCGAACGCGGAACAGAGGCTGGCGTTGCTTGCGGCGATCGACCAGCCGGGCTGGCATACCGGCGAGGTGCAGGAGCCGCTGCAGAAACTGCTGATGCGGCTCTGCGCCTGGTATCTGCTGCATGCCAGTCACGGCGCCGAACCGCTCGACCCGGTCGCGCGCTTCCATCTGGGCAACGGCGCGGCGCTCGATCGCCTGAACTGGCTGGGCGACACCTCCGAGTCGGGCATGGCGCAATCGGCCGGCATGATGGTGAACTATGTCTACCGGCTCGACGACGTCGAGCGCAACCACGAGCGTTACTTCTCGGAACATGCGGTAGTGGCGTCGCGCGCCGTTGAAAAGCTGGCGCGCAAGTCGCCGCTGGCCACGCAAGCCGGGATCGCCGACAAGCGCGCCGAGGTTTAGGGTGTTCCCAGCGATCGATGCGGCCGGACCCGGCCAAAGGCTCTCCGAAAACGTCATGCACTTCGCGCGCCTGCTGCGCGCTGCGGGCCTGCGGCTCGGCCCCGACCGGGTGGTGGATTGCGTCAGGGCGCTCGAACTCGCCGACTGCAATCGGCGCGACGACTGGTACTGGACCATGTCTGCCGTGTTTCTCTCCAAGGAGGAGCAGCGCCCGATCTTCGACCAGGCGTTCCGCATTTTCTGGCGCGATCCGAAGCTGGTCGAGAAGATGATGAGCGCGCTGCTGCCCAAGACCTACGGCCGCGCCGGCAAGCCCGAGCAAGAGCAGAGCCAGAGGCTGTCGGACGCGCTGTTCGACCAGAAGAAGGCCCAGCAGGAGCGCGAGGAGCAGAAGATCGAGCTCGACGCGCGCCTCACCTTCTCCTCGCGCGAAGTGCTGCAGCGCATGGACTTCGACACCATGTCCTCGGCCGAGCTCGCCGAGGCGAAGAAAGTGCTGCGCGAGCTGCGCCTGCCGCTGCCTCTGATCCGCACCCGGCGCAATGAACTGAATGCGAACGGGAAGAAGATAAACCTGCGCGCCACGCTGCGCGAATCCCTGCGCGACGGCGGCGACGTGATCCAGCTGGTGCGCTCGGCGCCGATCGAAATGCACCCGCCCCTGGTGGTGCTGTGCGACATCTCCGGCTCGATGAATCCCTACGCGCGCATGTTCCTGCACTTCCTGCACGCGATCACCAACGACCGCGACCGCGTTTCGGTGTTCGTGTTCGGCACGCGGCTCACCAACATCACGCGCCAGCTCCGGCACCGCGACGTCGACGTCGCGATGGCCAGGGTCGCCGATGCGATCAAGGACTGGTCCGGCGGCACGCGCATCGGCTGGAGCCTGCGCGAATTCAACTGGCGCTGGAGCCGGCGCCTGCTCGGCCAGAACGCCTGCCTGCTGCTGGTTTCCGACGGCCTCGACCGCGAGGCGGGCGAAGGGCTGTCGGAGGAGATGCAGCGCCTGCACAAGTCCTGCCGCCAGCTGATATGGCTCAATCCGCTGCTGCGCTACGAGAAATTCGAGGCGCGGCCCGCGGGCGTGCGCGCGATGCTGCCGCACGTGGACCGCTTCCTGCCGGTGCATAATCTGAAAAGCCTCATCGACCTCGCGCGCGCGCTGACTGAGCCCGGGCCGCGCGCCGCAACGGAGAAACGCGCATGGAAATGACGGGAGAGCAGCTGATCCACGCCTCGCAGGCGGACACCTGGGCGGCGCTGAACGATCCCGAGATCCTCAAGGCCTGCATCCCGGGCTGCGAGTCGATCGAGCGGACCGGCGAGAACGACTACGTGGTGCAGATGACCGCGCGCGTCGGCCCGGTGAGCGCCAGGTTCAAGGGAAAAATGGCGCTGTCGAACATCAAACCGCCGGCTTCGTATTCCATTTCCTTCGAGGGCCAGGGCGGCGTGGCCGGGTTCGCCAAGGGCAGCGCCGATGTCGGCCTCGCCCCGGAAGGCCGCGATACGAAACTTTCCTACAAGGTGAAGGCAAACGTGGGCGGGAAGCTCGCGCAGATCGGCTCGCGCCTGGTGGACGCCGCGGCCAACAAGGTCGCCAACGATTTCTTTGCCGCCTTCAATGAAAAAGTAGGCAAAGCGGAAGACGCGCATGCCGCAGACGGCCATGACGATCATCATCCGGAACCGGTTCCTGCCGACCCCGATCTGCCGCGGATTTCCGACGGCTCGCTGGCGTTCTTCGCCGCCGGCGCGCTGGTGGTCTTCGTCGTGGCGCTGCTCACGCTGATCTGAGAATTAGTTCACGGCACCACCTGAGGATGGCGCCACCGCTTGTCCGCGGCGCCGTTCCGCCCGTCCTGCCGTTGCAGAAAGCGGCACTAATTCCTCCCTGACAGTTTCTTGCAAATCGTAATCTTTGCGTCCAATCCTCATGGAGAAATGAGATGGGCGCCGTTCCCTTCCACCAGAAAACCACCGTCGGCTTCACGCCGGCCTCCGACCGCCGCCAGGCGGTACTCCTTTGCACCGAGTTGCGCGGGCTGGCGCGCATGTCCGAAGCGCTCGAGCCCAGCCTGGTGCTGCTGCTGGCAAACGAGTTTTTCGCGTTTGTCGGCGACGCCGTGGGGGTGCACAGCGGCGAAGCAATCACCTCGCAGCACGAGATGATGCTGTCGGCCTTCATGCGCGGCAATCCGCTGCAGACCTCCCAGCAAGCAGTGCGCGCGGCGCAGAGCGTCCAGGCCAATTTCCCGGCGCTCGCCGAAAAATGGCGCGCCACCTACGGCCTGCGCAGCGCGGTGGCGCAAGGGCTGCACATGGGCGAAGCGGTGCTCGGCGTCGCGGGGCCGCGCGGGCTGCAGCGCCGGGTCGCCTTCGGCGACAGCGTCTCGCTCGCACAATCCATGGTCAACCGCGCGCGCGCCGGGGAGTTCATCATGTCCGAGGCGGTGATGGGCGCGCTTTCAGTGGAGAACCTCGATCTGGACGCCGAGCCGCTGCCACAGCTGGAACTGCCCCGCCGGGCGCCGATCCGGATCTACGGCGTCCTGGTCCAGGGACGGCTCGACTTTACGTAGAAGTAACGTCCCGGATGATCTTCGCCAGCTGCTCGGCCGGATAGGCGCCCGAAACCCCGGTCTTGCGGTCGAAGATGAACGTCGGCACGCCGCTGATGCCGAGCTGGCGCGCCCGGTTTTCCTGCTCGCGCACACGCGCCGCATTGGCCCCCGCCGGCCATTGCTCCACGCCATGCTGCCCGGCGATGTCCGCAAGCACGGCCGCGTCGCCGATGTCGCGCGCATCTTCGAAGTAGGCCCGAAAAAGCGCATTCACGACCGGGTCGGCGCGCCCCTGCGATTGGGCCAGGTCCACCAGCTGGTGCGCGGCGATCGTGTTGGGCGTGCGTTGCATGCGGTCGAATGCGAACGTGATCTCCTCGCCCGCGCCTTCCTGCGCAACGCGCGCATCCAGCGCCCGGCCTTTCTCGATGGAGCCGAATTTGGCGCGCCGGTAGTCGGCGCGCGCAATGCCCGCCGCCGGCATGTCCGGATTGAGCTGGAACGGCAGCCATTCGATGCGCGTCTCGATATCGCCGTTCAGCATGGCGAGCGCCTTTTCCATGCGCCGCTTGCCGATATAGCACCACGGGCAGACGACGTCGGAAGCGATCTCGATCAGCAGGGGCCTGGGCATATTCAGTTCCCGGCGATGGTCATGTTGTCGACAAGAATGGAGCCGCAGCGGTAGGAGCCGCGCACCACTGCGTCGCTGCCCACGGCGGCGATGCCCCGGAACATGTCTTTCAGGTTTCCGGCGACCGTAACTTCTTCCACCGGATGCGCGATCTCGCCATTCTCCACCCAATAGCCCGCGGCGCCGCGCGAATAGTCGCCGGTGAGCAGATTGGTCCCCTGGCCGAGCATCTCGGTGACGAGGAAGCCGCGCCGCATTTTCTTCAGCATGCCGGGCAGGTCCGGGCCCGTGGCGCCCAGCACCAGGTTGTGGTTGCCGCCCGCGCTGCCGGTGCTCTTCATCCCGAGCTTGCGCGCGGAGTAGCTGCCGAGGAAATAACCCTCGAGCACGCCGTCGCGCACCACGGCCCGGGTGCGCGTGGCCACGCCCTCGTCGTCGAAAGGCGTGCTGGCAAGCGCGCGCGGCTCGTGCGGCCGCTCCTCCAGCGTGATCCCCCGGGCGAACACCTGCTTGCCGAGCGCATCCATCAGGAAGGATGATTTCCGGTAGAGGCTGCCGCCGCTCGCCGCCGAGACAAACGAGCCGATGAGGCCCGCCGCAACCGGCGCCTCAAACAACACCGGTGCCTGGCGGGTGGCGATCTTGCGCGCGCCCAGGCGTGCGAGCGCGCGCCGGCCCGCATAGTCGCCCAGCGCCCCGGGGTCGGCGAGGTTGCGCTGGAGGCGCGAAGCGCTGTACCAGTCGTCGCGCTGCATCAGGCCGCGGTCCTCCGCGATCACCGAGAGCGAGAGCGAATGCCGCGAGGTCGGAAAGCCGTGCATGAAACCCAGGCTGTTGGCAAGCACGAACTGCGCTTGCTGCGCCGAGACCATCGCGCCTTCGGAGTTCTTGATTTTCGGCGACAGCGCGAAGGCGGCGCGCTCGACGCGCCGCGCGATCCTGATCGCCTCCTCCGTGCCGAGGTCCCACGGATGATGGAGATCGAGATCCCGCGGCGCCCGCGCCAGTTCCGCAGGTTCCGGCGGCCCGGCGCAATCATCCACCGCGGTCTTGCGCGCGATGGCCGCGGCCGCCTCGACCGCGCTCGCCAGGGCCGCCGGCGAAAAGTCGGAACTGCTGGCGTGGCCGCGGCGCGCGTTCGGCCGCTCGCCGAAATACACCGTGACGCCGACGGACTTGTCGCGGTTGTGCTCGATCGTCTCGGGCTCGTCCTTGCGCACGGTCACCGACAGACCGTAGCCCTCGGAAACCTCGCACTCGCAGGCGGAAGCGCCGGCCTTGCGTGCAGCATCGAGCACGGTCTGCGCAAACGCTTTCAACTGCGCCGGCTCGTAGGTGAAGCGGCCGCGTGTGCCGGCTTGTGGTGCCGCGGATCGAGTCGCAGCGGATCTGGAAACGGACATGGCGCGCTATCATAGCAAGCGATGGAAGCCGAATTCGTCAGCAGGACGAAGAAAAAACTGGAAGTGGAAGAGTTGCAGCGGCTGGGCGCGGCGCTGATCGATCTGCCGCCTGCGCAGCTGGATGCGCTCGCGCTGCCCGCGATCCTCGTCGCCGCGGTGCGCGAGGCGCAGCGCATCACCAGCCACGGAGCGCTGCGCCGTCAGGTGCAGTTCATCGGCAAGGTGATGCGCAAGATCGACCCGGAACCGGTGCGCGCTGCGCTCGCGGAGATCGCCGGCAGTTCGGCCGTTGCTCGCGCAAGACATCTGCGCCTGGAACAGTGGCGCGAACGGCTGATCGCCGACGACGCGGCGCTCACCGCCTTTGCGGGCGAGCGCCCGGGCGCCGACTTGCAAGCCCTGCGCACATTGATCCGCAATGCGCGCAAGGAAATCGCCGAAGACAAGCCGCCGCGTGTGCAAAGAGAGCTGTTCCGGGTTTTGAGGGAATTTTCCGATGATTGAACTCAATCCCCTGATGCATCTGGAAGTCACCCTGGAACCGCACGGGCCGAAGGAAGTGATCGAGCGCCTGGCGCGCCGCGCAGCCGGCGTCGAACTGGATTTCTTCGAGGTCAAATGAGCGAACTGCGCGTCGGCATTGTTTCGATCAGCGACCGCGCTTCCGGTGGGGTGTATAGGGACGCAGGCATTCCCGCCCTGAAGGAATGGCTGGCCGCGGCTGTCGCTACGCCGGCGATGCATTTCGAGGAACGCCTGATCCCGGACGAGCAGCCGGTGATCGAATCGACGCTGGTGGAGCTGGTGGACGCCAAAGGCTGCCACCTCGTGCTCACCACCGGGGGCACCGGTCCGGCGCGCCGCGACGTGACGCCCGAGGCCACTCTCGCGGTCGCCGACAAGGAGATGCCCGGCTTTGGCGAGCAGATGCGTGCCGTGAGCCTCAAATACGTGCCGACCGCGATCCTGTCGCGGCAAGTGGCCGTCATCAGAAAGCAGGCCCTGATCATCAACCTGCCTGGCCAGCCCAAGGCAATCAAGGAAACGCTGGATGGCGTATTCGCCGCCGTGCCCTACTGCATCGACCTGATCGGCGGCCCCTACATCGAGACCAACGAAGCCCTGGTCAAGGCCTTCCGTCCGAAATCTGCCGTCAAAAACAAGCCGTGAAACTCGAGACCTTAGAGATCGAAACCGGGCCCAAGCCCACTGCGGCGGTGATCTGGCTGCACGGCCTGGGCGCCGACGGCCACGACTTCGAGCCGATCGTGCCCGAACTCGGTCTGCCCGCCTCGAGGCCGGTACGCTTCATCTTTCCCAATGCGCCGCAGCGGCCGGTCACGATCAACATGGGAATGCGCATGCCCGCCTGGTACGACATCCTGCAATCGGGCGGCGGGCCGGAGGATGAGAACGGGATACGAGAATCTCAGAGTTCGATTGAAGATTTAATTTTAAAAGAAACAAAAAGAGGAATACCCCACGGGAAAATCGTTCTCGCCGGTTTTTCGCAGGGCGGCGCAATCGTGCTGCAGACCGCACTGAGGCAGCGCGAGCGGCTGGCCGGCGTGATGGCGCTGTCGACCTACCTGCCGCTGGCGGGCAAGCTGGCGGCCGAGCGCCAGGCGATCAACAACGACCTGCCGATCCTGATGGCGCACGGCTCCTTCGATCCGATGATCCCGATGGCCCGAGCGCAGCAGTCACGCGACGCGCTGCAGGCGCTGGGCTATGCGGTGGAGTGGCGCGAATACCCGATGCCGCACTCGGTCTGTCCCGAGGAGATCGCCGACATCGCGGCTTTCCTGCTCAGGATTCTCTGACCATCTCGCGGAATCGCGCGATTTCGTAGTCCTCGCCGCGCTCGGCGATCGCTTGCGGGATGTAGACGTGGTGGCGCTCGCCGCGCGCGAGTTCCAGGTTCTGCGCGGGCGCGAACACGCCCGGCTTCAGCACGATGTGCGCCTCTGCCGCCTCGCCGTTCTTCAGCAGCACGCCCTGTTCGGACATGGAGGCGACGCCAGCCACCGAGAAACGCGACAGCATCGGCGTCTTGGACAGCGTTTCGATGCCGACCCGCGCCGCCTGCCCCGCGGACTTGTTCACCCTGCGCACCAGCCCCAGCACCCAGTTGCTGCCGCCCTCGGGCTGCAGCGCGAGCAGCGCGCCGACGCGCAGCCAGTCGCCCTTCATCTGCGGAATCACGGCGCCGAAGCCGCCGGCGCTCACGTTCTCGACGATCCAGCTCTCCGAATTCTGGTTGTCGAAATCCAGCGAATCGCTGCCGCCGAGGACGCCGACCACCCCTTCGTAGCCATGCGTGACCGCGAGGCGCGACTTGACGGGATGGCGCTGCGTCTTCCTCTCGGGCGCTTGCGGCGACCAGTACATGTGCAGGTGACGCATTGCGTCGAGTGCGACATGCGGCTCGTAGCTGCCGCCCAGGTTGATCTCCGGCGGTACTTTGCCCTCGACCATGACGCGGTCGGCCAGGGAATGGATTTCGGCGAGCGCGACGCCGGCACCGAAGCAGCGCAGGCCGGGGCCCGGCTTGGGTGCGCGCGACAGGCGTAGGGGCGTCATCGCCTGCGCGAGATCGATCCAGAACGCCAGGTCGTTCGCAGGAGCGTTGGCGAGCGCGAAGCGCGGCGCCAGCTCCGCAATCAGGCGCTCGGCCAGCTCGACTTCCAGCGGCAGCATGCCGTCGGGCGCACTGGCGCTGAACATGGCGCCCTTGAGAAATTCGAGTTGCGGCGTGCTGTCGCCCGCGATTCCGGCATAGACCGCGACCTTCGACTGCGTGAGCTGCTTCACCTCGGCAAAAGCGTAGACGCTGTTGAACACGCCCCAGCTCGCGAGGTCGATCGGCCCATAGCGCATGTGCATCCACTTGACCTGCTGCGCGATGCTGCGCAGCGTGCGCACGAGGAGCAAGGGCAACAGGTTCTTCGCAGCATCCGTGCCTTTCTGTCCCTGGACGAACTGGTTGACGGCAAGTGCGTAGGCGTGGCCCGCCTGCTTCCAGTAGCCGTGCAGCGCGGTCCAGAGCCTGTTCTCCTGGAAACGCGACGGCCGGCCCGTCGCAAAATATTCCTTCCCAAGCCTGCGCACGCGCGGCTGCGCGGCATCGTCGAGCGCGAACAGCAGCTGGATCCGGTTCTCCGGCTTGAAGCCGTCGACCGTCGCCACCGACTCCATCCAGTGCATCAGCTCGTCGAGCGCCTTGACCGGGTCGTTCGGCGGCAGCGCGTCCAGGACGCGCTTCGCCTCCTTCGGATCGGCAAGGGGATGGTCCGGCCTGCCGCCGCCAAACAGCTTCATGACGCGACTTTCTTCACTGGTGTCTCCTCCGCCCGCAAGGGCGCATGATCCACTGTTCGCCCGCCTTTATCAATCTGTCCGGCCCGGGCAGAATAGCGCGTGCCCCTGCCGATCCCATGCGTTTTCTGATCGTCGATGAGTCGGGCGAATTCCGCCGCTCGCTCGGCGCCATGCTGCGCGGGCGCTGGCCCGAGGCGCAGATCGACGAGTGGGACCCGCGCCAGCGCGGCAAACCGGCCGAAATACTCGCCCGCGAGCGCTACAACATGGTGCTGCTGGATTCGCATCCTGCCGGCGAGGATGGCATCCAGTGGGTGTCGGAATTCCGCAAGAATGTGCAGGCGCCGCCCGTGATCCTGATCGCCGATCACGGCGACACGCATGTCGCGATCCAGGCGATGAAGGCTGGCGCGGCGGATTTCCTGCGCAAGACAGGCCTGCCGGCGCAGCGCCTGACGCGCGCGATCGAGGACGCGCTGCGCGAGCAGGAAGCGCGCCACCTGGAAGACTCGGGCAAGAGCCCGGTTTTCGCGCGCACCACGCCGCTCGACCTGCAGCATATAGGCGCGCCGGTGTACGGCGACGCGGTCGTAATCCCGGGATACAGGACGCTGCGCATGATCGGAGAGGGGGGCATGGCGCAGGTCTACCTTGCCGAGCGCATTCATGACGGCATGCAGATGGTGCTCAAGGTGCTCGACCCGGGGCTGCGCCGGGACGCCACCTTCTTGCAGCGCTTCGTGCGCGAGTACAAGCTGATCGTCGCGTTCGAGAACGAGCACGTCGCCCACATTTTCGACCAGGGCTTCTCGGGCGAGCACCCCTACATCGCGATGGAATACCTCTCCGGCGGCACCCTCGCCGCGCGCATCCACGAGGGCATGACTTCGCTCACTGCGTTGCGCATCACGTCGCAGATCGCCAAGGCGCTGGACGCGATTCATTCGCGCGATATCGTGCACCGCGACCTGAAGCCCCAGAACATCATGTTCCGCGACAACGGACGCCCGGTGATCGTGGATTTCGGCCTGGCCAAGGACCTCGATTCGAATTCCGACCTGACGCGCCAGGGCGAGGTAATGGCGACGCCGCGCTACATGAGCCCCGAGCAATGCATGGGCAGGGCCGCGGACGCCCGCTCCGACCTGTACAGCCTGGGGGCGATCTTTTACGAAATGCTGACCGGCCACAAGCTCTGGGGCGACGAGGGTCCGGCGGGTCTGGTGTACCAGCACGTGCACGGAGAGATCCCGCTGCTGCCGGCGCGCCTGTCGGGATACCAGACGATCATCGACCGGCTGCTGGCAAAACGCCCCGAAGACCGGTTTCAGAGCGCGCGCGAACTTTTCGCTACCATCGCGGTATGACGAAACAAAATGCCGGCAACGGCGAACGGCAGTACCTCGACCTGCTGGAGGAGGTGCTGGCGCGGGGCGCGAGCAAGACCGACCGCACCGGCACCGGCACGCTGTCGGTGTTCGGCCGGCAGATGCGTTTCGGCCTCGGCCAGGGCTTTCCGCTGCTCACCACCAAGAAGCTGCACCTGAAGTCGATCGTGCTGGAGCTGCTCTGGTTCCTGCGCGGCGATACCAATGTGAAGTGGCTGCAGGAGCGCGGCGTCACCATCTGGGACGAATGGGCGGACCAGAACGGCGACCTCGGCCCGGTGTACGGCTACCAGTGGCGGCACTGGCGCACCCCCGGCGGCGGGGAGATCGACCAGATCAAAAACGTAATTGAATCCATCAGGAAAAAGCCGGATTCGCGGCGGCACCTCGTGAGCGCCTGGAACCCGGCGGATGTCGACCGCATGGCGCTGCCGCCCTGCCACGCGCTGTTCCAGTTCTACGTCGCCGAAGGCAGGCTCTCCTGCCAGATGTACCAGCGCAGCGCGGATCTGTTCCTCGGCGTGCCGTTCAACATCGCCTCCTATGCGCTGCTGACGCTGATGATGGCGCAGGTGACCGGCCTCAAGGCCGGCGAGTTTGTGCTGACGCTAGGCGACGCCCACCTCTACCTCAACCACTTGGACAAGGCGCGCGAACAGGTGGCGCGCGAGCCACGGCCGTTTCCGCGCATGAAGCTGAATCCCGAGGTGAAGGACCTGTTTGCCTTCCGCTACGAGGACTTCACGCTGGAGGGCTACGACCCGCATCCCGCGATCAAGGCCGCGATCGCCGTTTAAAAAAATGGCCCGCCTTTAGGGGGGAAGGACGGGCCGGGGGGAAAACGTTGGGTGCTGCGCTTGGCGTCAGATCGCTCCCTTGCTGAATATCTCGATCGCGTAGAAGGCGCCCGCCGCCGCGAACCCGTAGACGAAGAGATCGGCATGCCGGTTCCTGGCGCCTACGGAGATCCAGTTGCGCGCCAGCCAGGCGCACAGGCCGATGATCAGCAGCGCCAGCACCGAGGCCATGCCGCTCGCAAGGCTGCGGCCGAAGAGTTGCGCAAGCCAGCCGTCGGACGCGACCAGGTGGTACACCGTGCCCCCGACGCCCAGCATCACCAGCACCGCGACCGCGAACCCGACGATGGCCTGGAAGAATGCGCTGGTGTCGCTGATCTGCTTGACTCTGACGTGTTCCATGGTGGCGGCTCCTAGGCCCGCTCGATATTCGAATTGACGATGCGCACGCGCTCGCCGACCGCGAACGGCGGCTGCGCCGGCTGCGACAGCGTCCTGACGGTGCCGTCTTCCATGCGCACCGTGACGCGCCAGACCGTGTGCTTGTTGACGTGCTTCTCTATCGTGTTGCCTGCGTAGGCGCCGCCAGCGGCGCCGCCGAGCGTGAGCAGCGTCCGGCCGGTGCCGCGGCCGAACTGGTTGCCGACGAGCGCGCCCGCGACGCCCCCGGCGACCGCGCCCAGGCCGCTCGCCTCGCCCTGCACTTCAATCGCGCGGATCGAGTCGACCACGCCGCAGTTGACGCATTGCGCCGCTGGAGTTCCGCGCGCCGGAGCGGTGCCGCCCGACGCCGAGGCATTGCCTGTCTGCGCGACCGCGACCGGCTCGCCCGGCTTCGGACTCGCCGACGGCAGCATGCCCGTCAGCGCCGCCGCGCCGAGCAGGCTGAACAGCAACACCGCCGCGCCTGCGGCGATGAATATCGGGTGCGTTTTTGCACGTTCCATGAGCGACTCCTATGGAATGCCCCTCCTTCATCTTCTGCAACCGCCGTGCCAGTGCGGGAAAACCGACTGCGGACAGCGGCTTAGCTGCGCGGCGTGACGTATTTCCGGCGCGCGCCGGGCGGAGAATCGTCGCCGCGCGACGACGCGATCAGCCGCGCAAGCGCGAAGCGCCTGATACAGCGCGGTTTTCGCTGTCTGCGCGCGACGACAGTTTGAACATCCCTGGCTCGAGCGCATGGCGGTCCAGCAGCCGGTAAAACTCGGTGCGGTTGCGGCCAGCCAGCCGGGCCGCATGCGTGACGTTGCCAGCGGTGATCTTGAGGATGCGCGCCAGGTAGTCGCGCTCGAAGGCGCGCCGCGCTTCGTCCAACGGGGTAAGCGCCGAATCGCCCGCATCCAGGGCCTGGCGGACCAGCGAGGCGGGAATCACGTCGGTCGCGGAGAGCGCCACCGCCTGCTCGATCACGTTCAGCAGCTGGCGCACGTTGCCCGGCCATTGCGCCGCCACCAGCAGTTCCATCGCCTCCGGCGACAGCGCGACCCGCGGGCGGTTGTAGCGGCCGGCGACATCCGTCAGGAAGTGGCCCGCCAGCAGCGGAATGTCCTCGCGCCGCTCGGCGAGCGTGGGCAAGGCCAGCTTCACCACGCTCAGGCGGTAGAACAGGTCCTCGCGGAATTCACCCGATGCGATGCGCTCTTCCAGCTTGCGGTGGGTCGCCGAGATCACCCGCACGTTGACCGCGATCGACTCGTTGGAGCCGACCGGACGCACCACCTTTTCCTCCAGCGCGCGCAGCAGCTTCACCTGCAATGCGGGCGGCATGTCGCCGATCTCGTCCAGAAACAGCGTGCCGCCTTCGGCCGCCTGGAACAGGCCCTTGCGGTCCTGCACGGCGCCGGTAAACGAGCCCTTCTTGTGGCCGAACAGCTCCGACTCGAGCAGCCCCTCCGGGATCGCGCCGCAATTCACTCCGATGAACGGCGCGTCGGCGCGCCGGCTCGCGCGATGGATCGCCCGCGCCAGCAGTTCCTTGCCGGTGCCGCTGGCGCCGAGGATGCACACCGCGGCGTCGGAAATGGCGACCCGCCTGGATTGCGCGAGCAGCGACTCCATCGCCGGCGAACGCGTGACCATCTCGGCGCGCCAGCCCTCGTCGCCCCCCGAGGGGGCGCCGGACAGGCGCAGGGCCTCAGCCACGGTATCGAGCAGCACCTTCGGGTCGAAGGGTTTGGTGAGGAAGCCGAACACTCCGCGCCGGGTCGCCGCCACCGCCTCGGGAATCGTGCCGTGCGCGGTAAGGATGACCACAGGCAGCGCAGGCGCCTCGCGGTGGATCGCATCGAACAGCGCCAAGCCGTCCATGCCCTCCATGCGCAGGTCGGTGATGACGAGTTCCGGCGGCGACGCAACCATGGCCGCGAGCCCGGCCTGCCCGGACTCGGCCGTCGTGACCGCATAGCCCGCCGCGCTCAGGCGCATCGAGATCAGGTGCAGCAGGTCCTTGTCGTCGTCGATCAGCAGGATTCTCTTCTGGTTTTTTTCCATGGCTTACCTCGCTTCGGTTTGCATTCTGTCTTCGCGCTCCAGGATGCCACGCTCGATCGATTTCATGGCGTCGAGCTGGTGCCGCAACGCGTCCTCGCGCCGCGACGCGGCGCGCATGAGGCGCTGCCGCTCGGCTACCTCCGCCGCCAGCAGGTCGTTCAGGCGCGCCACCTCCGCCCTGCAATCGTCGACCGGCGCGCGCGCTGCCGGGGGGCTGGCCGCAGGCGGGTTCGCGGCGCAGCCCGACAGCAGGATTGCGACTGCGAGAAGGAAGGTCCTCATGCCGCCTCCGCCAACGTAACCTCCGACCGCACGGGCAGCGTGACGCGGAAATGGCCGCCGGGCGCGCCGGTCACGACCTCGATGCGCCCACCGTGTGCCTCGGCGAACTCGCGCGCGATCGCCAGGCCGAGGCCGGTTCCTTCGGCGCGCCCGAAGGCCCCGGCGCGGCCGCGGAAGAAGGCCTCGAAGATCGCCTCGCGCTCTTCCGGCGGCACGCCGGGCCCGCTGTCGACGACATCGACGGTGGCTGAGCCGCCGTGTTGCCGCGCCCGCACGCGGATTTCGCCGCCGAACGGCGTGAACTTGACCGCATTGCCGACGAGGTTGTCGATGAGCGACCGCAGCTTGGCGGCGTCCGCCCAGACCGTGAACGCGGGGGTCTCCAGCTCCACGCGCTGCGATTTTGCCTGCGCCGCGAGCTGGTGCGAGCGTATCGACTGGCGCAACAGTTCATCCATCCCCACCGCGCCGACCTGCAGCTCCGAGGCGGCGTGCAGCGCCCGCTGGTAGTCGAGCAGCTCCTCGATCAGCCGCTGCAGCTTGACGCTGTTGTCGCGCATGATGGCGACCACCTGCTGTTGCGGCGGCGCCAGCGGTCCCGCAACCTGGTCGTTCAGCAATTCGGTCCCTTCGCGCAACGCGGCAAGCGGCGTCTTCAGGTCGTGGGACAGGTGGCGCAGGAACCGGTTCTTCTGCGCTTCCAGCTCAATCAGCCGCCGGCGCAGCCAGTCGAGCCGCTCGCCCAGGCTCTGCAGGTCCTGCGGGCCGTTTACGCGGATCGGCCGCCCGAAGTCGGCGCCACCCAGCTGCCGGATCGCCGAGTCGATCTCGGCGATGGGCTGCGCGATCAGCCGTGTCAACGCGAGCGCCGCGGTCAGCGCCAGCGCGGAGGCGATCAGCACCATGATGATCAGGCGGCGGTGCACTTCGTCAGCGCCCGCGCCCAGCCGTTCCACCTCGCGGTCGGCGACGAAATAGCTGACCGCGAGCACCTGGTAGGCGTCGTCCACCAGTGCGCCGGCAAGCTCGCGTACCGGAGCTGGGTTCGCCGCCTTCGACCCGCCGCGCGGCGGCGCCCGCAGGCGGTCGTACAGGGACTGCTCGCGCTCCATGGTCCGGTTGAGCGCGACCCGCTGCTCTTCCTCCAGCGGCAGCAGCGACAATTCGCCCGCCACCTGCTTGAAACTCGTGTGCGCACGCGTGAAATCGGCCCGCAACTGGGAATCCTGCAGCACGGCGAGTTGCAGCGCCAGGCGCTCGATCGAGCCGATGCGGTTCACCAGCGCGCGGCTGGCGCGCGCCGCCCTCGCCGCGCCCGACACCGCGCTGCGGCTCTGCTCCGTAAGGCGTTCGCTGTGCCAGGCCGAATACAGCAGCGTCCCCAGTAGCGGCAGCGCCACCAGCAGAAAGCCGGCGACCAGCAGACCGAGGAACGAGCGCGGGTAACGCAGCGCCGTGAGATTTCTCTCGGCGATCATGCAAATATAATGGCACGTAAAACATCGTCCGGCTGAGGTGATTTGTCACAGAATGGCGACAGTCGGGCGCTGAAATGACCGTCTGTAGTGATACGTCGACCGCGTGTCGATATGAATAGTGCAACCGGGAGATCAATGAAACATCCGAACGAGGCAACGGCGAAAACGCGCATCTATCTGATCGCCGCGGTGTCGCGGAACGGAATCATCGGCGTGGACGGAAAACTGCCGTGGCATCTGCCCGAGGATTTGAAGCATTTCAAAAACCTCACGCTGGGCCATCCAGTCATCATGGGTCGCCGCACCTGGGAATCTCTCGGCAGGCCGCTGCCGGGACGCGAGAACATAGTGATCAGCCGCACGCCTGGTTTCGAAGCGCCTGGCGCGAGCGTCGCCGTGTCGGTGGAGGGCGCGGTCGCGCTCTGCTCGGGAGAGGCGGTGGCGTTCGTGATCGGCGGCGCCGAGATCTACGCCGCGGCGCTCCCGCTCGCGGACGGCCTGGTGCTCACCGAGATCCAGAAGGATTACGAAGGGGACACGCGCTTCCCGGAATGGGACCGCAAAGACTGGCGCGTGTCGCAAAAAGAAACGCACACCTCGGGTGAAGGTGTGCGTTTCGATTTCCTGCTGTACGAACGCGCCTAGCCTTTTGACTCGAAAACCCGCACCTCAGGCAGCGGAAAGCCGTTGAATTCGCTGGCGTAGGCGGTGGTATAGGCGCCCGCGTTGCGCAGATAGATGAAATCGCCTTCCTGGAGATCTGAAGGCAGCGGCTCGTCGCGCAGGATCACGTCTACCGAATCGCAGGTGGGCCCTGCGACGTGCCAGGGAATGTCCGGCCCCGAACGCTCGGTGCGGATCCGGTACTTCAGGCCCTCGGTGGTCTCGATCACGCCGCCGAACAGGCCCGCGTCCCAGTGCATCCAGCGCTTGCCGCCGCGCGTCGCCGTGCCGATCACACGGCAGACGAAATAGGCCGCGTCCGACACCATGTAGCGCCCCGGCTCGGCGACGACCTGCACTTCAGCGGGGAACGCCTTGAGGGCTTCGTTCACCACCTGGCCGATGACCTCGATCGAGGGGATCGGCTTCACGTGGCGCACCGGGAAACCGCCGCCGATGTCGAGCATGCGGGGCTTGAGGCCGGCCTTGGTCATAGAATCGAACAGCACGCGCGCCTTCTCGATGCCGACGCGCCAGTTTTCCGGGTTGCGGCACTGCGAACCGACGTGGAACGTCACCCCGGCGAGATCGGCGCCCAGCTTGGCGGCGGTCGAAATGATTTCGCGCGTCTCCGAGGCGCCGGCGCCAAATTTGCCGGAAAGCGGCCAGTCGCTGCCGATGTTGGGTGTGGCGACGCGCAGGTACATCCTGGCGTTCGCCTTGATCTCGTGCACGCGACGCAGCTCGTCGACGCTGTCGACGACGAACCACTCGACGCCCTTGGCCGCGGCATAGGCGACCGCCTGGCGCGATTTCATCGGGTTCGAATAGAAGACCTCCGCCACGTTCGCATCCAGTGTCAGCAACAGGTCGAGTTCCGCGGTCGACGCGATCTCGAAGCTGCAGCCCTCCTGCAGCAGCGTCTTGACGACGCGCCGGTCGGGGTTCGCCTTCACCGCGTAGTGCGGCCGCACCCGCGGCATGGCGGCGCGGAAGCGGCGCGCTTTTTCGCGCACGATGGCATTGTCCAGGATCAGAAACGGCCGCGTGTATTTCTGGCGGGCGGCCTGGCGCACGATCTCGAAGTCGAGGCTGACTTCAGGGTGCGTGTCGAAGAGCTGTTCTTGCGGTAGTGAGGCTTGCTTGCCGGTGCGAGCGATGCTACTGGGGCGTACGCCCATCAACGTCTCCTTGCGAACTAGGTTTCAGGAAGGTCGAGGATGCAGACAACCGAACCTGAGTTCCTGGTGCTTGTCATGATGACCTCCTTCTTGTCCTTGAGTTAACAGGGAATTTTTGCGGATTATAGGGAGTCACCCCCCCGAGTCAAGGGTTTTGTGACGGTTTTTTACCGCCTCCCAGAGAGCAAGGCCGGCGCGCGGCCTTAAGAAACTACTATAGATAGGAAAGGTAACCAACCGCACCACTATGAATAGTAGAACTAGATCCGCGGCAGAGTAACGCCCTTCTGCCCCTGGTATTTGCCGCCGCGGTCGCGGTAGGACGTCTCGCAAACCTCGTCCGACTCGATGAAGATCACCTGCGCCACGCCCTCGTTGGCGTAGATCCGCGCCGGCAGCGGTGTGGTGTTGGAAAATTCCAGCGTCACATGCCCTTCCCACTCCGGTTCCAGTGGCGTGACATTGACGATGATGCCGCAGCGCGCATAGGTGGACTTTCCCAGGCAGATGGTCAGCACGCTGCGCGGAATCCGGAAAAACTCGACCGTGCGCGCGAGCGCGAAGGAATTGGGCGGAATGATGCACTCGTCGCCGCGTATGTCCACGAACGACTTTTCGTCGAAGCGCTTGGGATCGACGATGGTCGCATTGATGTTGGTGAAGATCTTGAATTCGTTCGAGCAGCGGATGTCGTAGCCGTAGCTCGAGGTGCCGTAGGAGACGATCCGCTTGCCGTCGACTTCCTTGACCTGGCCCGGCTCGAAGGGTTCGATCATCCGGTGCTCGGCCGCCATGCGGCGGATCCACTTGTCAGACTTGATGGTCACTCGTAGTCTCCCATGATGGCTTCACATCATAGCGTTGCATGAGGGCAAAAGCGGCGGTTTGCTGCGTCCTCGCGACGCTGGCGTGGCTGGCCTCGCCCGCCGGGGCCGCCGCGGAGGATCCGCCGCTATTCACTCAAAGCGAAATCCGCGCGATCCTCACCCTCGGGCCATGGCCGGAACCGGACAAGCCCGACCCCGGCAACCGCGTATCGGGCAAGGCCGAGGCGATCGAATTCGGCGAGCGGCTGTTTTTCGATACCCGCCTCTCGGGCAGCGGCAAGTTCGCCTGCGCGACCTGCCACGTACCCGAGCGCAACTGGACAGACAACCGGGTGCGTGGCGCGGCCGCAGCCGAGGTAGACCGCAATACGCCGACGCTGATGAACGCCAGGCTAGGCCGCAGCTTCGGCTGGGACGGCGCCGCGGACAGCCTGTGGGCGCAGAGCATGCGTCCCTTCCTCGACGCCCGTGAACTGAACTCGAGCCCGCACCAGGTCGCCGACCTGGTGCGCAAGGACGAGCAGCTCGCATGCCGCTATCGCACCAGCTTCGGCTCCGCCCCTTCGGCGACGGACGACGAGACGCTGTTCGTCGACATCGCCAAGGTGCTCGCCGCGTTTGTCGAAACGCTCGGCAGCCCGACCACGCCGTTCGACCGTTTCCGCGACGCGCTCGCGCGCGGCGAGCCGATCAGGCCCTGGGTGTATTCGGAAGCGGCGCAGCGCGGCCTGAAGATCTTCATCGGCAAGGGAACCTGCATCACCTGCCATAGCGGACCGAATTTCACCGACGGGGAACTCCACGACAACGGCTTCTCCGCGCTCGCCGCGCAGGGGCGTCCCGATCCGGGACGAAATGGGAAGTTCAAGGTGCCGACACTGCGCCACCTGCTGCTCACCGCGCCCTACGGCCACCATGGGCAATTCGAGACTATCGCCGACGTGGTGCGCCATTACTCCGAGCGCGGCGGCAGGGAAATCCAACCTCTGAGGCTCAGCGCGGGCGAGCAGTCGGATCTGGTGGTGTTCCTCGAGTCCGTCAGCACCATGGCGAATCCATGGCGGCCGGACGACGGCTGGCGCTGCCGCTAGGGCGCGCTAGGTATTCTGGACGACGATATTCGGAAACTTCGAAGTCATGTCCTTCTGCGATTCTGCGATGCGCACCGCGCAGCGGCGCGCGATCTGCTTGTAGATGGCGGAGACGCGCCCGTCCGGATCGGCCACCAGCGTCGGCTTGCCCGAATCGGCGTGCTCGCGGATCAGCGAGTCGAGCGGCAGCTGGCCGAGAAGTTCGGTGCCGTAGTCCTTCGACATACGCGCCGCACCCCCTTCGCCGAAGATGTGGCTCTCGTGGCCGCAGTTGGGGCAAATGTGGATCGACATGTTCTCGACGATGCCCAGGATGGGGATGCCGACCTTTTCGAACATCTTCAGGCCCTTGCGGGCGTCTATCAGCGCGATGTCCTGTGGCGTGGTCACGATCACCGCGCCAGTGACGGGAACCTTCTGCGCGAGGGTCAGCTGGATGTCGCCGGTGCCGGGGGGCAGGTCCACCACCAGGTAGTCCAGTTCCCGCCAGCGCGTGTCCTTCAGAAGCTGCTCCAGCGCCTGGGTCACCATCGGACCGCGCCAGACCATCGGCGTGTCGTTGTCGATCAGGAACCCGATCGAAATCGCCTGCAGGCCGTGGCCTTCCATCGGCTCCAGGCTCTTGCCGTCCTTGGATTCGGGCCGGCCCGTGATGCCGAGCATCATGGGCTGCGAAGGCCCGTAGATGTCGGCGTCCAGGATGCCGACCGATGCGCCCTCGGCCTGCAGCGCCAGCGCGAGGTTGACCGCAGTGGTGGATTTGCCCACGCCGCCCTTGCCCGAGGCGATCGCAATGATGTTCTTGATGCCAGGCACCAGTTTCACGCCGCGCTGCACCGCGTGCGACACGACGCGCGACCGTACCGCCACGCTTGCACCCGGCGCGCCGGCCGCCTTGAGGGCGTCGACGATCTGGCGCCGAATCAGTTCGTACTGGCTTTTGCCCGGGTAGCCGAGCTCGATCTCGAGCGAAACCGGGCCCGCGCCGGCCTTCACGTTCTTCAACGAACGCGTCGCGACGAAGTCCTTGCCGGTATTCGGATCGACGATCTTTGCGAGAACCGCTTGTACATCCGCTTCACTGAAAGGCATGCGCGAAGTGTAAGCTAAAATGGATGCTTTCCCCGCGCAGGTTTCGAGCTCCAGATGTCCCGCCGCAGGCTCTTCGTCACCACCGCCCTGCCCTACGCCAACGGGGCATTCCACATCGGCCACATCATGGAATACATCCAGGCCGACATCTGGATACGCTTCCAGCGCATGCAGGGCAACGAAGTGCATTTCGTCGGCGCCGACGACGCGCACGGCGCGCCGATCATGCTCGCCGCGGAGAAGGCCGGCAAAACGCCGGAAGATTTCATCGCCGGCATAGAAAGCGGCCGCAAGCAGTATCTCGACGGATTTCATCTCGAGTACGACAACTGGCATTCGACCCATTCCAGAGAGAACACCGAGCTCTCGCAGGACATTTTCCGCAAACTCGACAAGGCTGGGCTGATCTACAAAAAGCCCGTGGAGCAGTTCTTCGATCCGGTGAAGGGCATGTTCCTCGCCGACCGCTATCTCAAGGGCGAATGCCCGAACTGCGGCGCGAAGGACCAGTACGGCGACGCCTGCGAGAACTGCAGCTCGGTGTACCCGGCGACAGACCTGAAGAACCCCTACTCCACGCTCTCCGGCGCGAAACCCGTGCTGAAGACCTCCGACCACTACTTCTTCAAGCTCTCCGATCCGAAGTGCAAGGACTTCATCCGGCAGTGGCTGGAAAAGCCTGGGCGGGTGCAACCTCAGGTATTCAACAAAGCTGTGGAGTGGCTAGATGGCGAAGGTGACAAGGCGCTCGGCGACTGGGATATCTCGCGCGACCCACCCTATTTCGGCATTCGCGTGCCGGACATCAAGAAAGAAAAGTACCTGTATGTCTGGCTGGACGCCCCCATCGGCTACCTCGCCAGCCTGAAGAACTACTGCGCCCAAAAGAACCTGGATTTCGACAAAACGCTGAATGAATGCGAGCAGATCCACTTCATCGGCAAGGACATCATTTACTTCCACACTCTGTTCTGGCCAGCGATGCTGAAATTCTCCGGCGCGCCTTACAAGGAGCCGGACCACGTCTACGTGCACGGCTTCATCGGCGTCTCGGGCGAAAAAATGTCCAAGTCGCGCGGCACCGGCATCGACCCGCTGCGCTATCTCAATCTCGGCATGAACCCCGAGTGGCTGCGCTACTACATCGCCGCCAAACTTAACGCCGCTGTCGAGGACGTCGACTTTAATCCCGACGACTTCGTCGCGCGCGTCAACAGCGATCTCGTCGGCAAGTACGTGAATATTGCGAGTCGCATCGCGCCATTTCTTGCCAAGCACTTCGGCAATCAAATGCCAGAAATTCGCATGAGTTTATTCGGCGGCGTCGCGCCAGTAACCGCCGATACTGCCGGACTAACACTCGCCGTTGCTAACAGCAAATTGATAAAAAACTGGTTGGAAGAACGTGAGTTCGGGAAAGCTATTCGAGCAACCATGGAAGTTGCCGATGCCATCAACAAAGAAATAGATGGATTTAAGCCTTGGGCACTCGCCAAGGATGCGCAAACAAACCCCAAAGCAAAGGATAGTTTGGCTCAAATCTGTGCATCTTCAATTGCTGGATTTAAGCTACTAACAATCTTCCTTAAGCCGATTCTTCCCAAACTCTCTGAGGAAGCCGAGAAATATCTAAACTGCGCCCCCTTAACTTGGAAGGACGCTGAACTACCTCTTAGTATCGAAAAGTTTCTGCCGACTGGTCACAAGTTCGGACAATTTCGACCACTCTTAACCCGCGTCGAAGAGAAGCAGCTCGACGCGCTGTTCAACATCGAATCCGTGCCGCAGGTTACAGCACCGCAGCGGCACGCGGAAAAACAGCAACATGCAGCGAAGGAGCAATCCGTGAGCGACGGGACTATTTCGATAGACGATTTCAACAAGCTGGATCTGCGCGTGGCGAAGATCGTCAAGGCCGAGCATGTTGAGGGCGCGGATAAGCTGCTGAAGCTCACGCTGGATCTCGGTGGCAGCAGCCGCACTGTGTTCGCCGGCATCAAGTCGGCGTACGCGCCGGAGCAGCTGGAAGGCCAGCTCGCGGTGGTGGTCGCCAATCTGGCGCCGCGCAAGATGAAGTTCGGCGTCTCGGAGGGCATGGTGCTCGCCGCCTCGGGTGAAAGCCCCGGGATCTTTCTGATTTCACCGGCTTCGGGTGCGCAGCCTGGCATGCGCGTCAAATGATATTGATATTATAATGTCGTTGTAATACGCTACCGGCGTTCACCCGAGGAACGCCGATGGAAAACAAGACCGCCCGCTTCACCGTCCTGCTCGACCCGCGCAAGAAGCGCATTTTCGAAGAGATTTGCGCCGCGCAGGACCTGACCCCGTCCCAGGTGGTCCGGCAGCTGATTCGCGAATACGTGATCGCCAACGCCGGCGACCGCGAGCTGCCTGACTGGCTGTTCAAGGCGGTGGCAAAGAAGCGCGTGCGCGCATGAGCACTGGGGCCGCATGACGATGTCCGGCGCACCCGTGCACGAGGTGCTGGGCGTGGCCTGCGCCTGGCTGCTGATCGGCGCGCTGGGCCTGCTGCGCCCGGCCAGCGTCGACTGGACGACACGCTTCCTGTATCCCGCGGGCGCCGTCGCCGGGCTCGCCCTTGCCGCGATCGCGCTGTCCGCGATCTTCCAGCCCGCCGCTTCAGTCGTGCTGCCGCTCGGGCTGCCGGATCTGCCGTTCCACGTGCGGCTTGACGCGCTGTCCGCGTTCTTCCTGCTGCTGCTGGGTGCCGTATCGGCTGGTGTCTCGATCTACGCGTGCGGCTATTTCCGGCAGGCCCAGGGAACCTCGCTCGGACTCGTCTGCCTGTACTTCCACGTCTTCCTTGCCAGCATGGCGCTGGTAATGGTGGCGGACGATGCCTACTTCTTCATGGTGTCCTGGGAAACGATGGCGCTATCGTCGTTTTTTCTGGTGACAGTCGATCACGACCACGCGGAAATCCGCAAGGCGGGCTACCTCTACCTGCTCATCGCGCACCTTGGTGCGATCGCGATTCTGTTGTGCTTCGGCGCGCTGCAGGCCGGGACCGGCGACTATACCTTCGAGCACATGCGCGCGCTGCAACCCTCGGCGTCCTGGGCGACTGCGGCCTTCCTGCTCGCGCTGGTCGGCTTCGGCGCCAAGGCGGGTATCGTGCCGCTACACGTCTGGCTGCCCGAAGCGCACCCCGCCGCGCCTTCGCCGGTGTCCGCGCTGCTCTCGGGCGTGATGCTTAAGACCGCGATCTACGGGCTGATCCGCGTCACCTTCGACCTGATCGGTTCGCCGCTGTGGTGGTGGGGCGTGCTCGCGCTCGCGCTCGGGCTCGTTTCCGCGCTCGGCGGCATCGTCTTCGCCGCGGTGCAGATCGACATGAAGCGACTGCTCGCCTATTCGTCGATCGAGAACATCGGCCTCATTTTTGCCGGCCTCGGCCTGACCATCATCTTCCACGGCTTCGGCATGGGAGCGCTGGCGGCGCTCGCGCTAACTGCGACGCTCTTCCATTGCCTGAATCACGCCGTCTACAAGAGCCTGCTGTTCCTCTGCACGGGGTCGGTGCTGCACGCGACTCGCGAGCGCTCGCTCGGACGGCTGGGCGGACTGATCCGCCGCATGCCCTGGGTGGCGTGGTGCGCGCTCATCGGCACGATTGCGATCGCGGGGCTGCCGCCGTCCAACGGCTTCGCGTCGGAATGGCTGCTGCTGCAGGCCTTTCTCTTCACTCCCGGCCTGCCCCACGGCTACCTCAACATGCTGGTGCCGGTAGCCGCGGCCTCGGTGGCGCTGACTGCGGCGCTCTCGGGCTACGTGATGGTCAAATTTTTCGGCGTGGTGTTCCTCGGCCAGCACCGTGAAGCGCGCCTCGCCGAAGCGCAGGAAGCAGGTGTCTGGGAGCGCACCGGACTCGCGTGGCTGGCGGCCGCCTGCATATTCCTCGGCTTGGTTCCCGCAACCGCGATCGGATTGCTCGGCCCGATCACCCGCGCGCTTACCGGCCACGGCATCGGCAATCTCGCCCAAGGCTGGCTGTTCCTTGCGCCGATCAACGCCGAGCGCGCCAGTTACAGCCCGCTGCTGGTGTTCGCGGTCACGTCCCTCCTGGTAGCCGTCGCCTGGCTGGCGGTACGCGCTTTCTATCACGGGCGCGCGTGCCGCGCCGCGGCCTGGGGCTGCGGCTTTCCAGACCAGAACGCGCGCATGCAGGACACGGCCGAGGGCTTCGGCCAGCCCGTCCGGCACGTATTCGAGCCGTTCTTCCGCCTTGAGCAGCACGAACCGGCGCCCGACGACGCGAATCCGCGCTTCAGTTCTTCCGCCGAGGACCGGCTGTGGTACTGGATTTATCTGCCGATCGCGCGCGCCGTAGCCTATCTGACCGCGCTAGTGACCCTGTTGCAGCGCGGCCGTATCTCCGTTTACCTGGCCTACAGCTTCGTCACGTTGCTGGCCCTGCTGCTGTTTATCCGATGATCAGCCTGTCCGGCGTCGCAGCGCAATTCACCGAACTGGCGCTGGCAGTGCTGCTTGCGCCGCTGCTCACCGGCTGGGTCAACAAGTGTCGCGCCTGGCTGCAAAACAGGAGCGCGCCGCCGCTGCTGCAGCCGTATCGCGCGCTCAACAAGCTGTTCCAGAAGGAAGTGGTGCTCGCGCACAATGCCTCTCCGCTGTTTCGCGGTGCGCCGTACCTTATCTTCGGCTGCCTTTGCGCGGCGGCGGCGATCGTGCCGACACTCGGCACCGATTTGCCGCTGAATGCCGCTGCAGACGCGATCGCCCTCGTCGGTCTGCTAGCGCTGGCGCGCATGTTCATCGCGCTCGCCGGCATGGACATCGGCACGGCCTTCGGCACGCTGGGAGCGCGGCGCGAGATGCTGGTCGGCTTCCTCGCCGAACCCGCGCTGCTGATGGTGCTATTCACCGCCTCGCTAATCTCCAGTTCCACCTCGCTTACCACCATCGTCGACACCCTCGCGCACAGGGAATTCGTGATCTATCCCAGCATGGCGTTCGCCGGCGTCGCCTTCACCATGGTTTCCCTCGCCGAGAACGCGCGCATCCCGGTGGACAACCCGGCGACGCACCTGGAACTGACAATGATCCACGAAGCCATGGTGCTCGAGTACTCGGGACGGCACCTGGCGATGATCGAGTGGGCCGCCAGCCTCAAGCTGTTCGTGTATTCATGCCTGGGACTGGTGCTGTTCTTCCCATTCGGCATCGCAGGTGGCAGCGACTGGCTCGGCATCGTGCTCGCGCTGCCCGCCCTGCTTGCCAAGCTCGCGGCGGGCGGAGCGGCGCTCGCGCTGATCGAGATGCTGCTGGCCAAGATGCGGATCTTCCGGGCGCCCGAATTCCTCGGCACCGCGTTCCTGCTCGCCGTGCTCGCGATGCTGGTGCACGTCCTCCTGGAACGCTGAGATGCTGCAGCACTACGGCCCGCAACTCGTCAACCTGCTCGCCGCCGTGATGCTCCTGCTCGCGTTTGCGATGCTTGCGCAACGCCGGATCATGTCCCTCATAAATCTGTTCGCGGCGCAGGGCTTCACGTTGTTCCTGTCCACGATACTGGTCGCGTCGCTCACCGGTCAGGCTCATCTGTACGGTTCGGCGCTGCTCACGCTCGCGCTCAAAGTCCTCGCCCTGCCATGGATCCTGCACCGGCTGATTCGCCGGTTGAACGTCAAATGGGACGTGGAGACGCTGCTCAACATCCCGACCACCATGCTGTTCGGCATCGTGCTGGTGATACTCGCCTTCAACCTCGCGTCGCCGCTCTCCCTGCTGGCTGGAACGGTGACCAAATCAACGCTGGGGATCGCGCTGGCCTGCGTGCTGCTTTCGTTCCTGATGATGATCACGCGCTCCAAAGCCGTGCCCCAGGTCATCGGCTTCCTGGCGATGGAGAACGGCCTGTTTTTCGCCGCCACCGGGGCCGTCTACGGGATGCCGATGGTGATCGAGTTCGGTATCGCCCTGGATGTGCTCGTCGCCATGCTGATCCTCGGCATCTTCTTTTTCCAGATTCGCGAGCGCTTCGATTCGCTGGATACGCGCCACCTCGAACGGCTGAAGGACCAGTGATGCCGGCCGAGATGCTGCTGCTGCTCGTCAGCCCCCTCGCCGGAGGTCTGGCGCTCGCGCTGGTGGGACACCGACCACGCGCCGCCGAAGTCAACGCAGCGTTCAGCACGACCACCTTCGCGGCGGCGGCGGCCCTGGTGACGCGCGTGGTCGCCGACGGGCCCTTCGATGCATTTCACCGCCAGTTCTTCGTCGACCCGCTGAATGTGTTCCTGGTCGCGCTCACCGCGTTCGTCGGCATGACCACGGCGCTCTTCTCGAGACCCTACATGCGGGTCGAGCGCCAGCACGGTCGGGTATCCGACGGCGGCATGCGCCTGTACCACAGCATGTACCAGACGTTCACCTTCACTATGCTGCTCGTGCTCACCACCAACAACCTCGGCATCATGTGGGTGGCGATGGAAGCAGCGACGCTGACCACCGTGCTTCTGGTGGCGCTGTACCGGACCCATGCCTCGCTCGAAGCGGCCTGGAAATATTTCATCCTGTGCGGCGTCGGCATCGCCCAAGCACTGCTCGGCACCATCCTGGTGTACTTCGCATCCGAGAAAATTCTCGGCGCCGGGACAGGGGCGCTGCTCTGGACGCAGCTGGACTCCGTCAAGGGCCGGCTTGAGCCCGGCATCATATCGATCGCCTTCGTGTTCCTGCTGGTCGGCTACGGCACCAAGGTAGGCCTCGTACCGCTACACAACTGGCTGCCCGACGCACACGCCGAGGGCCCGACCCCGGTTTCCGCCGTGCTTTCCGGGCTGCTGCTCAACGTTGCGCTGTATGCGCTGATCCGCTTCAAGGTCATCACCGACGGCGCGCTCGATCGGCCGTTCGCGAGCCACCTGCTGATTGGGTTCGGCCTGCTCTCAGTCGCGGTCGCCGCCCTGTTTCTTTCCCGGCAGCGCGACGTCAAGCGCATGTTCGCCTATTCTTCGATCGAGCACATGGGCCTGATCACCTTCGCCTTCGGGCTGGGCGGGCCGGTGGCGAGCTTCGCCGGACTGCTACACATGACGATGCACTCGCTCACCAAGAGCGCGATCTTTTTCGCTGTGGGGCACGCGACGCAGAAAGCCGGAACCCAGTTTATGGCCGATATCCGGGGACTGATCCGCCTGAGTCCGACCGTCGGCTGGGGCCTGACGCTCGGGACGGTCGCCATCCTGGGGCTGCCCCCATTCGGCGTCTTCGCGAGCGAGTTCCTGATCCTCACACAGGCTATCGCGCAGGCGCCCTGGGCGGCGCCGATCCTGCTCGCGTCGCTCGGCATCTCGTTCGCCGCGATTTTCGGCAAAGTCCAGCCCATGGTCTTTGGCGAGGCTAGCGTGGCCCGCCTGCCGCACCGGCCCGCGCTGCTGCCCGTTTTCGCGCATCTGCTGCTGGTTCTGATGTTCGGCTTATACATGCCCCCCTACCTTGCCGGCTGGTATCGCCAGGCTGCCGCGCTGATCGGATAGCACCATGCATTTACCCGTCGCCGGACTGAAAACGGAATCCCTGCCCGGCGCGACGCCTGCCTGGCGCGTACGGTGCGATGCTGGCCAGTGGCTCGAGGCCTGCGAGGCGGTAGCGGCTGCCGGGGGACGATTGGCGGCGCTCTGGGCCAGCGACGAGCGAGATTTGCATGGCGGCTATTCGGCGCACGCGCTGCTGGTCGCCCATGAGGGCCTGCTTTGGCTGGAACTCCCCGTCGCCGATGCGGCGACCGGCTATCCGGATTTGTCTGCCACCTTTCCATGCGCCAAGCGCATGCAGCGCGCCGCTTTCGACCTGGTCGGCCTCGGCGCGCTTTCGCGGGCCGGTACGCGCCCCGACGCTCGCGGCTGGCTTCGCCACGGCGCATGGACCGTCGATACCCACCCGCTATGCCGCGACTTGGCGCTCGATGAGCGCCTCGCGCCCGGCGATCCGCGCTACGCGTTTGTCGCGGTGGAGGGAGACGGCGTGCACGAGATCGCGGTCGGGCCCGTGCACGCGGGGATCATCGAACCGGGACATTTCCATTTTTCCGTGGTCGGCGAGCGCGTGCTGCGTCTGGAGCAGCGCCTGGGATACAAGCACAAGGGCATCGAAAAGCGCTTCGAATCGCTCTCGCTGGCCGAAGGCGCGCGGCTCGTCGGTCGCGTTTCCGGGGACAGCACGGTCGCCTATGCATGGGCGTACGCGATGGCGCTCGAAAGCATGGCGCACGCACAGCCGGGCGCGCGCGCGCTGCGCCTGCGCGCGCTGCTTCTCGAGCGCGAGCGCGTCGCCAATCACCTTGGCGACCTCGGGCACATCGGCAACGATGGCGGGCTCGCCGTCGGGCTGGCGCAATTTTCGCGACTCAAAGAGGACCTGCTGCGCACCAACGCCGCTCTGTTCGGCCACCGCTACCTGATGGATCGTGTCGTTCCCGGCGGGGTCGCGATCGATATCGACGACCGGGGTTCAGAGCGGATCCTCGCCGAAGCCGATCGGCTGGAGGCCGAACTGCGAATCATGCGCGCGATCTACTACGACCACGCCGGCCTGCAGGACCGGTGCATCGGCTGCGGCCGGCTGGCGCCGCGGACCGCGGCGTTACTGGGCGTGGTCGGGCTCGCCGCGCGCGCGAGCGGACATGCCATGGACGCGCGCGCGTATCCCGGCTTCGCACCCTATGATGAATTCGCGCCCGAAATCGCCTCGCACCGCAACGGTGACGTTGCCGCGCGCATCGTGGTTCGATTCGAGGAGATACTGGCATCGCTGCAGCTCGAGCGCAGGCTGCTGCAAGGCATGCCCGCGGGTTCGACGCGGATCCCGTTTGCCGAGCCGCCGGCCGGCGCCTGCGGCCTCGGCTGGGTCGAAGGCTGGCGCGGCGAAGTCCTGATTGCGCTGCAGGCCGGCGCCGACGGACGGGTGCGACGCTGCCATCCGCACGATCCTTCCTGGCAGAACTGGCCCGCGTTGGAATACGCGGTGCTCGGCAACATCGTTCCGGACTTTCCGCTGATCAATAAGTCCTTCAATCTTTCCTACGCCGGCGCCGACCTCTAGTCATGTACAAGATCCTGCTCCAGATCGCGCGTACAGGCATCCGCACCGAAAAACCGCGGCCTGCCGACGCTGCGCTGCGCGCACTCGCCCCGCGCCTGAGCGACGACGTACTCGGCCTGCTGGGCCGGGCCCTTGCGATACGCCACGTGGACGCCGGCTCGTGCAACGGCTGCGAACTCGAGATTCACGCCACCACCAACCCCTACTACAACCTCGAGGGCCTCGGCATCAGGTTCGTTGCCAGTCCACGGCACGCTGATCTGCTGCTGGTGACCGGGCCGGTTTCGCGTAACATGGAAGAGGCACTGCGCCGGACCTTTGATGCGATGCCCGGACCGAAACTGGTGGTTGCCATCGGCGACTGCGGTTGCGACGGTGGGGTATTCGGCGAAAACTACGCCAGCCGCGGACGCGTCGCCAACGTAATTCCGGTCGACATCGCGGTCCCGGGCTGCCCGCCCGAGCCGGCTGCGATTGTGCAGGGAATATTGACCGCCGTGACGTCAGCGACTAGGGCTTGAGGTACGCAAAACCCTCTTTTTGCTGCAGCCGGGTGATCTCGGCGACGCCAGACGGAACGAAGGTCGCGTAGGAGATGAACTGTTCCCGCGTCAACTTGCGGTTGCGCAGCGTGATCTCGCAAACATCGAACTGCACGCCGCGCTGCACCAGCTGCTCCACCAGGTCTTCGTACTTGTTGCCGTTGGCGTCCTTCGCGCCCTTCATCATGAAATCGACGCCGAGCGCATGCGATACCACCACGATCTTCGCTGTTGGATTGACTTCGAGCTGGTTGTTTATGTTGCGCAGGCCGTTGGTCGCCTGCGGCAAGCCTTCGCTCAGGTGGTAGACGACTTTGTCCGGCTGCGTGCTGCCGCCGCCGCCCGACCCGGCGCAGGCGGCGAGCGCGAGTGCGGCCAGCGCCGTCGTCAGGAGCCCGCCGAAGCGCATTTATCCCCGGCCGCCGCAGGCCGCCGGCATGGAGGCGTTCGGATAGCCCCGGCAGGACCAGTCGACCTTGCCGCCTTCCAGTTTCGGCGTCACCGAGATCTCGATGGCGTTCTTCTCGTTCCAGCCGCGGATCGCGCCGTTGATCTCGACGATCCATTTCAGTTCGCCGACTTTGGCGTCGCTCTTTGGGGCAGCCTTGATGTCTTTTCCGGAGCCGGAAAGATTGCCCGCCTTCTCCGCCACGGCAGCCACCTGCGGCTTGAGCGCGTCCGCGCCCGTGATGAGCGCCTGCGCCGCCTCCTTGGCTTCCGAGCCCGACATGCCGGGCAGAACCCAGGCCACGGCGATGAATCCCGCGAGGGCAAGTCCGGCGATGACGAGAAGTACGGTGCGCATATAGTGTCCCCGTGATGCTTTCGGCGCACTTTACCACGGCAGAAGGGCGGATTCAGCGCCGCGGGGAAGGCAAAATTCGGTCATGAACGTTACGCGCCACCTGCGCATCGCCGGCCGCGTGCAGGGCGTCGGCTACCGGGACGCGCTACGCCGCGAATCCCTCGCAAACGGCGTTTCCGGGTGGGTGAGGAACCGGCGCGACGGCACTGTCGAGGCGGTTTTGCAGGGCCGGCCCGAAGCGGTCGACGCGGTTTTCGCCTGGGCGCGGCGCGGCCCGCCAGCCGCGCGCGTCAGCGGCATCGAAGCGCAGGCGGCCCAGGGCGAGCACGACCGCGCCTACAACGGTTTCGACAGCCTGCCCACGGCCTAGCTACCCGCAGTCGCGATTTCCGATACTTCCGCCGTTGCTGTTGCAGCGCAGCGGGCGCCGTGAAAAAAATGCGCCTGACGACAACTGCAACCGGAGACCGCCATGTTCGCCACGCTGACGCTTCCCGCCGCTTATGACCCCGGCATGCCGCAACGCGCACCGACCATCCGGGTGCGCTCCGCCGACGACCTGCGCAACGCGCTAAGGCAGGCGCGCGCGCACGTCGTAAAGCTGGACGGCACAGGCATGGACCGTGTGCTGCGCATGGATACCGCGCGCGGCCTGATCGAACTCCAGGCCGCGACGCCCTGGACTGAACTCGCCCGGTATCTGGCGCCGCACGGCGTCGCCATCGACGCCTATGCCCGAACACCGGGCCTCCCTGCGACGGTCGGCGAGTCGGTGTCTCAGGCGGCGGCCGGACCGGACGGGCTGCCCGTATCAGCGCACGTGGCCGCCATCACGCTGTTTACCTCCGACGGAGAACTGCGGCGCACCGACCGCGATACAAACAGCGAGCTGTTTCGCCTCACCGTCGGAGGTCAAGGCGTGGTAGGTGTGATCTACAGTGTCACTTTGTCGATTGAATCCCTGCAGCACAGTGCCGCCGGTGCGGTAACGCCGGTCGAGTTGTGCCTGGAAGAACCGTCAGCGCCGCCGGCACACGAGTGCGCCATCGAATGCCTGGTGCCGCCTGCGGCGCTGGACGCCTACCTGAAGGACATCCGCTCGCTGGCGGAGGAAAGAAGGCTGGCCCTGAACGGCATCACGGTGCGCCGCTACCGGGCCGACGCCCATTCTTTCCTGCGCTGGGCACAGCAGGAATGGGCCGGCGTCAAGGTGCGCTTCGGCGTCAAAACGACGATAGGCGCGAGCGTGGCCGCGGCCGAAGTGCGCCGCGCGCTGCTCGCCGCAGCTTTGGCGCACGGTGGCGCGTTCCCGATCCGCGACCTGCGCGACGCCACGCGCCGGCAACTGGAGGCCTGCTACCCGATGATCGCGGGTTTTCTCGCGGACAAGCGGCGCGGCGATCCTGCGGAACGGCTGCAGAACGCCTGGTACCGGAGCCTGCTGGTGACGATGCGCAGCGAATCCTGCGAGGTGCGCTGGACCCCAAGCCAGGGTGCTGCATGACACGACGCGGCGCTCAAGGCGCCGCGTTGCCATACTGGAACTGCACCGCCTCTGGAGACAGCCACGACGACAGTTCCCCGAGCAGCAGGTCGTCCGGCCGGACCCGCCAGGCGTCTCCCAGGGCGACATCGCAGCTCCCGCCGTCGTTTTCGTAGTGGACCAGCACCGGACATCCGGCTTCGCCCGCGGCACGGTAGGGCGCCAGCAGGTCCATCAGACGCTTCGGATCCCGCTTCTTGTCCGTGCCGCCGTTCATGGCGATCCTGAGCCGCGCCGAGAACCGCGTCCGCATCGCCTGCAGGTCCAGCAGATCCTCGGCCGTCACGCGCAGCCCGTTGATGAATTCGTCGCGCTGCACCTTGCCCTGCACCACGAGCAGGCGGTCTTCCTTCATCTTGTCGCGGTGCTTCTCGAACAGTTCGTTGAACACCGAGAGTTCCAGCTGCGCCGTGCCGTCATCCAGCATCACCATCATCATCCGGCCGCGCCGTGTCATCTGCACGCGCGCCGCGGATACCACGCCCGCGACCCAGACCCGTTCGCCTGCGGTGGAAAGTCGGTTCAGCGGTGTGCGCGGAAATCCCTTCAGCTCGCGTTCGTAGACCGAGAACAGGTGTCCCGAGAGGCAATAGCCGAGCGCCGCCTTTTCCTCGGTGAGATGCTGCTTCAGATCCCAGGGCCTGGCATCTACCAGCACCAGCCCGGCCGTATGCGACGCCTCGCCCTCGCCGAACAGGCTGCTCTGCGACGCGGCGCGCTCGGCCTGCTCGGCGGCATCGATCGCACGGCCGGCAGACGCGAGCAAAGCGGCGCGGTTGGGATTGATGCCGTCGAAGGCACCGGCCCGCACCAGCGCCTCGATGCAGCGCCGGTTCACCAGGCGTTTGTCGACCCGGTGGCAGAAATCGAACAGGTCGGTGAACGCGCCGGCGCTTTTTCCTTTCTCACGCGCTTCGACGATCGAATCGATCGCGGAACGGCCGGTGCCGCGCACCGCGCCCAGGCCGTAGCGCACCGTCTTCTGGTCGACCGGCACGAAACGGTGGCCGGAGGCGTTGATGTCGGGCGGCAGGACCGTGAGGCCGTTCGCCACCGCGTCGTCGCGGAACTGGCGCACCTTGTCGGTATCGTCCATCACCGCCGACATGTTTGCCGCCATGAATGCGGCGGCATGGTGCGTCTTCATGTACGCGGTCTGGTAGGCGAGCAGCGCGTAGGCCGCGGCGTGCGACTTATTGAAGCCGTAGCCGGCGAATTTCTCCATCAGATCGAACAGCTGCATCGCCCTGTTGCGCTGCAGGCCGTTCTTCTGCGCGCCGGTGACGAAGATGTCGCGATGCGTCGCCATCTCGTCGGCCAGCTTCTTGCCCATCGCGCGCCGCAGCAGGTCCGCGCCGCCAAGCGAGTAACCGCCGATCACCTGCGCAATCTGCATCACCTGCTCCTGGTACACCATGACGCCGTAAGTGGGCGCGAGGATCGGTTCCAGGCGCGGATCGACGTAGTCGATGCGCTGCTTGCCCTGCTTGCAGGCGACATAGTCCGGGATCAGCTCCATCGGGCCCGGACGGTACAACGCCACCAGCGCGATCACGTCCTCGAAGCGCGTCGGCGGCGCCTGCTTGAGCAAGTCGCGCATGCCGCGAGATTCAAACTGGAACACCCCGGTGGCGTTGCCCGAGGCGAGCATGGCGTAGGCCGCCTTGTCGTCCAGCGGCAGCGCCTCGATGGAGAAGTCCTTCAGTCCCATCGAGCGCACGTAGCGCTCGGCCC
>DATGGA010000067.1:0-21546 GCA_035308765.1 Burkholderiales bacterium
AGTTCTTCGCCTCCCCGCCGTACTTCTTCGCAAGTATGTGCGTCATCGCCGCCGTCAGCGTCGTCTTGCCGTGATCCACGTGCCCGATCGTCCCCACATTCAAGTGCGGCTTCGTTCTCTCAAATTTGCCTTTTGCCATGACGGACGCCTATCGGTTGAAAAAGTCTGAAACTCTGGTGCCCATGATGTGGATCGAACACATGACCTCTCCCTTACCAAGGGAGTGCTCTACCACTGAGCTACATGGGCCATTCACGTAACTGCAGCCGTACCTCGCCGCGCATGCAAGCCTGGAGCGGGTGAAGGGAATCGAACCCTCGTCGTAAGCTTGGAAGGCTTCTGCTCTGCCATTGAGCTACACCCGCCTCTTTTCTCACTTCACCCATTTCTCATATCCGCTGCGCGCCCGAATTTGCCGGTGGAGGGGGTTGGATTCGAACCAACGTAGGCGCAAGGCCAACAGATTTACAGTCTGCCCCCTTTAGCCGCTCGGGCACCCCTCCGGCGGAACCTGAAATTATGTCTTATTTCCGTCAGTTAGGCAAGATCCAGTCCCATGCGCCGGGATGGCTGCGGATTTCGGATACGGAACGGTCCGGGACACCGGCCCGGCGGGAGCGTTCCAAGAGTACGGAAGGGCCAAAAATGCCCCCTGCAGCAGGCGGGACAGTATCCGACGGGCTAATACGCGGTTTGGTTCCCGTTCCTCCCCCCGCGCCCGGGGGATTATCATCCCACCGTGCGAATAGCGATATTGGAAGACGATCCCGATCAGTTGGCGCTGCTGCAGCGCTGGCTGGTGCAGGACGGGCACGACGTTCACGGCTACCTGACCGGGCGCGAAGCCATGATGCGCGCGACGCGGGAGAGTTTCGATCTGTTCCTGCTCGACTGGCAGGTTCCGGATGTCTCGGGCACCGAGGTGCTGCAGTGGCTGCGGAACAATGTTTCGCGGCGCGTTCCCATCCTTTTTGTCACCGTGCGCGACTCCGAGCAGGACATCGTGTTTGCGCTGGAAAGCGGCGCTGACGACTACATGATCAAGCCGGCAAGGCAAAACGAACTGCTGGCGCGCGTCCATGCGTTGCTGCGGCGCGCCTACCCCCGGGAAGACGAAAAGCAGCTCTCATTTCCCCCCTTCGAGATCGATACCCAGCGCAGCGAAATCCGCCGCGCTGGTTCCAAGGTCGAACTGACGCCGAAGGAATTCGACCTCGCGGTGGTGCTGTTTCGCAATATCGGCCGGCTGATGTCCCGCGGCCACCTGCAGGAAACGGTGTGGGGACACTCCGAGAACCTCGCGACGCGCACCGTGGACACGCATGTCAGCCAGGTGCGCAAGAAACTCGACCTCAGGCCCGAAACCGGGTTCCGCATCGTGCCGGTTTATAACTACGGTTACCGGCTGGAGCAGTGCGAGCCGGCTGGCTGACCGGCCGCTCGCTTGGCTGGCCACTCAGGGCCAATCCGTGCGAATCGTAATTACCGGCGCGCTAGGCCACATCGGCTCGCGGCTGATACGGGCCCTCCCAGACGTGTTTCCGGATGCCAGTATTGTGATGGTGGATGATCTTTCGTCTCAGCGCTATTGCTCGCTTTTCAACCTGCCTGCCAATGGCCGCTACCGTTTTCTCGAAGCGGATATTCTCAGCGCCGACCTGAATCGAATATTCGAGGGCGCCGAAGCGGTTGTTCATCTCGCCGCCGTCACGAATGCGGTCGACAGCTTTTCTCACCCGGAGAAGGTCGCGCGCGTGAATTTCGTCGGCACCGAGAAGGTTGCTCGTGCCTGCATCCCGACCGGTGCCGCGCTCGTGTTCGTATCGACCACGAGCGTCTACGGCACGGCAAGCGGGCTCGTCGACGAGGATTGTCCCGACGCGGATCTGCGTCCCCAGAGCCCCTATGCCGATTCCAAGCTGAGGGCCGAGCATTTGCTGGACTCCCTGGCGCGGAGCGAAGGCCTGCGCCACGTGACCTGCCGCTTCGGCACCGTCTTTGGTCCCTCGCCGGGGATGCGCTTCCACACTGCGATCAATAAGTTCTGCTGGCAAGCGGTCAATCGCCTGCCGCTTAGCGTATGGAGCACGGCATTGAATCAGGACCGTCCCTACCTGGAGCTGGGCGACGCGGTCGCCGCCCTGCAATTTCTTCTGAAGCGCAAACTGTTCAATGGCGGCTTGTTCAATGTGCTTACCCTCAATGCCTCGGTAAGGCAGATCATCGAAGAGATATCCGCGCACGTGCCGGAAACGCGCGTTCGGCACGTGGACTCGCCGATCATGAACCAGCTCTCGTACCGCGTGGCGAACCGGCGCCTGGCGAACCTTGGCTTCGAATGCAAGGGAACCCTGAAGCTAGGCATCGGGGAAACGATACGCCTGTTACGGACGCAGGCCTCGGGAATGGAAGCGGACGCAATCGGACAGGACCATGTGGCGGCTTCGGGAACCGTTTGATCGGGCGCGCCCCGATTTTCCGGTTGGCACGCCCTTCTGGCGGGATCGCAGTTTCACAACGCTTCTTGAGCGCTGCAAGGCACTGGAAGCCCTTCGCGAATACCTGCCCCTCGATCTGAACAGGCCCATCTATCAAGGCCAGGAACGCGTCGAGGCGGTACGTTCGGCATACAAGGACCACGGCTACGGCTATTTTTTCTACGCCCTCGCCCGGGCATTCAGGCCGCGAAGTTGCGTCGAACTCGGAATACTGCAGGGCTTCAGTCTTCTGGCCGTTGCGGCTGCGCTGCGGGACAATGGCGCGGGAAGCATCCAGGGAGTCGACCTTTTTGAAGACTATCCCCATCGCCACGCGCAGTACGCCGACGTCGAAAACCACATCAGCGCGTGCGGACTCGAGAACCGGTCCGGAATCACGAGGGCCGACGCGCTCGCGGCCCATCGGCATCACGACGATATCGATTACCTGCACGTGGACCTGTCCAACGACGGCGACACCTACCGTTTCGTGTTCAGGCACTGGGCGGGCAAGGTACGGCACGCGATCCTCTTGGAAGGAGGCAGCGCCGACCGGGATCAGGTCGAATGGATGGTGAAGCACGGAAAATCCCCGATCGTTCCGGCGATCGACGAGATTCGCCGCGCCTATTCCGACTGGACTATTGCCGTCCTGGCGCCTTTCCCATCGCTGACCGTCGCGGTGCGGTCGACGCCTGAACAGAACTGACTTCACATGAGCGTTCATGAGGATTTGACCATTCTGCTCACATTGAAGGACAGGGTCCCTTTCACGTCACGCTGGATGAGCTTTGCCGATAAGACACGTTTCCCGTTCAAGGTGCTGATAGCCGACGGCGGGACCGACGATGGAGCGCGGGAGTTGCTGTCGGACAGGTCGAAGTACCCGAACGTAACTTATGAATATATCCGCTACTCGCCCGACCGGAGCTACCCGGATTACTACGCGAAGATCGCGGACGCGCTCGGGCGGGTGCGGACTCCGTACGTTGCCATGGCGGACAACGACGACTTCTTCTTCGCCGACGCGCTGGGCGAAGCAGTGCGCTTCCTGTCCCTCCATCCTGACTATATTTCTTGCGGAGGCCAAGGAGCGATTTTCTGGGTTCTGTCTTCTCCTTCCAGTGGAGACGAGGGTCCGTTATACGGAAACAATGTCAGGTGGAAATGCACCCGCGAAACCAAATCCATCGACGCCGATAGCGCCAGAGAGCGCATGCAGGCCCAGGCGGTCAGCACAGCCGACACTTTCTTCTACGATGTCAAAAAAACGGCGGAAGCGAGAAAACATTTCGAGATTGTTCGAGACCTCGGCCCGAAGGATCTGTTCATATTCGAACAGGTGGCGTGTTTCCTCACGGCGATAGCGGGCAAGGCAAAGCGCCTGGATACGCTGTACCTCGCGCGCCAGAACAACTCACCGGCCAGCAGCGGGGGAATTCACACGCAGAGATTCGGAGACTGGTTCGGACGCATGCTGGCGGAATCGTGGTCCGAGGATTTCACGAAATTCGTGAATGTCGCGTCGGCATTCCTCGCGGCGTCCGACGATATTTCCGAGGATGAGGCCCGGGATTGCGTCATCAAGAGCTACAGGATGCTGGTGGCGCCCGCGCTGCTGTCGAACATTCTCGAGGAACCGACGGTGACCCTGTCGATGTCCACCGTTGTTCCGGTCGTCAGGCGTCTTGTCAGGTTGCCCGAGAGCAGTATCGTCAAGAGGCTGGCCCGCAATCTATATCGCCGTGTCCGATGGATCTCGCTTGATTCCGTTTATGGCACGGAGTTTGTGGCGGGGCGCGTTCCGGAAGCCCGAAAGGACTTCAGTCCGATACTCAAGTTTCTGGCGCAGACGCCGCCCTGATGGTTTACGACTGCTTTGTTTTTTTCAACGAACTCGATCTTCTCGAGCTTCGCCTGAATATTCTCGACGCGGTCGTGGATCGCTTCGTTCTCGTGGAGGCGACGAGGACCTTCCAAGGGAAGGAGAAGCCGCTCGTCTTTTCCGACAACAGGCACCGCTTTGAGGATTTCCTGGGAAAGATAATTCACGTTGTCGTCACCGAGTACCCCGACAACCCCGGGAAGGACCCCTATGTGTTGGAAAATCACCAGCGCAGCATGATCAAAGAAGGATTGCGGAACTGCGACCCAAGCGACGTCATATTGATTTCGGATGTGGACGAAATTCCGGACCCGGTCAGGATCATAGAAGCCATAAGCGACAGGGGGATCAAGATCTTCCGGCAGCGTATGTTCTACTATTTTCTGAACTGCGTAAATGCTGGCGTTGCAGAGGACGATATGGCGGGATCCGAATGGACAGGGACCATAATGACCCGCTTCGGCGATATCGGAGACGACGTGGGAAAGTTGCGCGAACTTTCAATGATGACACCAGCGGTTCATCATCGAGAGTTTGCAGGCTGGTTTCGCTGGAAATACTGGCTGTTCCGGAATTCCACGGCGAAGCGCCAGCCGATTCGCATCATTGATAACGGCGGTTGGCATTTCAGCTTTCTTGGTGGCGCGGGGAGAATCATCGAGAAGCTGGAAGCATTCGCGCATGTTGAATACAACAAAGAGGAGTTCAAGGATCCTCGAAAAATACAGGAGGCCATAAACAGCGGAAGGGATATCCTGGGCAGGGGGTTCCGTTATCGCTGCATCCCGCTGGACGCCACTTTTCCGGAATACCTGCTCCACAACAGGGAAAGGTACAAACACCTCATCCGACAGGAAGACAAGCTGTAGCTTGATCCCCGTCACAAGGTAGCGGACGCGCTCGTATCGGGGGCACGTGACCAGCTTGGTCCGAGCCTAATCGGCAGCGGCTGAGGTAGAGAGTCGCTCGGCGGGGGGCCAGTCCACCGTCGCGTTGACCGCGGCGATCACGGCCTCGACATCCGAATACGGCATGTGCGGTCCGATGGGAAGGCTCAACACTTCGTCTTGAAGGCGCGCTGTAACGCTGAGCCGCGGCCGGATGGGAGAGAGGCTCGCGTACGCGGCCTGGTATGGCGGCGCAAGCGGGTAGTGGATCGAGGTCTCGATACCCCTGCGTGCGAGCCCTGCGGCGTCTGCATCTCGTCGGCGCGAGCGCACCACGAACAGGTGCCAGTTCGGCTCGCTCCATTCCGAAACCACGGGCAAGGAGAGGCGCGACGGGCCGATGCCTTCCAAGTACGCTCGGGCGATCGAGCTCCGCCGGGCGTTCCACTCATCCAGCCGAGCGAGCTTCACCCGCAAAAGTGCGGCTTGCAACTCGTCCAGCCGCGAGTTCGAACCCTGGTATTCGTTGAAGTGCTTCTTCGTAAAACCATAGTTGCGCAAGGCGCGAATCTTGTGCGCCAGCGCGCCGTCGTTGGTCGTGACCGCTCCGCCGTCGCCAAAAGAACCCAGATTCTTCGAAGGATAGAAGCTGAATCCGGCAGCGTGCCCGAGCGTCCCGGCTCGTCTGCCCCTGTATTTGGCGCCGTGGGCCTGCGCGGCGTCCTCCAGCACCAGCAGCCCATGGCGGCGGGCAATGGAGTTGATGGGATCCATGTCGGCCACCCGGCCATAGAGATGCACGGCGACGACGGCCCTGGTGCGCGACGACAGGGACGCCTCGATCAATCTCGGATCGAGGTTATATGTCGTTTCGTCGGGTTCGACGGCCACCGGGACCGCCCCAGCCTTCGAGACCGCGAGCCAGGTTGCGACGCAGGTGTTTGCAGGCACGATGACCTCGTCACCACGGCCACATCCCGCCGCCTGGAGCGCCAATGCCAGCGCATCGAGGCCGCTTGCCACGCTTACACAATGCTTGGCGCCGCAGTAGGCTGCAAATTCCTCTTCGAAGGCAAGCGTTTCCCTGCCCAGCAGGTATGAACCCGAGCCCATCACTCGCTGGTAGGCGGCGTCGAACTCGGACTTGAGTTCGAGATACGCGGGCCTGAGGTCAAGGAACGGTACGCGCATCGCTTTGCCTGATTAGCGAGAGGAAAAGCGAATATTCGCCGATATTGTCGCGTTCGTCGTAGAAATCTGAAGCCAGGACGACGCATATCGTTCCCGGATCGAAGTTGGTCTGCGAGGTCCAGATGAGCGGCGGAATGTAGAGTCCCTTCCATGGCCGGTTCAGGCGCACCACCTTGCTCGATTCGCCGTCGTCGAGAGCGACGTCAAAGCTGCCGGAGAGGCAGATCAGGAACTGCTGCTGCGCCTTGTGCGCATGAGCGCCGCGGACCCGGCCGGTGGGCACGTCGTAGATGTAGAACACCCTTTTGATCTCGAAAGGAATGTGACGCCCGGCCTCTATGAACGTCAGGTTTCCGCGGGATTCCGCGACTTTTGGGAGTTCCAAGACCCGGCACTCGTCAATCTTGCCGGGCATCGGGGGACGTTTCAGGTGTAGGAAAGCAGCCATGCGCCATGGGATTTGCCGGACGTATCGGAAAACACGCAGCCGACGCCGCTCTCAAATATACAGCTACGGCTACGGGGTCGAGCAGTACGCGCCGGCGTCATGAACCGCAACTCGCGCGGGTAAGCGCGGGGCGCCGGGGAACCCGCCCCCGGCCGTGAATCAGTCGCGCGTCTGCGTGTAGTAGCCGTACTTGCGGTAGTACCGGTTGCCGTAACCGCTGTACTCGCCGTAGTAGTTGTCGGCTTTCTCGAGGTCGATCTGGTTGAGCACGGCGCCAAGGACCGGCGCATCCGCGCGATGCAGCCTGTTCAGCGCATGGCGCGCGATCGGATACGGGGTGCTGTCGGCCCGCACCACGAACAGCACCGAGGTCGCCAGCTGCGCCAGCATCACGGCGTCGCTCACCAGCTGTACCGGCGGGCTGTCGATCACGATCACCTCGAACTCCTCCTTCAGCTTCTCGATCACTTGCGCGAGGCGCGGCGAAGAAAGCAGCTCCAGCGGATTCGGCGGCACGCGTCCCGCTTGCATCACGTACAGTTTCGAGTCGGCGACCTGGTACACGCACTGTTCGATCGGCAAGTCGTCGGCCATCAGTTCCGCGAGCCCCGGCCGGTTGCGGTCCTCGCCGAGCACGCGGGCCAGCTTCGGGCGTCGCATGTCGGCCTCCAGCAGCAACGTCTTCTTGACCTGGGACATCGCGAATCCGAGGTTGCAGGCGAGCGTCGTTTTACCCTCGTCCGGAACCGACGAAGTGAGCAGCACGACCTTGCGCGGCGATTGCAGTCCGGAAAGCAGCACGCTGCTACGGATGGTACGGATCGCTTCCGAAAATGCATTCTGATTCGATTCCCGGAACATGCGTTCCAGCGACACGCCCTTTTCGGGCCGGGTGACCGGCAGCACCCCGATCGCCCGGATGCCGAGCTTGGTTTCCACCTCGTGGCTCGCCTTGACGGTGTTGTTGAGCCGCTCGATGAGCAGCGCGAGCGATATTCCGGCCAGCAGCGCGGCGAGCACCGACAGGCTTACGATCAGCCGCTTGTTCGGCCCGTACGGACCCTTTGGCGGCCGCGCCTCGTCGACGACGCGCGCGATCGGCGACTGCATGTCGCCGGCGCGCACTTCCTTGGAACGCTGCATGAAGGTGTCGTACAGCTGGCGGTTGGCCGCCACGTCGCGTTCCAGCGACTGCAGCTCGAACTCCTTGCGGTTCTCCGACTGGATATTGCCTTTCGACTGCTCGAGCGCGCGCTCGATCGCGATTTCGTTCGCGCGCGCGAGCTCGTAGTCCTTGGATACGCCCTGCACAACCTGGCTGATCTGCCGCTTGAGATTATCTTGCGCGGACTTGAGGTCGGCCTGCGCAGCTACCAGTTGGGGGTGCTCGGCGCCGTAGCGCTTGGACGCGTCGCTCAGGCGCCGCTCGGCTTCGGTCTCGATTTCCTTGAACCGCTGCACCAGCGGATGCCTGAGCACGACCGGCAGGGTATCGACCGGTTCGGCGGCGTTTCCCTGCCGCGCCGCATTGATCTGGTTGTAGAGCGCCTCGAGCTCGGCGCGCTTTCTGCGCGCTTCCACCAGGGAACTCGTGAGATCCTCCAGCTGCCGGCCCGCGCCGGCAAGCGATACGCCCTTCGCCTCGACGATCTTCTCGCGCTCGCGGAATTGCTGCAGGGCCTGCTCCGAATCGCTGAGCTTGGCCTTCAGGTCTTCGGACCGCTTGGCGAGAAACTGCGTCGTGCGCTGAGTCTCTTGAACCCGCGCTTCCATGTCCGCGACGATGTAGATGATGGCCAGCGTGTTTGGTACCCGGGCCGCGATGTCGGGATCGAAGGAATCGAAGCTGACCTTCAGCAGCTGCGTGTTGCGGACCGGCTGCAGGGAGATCTGACGCAGGACGCGATCGACCACGCCTTCCTCGATGTCCTGATCGGTCGCCGCAACGCCCTTGCCTCCTGACAGCACGCCGGGCAGCAGCGCCGCATACCAGGGCTTCGGTTGCTGGCGCGGATCGAACTCAGGATACTTTGCCAGCCCCATGACCCGCACCAGGCGTTCGACGGCATCGCGCGATTTGAAGATCTCGAACTGCGTCAGGTAATAGTCGCGGGTGGTACTGCCATTGTAGGCAACGTAGAGGTCCTCCATCGAGACCGCCTTCTGGCGCGAGCCTTCGACCAGAACCGTGGCGGTCGCGCGATAGACCGGCGTCAGGCTGAAGGCATACAGCGTTGCGAGCGACCCGACCAGCACGACCAGCGCGAGAATGCGCCACTTGTTGCGGGCGACCGCGCGCCAGTAGCGCACCAGGTCGAGAGACTCGGTCTCGGGCTGATGCGGTTCGAAAGCCAGACCCTTCAACTCTTGCTGCGTGAGTGTATTCATATCCATTTGATTCATCGGACTATAAGATAAACCCATCATAACAGCATTGTCTTGACCCTGCACCGCGGAAAACCGACATTTGTCAATACATAACATCCATTTTTCATTGCTTTACGAACCCCGGACGGAAACGGGTCAAAGTTGGCATTATTCCGTTGGCGGGGAAATGTTTTTGCTCTTTTCCCTCGCGAAATATTTTCAAGCTGTCAGGGATGACAGCCAATCCTTGTCGTCATCCTCGAAACGGGCGCACCAGTTTTCGACGCCAGAACTGTGCTGACGAGGACCGTCGCCGCAGTACTGATCGCCGCCGCCTCGCTCACCGCCGCGGCGCAGGATGCCTCGCTCGACGAACTGCTCGCGCGCGCGAGCAAGCGCGATGCCGAGGCCGAGTACGCGCTCGGCATGATGGCCTACGAGGGGCGCGGCGTGCCGCGCGACCCGGGCCAGGCGCTGCGCCTGGTAGAGCGCGCCGCGAAGCACGGCCAGCTCGAAGCGCTGAACGCGCTCGGCTTTTTCTTGCAGCATGGCATCGGCACCGCCGCCGATCCGGCACGCGCGCGCGAATGGTACGAAACCGCCGCCGCGCGCGGCCACGCAGGCGCGCAGGTCAATCTCGGCTGGCTGTACGAGCATGGGCTCGGCACCGAGCGCGCGCCCGCGATCGCGCTCGAGTGGTACCGAAAAGCCGCGGCGCAGGGCCTCGCGGAAGGTGACTTCAACGCCGCGAGCCTGCTCGAGGCCGGCGCCGGTGCGCCGCCGGATCTTGCTGGCGCCGCGGCCGCGTACGCGCGCGCGGCGCAGAAGAATTTTGCACCTGCCAGCCACCGCCTCGGTCGCCTGCTCGAGCAGGGGCAGGCGCCAGGCGGCGAATACGGCAGCGCGCTCGCGCGCTATCAGGCGGCCGCGCGCGCCGGCCTGCCCGAGGCGCAGTTCGACGCGGCGCGCCTCCTGCTCGCCGCGGGAGATGCGCAAGACGCGCTCGACTGGTTGCAAAAGGCGGCGCAGCGGAACTATCCGCCGGCGCAAGCGCTGCTCGACGACCCCGAAACCCAGTACCGCATGGCCTCCCTGCTCGACAAATCGTCGGCTGTCGCCTGGCTGCGCAAGGCCGCAGCCCAGGGACACGTGAAAGCGCAACTTGCGCTCGGCATCGCGCTCGAGGAAGGCCGCGGCACGGCGCCCGATCCCGCCGCCGCGGCGTCCTGGTATGAAAAAGCCGGCGGCGCGGGAGACGCAGATGCGCTCTACCGGCTCGCGCTGCTGCTCGATGAGGGCACGGGCGTAGCGCGCGACACCGTCAGGGCGCGCGACCTTTTGGCGCGCGCCGCAGCGCTCGGTCATGAAGCGGCCCGTGAACGCATGGCGCGGCTGCTTGGCCCGGGCCTGCCCCAGCAGGACACGGGGAGTCCGTTCAAGGGTCTGCGCTGACCCCCTGTCTGGAGGGGGCGTATACTGGATTTCGCACCGATCTCCGATGGAGGCCGCCATGCAACTCCACGCACTGAGGGCACTTCTCGTCGCGCTCGCGCTTGCCGCGTTCGCACCGCTCGCCGTTGCCCAGTTCCAGGCCGGCAGTTCGATTGAACAGATCGAGGCGCAGGTCAAAACGCAGCTCGCCGCCGGCACCTCCCTCGGGCAAATCGCGCAGCAGGCGCTGGCCGCAGGGCTCGATGCGGGTCTCGTGACCGCCGCGCTGGTCACCGCGAGCGACAATCCCGCCGGCGCAGTGAGCGCGATGATCAACGCGGGCGTGCCGGTTCAGGTCGTGGCGGACGCCGCGCTTGCCGCAGGCGCGTCGACCGATTCCGTGACGCTGGGGGCGGTTGCGGCCGGTGTGCCGCTGGCCGCCATCCAGGTCGCGATCGTGAACGCCAGTACTCCCGGGGCCATCGGGACCACCACCAGCACCTCCACCAGCACGCCCACCGGCGGCGCCGGCGCGGGCGGCGGCGGGACCGGCAGCACGGCGAGCGCCAACTGAGGCGGGTTGCGGGCGGCGTTTTTCTCGCCGCCCTCGCCGGCCTTTCGGCGCTCGCGCTGCCGCGCGGCCTCGCCGATCTGCGCGGCTTCGAGGCGCGCGTACTCTTCAAATCCTGGGAAACCGGGCGCCGTCAGCCTTCGGTCGAGGAATGGACCTACGCGCGCAGCCGGCTGCGCGAAGCGCGCGAGCTCGATCCAGGCCAGCCGAACTATCTCGAAGACATCGCGCGGCTCTACGAGTACCGCGCGCTGCCGCTCAAGGCAGGTGACGCGCTCGCGGAGGGCTACCTGCGCCAGGCGCTCCAATACCAGCGCGAGGCGGCGCGGCGCCGGCCCGGCTCGCCCTATACCTGGGCCAACATCGCGCTGCTCAAGACGCGCCTCGGCGCGCTCGACGACGAGTTCGACGCCGCGCTGCGCGCCGCTACCGCACTCGGACCGTGGGAGCCCGAGGTTCAACTTTCCGTCGCCGAGACCGGGCTGCGATACTGGGACCGGCTGGCGCCGAAAACCCAGGCGGCCGTGCGCGCCAATCTCGCTCGCGGCCTGCGATGGCAGGACCGGGAACTATTCGACCTCGCCCGCCGTCTCGCACGCCTGGACGTGCTGTGCACGGTGCCCGGCGTGGCGCGCTCGCCGCGCGCCACCGCGTGCATTTAAAAAAACAGCTGGCGTCAGCCGGTCCACCCGGGTCATTTGCTCCCGGGGCCGGACTCTAATAACCTGACGCTGGTAAAACCCCGGCCTGGGGAGGTCCCGATGTCCCGCCTGTTCGCCGTCATCGCCGCCGCCGTCCTTGCGCTCGCCTCCGGCGCCGCGCTCGCGAGCGCGGGGTACGTGCACGACCTTACCGGCACCGCAACCGCAACCGCGCCCAACGGCGCGCCGCGCGCGCTCAAGATCGGCGACAACATCGAATCGGGCACCACCATCAGCACCGGCGAGCGCAGCAGCGCCGTGATCAAGTTCGAAGACGGCCAGTTGATGGTGCTGAGCGGGAAATCCAGCTTCCGCATCGCCGAGTACCGCTATATCAAGGAACGCCCGCGAGAGAGTTCCGCGATCTTCGACATCCTGGCGGGCGGGCTGCGCTTCATCACCGGCGTGATCGGGGCGACCGACCACGACTCGGTACACGTGACCGCGGGCGCTGCGACTATCGGCATCCGGGGGACCGACGGCACTGTAGTGATCGATCCGGTGACGCAGACGGTCAACGCCGCGGTCGCCGCGGGCGCGCTGGCGATGACCACGGCGCAAGGCACGCAAAATATCGGCGCCGGCGAATTCTCAAGTGCCCGGCGGGGCGAGCGACCCTCACCGCCGCAACCGACGGCGCAGGCGACTGCCGCCGTGCAGCAGACACTGAACACCCTGGCCGCGGCGCAGAACCTGCCGATCAACACTCCGGTCGTCGTGGAGGCCTCCGCCCGGGCGGCTGCCGCGCGCGCCGCCGCCGAGGAACTCACCGCGCGCGCCGCGGCGCAGCCGAACAACCCGGCGCTGCAGCGCGCGGCGCAGGAAGCCACCGAGCAGGCGCAGCAGGCCCTGGATGCCGCGGTCGCCGCCGCGCAGCAGGCCTACCAGCAGGCGATTCAGAACGGAGCCCAACCGCCCTCGCCACCTGCACCGCCGCTCCCGCCGCTGCCTTCGGGCGCCACCGGGTCGACGGAAACGACGCCGCAGGGCAGTACGGGCACGACGACGCCGACCGGTGGCGCCGGGGCGGGCGGCGGCGGCACCAGCAACACCGCGAGTCCGAACTAGCGCTTGCGGCGAGTGGCGGGCGGCCGCTCGCGCGAGCGCTCCTCGCGGTAGCGCTCGAGGCTCAGCCGCAGGAACTCGGCCCGCTCCACCGGCACTACCAGCGCCGTGCGAACCGCGCCTGCGGCGAGCGGCCGGTTGTAGCCGGGATTGAGCGCGAGCAGATCCTCATAGGGCACGTCCGCGAGGCGCGATGCGAGGCGCAGGTCGAGATCGACATCGAGCGGCACGGTGGCGAAGTAGGCCTCATCGGGCAGATCGCCCAGATCGATGCCGAATTTTTCCGGCTCCAGCACGATGTTGCGCAGCGCCAGCAGGCGCGGCACGTAATTGCGCGTCTCCTCGGGCAGCGCGAGGCTCGCGAAGCCGCCGCCGCGCCGCTCCATCGCTCGCGTCACGGCCTGCTCGCCCCAGTTGTACGCGGCGAGCGCGAGGTGCCAGTCGTGGTACAGCGCATAGAGCCATTGCAGGTAATCGAGCGCCGCGCCGGTGGAAGCGGGCACGTCGCGCCGCGCGTCGAATTGCGCCGTCTGCGCGAGCTTGTAGCGCGTGCCGGTGCCCGGAATGAACTGCCACAGGCCCGAGGCCTGCGCGGGTGAGAGCGCCATCGGGTTGAAGCCGCTTTCCACCGCGGGCAGCAGTGCGAGTTCCGTCGGCAGGCCGCGGCGCTCGACCTCCTCGACGATGTAATACAGGTAGCGCCGCGCACGGGCGAGGATCCCGCGCAGCATCTCCGGCCGCGCCGCGTACCACGCCTCCTGCACCGCGACCTGGCGGTCGTCGAGGTCCGGCATCGCGAAGCCCTGCCGCAACCGCTCCCACAAATCGGCCGGGCGCGTGAGGAGCTTCTCGATCGCCGGATCGCCCGTGCCCTGGGGCACCGCCGCGAGCAGCCTGGGCGGATACCCCGCGACATTGACGAACGCCGCCTCGTCCGCGCGCGCGGACGCGCACAGCGCCGCGGCCGCGGCGGCGAATACCGTCAGGCGAAAGGACGTGAGCGCCAGGCAGGCCTCCGGAGAGGGCCGGATCGTATCGCCGGCGACCGGGAAATGCTAGGGTTTCTGCCGCGATGCGGGACATGCTCGGTTTTCTGCTGGCGCTTGGCATCACCGCGGCTTTGATGCCGGTATTCATGCGCGCGGCAGGCGGCTGGGGACTCCTTGCGCTCCCTGGACTGCGCAAGGACCACGAGGGTGCCGTGCCCGCCGTCGGGGGCCTCGCGATGGGAGCCGCGTTTCTCGCCGCCTACGCGCTGACCGGCCTCGCCGTGAGTCTTTCGCCGCTGCTCGCGGCCGCGGTGGCGATCGCGCTGGCGGGCGGGGTGCTCGACGACCGCCACGAGCTGAGCTCGCTGCCCAAATTCGGCTTCCAGATCGCGGCGGCCGCGCTGCTCGCAGCGAGCGGCGATGCGCTGCTCACCCATCTCGGCCACCTGATGAGCCCGCAGCTCTTCACGCTCGGGCGCTGGGCGATCCCGCTCACGGTGTTCGCGCTGGTCGGCGTGATCAACGCCGTCAACATGGCCGACGGCCTGGACGGGCTCGCCGGCGGACTCGCGCTCGCCGCCTGCGTCAACTTCGGCGCAGCGGCGAGCCTCGCCGGCCACGCACCTGAATTCACCGCGATCTGCATCGCCGCGGGCGCGGTGCTGGGCTTCCTGCTGTTTAACGCGCCCTCGCCCTGGCGCGGGCAGGCCGTGGTCTTCATGGGCGACGCCGGCAGCCTGCTGCTCGGGCTCCTGCTGGGCTGGTTCGCGGTGCGCCTGTCGATGGCCGGGCGCCCCGCGCTCGCGCCGATCACGGCGGTGTGGATCCTCGCCCTGCCGATCGCGGACACCGTGGCATTGCTGCTGCGGCGCGCGCTGCGCGGCCACAACCCGTTTCGCGCCGACCGCCAGCACCTGCACCACATCCTGCTCGCGCTCGGCCTCTCGCCCGGCCAGACCCTTGCCGGCCTCGTGTTCCTTTCCTTCGCGCTCGGCGCCGCCGCCCTTGCTGCCGAAGCGCTGGAAGTGCCGCAGTACGCGATGTTCTACCTCTACATGGTCGGCCTCCTGAGCTACGGAATTGGCGCCGAAATCCTCTGCCGCCGGCTCAAACTGGCTATAAATTGACGGCGACGGGGAATCGGGGTCGGAACCCGGATTCCCGAAGAGCGGGATCGATTTTCTTGCCGTTTCATTGTTCGGCGAAAAGTGCGAACATCGTCCGAAAGGCGTACGCGCCGTCTCGATGGAGCCGCAGCGTTGACTGATAAGCAGGCAATACTGGCCGTATTGACCCCCCTGGCGGTCCTCAAAGCAATGACGCCGGAAGCGGAACGTTCCGTGGCCGATGGAATGATCGTGGCCGGAATGGTCAGTATCAGGCGTTTCCCGTTCAGAATCGGCAGGGAATCGCGCGGCAGGATGATCGACGGTAAATTCCACCGGCAGGAAAGGCCTAAGCTCGGGAACCGGGAACCGAATAACGACCTCTACCTCGTCGATGCGGGAATGCCGCTTCAGATATCCCGGGAACACTTACGGATAGAAAAGACGGCTGCGGGCTATGTGGTCGTGGATCGCGGCAGCGCCTGTGGAACGACGGTGGCGGGCGGCACCCGTGTCGGAGGTAATGACACAGACGGGTCCGCGCCGCTGAAGGACGGCGACACGATAGGCATCGGCACGCAAACGACGCCCTTTGTCTTCTCGTTCATCACCCTCGCCTAGATCTCCTAGTAGGTGAAGATGTAGTACCCGAGCTTGATGTATTCGCCAAACACGAATTGCGCATTCGACGAAGTGCGCCACCAGTGTGCGGCGTCCCATTGTTCCATCTCGGAAGCGACGAGGGTGTACTCCTTGCCGCTGCCCGAAAACACCTTGCCCCACACCCATGAGAGCCTGCGCATATGGGGCGGATCGCTCACCACCAGCACGCGATCAAGCTTCATCTCCCTCATCAATTGAAGCGCGTTGACCGCTTCTTCCCACGAGGATTCGGCACGGCGATCGTACAGCAGGACTTTTTCCGGAATGCCCTCGTCGACCAGATAGCGCGCCCGCCAGTTCAGGTATGCCGCGCGGGTCCTGGAGTAGCCGCCTTCCGGCCCGGTCAGCAGGACTCTGCGCGCGAACCCCTCGCGGTACAACTCCAGTACCCGGTCGACACGGGCACCGTTGTCCCCTCCGAGCGCGACCATCAGATCCGCCGGCACGGGAGATTGCGCCGGCGCTTCGAGAAAATGCCCCGCGCCCAAAAACCCCGCAAAAAGCGCGGCGACGCCCAGCAGCGCTCCCGCCACCAGCGAGAGCGTGATTTTTTTGCGGTTCATTTCCGTCCCGACACTTCGGCGATCACTTCGCGCCAGCGCGCAAGCGCGATCGGTGCGTCCCATTCGCGCTCGAACGCGGCGCGCGCGCGCGCGCCCATGGCGCGCAGTTTTTCCGGAGAGGCGCGCAGGTCCACGATCGCGGCGGCAAGGCCCGCCGCGTCGCCCTCCGGCACCGTCACGCCGCAGCCGTGCGCGGCGATCGCGCGCGCGATCTCCCCGTCCGCGTCGCCGATGAAAATCACCGCGCGCCCGGCCGCTGCCGCGCCGTAGAACTTGCTCGGCACGATCAGGCCCTCGAAGGCGGGCAGCAGCGTCACCAGGTGGACGTCGCAAGCAGCCAGGCTCTCGCCGAGCTGCTTCTCGGGCACGTAACCGTGCACCTGCACGTTCGCAAGACCCGCTGCGCGCAGCCGCGCGAAGTGAAAACCGCCGCCGACGAACGAGAACAGGACGTCGCGTTCCCCCGCAAGCAGGCGCGCGGCCGCCAGCAGCGTCCCGCAATCATGGACCCGGCCGAGGTTCCCCGAATATCCGACGACGAATTTTCCTTCGAAGCCCCGCTCGCGGCGCAGCGCGCTCGCCTCCGGCGCCATCGGCCGGACCGCCGTGCCGTCGGCCCAGTTGGGCACGACGCGCAGCCGCGCGCCCGGCACCAGCCGTCCGACCTCTGTCGCCATGCGTTCGCCGAGCACGACGTTGACCGCCGCCCGCCGCACGCTCCAGTCGCGCAGCCCGCGCGCGACCGCGCCCGGCGGCCCGGACAGCAACCTCATGCCGGAACGCGCCGCCGCTTCCGGAAACACGTCCTGCAGCCAGTTCACCAGCCGCGCGCCCCGCAGCCGTGCTGCAAGGGCGGCGAAGACAGATATGAGCGGCGGGTCGGTCTTCGCGACGACGATGTCGTTTTGATTCAGTAGTCTTGCCAGTGCAAAAAAAGCGAAAACATAAAAACTGAAATAATCCGATACCCGGCCGGCGAGCGAACCGCGGCCGAAGTGCGTCGTCCAGACGCGGTGCACCTGCACGCCGCGCATCGTTTCTTCCGCGGCATAACCCGAACCCCCGCCGTCATAAGCGAGCCGGCTCGTCACCGCGTGCACTTCGCGCCCCGCCGCCGCGAGATCGAACGCCACGTCCGCGGCGTGCAGGCCCGTGGGTGCGAGGTCCGGATGGAAAAACCGGTTGACGAAAACGACCTTCACCGCGCGATGAACCAGTCACCCATCACGAGTACATCCATCTTCGTGCGCAAAAAACAGTCGAGCGCCTCATCGGGCCGGCAAACCACCGGCTCGTTCTCGTTGAACGAGGTATTGAGCACCATCGGCACCCCGGTGAGCGCCGCGAAACGCCCGATCAGCGCGTGGTAGCGCGGGTTGGACTCGCGCGTCACCGTCTGCAGCCGCCCGCTGCCGTCCACGTGGGTCACCGCGGGAATCAGCGCGCGCTTCTCCTGCCGGATCGGGTACACCTGCATCATGAACGGCACGTCGTCGTCGGTCTCGAACCATGCCGGCACGGCTTCGCGCAGGATCGAGGGCGCGAACGGCCGGAACGACTCGCGCCGCTTGATCTTGGCGTTGAGGAGGTGCTTCATGTCGGCGCGCCGCGGATCGCACAGGATCGAGCGGTTGCCGAGCGCGCGCGGACCCCACTCCATGCGCCCCTGGAACCAGCCCACCACGGCGCCGCCCGCTATCGCCTCGGCTGCTTTTTGTATCAGGAGATTCTCATCCGCAACGCGCGCCACCGAACAATGCTGCGATTCGATTTCGCCTTTGCGCCCATCGATCGCGGCACCGATCTCCGCATCGGAAAACTCCGGCCCGTAGTACGCGTGCGTCATCGGCGAGCGCGCCGCGCCGGCGCCGCCTCGCACGCGCTGCCACGCGACAAGTGCCGCGCCGATCGCGCCGCCCGCGTCTCCCGCCGCGGCCTGCACGTAGAGCCTGCGGAACGGCGAGCGCGCGTAAACCTTGCCGTTCGCTACCGAGTTCATCGCGCAGCCGCCCGCGAGGCACAAGGCATCCAGCTTGTAGCGCGCGTGCAGGTGCGAGAGCAGGTGGAAGAACGCCTCCTCGTACATCGCCTGCACCGAGCGCGCGAGGTCCCGGTGCCTCTGTGTCAGCTCCTCCGCCGGCCCGCGCGCGGGGCCGAGCAGTGCAACCAGCGCCGGCGAATACAGCGTCCCGACGACGGGCGCACCGCCGTCCCATTCGTAGTCCACCTTTTCCGTGGCATGGCGAAAATACGCGAGGTCCAGCTCGAAGACCCCGCCCTCGCGCAGCCGGACGATCCTGCGCATCTGCGGCAGGAACGCAGGTTCGCCGTAGGGCGCAAGGCCCATCACCTTGTACTCGTCGCCGTAATGCGGAAAGCCGAGGAACTGCGTCAGCGCCTGGTAGAAGATGCCGAGCGAATGCGGGAAATAGACGCGATCCTCCACTTCCACGACTCCGCCCCGGCCCGCTCCCCAGGCCGCGCTCGCGAAATCGCCGAACCCGTCCACCGACGCCGCCACCGCCTCGTCGAATGGCGACACCAGGTATGCCGACGCAAGGTGCGCGAGATGGTGCTCCACGTATTGCACTTCGCCGCGGAACGGCGCCCCCAGTTCCCGCGCAAGCTTCTCCGCCACGCCCTCCCGCTCGCGCTTGTTGCGGATACGCTCCAGGATCAGCGACAGGTCCGGCCGCCGCGTCGCCACGAACCCGAGCTTGCGCCACAGATTGGCTCGCGCATCCTGGTTGACCGCCACCTGCGCCACATCCCCCAGCCCCGCTCCCGCCTGCCGCAGGCAGTAGCGGATCGCCTCCGCAGGAAACCCGGCCCAGTGCTTTACGCGCCGGAAGCGCTCTTCCTCCGCCGCCGCCACGAGCACGCCGTCGCGCAACAGGCAAGCCGAGGCGTCCCCGTGATAGGCATTGAGGCCGAGGATGATCACGCACCGGCCTGCGCGCGCATCCAGTCCCACGCCGTGCGCACGATGTCGTGCAGGCGTTCAAAGCGCGGCTTCCATTCAAGGACCTCGCGCGCCTTGCGTGCATCGGCGACCAGAGCCGGCGGGTCGCCGGGGCGGCGCGGACCGACGCTGTAGCGGATGTCCGCGCCGGTGACTTCGCGGCACACGCCGATGACTTCCTTCACCGAAAAGCCCGTTCCGTTGCCCAGGTTGAAGGCTTCGAACGCCGCATCGCCGCCCTCGAGCAGGCGATGCAGCGCCAGCAGATGGGCGGCGCACAGGTCGGAAATGTGCACGTAGTCGCGCACGCAGGTGCCGTCCGCGGTTTCGAAGCCCTCGCCGTTCACGCGCAACTCGGTACCCTCGGGCCGCCCGCCCGCGCGCACCCGCAGCGCTTCCCGCAGCACCAGCGGGATGAGATGGGTCTCGGGTTCGTGGCGCTCGCCGAGCTCGCCTTCGGGGTCGGAGCCGGCCGCGTTGAAGTAGCGCAGCGCGACGGTGCGCAGGCCGTAGGCGCGGCCGAAGTCGGCCATCGCACGCTCGACCGCGAACTTTGTCATGCCATATGGGTTCACGGGATTCTGCGGATGAAGCTCGTCCATCGGAAGACGCACCGGGTCGCCGTACGTCGCGCAGCTCGATGAAAACACCAACCGGTCCACGCCGGCAGCGCGCATCGCCGCCAGAAGATTGAGCGTGCCCACGACATTGTTCTCGTAGTACTTGGCCGGCTGCTCGACCGACTCGCCGACATAGCAGCAGGCGGCGAAGTGCATGACCGCATCGAACGCGGTATCGCAGAACAGCTTTTCCAGGGCATTGCCATCGCGCAGGTCGCCCTCGACGAACCTCCCGAAGCGTGCCGCATCCCGATGCCCGGTGGAGAGATTGTCGACAACGGTAACGGCGTGTCCCGCCCGCGACAAGGCCTTCGCCATGTGCGAGCCGATATACCCGGCGCCCCCCGTCACCAGCACATTCATGGGCGGTTCAGCTCCCTTCCCCTGCGCGGTGCCGCCGCATTGCCGCCTCGACAAGATAGAGCGAGAGGATCGCCTCGGCGGCCGCCCGCTGCAAGGCGTACGTCAGGCCGCGGCGGCCGTCCAACAGGTTGCCTCTGGCGATCAGGCAGTAGAAAAACACCAGCACCGGCGCCACAACGACAAGCTTGCGAATCCGGTCGGGCCACTGCAGCTCGGCCCGGGGGGTCGAGAGCAGCTTCGCCGCCTCGATCCGCATGTACTTCGATTGCGACCAGAACCAGCGCTCGAGCGGCTTGCGGTCGTCGTGCAGCAGCGGCGTGGCGAACGATTCGATCCTGCCGTCGACCTCGACGCGCTGGGTATGGCCGTCCTCGCGGTATCGCGCGCGGGCGCGGCGGAACAGGACCACGACGGGCGGGTACAGCCCGCCGCGCAGCGGAACGCCCTCGATGCAGTAGCGGAAGGCCGCGCGCAAGCCGACGACCTCCGCCGGCGGATCGAGGCGCTTCAGTTCCTCGACGAACGCGGCCGGGAGGCCGTAGTCGGCGTCGAGCGCGAGCACCCATTCGGTCTCGATTCCCGTCGAGGTCAAGCCGAAATTCCATTGCCCAGCATGGTTGTCGAACGGGCGCACGACGCAGCTCGCGTTGGCGAATCCCGCGACGATGGCGCGCGTCGCGTCGCTGCTGCCGCTGTCCACCACCACCACGCGGCGCGCCCAGGACAGGCTCTCCATCAGGCGGCGGATATTCGCCTCCTCGTTATAGGTCAGGATGAGCGGCGTGATCCGGTCAAGCATCGCGCGCGGCTTCTTCCAGCAGCTGGCGAAAATCCGCCAGATAGCTCTCTGCGACTTCCGCGTAACCGATTTTGCGCGCCGCGGCGCTCGCGCGCCTGCCGGCTTCGAGCGCCCGGCCGGGATCGGCCATCGCAGCCTCGAGCGCCTTGGCGAGCGCAGCTTCCGGATCCGCGCCCCGGTGATCGAATACCCAGCCCGTCCGCCCCTCGCTCACGAAATCGCGAAAGCATTCCAGCGACGACACCAGCGGCGGCGTGCCGCAGGCCATGGCCTCCAGCGCCGCCAGGCCGAACGATTCGCCTTTTTCCGCGAGCGATGGATAGCAGAAGAGGGTCGCAGCCCGGTACTCCGCTGCCAGCGCGCCGGGATCGAATTGGGGGCCGGCAATATCCGCCGGAACACCCTCGAGCGTGGCCCTTAGGCGCTGCACGTATGCCTCGCCGCCGCCGCCGGCCTCT
>DATGGA010000068.1:0-23094 GCA_035308765.1 Burkholderiales bacterium
GCGAAACGGGGCAGGAAATACTGGTCGTCGGCATGGACAGGAACAGGATTGCCAGCGGCCTTGCCTTCTACCGGACCCGGTACCTCGATGGGGCGGGGATAAAAGCCGGCGTTGCTCCGGCGTTCCAGACCGCGAGCGAGAATCTGTTCGGCGGCGTCGGCCTGATGTATGCGCTCTGGTTCCCGGCCGAGCGGCAAACCGGCAAGACCATGCTGCTGATCGGCACGGATGCCGCCAGCCTGACCAACGAAAGGGTGCTATCGCGCGTGAAAACCGCGGGGGCCATCGGCGAGATCGGCGTTTGGAATCACGGCAAGCCGGCGGGCCGCTACTACTATCGCCTGGTCACCGGCTATCGGCCCGGAGCGGCGGCCGGCGACGCCACCGACGCCGGCCGCGAAGAGTAGGCGTCAGGGGCAATGTTTTTTTTCCGCACCCCGCTGTCTGCGATCGTGGTTCGCAGGATCAAATTCCTGGTTCGCCTGCTGGTGTCGCTGTCGATACTGTTGGTCATCCTGCGCTCGATCGATGTCGGGCAGGCCTGGCAGGTGATCGCGCGCGCCAGGCCGGAATGGCTCCTGTGCGCGTGGTTGATGCAGTTCGGCAGCACCGCGGTGTCGGCCTACCGCTGGCAGCTGATCATGCGCAACCTGGGCTTCGGCCAGACGTTTTCCTTCTACTGGGACAGCTATTTCAAAGGCATGTTCTTCAACCAGGGATTGCCGACCAGCATCGGCGGCGATGCCATCAAGGTGCTCGATGTAGCCCGCCGCGGATTCCGCAAGCGGGACGCGCTGGTTGGAGTCGCCATCGACCGGGTCACCGGCCTTGGCGCGCTGCTGCTGCTGACGCTGGCGGCGCACCTCGTCAATCCCGATTTGCTGCCCGAACAGGTTTATCGTCCGATCCTGTGGCTGCTGGTGGCGGGTCTGCTCGGCTTCTTCAGCTTGGTTTTCCTCGGGCGCCTGGCATGGATCGGCGGCAATCCGCGATTGGCGGTCGTGAAAACAATGTCGGATCGCCTGTGGCAGGCCGTGTCGCTGCGCCGCCTGTTGCTGCTGACGTCCTCCCTGCTGGTGCCGCTGCTTGCCTTGTTGGCGTTCTTCGCCGCAGGCCGGGCGCTGGGCCTGCGATATGATCTGGTGACCTACTTCGCCATCGTACCGCCCGCGCTTGTCCTGACCGTCATTCCGGTATCGATCGCGGGCTGGGGCGTGCGCGAAGGCGCGCTGGTCGGTTTGTTTTCGCTGATCGGGGCCGACAAGACCGTCGTGCTGATGATGTCGCTGGTCTACGGAATCCTGCTCATCCTCGTCAGCCTTCCGGGCCTGGCCGTTTTTCTGAGGGGGCGCCGGTTATGGGCGGATCAGGCGTGATCCAGGCGCGCTGGCGCGGCACCGGATTGATCGTCTGTCACGTGATCGCCCTGGTCCTGCTCGCCAGCTGGCTCTGGCCGTCGACAAGGCTGCTGTGGGACCGGATCGATGCCGTCGTATTCCACTTGTTGAACGCTCCGTTGGCCGGCAGTGCCGCCTGGGCGCATGTCTGGGGCGTGTGCAACATGCGGCCGGTCGATCTCGGCTTCGGCTTGATCATGCTGTGCTTCCTGATTGCCGGAAACTGGATATTCCCCGCTGCACAGGTGCGCCAGGCGCTGTATGCCTTCGTGGCGGTGCTGTTCCTGCTGCTGCTGATTCGCGTCGGCCCGTTGAACGAACTGGTGAAGGCCATGCACTGGCAGCGCGCGAGCCCTTCGTTGACCGTGGATGGCGCGGTCCGGCTGACCGAACTATTTCCCGCCTGGGCCAGGGACTGGCACATGAAGGACTCGTCCGGACGCAGCTTTCCGGGCGACCATGCTTCGGTGCTGCTGTTGTGGGCGATATTCGTGTCGTTCGCCGCGCGCGGCTGGCGGCGCTGGCTCGTCTGGCTGCTTGTGGTCCTATTCGCGCTGCCCAGGCTCGTGTCCGGCGCGCACTGGCTTTCGGATGTCCTCGTCGGCGGCGTGTTCCTCGGCCTGGTCGCCGTGGCCTGGGGTTTCTACACACCCTATGCGGCGAAGGCCTGCGCGCTCATGGAACGTTTGTTTACGCCTGCCCTGCTGGTTTTGGGCAGATTGCCGGTCCTGCGCCGGTTCAGCCTGCTTTCGAGTCCGTAAGCGATCCGGGCTGCTCCAATTCCGCCTGCTTTTCCAGCCATTCAGTTTCCAGCTGGACCAGCTCCTTGCCGACGTGGGCCTGGTCCACCAGGATGTCCTGGAGAGCGGCTTTTGAGGCGCCTTGGTAGACCCCGGGATCGGCCAACTGCGTTTCGATGGCGGCCTTGCGCGCATTCAGCCGGGCGATCATTTCCTCCAGCCGCCTTACGCGTGCTTCCAGGCTTTTCCTGGATGAGGACGAGAGCTTCGGCGCCGAAATCTTCTTTGGCGGTGCGGCCGCCGCGGCTTGCACGGGCTCGGGGGGCCTGACCTGCTTGCTCTTCAGCAGCCAGTCGCGGTAGTCGTCCAGGTCGCCATCGAAGGGCTGCAGGCTGCCTTCGGCGACGATCAGGAACTGATCGGTGGTGGCGCGCAGCAGGTGCCGGTCGTGCGACACCAGCATCAGCGTTCCTTCGAACTGCGCCAGCGCCACGGTGAGCGCCTCGCGCGTCTCCAGGTCGAGGTGGTTGGTCGGCTCGTCCAGCAGCAGCAGGTTGGGCCGCGCCCAGACGATCAGCGCCAGCGCGAGGCGCGCCTTCTCGCCGCCGGAGAAGTGGGCGATCGGGCCGGTGGCCATGTCCCCGGGGAAGTTGAAGCCGCCAAGGAAATTGCGCACTTCCTGCTCGCGGATCCGCGGCGCGATTTTCTGCAGGTGCCAGGCCGGCGACTGGTCGTCGCGCAGCATCTCCACCTGGTGCTGCGCGAAGTAGCCGATGGCGAGACCCTTGTTGAACAGCGCGGTGCCCCTGAGCGGCTTCAGCTCGCCGGCGATGGTTTTGATCAGCGTGGACTTGCCCGCGCCGTTGATGCCGAGCAGGCCGTAGCGCTGCTCCGACTGCAGCGAGAAGTTGATATTCCTCAGCACGGTCTTGTCGCCCGCAGTTTTGTCCCTATATCCCGCGTCGGCGTCCTCCAGCACCAGCAGCGGGTTCGGCGCCCGCAGCGGTTCGCGGAATTCGAACGAGAAAGGCGCGGCGACGTGCAGCGGCGCCAGGTCTTCCATCTTCGCCAGCATCTTCATGCGGCTCTGCGCCTGCCGCGCCTTGGTGGCCTTGGCCTTGAAGCGGTCGATGAAGGACTGCAGGTGGGCGCGCTCGCGCTCCTGCTTTTCACGCTGGCTCCCGGCCAGTATCACCGCCTGCGCGCGCTGCACCTCGAATTCCGAGTAGTTGCCGCCGTAGCGCTTCAGTTTCTTCTGGTCGATGTGCAGGATCACGTTCACCACGCCGTCGAGGAAGTCGCGGTCGTGCGAAACTACCAGCAGCGTGCCGGTGTAGCGCTTGAGCCATTCCTCCACCCAGAGGATCGCGTCCAGGTCGAGGTGGTTGGTGGGCTCGTCCAGCAGCAGCAGGTCGGAAGGGCACATCAGCGCCTGCGCGAGGTTCAGGCGCATGCGCCAGCCGCCGGAAAAACTTGAAACGGGGTTTTCCAATTCGCTATTTTTAAAACCCAAACCAATCAGCAGCTGCTCGGCGCGCGGGCGCACGGTGTAGGCGTCGGCATCGGACAGCGCCGCGTAGATCTCGCCGATCAGATGGCCGTCGTTGTCTTTCTCGGCCCGGGCAAGCTTCTTCTCGAGGGTCCTCAGAGTCGTATCGCCGTCGATTGCATACTCGACCGCCAGCCGGTCCAGCGCCGGCGTTTCCTGCGCGACGTGCGCGACGCGCCATTGCGGCGGGAATTCGGCGTCGCCCTTGTCGGCGTGCAGTTCGCCGCGCAGCACCGCGAACAGGCTGGACTTGCCAGAGCCGTTGGCGCCGATGAGGCCGATGCGGTCGCCGGGATTCAGCACCGCGTCGGCGCCTTCGAGCAGGACCTTGGTGCCTCGGATGAGGCTGATGTTGGAGAAGCGGATCATGCTCGGGAAATGCGGCCGGATGAAAAGGCCCGCGATTCTACCGGAGCAGATGGGCTAGCGCGGGGGAAAATCCCTGAAACGGCAGTCCGGGTCGCGCCGGATCTGCTCCAGCAGCGCCACTTCCCATTGCAGGTAGTCCTGCATCGCCGCCTCGATCTGCGCCTTGTGGTCGTAGGGCTTGTAGTAGACGTCCTCAGGAGGTTCGAGCATGCGCGTCTCACCGGTCTCCAGCGGCAGGCCGGCCGCGCGCCAGGCTCCTGTGCCGCCTTCCAGTGCCTGTACTTCGCGTCCCAGTAGGGCGGCGAGGTCGGCCGCGGCGTAGCGCGCGAGCCGGCCGTCCGGCGACGTGCACGCGATGTTTTGTCCGTCGAATGCCGCGCGATGGTTCGCGAGTCGCGAGCGGATGACGAAGGCCGCGCCCGGGACATGGCCGGCCCGGTACTGCAGGCTCGTCGCAAAGTCGAGAATCAACGCGTCTTTCATTTCGAAAAGTTCTTTGGATGAAACCGAGGCGGCGTCCGGTACGGCAGAAGCTTTCGGGCTTCCAGTTTCCAGGCTTCCATCCAGACCGCCTTCAACAACAAAGACCTCCGGCCAGCCCATTTGCAGCAGCCAGGACGCAGTCATGGTCGCGCGCACGCCGTGGTCATCGACGAGCGCGATGCGCGCGCCGTGCACCGCGGCATACGTGTCGGTCGCCTGCACCAGCTGGCCGCCGGGCGCTGATATTGAACCGGGCAGATGGCCGGCCGCGTATTCTTCAGGAGAGCGGACGTCGAAGATGTAAAGAGTGCGGGGGGCGCGTTTCATTTTCTCGAGTTCTTTTCCTGACAGGAAACGAATCGAGAAACGCTTTGCCACATTTGCCGCTAAAGCTTTCGCTCTTTCCAGCGCCGGTCCTGCCGGCACCGCCGCGGCGCGCTCCTGCCCGCGTTCCAGTTCCAGGCCCGCGAGATGCCAGCCCATGGTGCCGTTCTTGAGCGCCACCACCTTGTTCGGAATTCCCGCGTTGATCAGGGATTGCGCGCCGATGATCGAACGGGTGCGCCCGGCGCAGTTCACCACTACCAGGGTTTCAGGGCGCGGCGCGGCCTGGTGCACGCGGTAGACCAGCTCTGCGCCCGGGCAGTCGAGCGCGCCAGGGATGTTCATCACGCGGTATTCGCTCATCGGACGCGAGTCGAGGATGACCAGGTCTTCGCCGGCGTCGAGTTTCGCTTTCAGCTCCGCCGCGGCGATGCGCGGCGTGTTGTCGTGATGCTCGACGTGCTCGCCGAAGGCTTTCGAGGGCACATGCACGCCGGAATACAGTTCGTAACCGGCCGCCTTCCAGGCGGCGCTGCCGCCGGCCAGCACGTGCAGGTCGCGGTAGCCGAGGCGGCGCAGTACGCGGGCCGCGCGCTGCGCCAGCTCCTCATCGTCGTCCACCAGTGCGATGCGCGTCGCAAGGCGCGGCACCAGGCGGCCGATGCGCAGCTCCAGCTGCGAGAGCGGGGCTGAGGTGGCGAGGAAGAGGTGGTTGCGCGCGTGCACGCCTTCCTCGCGCACGTCGAGGATCGCGAGTTCCCCTCCCGAAGAGATCAACGCTCGCAATTCCGGCGGCGTGATGCGCGTGCAGTAGATCTCCGGCTTGGCCATGAAGCGCGCGATCCGCCCGCCCGTACTGGAGGGGAAAGTAATGCGGTCCGGCAGGTCTTCCAGCGTCTTGCCGTAGAGGTGCAGGTGCAGCGACTCGCTTTCGCTCGTCACCTCGATGGTATGAAAGTCATCCGGCAGCATGGCGCAGGCGTTGCCGCGCCGGATGGTCAGTTCGTGGGTCTTCTCGAGGCGCCCTTCGCCCGGAGTTTCACCGTGATCGCTGCGCCCGTAGAACACGTTGTGCTCGTCGCCGTAGACCCCGGCGATGGAAGCCCAGGTGGTGTGGTTGTGCGGCGGCTGCGCCTTGCCGGGCACACCCGCCGAGCCGTAGAGCGCGAAGCGCCCATCGGCATCCTCGGCGAGGTGGTAGATGGTTCCGGCGCGGCCCGGAACATTGGCGAAATGCGCTGGCGGGAACAGCTCGCTGCGGCTGGCGAGCGCGATGAGTTCCGCCTTGATCCTGTCCAGCGACCCCCGGGTGACGCCTTCCCGCGATTCGATGGCGCGCACGCGCCCGATCAGTTCACCCACCGCCTTCGCGCGTTGCTCCTGCAGCGTCATGCCTTAACTATAATCGCTCCATGCTCGTCCGACCTGCTGTACCGCAAGACCTCCCCTCGATCCAGGCCATCTACGCGCACCATGTGCTGCACGGCCTGGCCTCCTTCGAAGAAGTAGCCCCGCCGCTGGAGGAAATGCGGCGCCGCTTCGAGGCCGTGACCGGAGACGGACTGCCGTACGTGGTGGCCGAGGAAAAGGGCGAGGTGCTGGGGTATGGCTATTGCACGCTGTACCGGACGCGTTCGGCCTACCGGTACACGCTCGAGGATTCGATCTACGTGAAGCAGGGCAGGCAGCGCAAGGGGGTCGGCAAGGCATTGCTGGCGGATTTGATCCTGCGCTGCGAAAAGCTCCACTACCGCCAGATCATCGCCGTCATCGGCGACAGCGCGAACGCGGCCTCGATCGGCGTGCACGCGAGCCTGGGTTTCGTGCGCGCCGGTAACCTGCGCTCGACCGGCTACAAATTCGGCCGCTGGGTGGATTCCGTGCTCATGCAACTTCCGCTGGGCCCCGGCGACGGTTCTCCGCCATGAGCAGCAGCGCATAGAGCGACTCCAGGCGCGGCGCCGGTACTTGCAGCCGGCGCGCGATCCGCACCGCGTTGCCAAGGATCGCCTCGGTTTCCATCGGGCGGCCGGCGAGCCAGTCCTGTCCCATGCTCGATACGTGGTTCGCCATGCGTTGCGTGCCGGCAATCTGCTTGTCCGCGGTGTCTTCGGGCAGCGGATGGCCGGCCGCTTTGGCGACGGCGCAGACCTCGCTGATCGCCGCATGCGCGAACGCGACGCTCTCGCCGCTGGCCAGCATGTCCTTCGATCCCAGGCCGCCGCCGATCGCCGAGATCGGGTTGAACACCGTGTTCCACGCGCATTTCATCCAGCGCGCGCCGACGATATCTTCGACGACCTGGCAGCTGGAACCGCCTTTCTTCAGCAGTTCCGCCAGCCGGTCGGCAGTCTCCGACGCGCCTGACGGATAGCGGCCGAGGATGAGGCGCGTGTATTGCGAATGATGCCGGACATGCCCGGGAGCCTCGCGGCTCGCCGCGGCATAGGCGACGCCGGACAGCAATTCGTGGCCGGGGAAAGCCTCGGCCACCTCCTGCTCGACGTCGATGCCGTTCACCACCAGCACGATGGCCGTACCAGGCCCCAGCGCCGGGCGGATCATGGCGACGCGATCGACGCCGCGCGTAAGTTTGAGCGCCACGAAGACGATGTCGAACTCGCCTTCCGCGGCACGCAGGACTTTGCGCGGCCTGAAGGAGAGATCGCCGATGGTGCTCGCGACGCGGAAGCCGTCCCGCGCCACTGCGTCGTAATCCGAACGCGCGACGACGGAAACGTCGCAACCGGCACGCGCCAGCACGCCGCCATAGAAGGCGCCGATTGCACCGGCGCCGACGATGAGAACGCTACCGGCCAACGGTCAGGACGACCTTGCCCTTGACCTTGCGCGCCGCCATCAGTTTCAGCGCGTCCACCGCCTGTTCGAGCGGGAAGGTCTGCGATACGTGCGGCTTGAGTTTGCCTTCGCGAAACCATTTGCCGAGCTGGCCGATGCTATCGGCGAAAGCTTTCGGCTCACGCCGCGTGAAGTCGCCCCAGAACACGCCGACGATGGAACAGCCCTTCAGCAGCGTGAGGTTGAGCGGGATTTTCGGGATGTCGCCGGCAGCGAAGCCCACCACCAGCAGCCGGCCGCGCCATGCGGACGAACGCAGCGCGGGTTCCGTGTAGGGGCCGCCGACCGCGTCGTAGATCACGTCCACGCCCTTGCCGGCGGTGAGCTCCTTGATTTTCTCGCGCATGTCTTCGCTTGCGTAATTGATGCCGGCGTCCGCGCCGTGCTGCTTGCAGACTTCCAGTTTGTCGGCGCTGGAAGCGCAAGCGATCACCTGTGCGCCCATCGCCTTGCCGATTTCGATCGCGGCCAAGCCGACGCCGCCCGCCGCGCCCAGCACCAGCAGCGTCTCGCCGGCTTTCAGCGCGCCGCGATCGCGCAGCGCGTGGTCCGACGTGCCGTAGGTCAGCAGGAACGCCGCGGCGCTGTTGAAATCCATGCCCTCGGGGATGGGCACCAGCCTCGACGCTTCGACCTTCACTTCCTCGGCGAACGCGCCGTAGGTGGTGAAGGCGATGACGCGGTCGCCGGGCTTGTATCCTTTCACCCCTTCGCCCACTTCCTTCACCACGCCCGACATCTCGCTGCCCGGGGAAAAGGGCAGCGGCGGCTTGAACTGGTATTTGTTCTGGATGATGAGCACGTCCGGGAAATTCAGGCTCGCTGCCCTGACGCCGACGACGACCTCGCCGGCGCCGGCCTTCGGCGAAGGCAATTCCTCGACCACCAGCGATTCCGGAGGACCGAACTGCTTGCAAAGCACGGCTTTCATCGGGTTACCATGAGGGTGACGTTAAAAACGAAGGGCGGATTATGACTGAACCCGCATCTCACCTCATATTGCACCATTACCCCGTTTCTCCATTCGCGGAGAAGGCCCGCGCCATGCTCGGCTTCAAGGGCCTGGCCTGGAAGTCGGTCCAGATCCCGCTCTTCATGCCCAAGCCCGACGTCATCGCGCTCACCGGCGGCTACCGCAAGACCCCGATCCTGCAACTGGGGGCCGACATTTACTGCGACACGGCGCTGATCGCCAGGGTGCTCGAGCGGATCGCGCCGGCGCCGTCGCTGTTTCCGCAGGGCGAAACGCTCGCGGTGCGGGCCGCGGCGCATTTCGCCGATCACGTCGTGTTCGGCATCACCATCCCGATCGGATTCCAGCCGGGGGCGGGCATGATGAAGCAGTTTTTCTCCGGCGCGACGCCAGAATTCCTCGCCGCCTTCGGCAAGGACCGCGCCGCGATGCGGCAGGGCGGCACCGTCCGCCGCGGGCCGTTGCACGAGTGCAAGGCCAACCTGCAGGGCCTGCTAGGCAAGATAGAGGCGCAGCTGACGGGGCCGTATCTCTTTGGCGGTCAGGCCTGCATCGCCGATTTTTCGCTCTACAACGCGCTCTGGCCGCTGTGGAAGCCTGCCGACATGCGCGTGCTGCTGGATCCGTTTCCGAAGACGAAGGCTTTCGTCGAGCGCATGGCCGCGATCGGCCATGGCAAGCCCGGCGAGATCAGCAGCGGCGATGCGATCCAGATCGCAAAATCATCCACGCCGGACGCAGTGAAAGGCGCGGTTGCTTTGGAAACCGGCGGCATCGCGCTGGGCGAGCAGGCGCTGGCGATGCCGGTGGACAGCGGACTGGATCCGGTGACGGGAGAACTGCTCAATGCCTCCGCGGACGAGATCGTGATCCGCCGCACCGATCCGCGTGCCGGCACGGTGCACGTGCACTTCCCGCGCTTCGGCTACCAGCTGAACAAGCCGAGCTAGCCGCGGGCAGCAAGCCCGCCGTCGATGGTGAGAATGCAGCCCGAAGTGTAGGCGGAACGGTCCGAGGCGAGGAAGGCGACCGCGGCTGCGATTTCTTCCGACGTAGCCGGCCGGCCGAAGGACATTTCCTTGAACAATTCTTCGTAGCGCGAGGCGTCGCCCAGCCTGGTCTGCGCCATTTGCTTGTGCAGGCTGATCAGCCGGTCGGTTGCGACCGGGCCCGGGTTGATGCCGACGACGCGGATGCCGTCGGCGTGCGACGCGCCGCCCAGCGCCCGGGTGAAGGCCATCAGGCCCGCGTTGGCCGTGCTGCCGGCGACATAGGCCGCGTTCATTTTCTCGCCCGCGGCGCCGATGACGTTGACGATCACGCCGCGCACCGGTGAGGAAGGCGTCCGCGCCTTGTTCTTCATGCGAGCATAGACCGCGCGTGTCAGGTTGATATAGCCGAACACTTTCAGGTCCCAGGCTTTGCGCCAGGTTTCCTCGTCCACCTTGAGCAGGTCGCCGCCCGGGATGGCCCCCGCGTTGTTGACCAGGATATCGAGATCTCCGGCCCAGGCCGCCAGTTCCTCTGCTGCACCGCGTTGCGAAAGATCCGTGGCTTTTGCCGCGAGGCCCGGTGCAATATTGCGCGACGCACCGAGGACCGTGCAGCCTTCGGTCGAGAGGAATTCGACGCAGGCGCGCCCGATGCCCTTGGATGCGCCCGTGACCAGGACGCGTTTGCCCTTAAGATTGAGTTCCATGGTTCATTAGTCTAGCAACATGCCTACGCTCAAAGCGGACGACGGAGTAAAACTCCACTACGAAGAAGCCGGCAGCGGCACGCCCATCGTGTTCGTGCACGAATTCGCGGGCGACTGGCGCAGCTGGGAGCCGCAGCTGCGCTATTTCAGCCGCAGCTATCGCTGCATCACCTACAGCGCGCGCGGCTACCTCCCATCGGACGTTCCCGAAAGCGTCGAGAGCTATTCCCAGAAGCACTGGCGCGAGGATGTGCGTGCCGTGATCGACGGTCTGCGGCTCGATCGGCCGCACGTGGTGGGCCTTTCGATGGGCGCGTTCGCGACCCTGCACTTCGGCGTGACGTATTGCGCGAAGGGCAAGCCGCCGAAAGCGCGCTCGCTCACGCTTGCCGGCGTGGGGTCGGGGGCGCATCCAGCCACGTACAAGGGATTTCAGGAAAGCGCTCGCGCGAACTCCGAGGAGATCCGCAAGCTCGGCATGGCGCATTTCGCGGCCACCTACGGCCACGGCGCGGCGCGCATCCAGTTCAAGAACAAGGATCCGCGCGGCTTCGCGGAATACAACCGGCAGCTCGCCGAGCATTCGGCCGCAGGTTCGGCCAATACCATGGCCGGATACCAGGGCAGGCGGCCCAGCCTCTACGACCTGACGGACGAAATTTCGCGCATCGACGTGCCGGTGCTCGTCATGTCAGGCGACGAGGACGAACCCTGCATCGAAGCATCCATCATGCTCAAACGCGCCATTCCCAAGGCCGGGCTCGCGATGCTCGCGCAATCCGGGCACGGCATCAACGTCGAGGAACCCGGGCTGTTCAACCAGTTGCTGGCCGACTTCCTGCGTCGCGCTGAAGACGGCAGCTGGGGCGAGCGCGATCCACGTGCCGCGCCGCCCTCCATCTGGGGCCCCGGCGGCAAGCCCTGAGCCATGGAAGCCGCGCTGAGAATCCAGTCGATCTCGGTGCGCGCCGTCGCCGCGCCGATGCGCCGTCCGCTGAAAACCAGCAGCGGCGCCGTGAGCGTTGCGCCGCTGTTGCTGGTGGACCTGAAGACCAACGGAGGAATCGTCGGCCGGTCGTATCTGTTTGCAATCTCGAGAAACAGTCTGAAGCCGATCGCCGCCTTGGTGGAAGCGATGGCCGAAATGCTGGCGGGCGATGCGGTGGCCCCGTTCGAAATCGAGAAGAAACTTCGCGCGCGGCACACGCTGCTGGGCGTTCACAACGTCGTGCTGTTCGCGATGTCGGCAATCGACATGTGCGCCTGGGATGCGCTCGGCCAGGCGCTGGGGCAGCCGGTGGCGCGGCTGCTGGGAGGCGAGCCGCGGCCGGTGCCGGCCTACAACTCGAATGGCCTGGGAATCCAGGAATTGAAGCCTCTTGTAAAAGAAGCCGAACAGCTCGTCGCCGGCGGCTTTTCAGCCGTGAAGCTTCGCCTCGGCAGGCCGGCGGCGAAGGCCGATATCGAGGCGCTGCGCGCAGTGAAGAAAGCCATCGGCCCGGACATCACGCTGATGGTGGACTTCAACCAGGCCCTGACCGTGGCCGAGGCCATGCGGCGCGGCCGCATGATCGACGAGGAGGGCGGCGTGCTGTGGATCGAGGAACCGGTCAGGGCGGACGACTACGCCGGCTGCGCGAAGGTGGCGCGCGAAGTCGCCACGCCGATCCAGATCGGCGAGAACTTCATGGGACCGGAGCAGATGGCGCAGGCGATCGCCTCCGGCTGCTGCGACTACGTGATGCCGGACGCGCAGCGCATCGGCGGCGTCACCGGGTGGATGCGTGCGGCGGCGCTGGCGCAGGGAGCGGGCCTGGAAATGTCGAGCCACCTGTTTCCCGAGGCGAGTTGCCAGCTGCTCGCGGTGACGCCTACCTGCCACTGGCTGGAATACGTGGACTGGGCCGATCCGATCCTCGATGGGCCGGTGCAAATCAAAGCGGGCAGGGCAATCGGCGCCGCCGGCCCCGGCCTGGGCATGAAGTGGAACGAGAAGGCAGTGAGAAAGTACGCGGCATGAGTTTTTTCGACCGCCATTTTGCGCATTGGCCGCCCGGGGTGCCGAAATCGCTTTCGATTCCGCGCACCAGCATGCACTACAACCTGGAAGTGAGCGCGCGACGCTACCCGGACAAGGCCGCGATCGTCTACTACGGCAGCGCGCTGTCCTACGCGGCGCTCGAGCGCGAAGCCGCCGCGCTGGCGGGTTTCCTGCAGCAGCGCTGCGGCGTCGCGCGCGGCGACCGTGTGCTCCTCTACGCCCAGAACAGCCCTCAGTTCATCATCGGCTACTACGCGATCCTGCGCGCGGATGCTGTGGTGGTTCCCGTCAACCCGATGAACAAGAGCGAGGAACTGGCGCACTACATCGGGGATTCCGACGCGCGCGTGGCGATCGCGGCGCAGGAGCTCTGGCGCGAAATCGAGCCGCATGTTGGCAAGGGGATAGAACATTGCATTCTCGCTTCTTATAGTGATTTTCTTGTAGAAAAAACAGATTTAAAGGTGCCGGATTTCGTGCGCGCGCCCCGCCTGGAGGTGGCGCGCGCCGAAGTGGCGCCCTGGAATGCGGCGATCGCCGCGGCATGCGTGCCGCGCAGACACGAGGCGGGTCCGGACGACCTGGCGGTGCTTCCCTATACCTCGGGCACCACCGGCCATCCCAAGGGCTGCAAGCTGACGCATTCGAACCTCATGTCGACCTGCATCGGCGGCAGCAATTGGTCCCAGACCTCGAGCGAAGCAGTCGGGCTGGGCGTGCTGCCGATGTTCCATCTCACGGGAATGCAGGCCAACATGAATATCCCGGTCAACGTGGGCGCGACCACGGTGCTCATGACGCGCTGGGACCGCGACACGGCGGCCGAATTGATCCAGCGCTACCGGGTGACCGGCATCATCGGCATCACGACGATGATCGTGGATTTCCTCGCCAATCCAAACCTCGGCAAGTACGACCTGTCGTCGGTCGTGCGCATCGGCGGCGGCGGCGCCTCGATGCCGGAGGCCGTGGCCGCGAAACTCGAACAGATGCTCGGGCTGCCGTTCCTGGAAGGCTACGGCCTCACCGAGACCACGGCGCCCTCGCATTCCAACCCTGTGCACCGGCCCAAGCGCCAATGCGCCGGCATTCCCTATTTCGACACCGATTCGCGCGTCATCGACCCGGAATCGCGCCGCGAATGCGCGCCGAACGAGGTGGGCGAGATCATTACCTACGGCCCGCAGGTGTTCCACGGTTACTGGAAGCAGGAAAAGGCGACCGCGGACGCCTTCATCGAGCATGACGGCAAGCGTTTTTTCCGCACCGGCGACCTCGGCTACTACGACGAGGATGGCTACTTCTTCATCACCGACCGGCTCAAGCGCATGATCAACTGCTCGGGTTTCAAGGTCTGGCCGGCCGAGGTCGAGGCGATGCTCTACGCCCACCCGGACATCCAGGAAGCCTGCGTGATCTCGGCGAAGGACCCGCACCGCGGCGAGACCGTGAAAGCGGTGGTGGTGCTCAAGCCCGCGGCGCGCGGCAAAATCGAAGCCGAGGCCATCGTCGCCTGGGCGCGTGAGAAAATGGCTGCCTTCAAGGCGCCGCGCCTGGTGGAATTCGCCGAGGCGCTGCCCAAAACCGCCACCGGAAAGATATTCTGGAGAAAACTCCAGGAAGAGGAGAATCGCCGATGAAACGCCTGCTGCTGCTGATGCTGTTCCTGTCCACTCCTGCGCTCGCCCAGGTGCAGATTGAAAAGCCCTGGGCAAGGGCGACTGCGCCCGGCGCCACGATCGCGGGCGGCTACATGGTGATACGCAACCAGGGCGCGGCCCGTGACCGGCTCCTGTCCGCCTCGTCCCCGGCGTCAGCGAAGGTGGAGCTGCACGTCACCAGCGATGACAACGGCGTGATGAAAATGCGCGAAGTGCCGGGCTACGACGTGCCGGCGAAAGGGTCGTTCGAACTCAAGCCCGGCGGCGCGCACATGATGTTCATGGACATCAAGCGGCCGTTCAAGGAAGGCGAAAGGATTCCGGTGACGCTGAAGTTCGAGAAGGCGGGCGAAGTAAAAACCGAATTCCCGGTTGGCGGCATGGGCAGTGCCATGGCGCCGATGGACCAGCACATGCACGTGAAGAACTAGTCGATTTTCATGCCAGTGGCCTGGACGAGCTTCGTCCAGCGCTCCAGTTCCCGCGCCAGCATCGTGTCCACTTCCTCCGGTTTGCCTGCGGGCAGGGGTTCGCCGCCGATTTTCTCGATGCGCCCGATGACTTCCGGATCGGCAAGCGCTTTGGCGAATTCGGCGTTTAGCCGCGCGACAACCGGCCGCGGCGTCGCGGCGGGAACGAGATAGGCGTACCAGGACACGACCTGCGATTCGGCGTAGCCCGCCTCGGCCATGGTCGGCACTTCCGGAAACAGCTTGCTGCGCGAAGGCGCGGCGACCGCGAGCGCGCGCAGCTTGCCGCTCCTTACGTGCGGCGCCGCAACCCCGAACGGGATGAAGGAGAACTGCACTTGCCCGGCGAGGATGTCGGGAATCGCAGGCGGGAATCCCTTGTAGCCGATGCCGACCATGTCGAGGCCGGCATTGCGCTTGAAGAGTTCCGCGCTCATGGTCTGCGAAGTGCCCGCACCCGCGTTGATGTAGTTGATCTTGCCGGGGCGCGCCCTGGCATAGTCGGCGAATTCGCGCAGCGTTCTCGCCGGCAATTCGGGATTCACGACCGCGACGTTGGCGACGTGACCCATGAGCGCGACGCCGGCGAAGTCCTTGACCGGGTTCCATGGGGTCTTCATGAGCAGCGGCGTCGTCACGTGGGACAGGGTCGCGAGCACTAGGGTATAGCCGTCCGGGTCGGACTTCGCCGCAGCGTCGGTGCCGAGGCTTGCATTGGCGCCCGGGCGCGCCTCCACCAGCACCGGCTGGCCGAGGTCGGCGGCGAGCTTTTCGTTCAGGCTGCGTGCCATCAGGTCGACGATACCGCCCGCCGGAAACGGCACGATGATGTGCAGGGGCTTGGAGGGAAATGTCTGCGCTATGGAACCTGCTGCATGCAACAAAAACAGGAAAAGGACGACAAGCTTCCTCACCTCAGCCCAACCCCCGCATCTTCGGATCCGTGAGGATCGCGGTGCGCAGCCGCCGCATCCCGGCCAGCCAGCGGTCGCGGTCGGCGGTCTTGCGCTGCTCGTACTCGGCGACTTCGGGGTGCGGCAGCACGAGGAAGCGCTCGGCTTCGATCGCCTCCATTACCTTCCCGGCAACCTCCTCGGCGCTGACCGAGCCCTCCGACAGGAACGACTTGCGGTCGCCGGTCGGCCCGAGCAGCATCGGCGTGCGCACGCCCTGAGGGCAGAGACAGGAAACCTTGATGCCGCGCTCGGCATAGTTCACCGACAGCCATTCCGCGAACGCGACTGCCGCGTGCTTGGAAACCGTGTAAGTCGCCGAATCCACCTGCATCAGCAGCCCCGCGGCAGAGGCGGTGGCCACGATGTAGCCAGCCCCCTGCTTGAGCATGATCGGCACCACCGCGCGTGCGGCGAGCACGTGCGCCATGAAATTGACGTCCATGGTGCGCCGCCATTCCTTGAGCGAGGCGTCCAGCCCGTGGCGCCCGATGATGCCGGCGTTGGAACAGAAGATGTCCACCGCGCCGTAGCGCTCGAGGGCCGCGATCACCAGATTGTTCATGTCGCCTTCCTGGCCGACGTCGCAGCGCACCCCGAGGCCGCCAATGTCGTCCGCGACCGCCTTGGCGTCGGCTTCGCTCAGGTCCGCGCAGACCACGCCGCGCGCGCCTTCCTTGGCGAAGCACGCGGCAAGCGCCTTGCCGATGCCGCTCGCGGCTCCCGTGACGACGACGACTTTATCTTTGATTTTCATGCGGCAATTGTTCCATACAATCTGCGCTTATGGCTGAACTCGTACTGGTGCGGCACGGGCAGGCGTCCTTCGGGGCGGACGACTACGACAGGCTCTCCGAGCTCGGCTGGCGGCAGTCGCGCTGGCTCGGAGAGTATTTTGCGGAGCGGGGTATCGCGTTCGACCGGATCGTGCGCGGCTCACTCAGGCGCCACGCCGAAACTCTGGCGGGAATCGCCGAAGGCGCAGGCCGGCCGCTCGACGGCGCGGAAGACGCGCGTCTGAACGAATACGACGCCAATGCGCTGCTCGATGCGCATCTTAAGGGCGGCACCAGGCCGCAGGGCGGCGACCGGCGCGAGCATTTCCGCGTCCTGCGCGAGGCGATGTACGCCTGGACCGACGGCACGCTGATCGGAAAACCCGGCGGCGCGCCGTTCGAACCATTCGCGGATTTTCGCGCCCGGGTATTGGCGGCGCTGGCCGCGGCGCGCGAAGGGCGCGCGAAGCGCATACTGATCGTCAGCTCAGGCGGCCCGATCTCGACCGTTCTTGCCGAAGTGCTTGGCATGCCCCTGCGCGGCGTGGTGGACCTGAACCTGCAAACCCGGAATACCGGCGTCACCGAACTGCAGTCTGGCGCGAGCCGGGTCCATTGCGTGAGCTTCAACAATGTGCCGCACCTGGACCGGCCCGACCGCGCCGGCGCGCTGACCTATTCCTGATTCAGGACGAGGAAAGCAACATCCGCCCCAGGTACCACGCCGCGCCGGCGATGAACGCCGAGCAGGGGATAGTCAGGATCCAGGCCCAGACCAGGTTTCCGGCGATCCCCCAGCGCACCGCGGACACGTTCTGCACTGAGCCGACGCCGACGATTGCTCCGGCGATGGTATGCGTGGTCGAGACGGGGATGCCGAACCCGGTCGCGGTAAACAGCGCTATCGATCCCGACAGCTCGGCGCAAAAGCCGCCCACGGGCCGGACCTTGGTGATGCGCTGGCCCATGGTTTTCACGATGCGCCAGCCGCCGAACATCGTCCCTGCGCCGATGGTTGCGTAGCAAGCGACCACCACCCACGCCGGGACCGGGTCGTTAGTGCCGGTGTGGCCGGTCGCAATCAGCAGCATCCAGATGATGCCTATCGTCTTCTGCGCGTCGTTCCCGCCGTGGCCGAGGCTGTAGAGAGAAGAGGAGCAAAGCTGCAGGCGGCGGAACAGGCGGTCCACGCGGCTGGGCGTCGATCGCCTGAAAATCCAGGAAATCGCCAGAAGAAGGAGCGACCCCACGACGAAGCCGATCAGCGGCGATATGAATATGAACGCAACGACCTTGAGAATTCCTGAGGGTATCAGGGCCCAGGTGCCGGCCTTGGCGACGCCAGCGCCGACGATGCCGCCGATCAGCGCGTGCGAGGAGGAGGAGGGGATGCCGTAGTACCAGGTGATGATGTTCCAGGCGATCGCGCCGACCAGCGCGCCGAACACCACGTATTGATCGATGACGCCCTGGTCGACGATGCCTTTGCCGACGGTGCTGGCCACGCTCAGGTGAAACACGAACAGCGCGACGAAGTTGAAAAGGGCGGCCATCGCCACCGCCTGGTGCGGTTTTAGCACCCCGGTCGACACCACGGTGGCGATCGAGTTCGCGGCGTCGTGAAAGCCATTCATGAAATCGAACGCGAGCGCGACCAGCACCAGCATCACGACGATCCCGAGGTGGGTCTGCGAGGCTTCCATTCAGGCCCCGCTCAGGAATTTTCCAGCACGATGCCTTCGATGATGTTGGCGACGTCCTCGCAGCGGTCGGTGATCTGCTCGAGCAGCTCGTAGATGGTGCGCAGCTTGATCAGCTGCTTGACGTCGGCTTCCTCGCGGAACAGTTTGGACATCGCCGAGCGCATCACGCGGTCGGCGTCGGATTCCAGCCGGTCGATTTCCTGGCAGGTCTTGAGGATCGCCTCGGCGTCCTTGACGTTCTTCAGCAGCGACACCGCGGTGCGCACCCGCTCGCAGCACATCTGGCAGATTTCGGCCAGCTGCCTGGATTCGGGCGTGATCTTGCGGATGTCGTAGAGCACGATCGACTCGGCGACGTCCTGCATGAGATCCAGGATGTCGTCCATCCGGGTGATGAGCTGGTGGATCTGCTCGCGGTCGAAGGGCGTGATGAAGGTCTTGTGCAGCAGCGTGATGGTCTCGTGCGTGAGCTTGTCGGCGGCGCGTTCGGCCTCGTCGATGTATCGGGCGTGCTTCTCCACCTCGGTGAAGGTGGTGATCATGAGCGCCAGCTCGCGGCTGCCCTCGACGATGCGCTCGGCGTGGGCGTTGAACAGCTCGAAGAAATTGCCCTCGCGGGGCATCAGGCGGCCGAACATGCGGGTTCCCCTTCCCTCTTTTTCTATATTACGCTGCCGCGGCGCAGCTCCGCCTGCTCCGCGTCGGACAGCCCGAGCCATGTGCCGTACACCTCGGCGTTGTGCGCGCCGGGCGCGGGGCCCGAGGTGCGGACTTCTCCCGGCGTCGCCGAGAGCCGCGGCACCACGCAGGGCACCGCGACCGAGCCGAAGTCCGCGTCCTGCACTCTCGTTATCGATTCCCGGAAGCGGAAATGCTCGTCTTCGGCGACGTCGCGGTTGGAGTACACCGGCGCCACGGCGACGCCTGCTTCGGACAGTTCGCGGATCGCCTGCCGGTACGGCCGCGCGCCTATCCATTCGGCGACGATGGCATTCAGCTCGGCGGAATTCTTCATGCGCTGCTGGTTGCCCGAATACCTAGCGTCGGCGACCAGGTCCTCGCGGCCGATCAGCGCGCAGAAGCGCTCGAAGACACTCTGCGTCGCGGCGGTGAACGTCACCCACTCGCCGTCGCCGGCGCGGAACACGCCCGAGGGCGCGACATAGGCGTTGCCGTTGCCGACCGGCTCGTGCACCTGGCCGAGCTGGTCGTACTCGATCGGCAGCACCTCCAGCAGGCGCATCACCGCTTCGGTGCAGGAGAGGTCGATCTCCTGGCCGGGTGCCTCGGGATTGCGGGCGCGGTGGAGCAAGGCGGCGAGTATGCCGAAGGCGCCGAATACGCCGCCGATCGGATCGCCGACCGGATAGCCGGGATGCATCGGCGGGTCGCCCGGCGCGCGCGTGACGTAAGTGAGGCCCGCATAGGCCTCGAACAGGCGCGCGAATCCCGCGTAGCCGCTGTAGGGGCCGGTCTGGCCGAAACCGGTGACGCGCAGGATCACGAGTTTCGGCTGCAGCGCCAGTAGCGCGTTGCGATCGAGGCCCCAGCGGTCCAGCGTCCCGGGGCGGTAGTTCTCGATCAGTACGTCGAAGCGCGGCAGCAGTTTGCGCAACAGCGCCTGGCCCGCGGGCTTGCGCAGGTCCAGCGTGATCGCGCGCTTGTTGCGGTTCACCGCTTTCCACAGCAGCGGCTTGCCGTCCTTGTGCGGCGGCAGCGCGCGCAGCGCATCGCCGCCTTTGCCATCCTCGCCGACCGGGAGTTCGACCTTGAGCACGTCGGCGCCGAAGTCGCCCAGTAGCGCGGCGGCGAAGGGCCCGGCGATGACGTTGGAGATGTCGAGTACCTTCAGGCCGGCCAGAGGGCCGGTCATGCGAGGCCCAGCCCCCGGTTTTCGAGGCCGCAAATTTCCTCTTCGGAAAACCCCCAGTCCGCGAGCGCCTGCCTGCCGCCCTCGCCGCGTTCGGGCGGCGCACGCCGGATGGCGCCGGGCGTGCGCGAAAAGCGCGGCGCGGGAGCCGGCTGCTCGACCTTGCCGACGGTGACGAAGCTTTTTCGCGCTGCATTGTGCGCGTGCGTCCTCGCCTCGGAGAAATTCAGCACCGGCGCGAAGCAGGCGTCCGAGCCATCGAATACTTTGCACCATTCATCTCTCGATTTTTCGAGAAACTTTTGCGAGAACACTTTCCTCAGGGCCGGCCAGCCCTTGCGGTCGTGTTGCGCGGGAAGGGCCGCCTTCTCCAGCGAGAGCCGTTGCAGCAGGTCTTCGTAGAATTTCGGTTCGATGGAGCCGATGGAGATATATTTGCCGTCGCTGGTTTCGTAGACCTCGTACCAGGGCGCGCCGGTGTCGAGAATATTGCCGCCGCGTTCTTCTTCCTTCCAGGAACCCGCGGCGAGCATGCCCGAGAACATCGTGGCAAGCAGCGAGGCGCCTTCGACCATCGCTGCGTCGACGACCTGGCCCTTGCCCGACGCGCGTGCCTCGACCAATGCGCAGGCGATGCCGAAGCCGAGCAGCATGCCGCCGCCGCCGAAATCGCCGATCAGGTTGAGCGGCGGCACTGGCGCTTCGCCCTTGCGGCCGAAGGCGTGCAGCACGCCGGCGAGCGCTATGTAGTTCAGGTCGTGCCCGGCGCGCGCCGCCATCGGACCGTCCTGGCCCCAGCCGGTCATGCGGCCGTAGACGAGTTTCGGATTGCGCTTCAATGCCGCGTCAGGCCCGAGCGCCAGCCGTTCCATGACGCCCGGGCGGAATCCTTCGATCAGCGCATCGGCTCGCGCCACGAGATCGAGCGCGGCGGCAGCGCCTGCCGTGGATTTCAGGTCGAGAGTCACGGAACGCTTGCCGCGCAGCATCACGTCGTTCCAGCGCTCGCGCTTCAAGCCCAGGCCAGGGGACGCCGGACGGTCGATGAGGATTACATCGGCGCCCATGTCGGCGAGCAGCATGCCGCAGAAGGGGCCCGGGCCGATGGCTTCGAATTCCAGGATCTTCAGTCCGGCGAGCGGTCCCATTGCGCGTAAAGTCTACCTTGTCGGTATTCCTGACGGGAGCATCCCATGTCCGAACTGTTGAAGCGAACCGATCGCCTGTGGAGCGGGGAAGCGAGCACCGCACAGGCAGACTTCCATCCTTTCGCAGGACCGCGGCTGCTGGAGGAGCTCGCGCCGGGGGTCGCATTCTTCAAAGCCTTCGTCAACGTCACTGCGGTGAAGACCGGAGAAGGACTGGTGCTCGTCGATACCGGTTCGTTCCATCCGGCCGCGCACAAGCTCAGCTTCGATGCCGTGCGCGGCTGGAACGGCGAACGCGTGCACACCGCGGTCTACACGCACGGCCATGTCGATCACGCGTACGGGCTGCCGCCATTCCTGGCCGAGGCGCGCGGACGCGGCTGGCAACCGCCGCGCATCGTCGGCCACGACAACGTCCTGCCGCGCATGCAGCGTTATGTCCGGACCGCGGGCTACAACTCCATCATCAACACGCGCCAGTTCGGCGTCGCGACGCAGTGGCCGGTCGAGTTCCAGGCGCCCACGCAGACCTTCGCGGACGCGCTCGAGCTCAGCATCGGCGGCACGCGCTTCCAGCTGCACCACGCCAAGGGCGAGACCGACGATCACACCTGGGTGTTCTTTCCAGAGACGAAGACGTTGTGCACGGGCGACCTGTTCATCTGGGCGGCGCCCAACGCCGGCAATCCGCAGAAGGTGCAGCGCTACGCGGTGGAGTGGGCGGCGGCGCTGCGCAAGATGGCCGTGCTCGCGCCCGAGCTGCTGCTGCCCGGGCACGGGCTGCCGATTGCGGGCGCGGCGCGCGCGCAGGCGGCGCTGCTCGACACCGCGGCCTATCTGGAGTCGCTGGTGAACCAGACGCTGGAACGGCTGAACGCGGGCGAAACCCTCTACGAAATCCTTGATGCGGTGCGGCCGCCGCCCGCGCTCGCGGCCAAACCCTATCTGAAACCGGTGTATGACGAACCGGAATTCATCGTGCGCAACCTGTGGCGCTGCTTCGGCGGCTGGCACAGCGGCGTGCCGAGCGAACTGAAGCCTGCGCCGCGGCACGCGCTCGGCCGGGAACTCGCCGCGCTCGCCGGCGGGATCGGCAAACTGCTCGAGCGCAGCCAGGCGCTTCTTGCGGCGGGGGATGCGCGCCTCGCGGCGCACCTGGTGGATTGGGCGGCCGACGCGGAGCCGTCAAGCCGCGAGGTCCACGCAGCGCGCGCGGCCGTCTATCGCGCACTGACGGCTGGCGCCTCGTCAACCATGTCGCGCGGTATCTACGGCGCCGCGGCGCGCGAGTCGGAAAGCAGGACGGGTAAAGCCGTGCCCTAATGAATTCCCAGCGCGGCCTCGATGTTGCGCACCATCGCCACCAGGCGCGGCCCGAGATCCTCCTCGAGCTGGCCTTTCTTCAGCAGGAACGTCGGCACGCCGCAGTTGAAGGTGACGATCTCGCCGTCCACGCTACGGCGCATCGGAGCGCCGACCGCGTGCACTTCGCGCCGCAGGTCGCCGGTCGAGACGCAGTAGCCCTTGCTGCGGATATCCTCCAGGCTCCTGTCGATCTGCGGCTTGTATTTGCGCAGCATTTCCGGTTCTTTCACCTTCATCTGGTTGAGCACCGCCTCGCGCTCGGGCGGCGTGCAGGCGTAAAGGAAGGCGCGGCCGATCACCGACTGGCCGATCGGAATCGAGGTGCCGATGTCGGGCAGGGTCGTCAGGTTGCCGCTGCGGCAGGCCTCCACGTACACCATGTTGAGCCGGTCGCGTACGCCCATGTTCACCGAGCCGTTGGTGTAGTCGGCCAGTTCCTTCATGAACGGGCGCGCGATCTGGCGTATGCTCATCGAGGCGAGGAGCGGATAGCCGATCGAGAGCACCGCGGAGCCGAGCTGGTATTTGCCCATGCGCATGTTGTGGCGCAGGTAGCCCAGCTTGGTCAGCGTGTAGGTGAGCCGCGACACTGTGGGCTTGGGCAGGCCGGTGCGTACCGAGATTTCCTTGTTGCCCAGCGTCGGTTCGAGCGGCGTGAAGCAGCGCAGCACTTCCAGCCCGCGCGCAAGCGTGGTCGCGAACTGGCGGTCGCCT
>DATGGA010000069.1:0-19093 GCA_035308765.1 Burkholderiales bacterium
AAGGTGCTCGACGCCGACCACTTCGGCCTGGAGAAGATCAAGACCCGCATCGTCGAATACCTGGCGGTGAGGAAGCTCGCGCCGGAAGGCAAGGCCCCGATCCTGTGTTTCGTGGGGCCGCCCGGCGTCGGCAAGACCTCGCTCGGCCAGTCGATCGCGCGCGCGACGGGGCGCAAGTTCCAGCGCGTCGCGCTCGGCGGCACGCACGACGAGGCCGAGATCCGCGGCCACCGGCGCACCTATATCGGCGCGCTGCCGGGCAACGTGATCCAGGCGGTGAAGCGCGCGGGAAGCCGCGCGGGCGTGCTGATGCTCGATGAGATCGACAAGCTCGGCGCGGGCGGCTTCCATGGCGACCCGTCGAGCGCGCTGCTCGAAGTGCTGGACCCCGAGCAGAACTCGAAATTCCGCGACAACTACCTGGGCGTGGACTTCGACCTGTCGAAAATCATGTTCATCGCCACCGCGAACGTGCTCGACACGATCCCGGGGCCGCTGCGCGACCGCATGGAGATCATCCAGCTTCCCGGCTACACCGAAGAGGAAAAGGTGCAGATTGCGAACAAGTACCTGGTCAAGCGCCAGCTGGAAGCAAATGGCGTCAAGCCGGAGCAGGTGGAGGTCACGGAAGAGGCCGTCAGGGCGGTCATCGCGGGCTACACGCGCGAGGCCGGCGTGCGCAACCTCGAGCGGGAACTCGGTTCGGTGCTTAGGAACGTGGCGATGAAATTCGCCGAGGGCGCGGCGGACAAGTTTGTCGTGCTGGAGAAGGACCTGCATGCCGTCCTCGGGCCGCGCAGGTTCGAAAACGAGATCGCGCTCAGGGCTTCGGTCCCGGGCGTGGCAACCGGGCTCGCCTGGACGCCGGTCGGCGGCGACATCCTGTTCATAGAGGCGAACAAGGTGCCGGGCACGGGCAAGCTGATCCTCACGGGCCAGCTGGGCGACGTCATGAAGGAATCCGCGCAGGCGGCGCTGACCGTGGCGAAGGGCTTCATCGACGCGCCGTTCGACAAGCTGGACATCCACATCCACGTCCCGGCTGGCGCGACGCCGAAGGACGGCCCGAGCGCGGGCGTGGCGATGTTCCTGAGCCTGGTGTCGCTGCTCTCGGGCAAACCCATCCGCTCGGAGGTCGCGATGACGGGCGAGATCTCGCTGCGCGGCCTGGTGATGCCCATCGGCGGGCTGAAGGAAAAAACGCTCGCCGCGCTGCGCGCCGGGATCAAGACGGTGATGATTCCGAAGAGGAACGAAAAAGACCTCGAGGACGTCCCCGCGGACGCCAAGGCCAAGCTCGAATTCGTGCTGCTCGAGCGCGTCGAGGATGCGGTCAAATGCGCGATCGGCGATTTGCCGGTCGCGGAAGAAAAGAAAGCGGCCTGAGATCGGGGTAACAACCCACGGCAGGACTCATAATCCGGGGATGGACCCCGCATCATGAACCTGCCGGAACTGATCCAGACCTACGGCTACGGCGCCGTCTTCGCCGGCACGCTGCTCGAAGCCGAGGCGGTGTTGCTGGTCGCGGGCTTCGTCGCGCACCGCGGCTACCTCGACCTTCCGACCCTGGTGGGCGTCGCGATCGCCGGCAGCTTCCTTGCCAACCAGATCTGGTTCTACCTCGGACGCTGGCAAGGCGCGAAACTGCTCGAGCGCTTTCCCAGGTACCTCGCTCCCGCGGCACGTGCGCACGAACTGCTCGCCCGCTACAACACACCCCTGATTCTCACGGTGCGTTTCATCTTCGGCCTGCGCACCGTGCTGCCCTTCGTCCTGGGCATGGGCAAGATCTCGACGCTGCGCTTCCAGGTTCTCAACTTGGGCGGCGCGGTCTTCTGGTCCGTCACCGTCGCCGCCGGCGGCTACCTGTTCGGCCACCTGTTCGAGCGCGCGCTGGGCGACCTGCGGCACTACGAGGAAGTCCTGCTTGCGGTCCTCGCCTGCGGCGGCGCCCTGTTCTGGCTCTACAGCCGCCGGCGCAGGGCCTAGGTACTGCGTTAAATGATATACTAAAGATATCTTCCAAACATAGCCTGAATATGCCCCGAAAACGTGCCGCCGCCAGAGCCAAGCGACCGTCGAGTAGCGGAATCCTGCTCCGATACCGCGAGAAAGATACGCCGTATGGGGTAACCCGCAGGACTACGACCAAGCTGGCCGAAAAGCTCGGACTGTCTGAGACACAGGTCGTCCACGTTGCGCTTGCCCATCTCGCCCGGCAGACCCTGCCGCGCTACGAGCCTGACGACGGTCCGCTGACGCAGGAACAGATGGACGCCATTGACCGGCTTCAGCCGCCGGGGAGAATGAAAGTCACCAAGCGCCTGTTCTGATGGCGGCAGGCGGCCAGGGCTGGTTTTCACCTCCCAGCCCGGGGGACATCGTCTGGTGCCGATTTCCCCAATATGGTTTGCCCGGGCCCGGACCGAAGGCTCGTCCTGCCCTGGTGCTCAAGGTCGGCGAAAGCAATGGCTTTCCCATGGTCGCCGTTGCGTACGGAACGAGCAAGAAAGTGGAGAAGCTCTATCCGGGGGAATTCGCAATCCTGCCCGCAGATCGCGGTGCATTCGAAGCTGCAGGCCTGAGCGAGACGACGAAATTCGATCTCGGCCACACGTTCGAGCTCGACTACAACGATACATGGTTCGCCGTCCCTCCTGGCGCAACCTATGGCCAGACGCCCAAGCTCGGCATCCTTCACCCCAGTCTCGTGCGCCGCGCCAAAGCCGCGCATGACGCCGCAATGCGCGCCTCACGCTAGCCATGCCCCTCCTCACCCTCGCTGATGCCCAGCTCGCCTACGGCGAGCTGCCGCTCCTCGACCGCGCCTCTTTCTCGATGGACGCGGGCGAGCGCATCGGGCTGATCGGCCGCAATGGCACAGGCAAATCCTCCCTGCTCGGCGTGATCGCCGGCGCCATCGCGCTCGACGACGGCGAGCTGCGGCGCAATACGGGCCTGCGCATCGCCTACGTGCCGCAAGAGCCGGCTCTTTTGACTTCTTCGAATGTAGAAAAACACAAACTCGAGGAATTCCAGCACCGCTTCAAGCTCGATCCCGACACCGATCCGGAAACCATGTCCGGCGGCGAACGCAAGCGCGCGGCGTTGGCGCTGGCTTTTGCGCAGCAGCCCGACCTGCTGCTGCTCGACGAGCCTACCAACCACCTGGATGTTGACGGGATTTTGACTTTAGAACTGCTGGCTTTAAAACAACAATCTGCAATCATCATTACTCACGACCGCGCCTTCCTCGATCGCGTCGCCACGCGCATCATCGAACTGGACCGCGGGCGCCTGCTGTCCTTTCCCGGAAACTATTCTTCCTTCGAAGTGAAGAAATCCGAGCAGCTGGCGGCCGAGACCGTCGCCAACCGCAAGTTCGACCGCTTCTGGGCGCAGGAGGAAGCCTGGATCCGCAAGGGCATCGAGGCGCGGCGCACGCGCAACGAAGGCCGCGTCACGCGCCTCGAGCACCTGCGCGAGGAGCGCGCCGCGCGCCGCGAGCGCACCGGCAACGTCAGACTCAGCGTCGGCAGCAACCAGCGCTCGGGGAAACTGGTCGCCGAACTCACCAATGTTTCGAAGTCGTTCTCCGGCAATCCCATCATAAAAGATCTGAACCTGATCGTCTCCCGCGGCGACCGCATCGGCCTGATCGGTCCCAATGGCGCGGGCAAGACCACCCTCATCAAGCTGATCCTCGGCACCCTCGAACCTGACTCGGGCACCGTGCGCCTCGGCACGAAGATCGAGCCGGCCTATTTCGACCAGATGCGCGCCGCGCTCGATCCCGAGAAGACCGTGGCCGAGACCATCGCGCCGGGCTCGGACTGGGTCGAGCTGTCGACCGGACGCAAACACGTCATGAGCTACCTGGGCGACTTCCTGTTCCCGCCGCGCCGCGCCCAGGCGCCGGTGCGCATGCTCTCGGGCGGCGAGCGCAACCGCCTGCTGCTTGCGCGCCTCTTCGCGCGGCCCGCCAACGTGCTGGTGCTGGACGAGCCGACCAACGACCTCGACATCGAATCCCTGGAACTGCTGGAGGCGGCGCTGCAGGACTACGCGGGCACCCTGCTCCTCGTCAGCCACGACCGCACCTTCCTCGACAACATCGTCACGCAGACCATCGCCGCGGAAGGCGACGGCACCTGGAAAGAGTACGTGGGCGGCTATACCGACTGGTTGCGGCAAAAGCCTCCTGTTTCTGATTCTCAGGAATCAAAAATAAAATCAACCCGGGAAAGGAAGAAAGCCAAGCTTTCCTACAAGGAAACCCGCGAACTGGAAGCGCTGCCGAAGGAAATCGAGGCGCTCGAAGCCGAGCAGCAGGCGCTCACCGCAAAGATGCACGCGCCGGAGTACTACAAGCAGCCGGCGAACGTCCTGCGCGCCGACCAGCAGCGCATCGCGGAAATCGAAAAACTGCTGCACGAAAAGCTCGAGCGCTGGGAGGCGCTCGAGGCCGGCGCTAAGGCTTGACGCTGCCGCCCTCGTCTTCCCATTCCTGGTGGGCCTCGACCTGCTCCTGCTTGCGGGTCACGGCTTCGGAAGGGCCCGACGGCGCGCCCCCGGGGATCAGCGCCCGGAAGGAATCCAGCCATTGGGTGTAGACCGCGGTAAACGGCGTGACGGGTGTGTTCATGCCGCCATCCTCCGCCCCGCCGCCGCGCCGGTCTGTGCGCCAGCACACGCGCCGGCCCCGGCATAATGCCCCGGTGATCGAGCAGAAAACCCTTGAATTCCGCACCCGCGGCCGCGGCACCACCGACATCGTCGCGGAGGTTCAGCATGCCGTCGCCGAAAGCGGCATCCGCAAAGGCCTGTGCACCGTGTTCCTGCAGCACACCAGCTGCCTCGCTCATCCTCTGCGAAAACGCCGACCCTGACGTGCGCCGCGATCTGGAAACCCTGCTATCTCGTCTGGCGCCGGATGGCGACCCGGCCTATGTCCACGATACGGAAGGGCCGGACGACATGGCCGCGCATGCGCGGTCGATACTCACTTCGAACAGCCTGACGATTCCGGTGGCTGAGGGAAAGTTGATATTAGGGACTTGGCAGGGGGTGTATCTCTTTGAGCGCCGGCATGCTGAGCATTCGCGGAGCGTTGTGGTGACAGTGATGGGGGAGTGTTAGCAGTTTGCTCCAACGTAAAACCAGGCTATAACCTGGTTTTCTTGACCGGAAACCAGGCCATAACCTGGTTTTGCGAGGGGCTAAGAATGCGGTACAACACTTGGCAACAAAGATTCCTGCCTATACGCAACCATTTGACTGCGAATACAGCAATCGATGGCCACGTATTCTTGTCTCATGGACCCGATCTGGAATACGTCCAGACCCAGCCCTGCGACAGGGTTTGGTCATTTATCGTATGCGACGACGGCAGAAAGCCGGCATGGTTAATCGCCGAAGGATTTCATATCGTGAATTTGATGGGGTACCTGGTAACGCGGAAAGCATTTGATCCTTCGGCGACCTATAACGTTCGGTACTAACTAATATAGTCAGCCGACCCTGGCGATGTAGTTGGTAGCGTCGAGCTTGCAAGTCGACGACAGTGCTCCACGCAGCGTGAAGAGAAGCGGCCGCGCTCGAAACTCAAACACTCGATACAAGTGATATTGTTTTCTTTGAGTTTCCGATACCTCAAGTTCGCTCCGCGACACAAAAAAAGGCGTATTAACGCCGTACTTTGTTGTCTTCACTTCTATTAACCGATCAGCCCCGGACTGCTCGAAGGAGAGCACGTCAAAGCCTGCTCCATCACCCCGCACCTTTGCTACATGTTCAATCTTCGACGCGAGATTTTCGGCACCTGCATGAATTAAGCGCGTTCGTTCAAAGTTGATAACGAATTCTTCGCCTGCAAGGCCCAGTGAACGATTGTTTGCTTCCCGCTCCAGATAGTTCACAGGAGTCGCGGAATAGCGCGCAGCGGGTGCGGCGGCCCGATTCTTAAGAGCCACAGGCTTCGGCGGCTCCGTAAGCGCGCTAAGGATGTCATCGACCGTCGGGACTATTGCAAACTTCTCGGTATCGGCAGCAGCAAGTTTTTGAATCACAGCATTTTCTGCCAACTGATCGGAAACAACCTCGAAAAGTAATCCTTGATAGTTCGAGCGAGGTTTGTAGCCGGAAATAAAGGGGAACCCGAGCTCGATCAAAATTGCACTGATATTCGCGTGCTTGAACTCTACAGATTGTTCAGACCTATTTTGAAGGAGAGGAAGCAGTTTGCGGCGACTGTCGGCCTTACTGTAGGGAGTGCTAGATAGCTCCGCACGAAGCATGTCGAAGTACGCTGCGACTGTGGCCTCAACCTCTTCTCTCGCCCACCCACCCGGCACCGCATGCCTCCGATTCAACAGATACACTGCGCTAGCAACGTAAGAATACCTACAAAATGGAATCGATGAACGTGTCTACTCTCCCATCCGATTACCCCCGCGAAATCTCCCGCGAGGCCATAGCTGCCCTGCCCATCTCCCGTTACGAGGGCGAGGTGGTACTGGTTGCGGCGCATCGGGAGATGGTCAGGGCGATAAACGACATCGGGCGCGAAAGCGTGGTCGGGTGGGATACCGAGACGCGGCCGGCGTTCAGGGTGGGCGAGGTGCACAAGCCGAGCCTCGTCCAGGTGGCCACCGAGCGCGCGGTGTACGTGTTCCTGCTGCAGAAGCTGGACCTGTCCGGGGCGATCCAGGAGATGTTCGCGGCACCGGGGATCGTCAAGGCCGGGATTTCGGTGAAGGACGACCTGCGCCAGCTGCAGATGCTGTTTCCGCTCGAGCCGGTGTCGGTGCTCGACCTGGGGAAGGTGGCGCAGAGCCACAAGATGGAGCAGACGGGGCTGCGCAACCTCGCTGGGATTTTTCTCGGCTTCCGCGTTCCCAAGGGCGCGAAGACGACGAACTGGGCGGCGCAGCGGCTGACGCAGCAGCAGATTACCTACGCGGCTACTGATGCTTGGGCGTGCAGGGAACTCTATTTGAAGTTCAAATCCCTGGGGATGCTTTGAATTAGCCAAGCATCGGTCAGGCGCTTCTCGCCAACCGGCTGAGATGGAACGCCGCCGCCCGAAAATCTTCCTCGCTCAGCATGTCTTTTGCGTTGGAGACAAACTTAGGTAGCGCTTCTGGATTTAATACCCAGACGTCCGAGTTCCCCTGCTCCTTCACTGGATTCACAAACCAGCCTGGAAACACGAGCACAGGTTTGACGTCATAGGTCTTGCTCGTGCCTTCTCGGAGCGTTTTAGCTACCCATCGTGCAATTAAGCGGGCCTGATCTACCGGATCCCGCGTGGGCTGAAAGCCATCCACCAGCAGTTTCTCTCCGTCAAAGCTCACCTTAGACCCGCGACGTTTGGAATATGTCTTCGTTTCAACGACAAAGATTCCCTGCCTGCAGGCAATCACGTGATCCACATTGAAATCGCTAGCCTTCACATCGTGAAACACCACTGCACCCGTCTCGCGTAGCTTGTCAAGAATTTCAGCAACGGCTCGCTCCCCGTCTCGACCCAGCTTGAGCCTCTGAATTTTCTTACGCAGTTGCAGAATTTTCAGAGTTGACCAACTCAGCAGAACGGCTGCAACCAATGTTGTAATCCATGGCCTCAGCGGTTCGTTGAGTGCGTAACGAATCCAGTCGTATATCGCGATTCCGATAAACGCCACACTTATCATCGCGTATGAGTCGTACTTCTCGCTCAATTGCAGGTCGATGTATTCCTGCAACGACTGCCCAGGGAGACGAAGCGGACGGTCTCTGAGCGGCGATTTCTTTTCGGACATGACGATAAATCCCCTCAGAAGAATCGTCTTTTAGTCTACCTCGCCATGTGCGAAGCACTGACGTAACCTACGGGGCGATTAGTAGTCGCTGTACTTCTTCATGCTGCCGCGCACCTTGTCGGCGGGATATTTGAGCGTGTTCTTCTCTATTTTCTTCGCCGCAGCGTCGAGCAGGTCGACGTCCAGTTTGTCGGCGAGGCGCACGAGATAGACGAGCACGTCGGCCATTTCGTCGCGCACCTCGGCAAGCTTCTCCGGCGTGAGGCGGCGGGATTGCTCCTCGGTGAGCCACTGGAAATGCTCCATGAGTTCCGAGGCCTCGACGCTAAGCGCCATGGCGAGGTTCTTGGGGGAATGGAATTTGTCCCAGTCCCGCTCGGCGACGAATTTTCTGAGCGTGTCACGCAGTGCGATCATCGGATTCCTCGAGTATTCATGCCTGCCACACAGCATAACCTTCCGCCTGCAGCGCGATGGCGAGCTCGACCTCCATGTCGCGCGCGGTGTCGTAGGGCATCGGGTTCGCGTAGGCGTAGAGCTTCGGCAGCAGGCGCAGGCCGTAGCGCTGCACGTAGCTGTTGGCCTGGATGCCGGCCTTGTGCTTTTCGAAGCGCTTCTCGGGCGTGAGGCCGGTGCAGCCGACGTAGACGCAGGGCTTGATGATGTCGCGGTTCGGGTTGGCGGCGCGGAAGCGCGCGTGGTTGAGCACGCGGCCGTCAAGCTCGATGACGTAGACGTTGTGGTGGTGGCGTACCCGGCGCGGCTTGGCGGGTTTCTTCTTGCGCGCTTTGGCCGCTATGCCCAAGGCTGACTAGTTACGCAGCGAGCTTGAGTGGAACGATTTTCGGACGCCGTTTCTTGGAAGCCTGCCACAGATCATAGGCCGATTGCATGCGCAGCCAGGACTCCGCGGAGCCGCCAAGCGCTGCAGCGAAGCGAATCGCCATTTCGGCGCTCACGGCCGCACGCCCGTTGATCACGCGGGACAACGCCACCCGCGACACGCCCAATCGCTGCGCGAATTCGGTAACGCTGATCTCCGCGAGGACAGTGTCCCGCAGTACTTCGCCCGGATGCGGCGGGTTGTGCATTCTGCTCATCGACTCACCCATCAGTGATAGTCCAGGTAATCCACCAGCACGGCATCGTCGTCTTCGAACGCAAATACCAGACGCCAATTGCCGCTGACCGAAACAGCCCACAAGCCTTTGAGCGAACCCTTCAGCGGGTGCATGCGCCACCCCGGCAGATCCATGTCTGCTGGACGGACTGCGGTGTCCAGTCGGCCGAGCTGCAGCCGAAGCCTAGGTGCGTGCGCGGCCTGTATGCCGGCCTTGCTGCCCTCGAGAAAGAAGCGCTCCAGCCCCTTGTGGCGGAAGCTTCGTATCACGGCGTAGTGTATAGCATGGCGATACAGTCGGCAATGGCTTTACGAACTTAACGGGCATAGAGACCGGGGCGTTGACCGCGCCGGTCAATGCGGATAGAAATCAAGCTTCGATCAACATAGGAGAACCCGCCATGACACTGCATCGCCGTGATTTTCTGAAAACGGGATCGCTGACGCTTGCCTCGATCGCGCTCGCCGTGCGCGCAGGCGCGGCACCCGCGCAGGCGAAAGCGGGCCCGCATCTGGACGAGGGCGACGCCCAGGCGCAGGCGCTCGGCTACAAGAACGATGCGACGAAAGCGGACAAGAAGAAGTTCGTCAACTGGCAGGCCGGCCAGAACTGCGCCGGATGCATGCAGTTCGACGGCAAGGCGAGCGATGCCTGGGCGCCGTGCAAGATCTTCCCGGGCAAGCAGGTGAACGCGAAGGGCTGGTGCGGGGCCTTCGTCAAGAAGGCTTAGCGCGCCGCCCGGTCTAGTTCGCCGGAAATTTTCGGGGCGTCACGATGCGGAAGGGCTGCACGCGCCGCGCGAGTTCCAGCAGCGCGTGGTCCTTGGTGACGAGGTACTGCGCGCAGGAAGCGAGCGCGAGCTCGAGGAGCTTCTGGTCGTCGGGGTCGCGGCACAGCGGCAGTTGCCTGCGGTCCGCTTCGGACGCGGTGGTGTCGATGCGGCGCGCGATGCACCGGGATTCGGCGATGCACGCGGCCTGCGCTGCGGCATCGATCGAGTGCCTGCCGAACGGATAAGCGAGCACGCGCTCGAGTTCGGCCTCGCAGGCGGCGTCGATGAAAATTTCCGCCCGCCCTTCTGAAACTTCTTTTTTCAGATAAAGCAGGGATGCATCGTTGAATACCAGCCAATCGAGCCAGATGTTGGTGTCGAGGACGAGGCGTTTGGACGTCATGCTGGCTAATTCTGGCATTTACGCGTAGAGTGCGGGCCCTCGCAGTTTTATTTCCCGGCAAGCTCCCTCAGGTCTGGCAGCGATTCCGGCCAACCTTAGGATCTCATGAGCTTCTCGTCGCTCGGCCTCGACCCGTCCCTCCTCGCAACGCTGACCGCGCTCGGCTATACCGAGCCCACGCCCGTGCAGCGCGAGGCGATTCCCGCCGCCATCGCCGGCGGCGACCTGCTGGTGTCCTCGCAGACCGGTAGCGGCAAGACCGCCGCGTTCCTCCTGCCCGCGCTGCAGCGCCTTTACACGGCTGCCGCGGTCCAGGGCAAGGGCCCGCGCGTGCTGGTGCTCGCGCCCACGCGCGAACTTGCGCTGCAGGTGCAGAAATCCGCGCACGGCTACGGCGCCACGCAGCGCATGCGCTCGGCGAGCCTGGTCGGCGGCATGCCCTACGGGCTGCAGCTGAAGCAGCTCGGGCGCGCGGTGGACATCGTCATCGCCACGCCGGGCCGCCTCAAGGACCACATGGACCGCGGGACGGTGGACCTCGGCCGCATCGAGCTGCTGGTGCTGGACGAAGCCGACCGCATGCTCGACATGGGCTTCCAGGAGGAGATCGACGCCATCATCGCGCGCATCCCGAAAGAGCGGCAGACGCTGCTCTTTTCGGCGACGCTGGAAGGCGTGGTCGGCCACCTCGCGCGGCGCGTGACCCGGAACCCGAAACAGATCACCATCGCGCGCGTGGCGGAAACGCGCCCCGACATCACGCAGCACGCGCTGGTCGCCGACAACCACGCGCACAAGGTGCGGATGCTCGATACGCTGCTGCGCGAGGAAGAGGTGGGCCAGACGCTGGTCTTCACCGCCACCAAGCGCGCCGCCGAGGATCTCTCGGTGGAGCTGCTCGGCAAGGGCTTCGACGTGGGCGCGCTGCACGGCGACATGCACCAGCGCGAGCGCAGCCAGATGCTGCAGCGCCTGCGCGACGGCAAAATGAAAGTGCTGGTGGCCACCGACGTCGCCGCGCGCGGCATCGACGTGCCCGGCATCAACCTGGTGGTGAACTACGACGCGCCGCGCCAGGCCGAGGACTACGTGCACCGCATCGGCCGCACGGGGCGTGCAGGACGCGCGGGCGTGGCGGTCACTTTCCTCGGCCACGACGACCGGCACCTGGTGCGCCAGATCGAGCGCTTCACCGGCAACACCGTCAGCATGATGGTGATCCCGGGGCTGGAGCCCGCCTCGTACGCCAGGCGCGAAGGCAGGCAACGCCGGGGGTAATTGCGATTATCATCGCGGCACTTCCCTGGCCGGAGAAACGGGGCGATGGATCGGCTGTTGGCCTGGCTCGGCGGCAGGCTTGCAAAGTACCTGTCGGAGGTGCGGCCCGAGGGCACGCACCTGGCCACCTCGCCGCCGGAGAAGCTCGCCGGCGCGCTCGAGCCCGGCGACGTGCTGCTGATCGAAGGCAATACGCGCGTCAGCGTCGCCATCAAGTACCTGACGCAATCCACCTGGTCCCATTCGGCGCTCTACATCGGCGGCGCGCTGGGCGCGCCCGCGGCGGGCGAAGAGCCGAAGGTGCTGATCGAGGCGGACATGCGCGCCGGCGTGCGCGCCGTGCCGCTCAGCCATTTCGAAGGCCTGCACACGCGCATCTGCCGCCCGGTGGGCCTCGCGGACGAGGACCTGAAGAAGGTGATCGATTTCGCCGTGACGCGCATCGGCGAGGCCTACGACATGAAGAACGTGTTCGATCTCGCGAGGTTCCTGTTCCCGACGCCGCCGGTGCCGGCGCGCTTCCGCCGCCGCCTGATCGCGCTGGGCAGCGGCGACCCGACGCGCGCCATCTGCTCGACGCTGATCGCCGAGGCCTTCGGCTCGGTGCGCTACCCGATCCTGCCGGAATACGTGCCGCCGGAAGCCGGCGAGCACGCCGACCTCGCGCAGGAGGAGATCCTGCGCATCCGCCACCACAGCCTGTACGTGCCGCGCGACTTCGACATCTCGCCCTACTTCGACATCGTCAAGCCGACCATCGCCCACGGCTTCGACTACCGCAAGCTGCACTGGGCGATGTGACGGGGAAACCCGTGTAGCGGATCTACTTTTTCAGTTCGCCGGCCGCGTGCAGGCGCGCGAGGTCCGAGGCGCCGCCCACCAGGGTGCCCTTGACGAACACCATCGGGAAGGTCGGCCAGCCGGTCCACATCTTGAGCGCCGTGCGGCGGCGCCAGCCCGAGAAATAGCTGCCGTACTCCAGGTACTTGTAGGGAATGTCGTGCATGTCGAGCAGCCTGCGCGCGTGCCTGGGATTCGGGTTCTGCCGCATGCCGACGACGACGATGTCGTTGGCCGCGACCGCGTCCCGCACCTCCCTGACGATGTCGGCGTGCAGGCTGGTGATTTTTTCCCGGATGGCGGGATGGATGCGGGATTCGTCGAGGATCTGGCGGGGCATGTTTTTCTCCTGGTCGGGCATACTATCGCTTAAGGAGCCGACCGCATGAAGCATTCCGCGATCCTGTTTCTTTCCGCCGCATTCGCATTCCTTGCCGGCGCCGCCCTGGCGGCGGACCAGCCCGAGGCGGTCTACGCGAAGTACCACCGCGCCGTGATGTCGAACGACATCGACGAGATGCAGAAGTGGGTCGTCGCCGCGCGGCGCGCGGAACTGCAGGGCGCCTCCGCCTCGACCCGCTCGGCGGCGCTGACGCTGGCGCAGTACATGGTGCCGCGCGCCTACGCGGTGCAGCGCAGGATCGTGAATCCCAACGGCCGCGCGACGCTGATCGCGACCGGCGGCTGGGACGGCGGCCACCGGACCCTCGACACGGTGTACGGCACCATCAAGCTGATGCAGGAAAACGGCGAGTGGAAAGTGGACGAAGCGGCCTGGTCGGACCAGAAGCCGGAGATCCTGCTGACGCCGAAACCCGCGCCGGCCCGCGCGGCGGACAAAGGCGCGGCCAAGGGCGCGCCCGCCGGATCTCCGGCTTCAGGCCCGCCCGGGCACAAGATGGGCGAGGCAAAACCGGAATGCGTCTACAAGCCGGTGATGACAGCCGAGGAAATGGAACGATGCCGCTAAAGCGGCATTGGTGGGGAGCTGCCCTGAAAAGCGGCTAGCGCTTCTTGTATTGCGGGCGGCGCACCGGCGCCGCCACCGGCCGCTCGTCCTTGTGGCGGAAGCTGATGCGGCCGCGGGTCAGGTCGTACGGGGATATTTCCAGGCTGACGCGGTCGCCCGCGAGGATGCGGATGCGGTGGCGCACCACTTTGCCGCCGGCATAGGCCAGCACGCTCGCGCCGTTGGTGAGCTCGACGCGGAACTGCGTGTTGGGCAGGACTTCCTGCACCACGCCTTCCATTTCGAGCATCTCTTCTTTTGCCATCCACGAATCCTTTGTTTCCGGGGGGCAGCAGTATAGCTCAGCCTCGTCCGCCGGTCGCCCGGTAATGCATAGGGAACATCTTCTGCACCACCGGGCCGTCGGAGGCCCAGGCCTTGCAGCCGTCGATGAACGGGGGTTTTTCCTGCGACGCCGACGGATCGGCCTGCGGTTTCCAGCTGCCCATGGTCTGGAATGCGACGGTGGCCGCCGGCATCAGCAGTTCCGAAATGTGGGTGCAACCCTTGGTGCGGCCGACCGCCTCGGTCACCGCCTTCCTCCAGCCGCTGCCGACCTTCGCGCCGATGAGCCCCTGGTAGCCCGGCGCGACGCTCGGACAGACGTCGTAGGGAGCGTGGTTGGTGGTCACCTCGATCGCGCGCACCGTCATCGTGCGGTCCAGCGTCAGGCGCAGCTGCATGTCGTGCACGGGCGCGCCGGCCGGGCGATGGCCGCGGAACGGTTCTTCCACCGCGTAGGTCTTGGTGTCGACGATCCGCGCCTCGATGTCGTAGCGGCCGTCGTCGCGCTCGTAGCCTTCGCATCTGATGGTGCGGGTGTGCAGGTGCTTGCGGGATACAGGTTCTGAGAGGCTCATCGGATTTTCCTTACCAGGCGCGCGAGGCGCGTTCTACGGTTTTTTCGACGTCTTCTTCGAGGTAAAAGCCCCGCTTCACGAGGTCTTGCGCGGCAGCCCGGATTTTCGAAAGGAAGGCGTTTTTATCCTGATACCGCTCCGCCAAGGACGGACGCGGATCCTTCGCGGCCTCGCGCTCGGCCGCGGTGCGCGCGAACGGCAGCGCCATGCCGTCCAGGTAGCACAGTTCGCCCGCGGCGCCGCCTTCGGCGCTGCGCAGCGACCAGCCGGTGGTGGTCGCCGCCGGCACCAGCTGCTCCGGCATGCGCAGGCCCGCGATTTCGTTGCCGTCGGCGTCTATCGCCGGCACCAGCACCTTGTAGCGGAACTCTTTCGGCGCCGGCGGCGCGGTATCGATGATGCCGTCGGCGAACCGGTCGCCGTAATCGAATTGCAGCAGCGGATTGGGCGAGCGCGGCGCCGTGAAGGTGAAAGTCCCGGACCCCGGGATCGCAGGCCACTTGAGCGCCGACGGCGGGACCAGCGTGCCGTCGGCGATGCGCGGGTAGACGCTCGCGGGCGGCGGCGTGTCGCTCTTCACCCAGCGGTCCAGCGCCAGTATGAGGGCGCGCATCGCCGGGCGCGGATCGACCACCACGTTCGCCGGCGCTGCGCAGACGCCCTTCGGCATGGTCGGCGTGATCACGTGCTGGGTGCCGGCGAAGTGGTAGATGCGCACGTTGTCCGGCAGCACGATGTCCTGCTCCCCCTTCGGGTCGGTGGTGTTGAGCGAATGCGCGCCCTGCCAGTACTCGGTCGAGCTGACGGTCTGGATGATTTTCGGGCAGGTGCCGGTCCTGCGGCAGCGCTCGAGCAAGCCGTCTTCCCGGCGGCTCAGCGGATCCCGCATCTTCTCGTAGGCGAACGGAAAAGCCGCATCCGGATAGCCGAGCGAGCCGTAGCCGATGCTGTAGATGCGGTTGGGCTGCGCGAAGCGGTAGTTGAGGAACAGGCGCGCCGAGGCGATGTGCGGATTGATGCCTTCGAAGACGATGCGCAGGTCCTCGGTTTCGTTGAAGCCGTTATAGAGCATATCGCGCAGGAAGCGGCCGCTCTGCGAAGTGCCGTGCGCGAGCGCGACCGCGATCTTGTGGCGGCCGTCGGGACCGAGCGGGTTGGCGGTGCCGTACCTGTCGCTCTGCTGGTAGCGCAGGAACGCGATCCAGTCGCGCGTCGCCGCGTAGCCGATGCCGGCCACCGGCGGGTTCCTGGCGCGGTAGCTGAGCTGGTACAGCGCGCCGGAGCGGAACGGCGTGCCCCGCGGCAGCAGCGTGACGGCGCCGTCGTCGAGGAACTCCCAGGCATCGGCGTTGATGGCCACGGGAGTGGCCTCGTTGCTAGTACGCACCGTGAGCCGCGCCTTGGACTTGTCCAGCGTGGCGGCGGAAAAGGACAACCGCGCTTCTCTCTGCTCCGCGTCATTGAACAGAAATTCGTCCCACACCGGCTGCTCGATGCCAGGCGCGTTCGGCACCTGCAGGCGCAGGATGCCGGGCACGGGAGGGAAACTGCGGGCATTCCCGGGAATCCAGCCGCTCCACACCACGGTGAAGCCATTGCGCATGAGAAAGCCGTCGCCCGCGCTCGCCGGGGTATCGAGCGCGTTGCTCGCCGGGGTATCGTTCAGCAGGTGGATGACGCGTTTATTGCCGCGGTTGTTGACGTCGTAGAGCAGCGTGCCGTTGCCCTTCATCGGATCGGCCGGGCACAGCAGGTCGAAATCGGCCGAATATTCGATCTTGCCGCGCTTGTTGCGCGGCGCGCCGCGCGCGTCGACGATGCCGCGGTTCGTCGGGTGGGTCGGGTCGAGTTCGCCGTAGAAGCGCCCGGTGACGCGCACATAGGGACCGGTGGCGCCAAAGGACTTGCCGCCGGCAAAGGGCGTCGTGGAGGTTATTTCGAGGCGCGTGACCTCGGCCTGCGCGCCGACCGCCAGCAGCGCGAGGAAAAAGCTAAAAAGCGAACGCATTACTCAGATCGCCCGCCTTCTCCCGTACGCCCGGCAGCGGCTCCAGACCGAAGCGCAGCGTGATGAATTTCAGGATCGACGTCGTGTCGTAGGTGGTCTTGTCGATGTAGCCGCGCTTCGCATACGGCGAGACGATGATCGCGGGAATCCGCGACCCCGGCCCCCAGCGGTCGCCCCAGCCCGCGCCCGAGGGCGGCGGCACGTGGTCCCAGAAGCCGCCGTTCTCGTCGTAGGTGACGATCACCGCCATCTTGTCCCACTGCGGGCTCTTCTTCAGCCGCTCGAGCAGCATCGCGATGTGCTCGTCGCCGCTAACGACGTCGGTGTAGCTCGGGTGCTCGGTATAGCGGCCGGCAGGCTTGAAGAACGCGACCTGCGGCAGCGTGCCCTTGTCGATGGCCGCCAGCATCTCCGTTTCGTCCTTAAGATAGCGCTCGCGGTCGGCAGTGCCGGGCGCGAAGCGCGCGTAGTAGTTGAACGGCTGGTGGTGCGGCTGGAAGTTGGGGCTGGTATCGGAGCGGGTGTAGATGACCGAGCGCTTCACCTTCGGATCCTGCCGGCCGTCGGCGAGCGCAGCGTTCCAGCCGCCCGAGTACCAGGCCCAGGAAATGCCCTTGGCGGACAGCGTGTCGCCGATGGTCCGGTTGGTGTACGGCGTCGCCGGGAAATGCGTCGGGTCGGCGAGGTCGCGGCTGCCGGCAGGGGCCGGAGGAATCCCGCTCGGCTGGTACGGCGGCTGCGAGGTATTGACCAGGTAGCCGTCCGGCGAGGCGCGGCCGTCGAGCAGCTGCACCGGGCCGTCGAGCGCCGAGGCCGGCGAGCCGGGCGCGGTTTTCAGCCGGCCCTGCCCGTCCAGCTGCGCCTTGACGAACTCGGGCGCACCGGGGTCCGCGGGCGTGCAGGCGCACACCAGCCACTGATGATTAAGATAGGAGCCGCCGAACGCGCCCATGAAGAAGTGGTCGGCGAGCGTGTACTCCTGCGCCCATTTCCACACCTTCATCTGCGAGCCGTCGAAATAGCCCATCGCCCAGCCGCCGACATTCGCCATGGCGGCGAACATGTTGTTCCGGCCGCCGTTGATCTGCTCCCTGTTCTGGTAGTACAGGTGCCATGGACTGGGCAGCACCTCGTTCAGGCGGCCGTTGATCGGCGGCGCGTCGATGCGAAACGGGCCGTTCGGCAGCTTCTCGGTGGCGAGGCGCGCGCTCGGCTTGCCGTTTTCCCAGGTGGGCGGCAGGTGGGGCAGCGGCTTGCCGCCGAAGTCGAGCTGGGTCTTCTGCTCAGCGGTCGCCTGCGCGATGCCCTCCGCGCCCGGAAACAGGCCGTAGAGGTGGTCGAAGCTGCGGTTCTCGGCATAGATGACGACGATGGTGTCGATGCGCGCCAGGTCTCCGGGGCCGCCGGCGCAGCCGGCGCTAAGTGCTGCGAGCGCGGCGCACAGAAGCGGCAATGTCCTGCCTCGCATGTCCCTCTCCTCTTTCGCTGTTGGCGCGGCCATTATCGGCTGACGCGGTTCCTGCCGCCACGCTTGGCGCGATACAGGGCCTCGTCGGCCGCTTTCAGCACCAGAGCGGGCGTGCCGGCCTCCGCCGCCGGCTCCGCGGCGCCGATGGAGATGGTGACCGAGAGCATTTTGTCCGGCGGCTGGCTGTCGGGGGCGCGGAGTTTTTCTCCCTTTTCCTTTTCCTTCGGCCGGCCCTCGCCGCGCACCGCCATGCGGTAGGCCTCCACCGAGGCGCGGATCGCTTCCAGGTGCGGCAGCGCCTCCGCCAGCGTGGCGCCGTCGAACAGCACGGTGAACTCCTCGCCGCCGTAGCGGAAGGCGCGCCCGCCGCCCCCCACTTCCGCCAGCCGCGCCGCGACCAGCTTCAGCACCTGGTCGCCGATGTCGTGGCCGTGCGTGTCGTTGAAGGACTTGAAATGGTCGACGTCGCCCATCGCCAGCACGTAGCGCGGCCCGAGGCTCGCCATCGCCTCCTGCAGCGCGCGCCGCCCCGGCAGGCCGGTGAGTTCGTCGTTGAAGGCGAGGCGGTGCGACTCCTGCAGCATGGCGACCAGCAGGATCGCGCCGGCCGCGGCGGTGAAAACGCCGAACGCCGCCCCGCTCGCGGCCCATTCGCAGGCGATGAAGAACGCCACCAGCGCGCCGGCCTGGCCGGCCGCGATCGGCGATACCGGGCCCTCCTTCTTGTGAAAATGCGGCGACCAGGCTCGCCACACCGCCGCGGTGAACGCAGTGCAGAAAAGGACGCGTCCAAGGAAAGGCGCGGGCGGCGAGCGCAGCAGCCAGTGCTCCAGTATCTCCTGCCAGGCCGCGCCCGAGAGCGCGTTGCGGCCCGAGGAGGCGATCCAGGCGACCAGCAGGATTTCGCCCGCGACGATGAACAGCCACCGGTAATCGCCGTGGTAGGACACGCCGCGCTCGGGCAGCAGCAGCGCGACCAGGACGTTGAGCGGCACCAGCACCACGATCGCGGTGTAGACCGCGCGCCCGGCGAAGCTGGCCGCGCCGAAGTCGAGCGCATAGCGGTAGCCCGCATAGGCGATCAGCAGCGACACCGTGGCGACGAACGCGCGTCCGCGGTTGAACCAAAGGCTCACCCCCGCCCCGGCGAGCAGCACGAAGTAGGCCCCCGCCTCCTTCAGTCCCGCGAGCGAGGGCGGCAGCGAGGGCCCGAGCAGGAAGGAAAGCGCAGCAACGGCGAGGATCGCGACCGGCACGAACGCAGGCTTGAGGGCGGCTGGCGCTTTGTAATTCACGTTACCCCCGAGACTTTCCGCAACACGACAATCAGTCGAGGAATATCTTCACTGGCGGTACGGAATAGCTGGAAATGATCAATTTCGCCGTACATGTGCGCAAGTGCATTGCGCTGGCCGTTGATCTGTTTCCACGGAACGCCGGCAACCGCTTCCTTACGGGCCTGGCTGATGTGGCGGGCTGCCTCCCCGACGACTTCAAGCACCCGCTCCAAGGCAAGCACGCGAAGGCGG
>DATGGA010000070.1:0-16064 GCA_035308765.1 Burkholderiales bacterium
TCGAGATCGCCGCCGAAGGTCTCCCTGAGCTTGTCGCGCTGGCTGTAGCCGGCGCCGTGGCCGATCAGCATCTTGAACTTGAGCCCGGCCTCGCGCGCTTGGCGCAGGAACAGCGTGATGTCCGGGTTGTAGCCGGTGTGCAGGATCACGTCGGCGCCGGCGCGTTTGAGCTTGGTCACCAGCGCCGACAAGTCCGAGGTGGTGGCGGAATAGGCCTCGTTGACCAGGATCTGGATGCCGGCTTCCTTGGCATGAAGCTCGTCCGCGCTGCCGGTGTCGGAGCCGTAGGGACCGTCCTCGTGGATGATCGCGATGCGCATGTTCTTGGGCGCGATGCCGAATTTCGATTGCGCGTAGTGCGCAATGTAGTCGCAGGAAGCCGCGCCGTACTGGTCGCTGTGCACCGTGGGACGGAACACGTAGGTGAACTTCTTGTCCTTGAGCACCGAGGTGGCGACGCAGACGTTGGCCCAGAGAAACTTCTTGCGCTGGTCCGCCTGCTGCGCCATCGGCACGCACTGCGCGCTGGAGTACACCCCCATCACCAAGGCGACCTTCTCCTGGTCGTAGAGCCGCGTCATCTCGTTGATCGCGACGTCGACCTTCGATTGCGCGTCGGCGAAGATGGCATTGATCCTGTAACCCTCGACGCCGCCACGCTCGTTGACCAGATCGACCGCGGCCTTGGCGCCGAGCATCGCCGGCTCCGAACCGCCGCCGGCGAACGGGCCGGTCAGGTCGTAGATGAAGCCGATCTTGATTTCCTTCTGCTGGGCCGCTGCCGGCCCGGAAAGTGCGCAAAGTGCAGACAGCGCCGCGAACGCGACCGCCAGGACGAACGAAAGTATCCTCATCATGATGTACTCCTCCTCGCGTTCGAGTGTATCAGGTCGGCCGCTTTTTCCGCCATGGCGATCACGGCGGCATTGGTGTTGCCGGAGACCACCGCCGGCATGACGGAAGCGTCCACCACACGCAGTCCGTCGAGACCCTTCACGCGCAGACTCGAGTCCACGACGGCGCCGTCGCCGGTGCCCATTTTTGCAGTGCAGGTGGGATGGTAGATGGTGCTGCCGGTCTCGCGAATGTAAGCGAGCCAATCGTCGTCCGATTGCACCTTCGCACCCGGCATGTGTTCGGAAGCGATGTAGGGCTGGAGAGCAGGCTGCGCGAGGATGCGGCGAAGCAGGTGCATGCCGTCGATCATGGTGCGCCGGTCGTGCTCCGTCGCCAGGTAGTTGTAGCGGATCGCCGGCGGCGTGCGCGGATCGGCCGAGCGGATATGCACCGAGCCGCGCGAGGTCGGACGCAGCTGGCAGATCGAGGCGGTGAAGCCGGAGAACGGGTGCAGCTTCTCGCCCATGCGGTCCAGGCTGAAGGCGAGGAAATGCGTCTGCACGTCCGGGCGCTTGAGCTCCGGCCGCGTGCGCCAGAAGCCGCCCGCGTAGCCCGCACTCACCGCCAGCGGGCCCTTGCGCAGGAGCGCGTAGCGCAGGCCCATGCGCGCCATGCGCCACCAGCTCCGCACGTCGTCGTTGACGGTGATCGGCCGCGTGCACTTGAGCACGATGCGCGCCTGCAAATGGTCCTGCAGGTGCTCGCCGACGTTCGCCTGGTCCAGCACCACCGGGATGCCATGCGCCTGCAGCAGCGCGGCGCGCCCGACGCCGGACAGCTCCAGCAGTTGCGGCGTATTGATCGCGCCTGCCGAAAGAATGACCTGAGGCGATTTGGGTTGCCGGGTTTCCCCGCCCTGGATGTATTCAATTCCGGCGACTTTTCTTCCTTCAAACAGAACCTTCAGCGCGAGGGCGTCGGTGACAACTTCCAGATTCGCCCTGTTCAATACCGGCTTCAAGTATCCGGTGGCCGTGGAACAACGCACGCCGTTGCGCGCGGTCAGCTGCTGGTAGCCGGCGCCCTCCTGCCGCTCGCCGTTGAAGTCGGGGTTGCGCGGGTGGCCCGCCTGCACCGCGGCTTCGATGAAGGCGTCGCACAGCTCGTGCGGCTCGTTCTGGTCGGACACGGCGAGCGGGCCGCCCTTGCCGTGCAGCGCATCGCCGCGCAGCCCCTCTCCCGCCTGGTCCTCGGACTTCTTGAAATAGGGCAGCAGCTCGCCGAAGGACCAGCCCGGCGTTTCCCAGTCGTCGAAATCTTCCGGCTGGCCGCGGGTGTAGACGAGGCCGTTGATCGAGGACGAACCGCCCAGCACCTTGCCGCGCGGCGTGAAGATCTTCCGCCCGTTCAGCTGCGGCTCGGGTTCGGAGGCGTAGCTCCAGTTGACCGAGGGTTTCTTGAACAGCTTGCCGTAGCCGAGCGGGATGTGGATCCAGGGATCGGTGTCGCGCGGGCCGGCTTCGAGAAGGAGTACCCTGCTCCGCCCATTGGCGGAGAGGCGGTTGGCGAGCACGCAGCCCGCAGATCCCGCGCCGACGATGATGTAGTCGTATTCCCCTCCCACGGCGGAGTTCAGCGCGGAGTGGAAATGTGCATGCCGCCGTCGACGAAGATGGTTTCGCCGGTGGTCTGGCGCGCGCCCTCGATGAGCCAGACGATGGTGTCTGCGATGTCCTCGGGCCGGGCGTAGTCCTTCAGCGGCACCAGCGTCGAGTAATGGGCGGCGGCCTGGTTGGCGCGCTCCTGGCCGAGCGCGCCAGTCTGCCAGGGCGTATCCACGTAGCCGGGGCAGACCGCGTTTACCCGCACCTCGGGCCCAAGCACGCGCGCGAGCGAGTACGTGAGCGAATTGAGCGCCGACTTGGAGGCCGCGTAGGCGATGGACGACCCTGTGCCGAGCAGCGAAGCCACCGAGGACACGTTGACCACCGCGCCCTTGTTCGCCTTCAGCGCCGCGGCGCAGGCGCGCACCATCTGGAACGGCCCGACCACGTTGAGGCGGTAGATGCGCAGGAAATCGTCGGCCGACAGTCCGTCCAGGTCGGCATGCTTGACGAACTTCGTCGTGCCCGCGTTGTTCACCAGCGCATCGACGCGGCCCCATTTGTCCATGGCCGCCTGCGCTAGCTTGCGGCACTGCACGTCGTCGCCGACGTCGGCCTGGACCAGGATCGCGTCCTTGCATTTGGCGGCGACTTTTTTCGCCTCCGCTTCGCTTTTTGAATAGTTGATTGCGACGTTCCAGCCGCGCTTCGACAAATCTATTGCGGTAGCGGCTCCAATGCCCGATGCGGATCCAGTAATGATTGCTGTTTTTTTCATACGGTCGCCACGGGAGTTGCGGGTGAACCTACGGCGCCCGGCAGCCTGAGCGGGGGGGCGGTGAGGAGAAAACGGTTGCGCTTGTGCTCGCGCAGCCAGTTGGCGAGCGGCGTGAAATACCACAGCTCGCCCAGGTGGATGCCGTTCTTGAACAGGCAGTGCTCGTGCAGCGGCAGCATCGCGTGGGATGCGGGCTTCCACGGCGCGGCGTTGAACAGCTCCACCGCGTAATTGTCCGCGGCAAGCACCGAAAGGCCCGAGTCGGACACCCACTTGAGGAGCTTTTCGTCGCGGCCGTCCAGGCCGGTGCAGGTGTTGTGCAGCGCCTCGGGCGTAGGGTTCTTCTTGAACTCCATCAGCATTTCCGCGAAGCCGGTGTGCAGGCAGACGATGTCGCCGCGCTCGATTTCCACTTTGTCTTTTTCCATGATTCTTCGTAAATCATCAAAACCGACCGCCTGCCGCTTCCGGCCGAAGTGGGCATGCAGGTCGATCATCACGCCCCGGCCCTGCGCGCCGTGCTCGGCGAGGTTCTGGATGCCGAGCGCCTCGGCGCGGCTGCCTTCGAATTTCGCCCAGGATTCCGCATCCGGGCTTTCTTGCGCCGGCTTGATGTGCTCGCCTGCCCGAAAACCGTTGTAGAACACCGGCTCGGGTTTGCCGTCGCCGTCGGCGTCGAACATGCTGCCGACGTGCGCGAACGAGTCCCACTGCGTCGAATACTGCAGCGTGAGCAGCACCAGGTCGTCGCAGATGACGTCGGTCTGCATCGGGTTGTCCTGCCGCACTTCATAGGCGAAATTCTGCCGGCCGTTGCGCTGCGTGGCGGCGATGCGCGGCGGGTGGCGCCGCGGGTTGAGGCCGTTGCCTCCCGGAAAATCGAGCGGCAGCGACAGCACGAAGGTGATGCCTTCCCTCACTTCCTTCACGCCCTGCAGCACCTTCTCGCGCGTCACCCAGTTCATGCGGCCGCGCTGGTCGTCCGGGCCGAATTCGCCCCAGTTGGAATCCGGGGGACGTTGCCGCCAGCGTTTGCTCATCAGAAGTAATGCCTTCCTATCGACTCGGCCACGCACACGGGCTTGTCGCCGCCTTCCCGCTCGATCGTGACGCTCCAGGTCGTCTGCACGCCGTTGCCGTCGATCTTTTCGTACCTGGCGAGCACGAAGCGGCCGCGGATCCTCGATCCGGCGGGCACCGGCGCGGTGAAACGCACCTTGTTCAGGCCGTAGTTGACGCCCATCTTGCGGTCGGAGAACTCGAAGGTCGTTTCGGAAAGGTTCGGCAGCATCGAAAGCGTGAGGAAACCGTGCGCGATGGTGCCGCCGAAGGGAGAGTCCTTGGCCCGCTTCGGATCGACGTGGATCCACTGGAAATCGTCGGTCGCCTTGGCGAACCGGTCGATACGCTCCTGCGTGATTTCCACCCAGGGCGAAATGCCGACTTCCTGCCCGACGCGCGATTCGAGATCGCGCAACCCGACTGCCGTTTTTGCCATTGACCCTCCCGCGAGGAATTCTAACCGGAGGCTTTGCCGACGAAGCTTTCGATTTCGCTGCAAACCAGGTCCGGCCTCTCATGCACGATCCAGTGCGTGGCGCGCGGCGCCCGCACGATTTTCAGGTGCACCACGCACAGGCCGAGTCCATCGAGCAGGCTGGGCAGCAGCGCGGTATCGCGCTCGCCCCAGAGCACCAGCGTCGGCACGCGCACCATGAAGTCTTTCAGCTCGAGCTTCAGTTTCTTCGCACCGGGATCGTCGGCGGTGGCCGGGTAGAGCGGCGAGGCGCGGTAGTAGTTCAGGCCGCCGGTGAGAGCCCCCGGCTGCGACCATGCCGCGACCAGTTCCGCCCGCCAGTCCTCGCCGAGTTTCGCGAAAGCGGCAAGCAGCCGCGCGTAACCGTTCTCCGACAGCACGCGCTCGGCCTTCGGCAGGCGAAACATGTTCATGTATTCGCTCGCCTTCTGCTGCGCCGGATTGTTCGATAGCTCGCGCCAGAAAAGGTAGGGGTGCGGCGAATTGATCATCACCAGGCGCTGCAGGCGGTCGGGGTGCACGATCGCCACGCCCCAGGCGACGGCGCCGCCCCAATCGTGCGCCACCAACACGAATTTATCGTGAGGGGCGCCCCGGCTGTAATGCGCTCCGATCGCGAGCACGTCGGCCATCAGGTGCTTCGCCTTGTACGCTTCCACGCCTTCCGGCTTGTCCGAAAGGTTGTAGCCGCGCAGGTCGGGCGCGACGCACAGCCAGCCGCGCGCCGCGAAATACTCCATCGGCTTGCGCCATGCGGCCCAGAACTCCGGGAAACCGTGCAGGAACAGCATCAGTGGCCGGCCCGCTTCGCCGGCCACCGCGCAATGCAGCTTCACGCCGTCGCCTGCGACGGACTCATGGCGAATTTCAGTTTTCACCGGGGCGCTCCCGCGCTGATTCTTCCGATCGCCATCTGCAATTCGCCGCGGCGCGCGGCGGCGCCCGCCGGATCGAGCTTGTCCATGCGGTCGGCGAGCGCCGCGTAGGCTTCCAGCTGTGTTTTGAGCGCCGATCCGGGCCGGTCGCTGCCGTCCTGCGCTGCAAGCGCCGGCAACTGCAGCAGCATCGCTTTGCGCTGCGCCTCAAGGTTTTCCAGCATCCGTCCACCCTCCTGCAGCTTGCCCGGGGTCGCAGACTTCGCCGCGGTATCGGCCGCGGCAGGAATGAACTCGACTTTGGGCTTGTGCCGCTCCGCCGCGGCGTCGCCGTACCAGGGCGGCGGATAGCTGGAATATTTTATCGCCCCGTTTTCGGGATCGATCCAGCGGTACAGGTCGGCAGCCGCGGGAGCGGCGCGAAGAAGCAGGACCGCGGATATCGCCAGGGAAACCCGCATCACCGTTCCTTGCCGAGGCAGCCGCGCACGCCCGCGGCTATCGCGGCGGCAATCCGGTGCCGCACTTCCGGCTCGCGCATTTTCCTGTCCTCGTCGCGATTGACGATCACGCCCGCCTCCACCAGAACCGCGGCCATTTTGGCGGTGTGCGCCACCGCCAGGTTGTCATAGTAGTGCACCCCGTTCGCCTCGTCGGCGAAAGGCCGCGATTCGCCCAGCACAGGATCGGCATGGTAGCGCGATGGCACGAAACCGGCGCCCCGCAGCTGCGCGCCGATGGCGCTCGCGCAGGCAAGGCTTTTTTGCACCTCCGGGTTGCGCCTGGAAATGAAAAGCGAGAAACCGGAAAACCTGTCCGCATCCGGCAGCAGCCGCCGCTTGACCGAGTCGTGATGGATAGACAGGAACAGACCGGCCCCGGCCGCGTCGCGTGTGCGGTGATGCAGCACTGCGTAGTCGCCTTTCTCGCCGATCATGCGGGTCCCGATCTGGAGTTTTTCCAGGTCCGTCTTTACGTCGAGAGCAAGCGCCAGGTTATATTCGAATTCCGGCGCGCCGCTCGCGGAAATCACTCCCGGCTCTGCGGCATAGTGGCCGACGTCCACGGCAACCAGCGCAGCGACCACCGCGCTCCGCGCGGTCCTGCCAGCGCTAGAAACGCGAGAAGTCAGGCTTGCGCTTCTCGAAGAACGCGGTCATTGCCTCTTTCGCTTCGCCGGATTGCAGGCGCTCGGCGAAGATGCGGCCCTCCTCTGCCATCTGCGAGGATATCGCCTGGCCGAGCTGGCGCTTCATGAGCTGCTTGGTGAGGCGCACCGAGGCCGGCGGCAGCGCGGCGACGGCAGCCGCGGCCGCGCGCGCATGATCGAGCAGTTTGTCTTCCGGCACGATTTCCGTGACGAAACCGGCGGCGAGCGCCTTCTCGGCGCTGAAGGGCTGGCCCAGCATGAGCAGCTCGGCGGCGCGCTGGTAGCCCGCGATCATCGGCAGCAGCAGGCTGGATGCGGCCTCGGGAACGAGACCCAGGGGCACGAAGGGCATCTGGAAACGTGCGTTGGGCGCCGCGTACACGAGGTCGCAATGCAGCAGCATGGTGGTGCCGACGCCGACCGCCGGGCCGCCGACGGCGGCGACGAGCGGCTTGATCACTTTCGGCAGTCCGCTGATGAAATCGAACGAGGCCGTCGGCCCCGCGTGCGGCGGCCGCTCGAGAAAATCCTTCAGGTCGTTGCCGGCGGTAAAACAGTCGCGCGTGCCGTGGATCAGGATTGCGCGCACCCGCGCGTCGGCGTCGGCGTCGGCCAGCGCCTGCGACATCGCGCGGTACATGTCCTGCGTGAGCGCGTTCTTCTTGTCGGTGCGCGCGATCTCGATGCGCAGCACCCGGTCCCTGGTCTCGGTAACGATGTGGTTCATTGCGGACTCGCCATGATCTGGTTGCGGCCAGCGCCCTTGGCCTCGTAAAGCGCCAGGTCTGCGCGGTTCAGCAACTGCTCGATATTCTCGCCCTTGCGGAAACTTGCCACTCCGGCCGACAGCGTAACCCGTCGCCCCGGCGTGATCGCGGACCATTCCATTACCGCCACGGCGGCCCGGATCCGTTCAATCGCCAGGAGCGCCTGCGCCGGCGCGGTATCGACAAAGATGACCAGGAATTCCTCCCCGCCATAGCGTCCGAATACGTCGGCGACCCGCATTGTGTCATGGACCGTCGCCGCGAAATCCTTCAGCACCTGGTCGCCCGTCGCGTGGCCATAAGTGTCGTTCACCTGCTTGAAGTGGTCCAGATCGATCAGGCCGACGCTGAACGGCGCCCCGCTGCGCTCGGCGCGGTTGCGCTCGCGTTCCAGCGCCGCCATTAGGGAGCGGCGGTTGAGCGAGCGGGTCAGTTCATCGCGGCTGGCAAGCTCCTGGACGTGCTCCAGGGAAGCGGCGAGCTTGCGCCGGCTGCCGGCGAGCCTCGCGCGCATGTCGTTGGCATAGACGCTGAGCACCAGGCAGCGTCCCAGGACGAAACTGAAACTGAGCCAGCTGAGTGTCGTCTCGAAGGCGTTCGACGCCGCCATCCCGGCACGGCCCGCCGCAAACCACAGCACGGCGCCGCCGGAGATCACCGTCAGCGACCAGATGATGACCGACCCGCGCAGGGAGAGCCAGATCACGCCGAACGCGAATACGGTAAACAGGTTGGCGAGAACCGGAAACGCTATCTGCGGCGCGAGGGCGACGACCGCAAGATGCAGCGCCGCGCCGGCCACCACCTGCGGCCAGATCACGCTGTGATCGCGGAACTTCAGGTTCCAGCCGCTGGCGTACAGCGCGACCGTCGTGCCGCAGATCGCCGCGGCCCCCGCAAGGAAAACGCAGAGCACAGACGCCGGGATCGTTCCGGCAACGACGAACAGGCCCAGGAACACGCCGTCAAGGGCGTAGCTCGACGCCGTCGAGACGCTCCACAACAGCCGCTGCCTCCGGTCGCGCTGCCGGGCCTGCGACGCCTTGAGGGCCTTTTCCAGCGCCGCGTCGGCCTCGATCAAACGTCCCCCGCGTTCATGACGGGAGCCTGTAATCCTTCATCTGCTGCCGCAGCGTGAGTTTCGACAGCTTGCCGGTGGCCGTGTGCGGCAGCTCGGCGACGAACACCACGTCCTCCGGCATCCACCACTTGGCGATCTTGCCCTCGTAGAACTTGAGCAGGTCCGCTCTGCTGACGTCCTGTCCCGCCTTCTTCACCACCACCACGATCGGGCGCTCGTCCCATTTCGGGTGCCGGATGCCGATCACGGCGGCCTCCTGCACCGCCGGGTGCGCCACCGCGATGTTCTCCAGGTCGATGGAGCTGATCCACTCGCCGCCCGACTTGATGACGTCCTTCGAGCGGTCGGTGATCTGCACGTAGCCGTCGGGGTCGATGGTCACCACGTCGCCGGTCGGGAACCAGCTCGCGCCCGCTTCGTCTTTGTGCAGCGGGTCGCCGCCCTCGGCCTTGAAGTAGCCGTTCACGATCCAAGGACCGCGCACCTGCAGATCGCCGAAGGCCTTGCCGTCGTGCGGCAGTTCCTTGTCGTTCTCGTCCACGATGCGCGTGTCGACGCCGAATATCACGCGGCCGACCTTGTTCTGCAGCGCGTAGCGCTCTTCCTTGCTCGCCTTGGCGTGCTTGGCCTTGAAGGTGCAGACCGTGCCCAGGGGGCTCATCTCGGTCATGCCCCAGGCATGCAGCACCTGCACGCCGTATTCCTCCTGGAAGGTGCGGATCATCGCCGGCGGCGCCGCCGAGCCGCCGATCACCACGCCCTTCAGCGTGGAGAATTTCAGCTTTTGCTCCTTCATGAAATTGAGCAGGCCGAGCCACACGGTCGGCACGCCCGCCGACATGGTCACACCCTCGGCCTCGAACAATGCATGCAGGCTCTTGCCGTCCAGGTGCTGGGCCGGAAACACGAGCTTGGCGCCCATCAGCGCGCAGGAATACGGCAGGCCCCAGGCGTTGACGTGGAACATCGGCACTACCGGCAGGATCACGTCGCGCGCCGAGAGATTCAGCGCATCGGGAAGGCACGCAGCGTAGGCGTGCAGAATTGTGGAGCGATGGCTGTAGAGCGCGCCCTTGGGATTGCCCGTGGTGCCCGAGGTGTAACAGAGGCAGGCCGCGGTGCGCTCGTCGAACGACGGCCACGCGTAGCGGTCGTCCTGCGCTTCCAGCAGTTCCTCGTAGCAATGCAGGTTCGGGATGTTCGCCTTCGGCATCGTCGCCCGGCCTGTCATCGCCACGAAGGCCTTGACCGATTTCAGCAGCGGCGCGAGCTTCTCCACCAGCGGCGCGAGGTTGACGTCGAAGAACAGGACCCTGTCCTCGGCGTGGTTGGCGATGTAGCCGATCTGCTCCGGGAACAGGCGCGGGTTGATGGTGTGGATCACGGCGCCCGAGCCGGCCGTCGCGTAGTAGATCTCGAAGTGGCGGTAGCTGTTCCAGGCCAGCGTCGCCACGCGGTCGTTCATCTGCACCCCAAGCGCCGCCAGCGCCTTGGCCAGGCGCCGCGCGCGGCGGTGCGCCTCGCGGTAGGTGTAGCGGTGGATCGAGCCGTCTTCGACCGTCTTGGTGACGATCTCGGTGTCGCCGTGGTGGCGGTCCGCGTGCCGGATCAGGTCGCTGATCAGCAGCGGCTGGTCCATCATCAAGCCGAGCATGAATTTCCTCCTCCTGGACCTGTGAAACTACTCTGCGGCAAGCGCGCCGGTCAAGCGCTCCCGCGCCGCATGTTCAGAGTACGTGCCGCGTACTCCTTGACCCTCGCCACGCCCTTCAATAACATCGCGGGTTCTCACCGGAGGAGAAACCCCATGATCCAGAAATTCGTCAGAGTCGCCGCGTTCGCCGCGGCCCTGTTTTCCGCAGGCGCGGTGCAGGCCCAGACCGTCAAGCTGGCCTTGATCGACCCGGAATCCGGCCTGATGGCGCCGGTGGGCATCAATCAGCTGCACAGCTGGCAGTACATCGCCGACATCGCCAACAAGCAGAACTGGGCGGGCGGCCCGAAGTTCGAGATCGTCGGCTTCGACAACAAGCTCTCGCCGCAGGAATCGCTCACCGTCCTCAATCAGGCGATCGACCAGGGCATCCGTTACATCCTGCAGGGCAACGGTTCGTCGGTCGCCCTCGCGCTGGCCGACGCCGTCGCCAAGCACAACGAGCGCAACCCCGGCAAGGAGATCCTCTACCTGAATTACGCCGCGGTGGATCCGGACCTGACCAACAGCAAGTGCAGTTACTGGCACTTCCGGCTCGACGCCAACTCCGACATGAAGATGGAGGCGCTGACTTCGTACCTGGCGAAGGACAAGAACATCAAAAATGTCTACCTGCTGAACCAGAACTACTCGTTCGGCCAGGCCGTCGCGCGCGCCGCCAAGGAGTACCTCGCGCGCAAGCGTCCCGACATCAAGATCGTCGGCGAGGACCTGCATCCGCTCGCGCAGATCAAGGACTTCGCGCCCTACGTTTCCAAAATCAAGGCCGCCGGCGCCGATACCGTGATCACCGGCAACTGGGGCAGCGACCTCGCGCTGCTGATCAAGGCCGCCAAGGACGCCGGCCTGAGCGTCAATTTCTACACCTATTACGCGGCCACCACCGGCGTGCCTACCGCCATGGGCGCGGCGGGCGAAGACAGGGTGCACTACGTCGGCTACTGGAACGTCAACAACGAGAAGTTCGTGGGGGCGGATGTCGCCATGGGCTACGACAAGAAGTACCACGACGACTACTACACCATGGCGACCTACACCGGCATCGCGTTCCTCGCGAAGGCGTTCAAGGAGACCAAGTCGACCGACCCCGTCAAGGTGGCGGCCGCGCTCGAGGGCATGAAGGTGATGAGCCTCAACGGCGAGGTCGAGATGCGCAAGACCGACCACCAGGCGCTGCAGCCGCTCTACATCGCCAAGTGGGTCAAGGTGAACGGCAAGGACGTCAAGTACGACCAGGAGAAGACCGGCTACGGCTGGAAGACCGAGGCGCTGCTCGACACCTACGTCGCGACGCAGCCCACTTCCTGCCAGATGCAGCGGCCGAAAGCGGGCGCGGGAGGGTAATCCAACCGCAAGCCAAACGGACCGGGCGCGCGCGCCCGGTCTTTTTTTCTAGCAACGCAGCATGGAATTCTTCGTCATCTCGCTGCTGAACGGCGTCTCCTACGGGCTGCTGCTGTTCATGCTGTCCTCGGGGCTGACGCTGATCTTCAGCATGATGGGGGTGCTCAATTTCGCGCATGCGAGCTTCTACATGCTGGGCGCGTATTTCGCCTACACGGTAGGCCTCAAGGCCGGCTTTTTCCCGGCGCTCTTCCTCGCGCCGCCGCTGGTGGGTCTGATCGGCGCGCTGGTCGAACGCTACGGCCTGCGCAAGGTGCACCGCTACGGCCACGTTCCGGAACTGCTGTTCACCTTCGGCCTCGCCTACCTGATCGAGGAATCGGTCAAGGTGGTCTGGGGCCTCGCCGCGGTGCCGTTTCGCGTCCCGGAAATTCTCGACGGACCGCTGTTCACGCTGTATTCGACTTCGTTCCCGAAACTGCGCGGCTTCATGATGCTGGTCGCGCTGCTGATGCTGGCCTCGGTCTACCTGCTGCTCACGCGCACGCGCATCGGCCTCGTCATCCAGGCGTCGCTCTCGCACCCGCAGACGGTGGAGGCGCTCGGCCACAACGTGCCGCGCGTGTTCATGCTCGTCTTCGGCGGCGGCTGCGCGCTGGCGGGCCTCGCGGGCGTGATCGGCGGCGTCGCCTTCATCACCGAGCCCTCGATGGCGGCCTCGGTGGGGCCGATCGTGTTCGTGGTCGCGGTGGTGGGCGGCATGGGCTCCCTGGCGGGCGCGTTCCTCGCCTCGCTGCTCATCGGGGTACTGCAGACCTTCGCCATCGCGCTCGACTGGTCCCTCGCCGGCATGCTTGGCACGGTCGGCATCTCGGTGACCGAGCAGACGCCGCTGTATTCGCTGTGGAAGCTGCAGCTGTCGCAGGTGGCGCCGGTGCTGCCCTACCTGCTCCTCGTGCTGATGCTGATCTTCCGGCCCAAGGGCCTGCTCGGCACCAGGGCGGACTGACGGGTCGGACCCTCATATGCGCTACCAGCCCCTCAACCTCGCCCGCTGGATCCTGTGGGGCGCGACCGCCGTGCTGATGGCGGTGCTGCCGCTCATCTTCACGCAGGGCTTCGCGATCACGCTGATGTCGCAGATGGGCGTGGCGATCATCTTCACGCTGTCTTACAACATGCTGCTCGGCCAGAGCGGCATGCTTTCCTTCGGCCACGCCGTCTACTCGGGCCTCGGCGCCTACATCGCGGTGCACACGCTCAACATGGCCTCCAAGGGCCAGCTGTGGATGCCGGTTTCGCTGCTGCCGCTGGTGGGGGGCCTGGCGGGCGCCTTCTTCGGCGTGCTGTTCGGCTACGTCACCACCAAGCGCGCCGGCACCACCTTCGCCATGATCACGCTGGGAATCGGCGAACTGGTCTTCTCCTGCTCGCTGATGTTCCCTGACTTTTTCGGCGGCGAAGGCGGCATCAGCGCCAACCGCGTGTTCGGCAAGCCGTTCCTCGGGCTCACCTTCGGCCCCGCGGTGCAGGTCTACTACCTGATCGCGCTGTGGTGCCTCGCCTCGATGGCGCTGATGTACGCCTGGTCGCACACGCCGCTCGGCCGCATGGCGAACGCGGTGCGCGACAATCCCGAGCGCGCCGAGTTCGTGGGGTACGACACGCAGAAGGTGCGCTGGCTGACTCTCATCATCTCGGCCTTCTTCGCCGGCATCGCCGGCGCGCTCGGCTGCATCAACTTCGAGATCGTCACCGCGGAGAACGTCAGCGCGGTGCGCTCCGGCGGCGTGCTGCTCGCCGCCTTCATCGGCGGCGTCGGCTTCTTCTTCGGGCCGATCATCGGCGCCTGCGTGTTCGTCTACTTCGTGGTCGCGCTGTCGGACCACACCAAGGCCTGGCAGCTCTATCTCGGCCTCTTTTTCATCCTGACGGTGATGTTCGCGCCCGGCGGCATCGCCAGCCTGATCATGATGCAGCTGCCGGTGATCGCCCGGAAGCGCTTCAAGGAACTGGTGCCGCACTACCTGGCCACGGGCGCGAGCGGCCTCCTGGTGCTCGCCGCGATCGTCCTCACGGTGGAGATGACCTACAAGGTCTCGGTGGACAGCGCCAACGGCACCGCGATGAGTCTTTTCGGCGTCGAGTTCGACGCCTCCAATGCGCTGCCCTGGGCCATCGCGGGCGGCCTGTGGCTGGTCGGCGGCGGGCTGTTCAATGCAACGCGCCGGCGCCTCGCGCGCGTCTGGGGCGAAATCCAGGCGGAAATCGCCGGAGCACGCGCATGAGCACGCAAGCCGCGGCGCTCGCGCTCACGGGGGTGCGCAAATCGTTCGGCAATACCGAGATCATCCGCGGCGTGGACCTCGCCGTTCCGCGCGGCGAGCGCCATGCCATCATCGGCCCGAACGGCGCCGGCAAATCGACGCTGTTCAACCTGATCAGCGGCCGTTTTCCGCTGAGTTCGGGAGCGATCCACCTCAACGGCGAGGACGTGACGGGACTGAAGCCGTTCCGGATCAACCGCAAAGGCCTGTCGCGCAGCTTCCAGATCACCAACATCTTCCACAACCTGTCGGTGTTCGAGAACCTGCGCTGCTCGGTGCTCTGGTCGCTGGGCTACAAGTATTCGTTCTGGCACCGGCTGGACGGCCTCGCCGACGCGCGCCGGCGCGCGGAGGAAGTCCTCGAATCCATCGGCCTCGCCGGCCGGCGCAACCGCCACGCGGGCCTGCTGACCTACGCCGAGCAGCGCGCGCTGGAAATCGGCATCACCATCGCGGGCGGCGCCGGCGTGATCCTGCTCGACGAGCCCACCGCGGGCATGAGCCGCTCGGAGACCGCGCACGTGGTGGAACTCGTGCGCCGCGTCACCGAGGGCAAGTCGCTGGTGATGGTGGAACACGACATGGGCGTCGTCTTCGGCCTCGCCGACCGCATCAGCGTGCTGGTCTACGGCGAAGTGATCGCCACCGGGACGCCCGAGGAAATCCGCTCCAACGCCGCAGTGCAGGAAGCCTACCTCGGTACGGTCCATAAGGATGCCTCGCATGCGGAGGGGTCTCATGCTTAACGTCCGCGACCTGCACGCCTACTACGGCAAGAGCCACATCCTGCACGGCGTGCAGCTCGACGTGCGCGAGGGCGAGATCGTCTCCATTCTCGGGCGCAACGGCGTCGGCCGCTCCACCACCATCAAGGCGATCATGGGGATGGTGGACTGCAGCGGCTCGGTGAAATTCCGCGGCGAGGAAATGGTCGGCCGCAAGGCCTACCAGATCGCGCACCAGGGCCTGGGCTACGTGCCCGAGAACCGCGACATCTTCCCCACGCTCACGGTGCGCCACAACCTGCTGCTCGGCCAGAAGGCGGCCAAACCCTCGGCGCGATGGAAGATGGAGGACATGTTCGAGCTCTTCCCGCGCCTCAAGGATCGCGCCGACAACGAGGCCGGCGTGCTCTCGGGCGGCGAGCAGCAGATGCTCACGCTGTGCCGCACGCTGATGGGCGACCCGGCGCTGGTGATGATCGACGAGCCGACCGAGGGCCTCGCGCCCAAGATCATCGAGCAGGTGGCGCGTCTGTTCGAGGAGATCCGCAAGCGCGGGATTTCAATCCTGCTGGTGGAACAGAAACTCGCGATCGCGCTGGACATCTCCGAGCGCCTCTACGTCATGGGCCATGGCCGCATCGTGTTCGAGGGCGCGCCGCGCGATGTGCGCGAGAACGCTGCCATGCGGAAAGAGTGGCTTGAGGTCTAGCTACTAGGGCATCTGGATCTTGCCGCCGCCCCCGGGCGGCATCGGCGGCAGTCCGCCCTGCGGCACGACGATGGACGAGGCCTGCTGGCGGCGCAGTTCCTGCAGCTCGCGCACCGTGCGCTCGATCGCGGCCTTGGCGGCCGGGCCGAACATCGTCGCCGCCTCTTCGAGCGATTTCGCTTCGAGCGCAAAATTGATCGGCAGCGCGCCCATCTGGCTCATCACCTGCGTCTCGCCGATGTAGAGGATTTCGCGCCCGGCATCGCGCCCGCCGTTGCCGTCCACCGGCGTCATGCGGCGGATGGTGCCTACGCGCCGGTCGGTGAAGATTTCCTCGAGCCAGAGGTCCTTCGGATTCATGTCCGGCTCGACCATGCGTTCTTCCTGTCGCGTCGCCATGCTTGCCTCAGCGCATAAAAATTGGATGGGTGAATTGTCGCATGGAGAGGACGTCGAAATTCGGGTCGAGCGGCTACGACGGCGTCATTCCCTTCGACTTGATCACCGCGGCGGCTTCGGGGCTCCTGAGATAGTCGATGAACGCCTTCGCCGCTTCGGCTTCCTTCGCACCAGCCGACACCGCCGCTGTATACACCACTTCCATCTGCACTTCCGG
>DATGGA010000071.1:0-38215 GCA_035308765.1 Burkholderiales bacterium
AACTGAAGTGCGTTTGAAGCGACAGCGTCGACAACGCTTCACTTTTTAGCAGTTTCTCGCGTGACATTCCGTAATCGTGTGTTCGTTTTTGTTTCACGATCCGCTCTGAAGAAATGTCCGTGGCACCTATCGGGACCTAACTAGTATTAGTTGACTTATTAGTTGTCATTTGTGGTCGGTTTGCAAACCACACAAGATGTAACAGCGACGGTCTTCCCCCCATTCGGTCAAGACGTTACGCTTCCGAACACGTCCAAGCAAATCCACCATGGGAGGGGATATGGATCAGGAAACTACCGCGCCAGGCAAGGCCCCGAGGCTCCTTGACCAGGTTCGGGACGCCATTCGGCGTCGGCACTACAGTTACCGCACCGAACAAACCTACATCCATTGGATAAAGAGATTTATCTTCTTTTCCAATAAACGTCACCCGAAGGACATGGGCGCGCCGGAGGTGACCGCTTTCCTTAGCCACCTTGCCCGTGACAGGGATGTGGCTGCCGCCACCCAGAACCAGGCTCTGGCCGCCCTGCTCTTCCTCTACAAGGAGGTCTTGGGACAAGCCCTTCCATGGCTAGACCAGGTCGAGCGTGCCAAACGTCCGGCACGGCTTCCGTCCGTTCTTAGCATCCCTGAGGTCCAGCGCCTCTTGGCCCAAATGCAAGGCACCAAGTGGCTGATGGCAAGCCTGCTCTACGGCGCGGGCCTTCGTCTTCGCGAGTGCCTGAAACTACGTGTGAAGGACATTGACTTCGACTACAAGCAGATCCTGATACGGGACGGAAAGGGTGGCAAAGATAGAGTCACGATGCTTCCTCAGTCTGTCATCGAGCCGTTGCAGCGACACTTGATCCGCGCCAAAGAACTGCACGAGCGCGACATTGCAAGCGGCCATGGCGACGTCGAACGGCCGGATGCACTTTCCCGAAAATATCCGAAGGCCCCGTATGAATGGGGCTGGAAATTCGTGTTCCCTTCGCACAAGCTCTCAACCGATCCGAGAACGGGCGCCATCCGCAGGCACCATGTTTTTGAGAACTATCTGAGTCGCGGCGTAAAGGAAGCAGCTCGCGCTGCGCGGATCACCAAGCACGTCAGCTGTCATACGCTCAGGCACTCGTTCGCGACGCACCTGCTTGAGCGCGGCCAGGATATCCGTACCGTGCAGGAACTACTGGGTCATTCGAGCGTTGAGACGACAATGATTTACACCCACGTCATGAACAAGGGCGGCCGTGGGGTCGCGAGCCCTCTCGACGGCCTGGAGGCCCGCCGCTAAGTTCGAATCTGAGCAGCTGTTGGACCGGCTTTCGGAGTGGCCGCATAGTAAAGGGCACGTGGGCCGCCCGCAGGCGAGTCGAGGACGGCCCCGCGCCCCTTTCTAGCTCTTCCCCCCGCCAGTAATACGGGGGGAAAGCCCCTCAGCCTATTCCCTGATAGCGGATTCCCTCTCGTGCGGACCGTGCTCGCAGCATTCCGGTAAGTCCGGCCACTTTGAGGCGCGGGCTTAGAGCGGCAAAGTCACCTGAATATGGGTAGCGGTATGGGTAAGACCGAGAGACGGGATGCAAAAATAAGACGTTTCAGGGGCTTATGGAGCTTGACTGGCGGAGAGAGTGGGATTCGAACCCACGGTACGTGATTAGCGTACACACGCTTTCCAAGCGTGCGCCTTAAGCCGCTCGGCCATCTCTCCGCGGCGGCGCGATTCTAGCAGCCTCGCGTCAGAGCGGCTGCTTCAGCTGCTCCAGGATGGCGGGGTTCTCCAGCGTGGACACATCCTGCGTGATCTCCTCGCCCTTGGCGATCGAGCGCAGCAGCCGCCGCATGATCTTGCCCGAGCGCGTCTTGGGCAGGTTGTCGCCGAAACGGATGTCCTTCGGCTTGGCGATGGCGCCGATTTCCTTGCCGACCCAGTCGCGCAGTTCCTTGGCAATTTTCTGCGCCTCGGCGCCGCTCGGGCGCGCACCCTTCAGCACCACGAATGCGCATACCGCTTCGCCGGTCAGCTCGTCGGGCCGCCCGACCACCGCGGCTTCGGCGACCAGTTTCGAGTTCGCCACCAGCGCCGACTCGATCTCCATGGTGCCCAGGCGGTGCCCGGAAACGTTCAGCACGTCGTCGATGCGGCCCATGATGCGGTAGTAGCCGTCCTCGTCGGTGCTGGCGCCGTCGCCGGCAAGGTAGTACCTGCCCTTGAAATCCTCCGGGTAATAGCTCTTCTTGAAGCGCTCCGGATCGCCCCAGATGGTGCGGATCATCGACGGCCAGGGCCGCTTGATGACGAGAATGCCGCCTTTCCCCCTGCCCACCGGGTGGCCGGTTTCGTCCACGATGTCGGTGACGATTCCCGGCAGCGGCAGCGTGCAGGAGCCGGGCTTGGTCGGCGTCGCGCCGGGCAGCGGAGCGATCAGATGGCCCCCGGTCTCGGTCTGCCACCAGGTATCGACGACCGGGCAGCGCTCGTTGCCGACCACCGTGTGGTACCACATCCATGCTTCGGGATTGATCGGTTCGCCGACCGTGCCGAGGATGCGCAGGCTGGAAAGATCGTATTTCTTCGGCAGGTCGCCGCCCGCCTTGATGAGCGAACGGATCGCCGTCGGCGCGGTGTAGAAAACGTTGACCTTGTGGTCCTGGATTATTTTCCAGAACCGCCCTGCATCCGGATAGGTCGGCACGCCTTCGAACACCACCGCCGTCGTGCCTACCGCCAGCGGCCCATAGGTGATGTAGGTGTGCCCCGTGACCCATCCGACGTCCGCTGTGCACCAGAAAATATCCGCGGGCTTGTTGTCGAACACCCACTTCATGGTCAGGCTCGCCCACAGGAGATACCCCGCGGTCGAGTGCTGCACGCCTTTCGGCTTTCCCGTCGACCCCGAGGTGTAGAGGATGAACAGCGGATGCTCCGCGTCGACCCATTCGGGTTCGCAGGTATCGGCCAGCCCCTTCACGGCATCGTCCCACCAGATATCGCGCCCAGCCGTCATCGGCACCTTGCTGCCCGAGCGCTTGTAGACGATGACCGTCTTCACCGTGTCGCAGCCGCCGAGCGCGAATGCCTCGTCGATCACCGGCTTGAGGGGAATTTCCTTGCCGCCGCGGAACTGGCCGTCCGCGGTAAGCACCGCGATCGCGCCGGTATCGAGGATGCGCTCATGGACGCTCTTGGCGGAGAAACCGCCGAACACCACGGAGTGGATGGCGCCGATGCGCGCGCAGGCCTGCATCGCGACCACGGCCTGGATCGACATCGGCATGTAGACGAGGACGCGCTCGCCCTTCTTGATGCCCCTGGCCTTGAGCGCGTTCGCAAACCTGCACACCTCGTGGTACAGCGCCCTGTAGCCGATTTTCGTCACTTTGCCGTCGTCGGCCTCGAAGATGATCGCCGTCTTGTCGCCTTGCGTCTTCAGGTGGCGGTCGAGGCAGTTATAGGAGGCGTTGGTCTCGCCGTCGTAGAACCAGCGGAAGAACGGCGCCTTCGATTCGTCCAGCGTCTTGGTGAAGGGCTTGTGCCAGAGCAGGTGTTCCTTCGCCAGCCGCGCCCAGTAGCCCTCGAAATCCTTTTCCGCTTCGGCGCACAGCTTGCGGTAGGCGTCCATGCCGGAAATGTTGGCCTGCCTGACGAAGGCCGCCGACGGCGGAAACACGCGCGTCTCGGACAACACCGATTCGATCTGCGATGACATTGGATCCTCCTGAAGAAGAGATAAAATCACCAATTCAAAGCCTTGTAAAGCATCCTGCCGCCATGACCACGATCCGCAAGGACGACTTGGTGCAGAGCGTCGCCGACGCGCTGCAATTCATCTCCTACTACCACCCGCGCGACTACATCCAGGCGCTCGGCCGCGCCTACGAACGGGAGCAATCCGCCGCCGCGAAGGACGCGATCGCGCAGATTCTCACCAACTCGCGCATGTGCGCCGAGGGCCATCGCCCGATCTGCCAGGACACCGGCATCGTGAACGTGTTCTTGAAGGTGGGCATGGACGTGCGCTTCGAGGGCATCAAGGGCTCGCTCGAAGACGCCGTGAACGAAGGCGTGCGGCGCGGCTACCGGCATCCGGACAACCCGCTGCGCGCCTCGGTCCTGGACGAATCCGATTTCGGCAGGAAGAACACGCGGGACAACACGCCCGCGGTGATCAACGTCCAGCTCGTTCCGGGCGGCAAAGTCGAGGTCGACGTCGCGGCCAAGGGCGGCGGCTCCGAAGCCAAATCCAAATTCGTGATGCTCAACCCCTCGGATTCCATCGCCGACTGGGTGGTGAAGACTGTGCCCAGCATGGGCGCGGGCTGGTGCCCTCCCGGCATGCTCGGCATCGGCGTCGGCGGCACCGCCGAGAAGGCGATGCTGATGGCCAAGGAAGCGCTGATGGAGCCGATCGACATGGCCGAGCTCAAGGCGCGCGGGCCGAGCAGCAAGGTGGAGGAGATGCGCATCGAGCTCTACGACCGCGTCAATGCGCTCGGCATCGGTGCCCAGGGACTGGGCGGCTTGTCCACGGTGCTCGACGTCAAGATCCGCACCTATCCGGCGCACGCGGCCAACCGTCCGGTGGCGATGATCCCGAACTGCGCGGCGACGCGCCACGCGCATTTTGTCCTGGACGGCTCGGGCCCGGCGGAATTCGAAGCGCCGTCGCTCGCCGATTGGCCGAAGGTGACGTGGGTGGCCGACGCGAGCTCGACCCGGGTGGATTTGAATACCCTGAGCAAGCAGACTGTCGCGAGTTGGAAGCCCGGGCAACGGCTCCTTCTGTCGGGAAAGCTCTTGACTGGCCGTGATGCCGCTCACAAACGGATTCAAGATCTTTTAGAAAAAAAACAACCGTTGCCCGTGGACTTCACTAACCGCGTCATCTACTACGTCGGTCCGGTGGACGCGGTGCGCGATGAGGTCATCGGCCCCGCCGGCCCGACCACCTCGACGCGCATGGACAAGTTCACCGAGATGATGCTGGCGCAGACCGGTCTGATCGCGATGGTCGGCAAGGCCGAGCGCGGCCCTGTGGCGCTGGAGGCGATCAAGAAGCACAAAGCGGCCTACCTCATGGCAGTGGGCGGCGCGGCCTACCTGGTCGCCAAGGCGATCAAGAAATCGCGCGTGCTGGCGTTCGAGGATCTCGGCATGGAAGCGATCCATGAATTCGAGGTGAAGGACATGCCGGTGACGGTCGCGGTCGATGCCAACGGGACATCGGTGCACAACACCGGCCCGGCCGAGTGGTCGAAGAAGATCGTCGAGCTGAAAATCCCGGTCACCGCCGCCTGAACTCGACACGCTGGGGCTCGATCTGGGCCGTATTCGGCGCCGGCCTGGTCTGCGGCGCCTACATGACCAAGGTGGCGCCGGCGCTGCCGCTGCAGCGCGCCGAACTCGGCCTGACGCTGGTCGAATCAGGATTCATCGCCACGATGTTCAACGTCACGGGCGGCCTGATGGGCATCATGGCCGGCACGATGTGCGACCGTTACGGCCATCGCAGGCTCGGGCTTGGCGGCCTTGCGATCCTGTCGCTGTCCGGGCTGCTTGGCGCCGCCGCCTGGAATTTTCCGCTGCTGCTCGCGTCGCGCTTCCTTGAAGGCATCGGCTTCATCCTGTTCACCGTATCGGGCTCGGCGCTGATCGCCAGCGCCGCCGGCGATCCGCGCGACCGCGCCAAGGCGCTGGGCCTGTGGGCCGCCTACATGCCGGCGGGGGGCGGCCTGGCCCTGCTGATCGCGCCGGCTGCGATTGCGGAGTGGGGCTGGCGCGGGCTGTGGGTGCTGCTCGCGGTGGTCGCCGCCGCCTGCTTCGCGCTCGCCGCACGCTATGCACCGACGCCGAGGCATGGCGGCATCGCATCGCTCCGGCTGATCGCCGAATCGATCACCCAGCGCGGCAACATCGCCCTGGCGATGCTGTTCATGTTCTATGTCTCGCAATGGGCTTCGGTGATGATCTGGCTGCCGACATTCCTCGTCGACGAACGCGGCGCATCCGCGTCGGCGGCCGCTTTGCTCACTGCACTGATGGTGCTTGTGAACGCGCCAGGCAATGTCGCCGGCGGCTGGCTGCTGGCGCATGGCGTGCGCCGCGGGCCGCTCGTCATGGCGGCCAGCGCAATCATGGCGGCCTGCTCGGCCGGAATGCTGGGCCCGCTCCTGCCCGATGCCGCGCGCTACCTGTTATGCCTGGTATTTTCGGCCTGCGCCGGGGTGATCCCTGGCGCGATCTTCTCGGGGCTGCCCGTGTATGCCAGGACACCGCAGCACATCAGTACCGGCAACGGCATGGTGATGCAGGCCTCTCAGATCGGCCAGTTCTTCGGGCCGATCGCGCTCGCCTGGCTGGCGACGCGTTTCGGCGGCTGGGGTGCGACGCTGTGGGCGATGCTTGCGTTCGCAGCCGGCGGAGCGTTGTGCGGTTTCGCCTTGATGCAAGTAGAGAGGGATAAAATGCCGCGATGAGACAAATCCACATCTGTGAAGTTGGTCCGCGCGACGGACTGCAGAACGCCCATCACAGGATGCCGACCGAAGCGAAGAAAGCCTGGATCGCATCCATGGCCGCCGCCGGCGTCGAGGAGATCGAAGTCGGCTCCTTCGTGCCGCCGAAGCTGATTCCGGCCATGGCGGATACCGCGGAAATCGTTTCCTTCGCAAAGACCATCGGGGGACTGAAAGTCGTCGCCCTCGCGCCCAATCTCAGGGGTTTTCAGCGGGCGCTGGAAGCCGGCGCCCACAAAGTCACCTTTCCTGTGTCCGCTTCGCGCGCGCACAGCCTGGCCAACGTGCGCATGACGCCGGAACAGATGGTCGAGGAGGTGCGCAAATGCGCGCAGCATCCGCACCCGGGCGTGGAAATCGAAGGCGCGGTTTCCACCGCCTTCGGCTGCACGATGCAGGGCGAGGTACCCGAGGACGACGTAGTGCGCATCGCGGCGGGGCTGGCGGAATTCTGCGACTGCGTCGCCCTTGCCGATACGGTGGGCTACGCGAATCCCGCCCAGGTCAGAAGAGTGTTCTCGAAGGTGCGGAAGGAGATCGGCGGCAAGCTCGAAGCCGCGCACCTGCACGACACGCGCGGACTCGGCCTCGCCAACGCGCTCGCCGCCTACGAGGAAGGCGTGCGCCACTTCGACAGCTCGATGGGCGGCCTGGGCGGCTGCCCGTTTGCTCCAGGCGCCAGCGGCAACGTGATCACCGAAGACCTGGTGTTCATGTTCGAGAGCATGGGCGCGTCTACCGGCATCGACCTCGACAGGCTCATGGAAGCGCGCAGATTGATGGTCGCGGCGATACCCGGCGAGCCCGTGTACGGGCACATGGCCCTGGCCGGCGTCCCCAAGGGGTTTCGTGCTGCCGCTTGAGGGAATACGAGTAGTTGAATTTGCCCATATGGTCATGGGTCCGAGCTGCGGTCTCGTGCTCGCGGACCTGGGAGCGGAAGTCATCAAGGTGGAGCCGCTGGAAGGCGACAACACGCGCCGCCTGATGGGTGCCGGCGCCGGTTTCTATCCTATCTTCAACAGAAATAAGAAAAGTCTCGCGGTAGATTTGAAGCACCCCGGTGGAAAAAAGTTGGTAGAAAAGCTCATATCAACCGCCGATGTCCTCACGGAAAACTTCCGGCCGGGGGCCCTGGACAAGCTGGAGTTCGGTTACGACGCGCTGTCGAAGCGGCATCCCAAGCTCGTCTACTGCACCCTGAAGGGCTTCCTGAGCGGGCCCTACGAGCACCGCCCGGCGCTGGACGAAGTGGTGCAGATGATGGGCGGCCTCGCCTACATGACCGGCCTGCCGGACCGGCCGCTGCGCGTCGGCTCGTCGGTGAACGACATCATGGGCGGCATGTTCGCCGCCATCGGCATCCTGGCCGCGCTGCGCGAGCGGGAGCTGACCGGGCGCGGCAAGCTGGTGAAGAGCGCGCTGTTCGAGAATACCGTGTTCCTCGTCGGACAGCACATGGCGCAGTACGCCATCACCGGCGAGGCGCCGCCGCCGATGTCGGTCAAGAAACCGGCCTGGGGCATCTACGACATATTCGAAACCGGCGACGACCGGCTGTTCATCGGCGTGGTCACCGATACGCAGTGGGAAGTATTCTGCCGCGAGTTCGGCGAACGGGAACTGGGCGCGGACGCGCGGCTGAAAACCAATTCGCAGCGCGTCAGGGAGCGCGAGTGGCTGATCCCGCGCCTGGGCGTGGTGTTCAAGCGCTGGAAGCGCGCCGACCTGGAGAAAAAGCTGGAAGCGATCGGCCTGCCCTACGCGCCCATCACCCGGCCGCAGGACCTGTTCGACGACCCGCACCTGAATGCCTCGGGCGGGCTGATGGAAATGCGCGATCCGCGCGGCACGGCGTTCCGCGCGCCGACGCTGCCGCTCGAACTGGACGGCAAGCGCCTGCCGATGCGCAACCAGCCGCCCGCGATCGGCGAAGGCTCGCGGGAGCTGCTGCTGGGGATCGGGTACGGCGCCGGGGAGATCGACGCGCTCGCCAAAGAGCGCGTGATCGTCCTCGGTTGAATTTGCGCGGCGGCTAGCGGTTGACGGCGGCCGCGCCGGCCTTGCAGGAAACTTCGTCCTGCGAGCCGGTGCCGCCCGAACAGCCGATGGCGCCGACCAGCTTGCCGCCATCCATCAGCGGGATGCCGCCTCTGGAGCCGATGATGCCGTCGAGCGTGATCAGGTAGTTCAGGCCGCTCTGGATGCCGTTCTCGAACGCCTTGGTCTCGCGCCGGAACTGCGCTGCGGCGCGCGCCTTGTGCATCGAAATCTTCACCGAGGCGAGCTGCGCGCCGTCCATGCGCTGGAACGCGACCAGGTTGCCGCCCGAATCCACGACCGAGACGTTCATTTTCCAGTCGCGCTTCTTCGCTTCGGCGACTGCCGCGGCAATCGCCGCTTCGGCGCGGTCGAGCGGGATCGGCGCGCCGTAGGGGGTGTCGAACGGCATTTTGTCCGGAACGTTGTCCAGCGGGTTCGGCTGTTGCGCAAAGCCCGGCACGGCGACGGCAGCGGCCGCAGCGAGTACCGCAATTCTGAACGTGGATTTCATGGTCATGTCTCCCTTTCCTGTTGGATGGATCTGCACTTCGAATAAGGCCTTCCCAGCACTAACCCTTCTGCAAGGCATCTATTCCAGCCTGCGCGATCTGCTCGTCCTCATGCGACTGCACGCCCGAGACGCCGACCGAGCCCACGCACACCTTGTCCACGACGATCGGCAAGCCGCCCTGCACCGGCAGGATGCCGGGCATCTTGATCATCGAGGTGCGGCCGCCCTTCACGAACTCTTCCCACTTTCCGCTGGATCGGCGGGAAATCGCCGCGGTGCGCCCCTTTTCCAGCGCGATGCCGGCGTTGGCGGGCGTGGCTCCGTCCATGCGCGCGAAGTGCAGCAGGTGGCCGCCGTCGTCGAGAATCGCGATCGCCACGATCCAGTTGTTCCTGCGGGCTTCGGCTTCGGCCGCGGCGGAAATTTTGAGGCAGTCGTCCAGCGTCAGTTGCGGTCGCGTCTTCATTTGACTCCCAGGCAGTCCTTGATCTGTTGCAACGCGTTCGGGTCCTCGATGGTGGTCAGGTCGCCGGGGTCGCGGCCTTCGGCCAGAGCCGCGATGGAACGGCGCAGCGTCTTGCCGGAGCGAGTCTTCGGCAGCAGCGTCACGAAATGCACCGCCTTGGGCCGGCCGATCGCACCCAGCTGCCTGTCGACGGTCTCCATGACGTCCTGGGAAGTGGTTTTTTTCGAAGGATCCTTCAGCACGGCGAATGCCACCGGCATCTGCCCCTTGAGCTGATCGGCGACCCCGACGACCGCGCATTCGGCGATGTTGGGATGCATGTTGACCGCTTCCTCGATCTCGCGCGTGCCCAAGCGGTGTCCGGCGACGTTGATGACGTCGTCGGTGCGTCCAAGGATGAAGTAGTAGCCGTCCTTGTCGCGAATCCCCCAGTCGAAGGTCGAATAGACGAGCTTCTTCGAGAAGGTGGAAAAATACGTCTTCACGAAACGCTCGTCGTCGCCCCAGATGGTGGTCATGCAGCCCGGCGGCAGCGGCGGCTCGATCGCCACCACCGCCTTCTCGTCGGCGCCCGCCTCGCTCGCGTCCGACTCGCGCAGCAGCTTCAGGTCGTAGCCGTATGCCGGGAACGACGGGCTGCCGTACTTGATCGGCGTCTTCTCGATGCCGTGCATCGCGGTCAGCACCGGCCAGCCGGTCTCGGTCTGCCAGTAGTGGTCGATCACCGGCTTGCCCAGTCCTTCGGAGATCCACGCATGCGTCGGCTCGTCCAGCGGCTCGCCGGCGAGGAACAGGTGCATGAGCGAGGACAGATCGTATTTCTTCAGAAACGCCGGATCGTGCTTCTTCAGCACCCGGATCGCGGTGGGAGCCGAGAACATGACGTTGACCTTGTAGTCCTGCACGATCTTCCACCACACGCCTGCATCCGGCCGCATCGGCACGCCCTCGTAGAGGACCGTGGTAAGGCCCGCGATCAGCGGCGCATAGATGATGTACGAATGCCCCACCGCCCAGCCGATGTCGGAGGTGGTGAAGATCGTGTCGCCCGGGCCGGCGCAGTAGATGAGGGGCATCGATGCCGCCATCGCCACCGCATGCCCGCCGACGTCGCGCTGCACGCCCTTCGGCTTGCCGGTGGTGCCCGAGGTATACAGAATGTACGACGGCTCGGAGGACTCCAACCAGACGCAGGGCACTCTGGCGCCCTTGAATGCATTTTCCAGCGATTGCCAATCCACGTCCCTTCCGGCAGCCAGGGGCATTCCGGGATCCAGGCCGCGGTTGAAGATCAGGACCTTGGCCGGCGGAAACCTGGAGAGCCGGATGGACTCGTCCACCAGCGGCTTGTAGGGGATCACCTTGCCCATGCGGCTGCCGCCGTCGGCGGTGATCATCAGTTTCGGTTTCGCGTCGTCGATCCGCGCCGCCAGACTGGCCGCCGCAAAGCCGCCGAACACCACCGAGTGGATCGCGCCCAGCCGCGCGCAGGCAAGGATCGCGAATACCGCTTCCGGCATGTTCGGCATGTAGATGATGACGCGGTCGCCGCGCTTCAGTCCCAGCGACTGCATCATCGCCGCGGCGCGATTCACTGCATTGAAAAGTTCCTTGTATGAATAGCTCTTGACCCGACCCACCTCGGTGGAAATCCATACCACTGCCGCCTGGTCGCCCCTGTCCTTCAGGTGGCGGTCCACCGCGTTGTGGCACAGGTTGGTCTCGCCGCCGACGAACCACTTCGCGAACGGCGGGCGCGAATAATCCAGCACCTTGCCGAAGGCCTTGTGCCAGTCGATGCGCTTCGCTTCCCCGCCCCAGAAACCTTCGCGGTCCTGGAGCGAGCGGCGATGGACTTCCTTCCACGAATTCATGCGTTCAGGTCCACCACGGCTTTGCCACTTTCCCTCCTGCGCTCCGCCCGCAGATAGTCCGCCGACTGCATTTCGGTCAGCCGGCTTGCGGTACGCGCAAATTCGGCGGCCGCGGTCTTCTCGCTGCCGCCGTCGGTAAAAAGCTCGTCGGGCTGCGCCGCCGCCGACACGATCAGCTTCACCCGGTCATCGTAGAACACATCCACCAGCCAGGTGAAGCGCCGCGCCGCATTGGAGTCCTTCGGCGACATTTTCGGCACGCCCGACAGGATCACGGTGTGGAAGCGCCGCGCCAGGTCCACGTAGTCGGCGTAGGACCTCGGCCCGCCGCACAGCACCGCGAAGTCGAACCATACCAGCCCGCCCGCGCGCTTGCGGTACGGGATGACGCGGCCTTCCACGTCCAGGGGCTGCTTTTCCTCCTCCACGTCCTTCAGTTCCGAGAAAATCCGCTCCAGCTCGGCCTCGCCGCCGGGCCCTACGTGATAGACCCTGAGCTTTTCCATTTTCAGACGCCGGTAGTCCTTGCCGCCGTCGACGTTGACCACGTCCAGACGCGCCTTGAGCAGTTCGATCGCCGGCAGGAAACGCTCGCGCTGCAGGCCGTTCGGATAGAGCTGGTCCGGATGATAGTTGCTGGTCATCACGAACTGGACGCCGAGGTCCATCACCTTTTCCAGGTAGCGCCCCAGGATCATCGCGTCGGCGATGTCGGAGACGTGGAATTCGTCGAAGCAGATGAGCCTGTAGCGGCGCGCGCTGCGCTCCGCCACGGCTACCAGCGGGTCCTCGGCGCCCTTGAGTTCGTTCATCTCGCGGTGGATTTCGCGCATGAAGTGGTGGAAATGCACGCGGCGCTTGCGCACCAGCGGCACGCACAGGTAGAAGCTGTCCATGAGAAAGCTCTTGCCGCGCCCGACCGCGCCCCACAGGTAGACGCCCTTGGGCAGCTCTGGTTTGACCAGCAGGCGCTTGAGCGCATTGCTGCGCCTCGCCTTGTAGGCAATCCATTCTTCGTAGAGCTGCTGCAGGCGCTCTACCGCGCGCCATTGGGAAGTATCGGCAACGAAGCCGCGCTTGGCGAGACTCTGCTCGTATACCGAGACGACGTCCTGCTCAGGCGCGGCAGGCATTCAGCGCCGGTCGAGGATATTGCTCGGCTCGTCGTTCTGCCCTTTCTGGACGAACACGAGGTTATGGAAGAAGTGCATCGCCACGATGTGCTGTCCCAGAGGGTCGGGCTGCCAGCCTGCGGCCCGCGGAAACTCCCGGTAATTCAGAGCGTCGGCCAGCCCCTTGAGGAAATTCATGCTGGTGGGCGCCACCGCGTTTCCCGGAGCCGCGCCGCCAAATTCTGGCCAATAGGCGGTCTGAGTGTCTTCCACCACGTAGATGCCGTTGTCCGCCAGCAGCGGGAACAAGATCCGGAAACTGCGGATCACGTGCGCGTTCTGGTGGCTGCCGTCGTCGATCACGATGTCGAACGGACCCTCCGACCGGCTCAGGCTCTGCAACAGCGCCTCGTCGTCCTGGGATCCCATCACCGTCCTGATCCGGCCTTCGTCATGCAGCCGCTTGTCGGCGATATCGAGCCCGATGATGCGCGCGTTCGGAAAATAGGCTTGCCACATGCGCAGGGATTCGCCGCCCTGGCGCGGGTCGCCATAGCCCCCGACGCCGATCTCGAGCACGCGCAGCCTTCTGCGCCGCAGGCCCGCGAAGTGCATCTGATAGTGCTGCGCGTACCAGTGGTCGCCCCATTTGTCTGTGCCGAAATAGGCTGCGAGCGCGGGCAGGTCCCGCCCCCAGCGCAGCCGCGCATACAGATGTCGCGCCTTGCGCCGGCAGACCCCGGCGACGCCCGCTGACAGTACGCGCAGGACGCCGCCGATCACCTGCGCAGGCTCCTCAGATATTCAGCGCGAACAAGGGACGCGCACTCAAATGTTGAGCGCGCGTTTGTCCACCGCCAGGGCGGCTTCCTTCACCGCTTCCGACAGCGACGGATGCGCGTGGCAGATCATGCCGATGTCCTCGGCCGAGCCGCGGAACTCCATGACCGCCACCGATTCGGCGATCAGCTCGCCGGCCAGCGGTCCCATGATGTGCACGCCCAGGACCGCGTCGGTGGCCGCGTCGGCGATCACCTTCACCAGCCCGTTGGTCTCGCCCAGCGCGCGCGCGCGCGCGTTCGCCGAAAACGGGAACGACCCCGCCTTGTAGGCGACGCCCTCGGCCTTTAGCTGCTGCTCGGTCTTGCCGACCCAGGCGATCTCCGGGCTGGTGTAGATCACCGAGGGCACCGTATTGAAGTTGACGTGCGGCTTCTGGCCGGCGATGCGCTCGGCCACGGCCACGCCCTCCTCTTCCGCCTTGTGCGCGAGCATCGGGCCGCGCACCACGTCGCCGATCGCCCAGACGTTCGGCACGCCGGCACGGCAATCGTCGTCCACGCTGATGAAGCCGCCCTCCATCTTCAGGCCGATGCCTTCCGCATTGAGGCCGATGGTGTTGGCGACACGGCCGATGGATACGATGAGGCGGTCTATTTCAAGTGTTTTGCCTTCACCTGAAGAATTTTTATATTGCACGGAAACGGCATTCTTCGCCGTCGACACTTTCGAAATCACCACCCCGGTTTCTATCTTCAAACCCTGCTTCGCGAAAACCTTGCCGGCTTCCTTCGCGATCGTTTCGTCGGCCGCGCCGAGGAAAGCAGGCAGCGCCTCGAGAATCGTCACGTCCGCGCCCAGGCGGCGCCAGACGCTGCCCATCTCCAGGCCGATGATGCCGGCGCCGATCACGCCGAGCCGCTTCGGGACCTCCGGCAGCGAGAGTGCTCCAGTGTTGCTCAGGATCAACTTCTCGTCGAAGTCCGCGCCGGGCAGCGCGCGCGGGTTGGAGCCCGTGGCGATGATGACGTGCTTGGCGGAAAGGGTTTCCTCCCCTACGACAATTTCAGATGAAGATTTCCCAAAACTGCCCCTGCCGTGAAAGAACGCGATCTTGTTCTTCTTGAACAGGTAGACGATGCCGTCGTTGTTCTGCTTGACGACCTTGTCCTTGCGCTTCTGCATGGTCGCCAGGTCGAGCTCCAAGCCCTTCACCTTCACGCCGTGGTCGGCGAAGTGATGGCCGGCGTTCTCGAAATTCTCGGAAGACTGCAGCAGCGCTTTCGAAGGGATGCAGCCGACGTTGGTGCAGGTGCCGCCGAGCGCCGGCTTGCCGTCCGCGCCTTTCCATTCGTCGATGCAGGCCACCTGCATGCCGAGCTGGGCGGCGCGGATCGCGGCGACGTAGCCGCCCGGCCCACCCCCGATAACCACCACGTCAAAGGACTTCATATTTCGAGGATCAGACGCGCGGGATCTTCCAGCGCTTCCTTCATCGCCACCAGCGCGAGCACCGCTTCGCGGCCGTCGACGATGCGGTGGTCGTAGGACAGCGCCAGGTAGTTCATCGGCCGCACCACGACCTGCCCGTTCTCCACCACCGCGCGGTCCTTGGTCGCGTGCACGCCGAGGATCGCCGACTGCGGCGGGTTGATGATCGGGGTCGAGAGCATGGAACCGAACACGCCGCCGTTGGAGATCGAGAACGTGCCGCCGGTCAGGTCTTCCAGCGACAGCTTGCCGTCCTGCGCCTTCTTGCCGAATTCCGCAATCTTCTTCTCTATGGCGGCGAAGGACATCTGGTCCGCATCGCGCAGGATCGGCACCACCAGGCCGCGCGGGCTGCCCACGGCGACGCCGATGTCGAAGTAGCCGTGGTAGACGATGTCGGTGCCGTCGATGGAGGCGTTCACCACCGGGTATTTCTTCAGCGCGTGCACCGCCGCCTTGACGAAGAAGGACATGAAGCCGAGCTTGCTGCCGTGCTCCTTCTCGAAGCGCTCCTGATAGCGCTTGCGCATCTCCATCACCGGCTGCATGTTCACTTCATTGAACGTGGTCAGGATCGCGGCGGTGGATTGCGACTGCACCAGCCGCTCGGCGATGCGCTGGCGCAGGCGCGACATGGCGACGCGCTGCTCCGGCCGTCCCGACAGCAGTTTGTCCACATTCACCGGCGCGGGCGGTTGTTGCAGCGCCGATTTTTGAATGGGGGCTTTTTCAGGTTGAGCGAGAACGTCTCCCTTGGTCACGCGGCCGTCGCGGCCAGTGCCCTGGACCATGCTGGTATCGATGCCCTTTTCCGCGGCGATTTTTTGCGCCGAAGGCATGACTGCGGGAGACGCAGGAGCGGCAGCGGGTTTCGCTTTTTCTTCCTTTACTTCTTCTTTTTTCGAAACCACCTCAGAAGATTTTCCTTCGGTGTCGATGGTCGCGATCACCTCTCCCGCGACCACGGTGCTCTTGTCGCCTTTCCTGACGCTCACCAGCACGCCGTCGGCGGGCGCCGGCAATTCGAGCACCACCTTGTCGGTCTCGATGTCGATCAGGTTCTCGTCGCGCTTCACCGCCTCGCCCTGCTTCTTGTGCCAGGCGAGCAGCGTGGCCTCGGAAACGGACTCCGAGAGCTGCGGGACTTTGACTTCAATCAGCATTTTTTTCCTTTTTCCTTCTCTTTCGGCCCAGGCCCTGCACCGGCAGCACGAGATTGTCCGTCAACGGCGCGAAGGCCGCATTTACCAGCTCCTTCTGCTGCTCGTTGTGCAGCGACAGGTAACCGGCCGCGGGCGAGGCCGAGGACTTGCGCATGGCGTAGCCCAGGACCTGCTCCGGGCGCATGTGGCGCAGCACGTAGTGCTGCAGCCGGTGCCAGGCGCCCTGGTTGCCCGGTTCTTCCTGGCACCAGATGACCTCGTTGGCGTTCGAATAGAGGTTGATCTGCGCCTGAAACTCGTCGTGCGGGAACGGATAGAGCTGCGCGATGCGCACGATGGCGACGTCCTTCGCGTCCTTCTCCTTGCGCGCCGCCATCAGGTCGAAGAACACCTTCCCGCTGCACAGGATGACGCGCTTCACCTTGTCCGGCCTGAGGCTCTCGTCCCAGTCGCCGTTGACCGCGCTGAACTTGCTCTCGGCGAACTCGGGCAGCGGCGACACCGACTCCTTGTGGCGCAGCAGGCTCTTGGGCGTGAAGATGACGAGCGGCTTGCGGTAGGGGCGGATCATCTGCCGGCGCAGCAGGAAGAACATCTGCACCGGCGTGGCCGGGATGCAGACCTGGATGTTGTAGTCGGCGCACAGCTGCAGGAAGCGCTCTGGCCGGCCGGATGAATGTTCCGGCCCCTGCCCTTCGTAGCCGTGCGGCAGCATCATCACCATGCCGCAGATACGGCCCCATTTCACTTCGCCGGCGGCGATGAACTGGTCGATCACCACCTGGGCGCCGTTCACGAAGTCGCCGAACTGCGCCTCCCAGACCACGAGTTCATTCGGCTCCGAGGTCGAGTAGCCGTATTCGAAGCCGAGCACCGCCTCCTCGGACAGCACCGAATCGATGACCACGAAATCGCCCTGGCTGGGCGCGATGTGCTGCAGCGGGATGAAGCTGCCGGAATCCCATTTCTCGCGGTTCTGGTCGTGCAGCACCGCGTGGCGGTGGAAGAAAGTGCCGCGCCCGGCGTCCTGCCCGGAAATGCGCACGGAAAATCCGTCCTTGAGCAGCGACGCGTAGGCGAGATTTTCCGCCATGCCCCAGTCCACCGGCAGCTTGCCCTGCCCCATCAGGCGGCGATCGGCGATGATTTTTTCGACCCGCGGATGCAGCTTGAAGTTGGGCGGCACCGCGGTCAGCTTCTCCGACAGCATCTGCAGGTCGCGCAGCGGCAGCATGGTGTCGTCGTTCTCGTTCCACTTGGTGTTCTTGTACTTGCTCCAGTCCACCGCGAACGGCGGCTTGAAATTGGACAGGATCGTGGCGTTCGTGTGGGTGCCGCCGTCCATCGCCTGGCGGAAGGCGGCCACCAGCCTGTCGGCCTCCTCGGCGGCGATCACGCCCTGCGCCGCCAGCCTGTCGGCGTAGCGCTTGCGCGTGCCGGGATGCTGGCTGATGTTCTTGTACATCAGCGGCTGCGTCACCATCGGCTCGTCCTGCTCGTTGTGGCCGAGCTTGCGGAAGCAGACCAGGTCGACCACCACGTCCTTCTTGAATTTCCTGCGGTAATCCATCGCGATCTCGATCGCCATCACCGCCGCCTCCGGATCGTCGGCGTTGACGTGGAATATCGGAGCCTCGATCATCTTCATCACGTCTGTGCAGTACAGCGTCGAGCGGCTGTCGCGCGGGTCGGAGGTGGTGAAGCCGATCTGATTGTTGATCACGATGTGCACCGTGCCGCCGGTGCCGTAGCCGCGCGTCTGCGCCAGGTTCAGCGTTTCCATCACCACGCCCTGCCCCGCCACCGCGGCGTCGCCGTGGATCAGCACCGGCAGCACCTGCGTGCCATCGCGGTCCTTGCGCCGGTGCTGGCGGGCCCTGACCGAGCCCTCGACCACCGGATTCACGATCTCCAGGTGCGAAGGATTGAAGGCTAGCGTGAGGTGCATCGGCCCGCCCGGCGTGTTGATGTCGGACGAGAACCCCTGGTGGTATTTGACGTCGCCCGCCTGCAGCGCATCGTCGTGCTTGCCCTCGAATTCGCTGAACAGGTCCTTCGGCATCTTGCCCAGAGTGTTCACCAGCACGTTGAGGCGGCCGCGGTGCGCCATGCCCAGAACCAGCTCCTGGACCCCCGCTTCGCCCGCGCGCTGCAGCAGATTGTCGAGCACCGGGATCAGCGTCTCGCCGCCTTCCAGCGAGAAGCGTTTCTGGCCCACGTAGCGGGTGTGCAGGTAGCGCTCCAGCCCTTCCGCCGCCGTGAGGCGCTCGAGGATGTGCTTCCTGTAGTCGGGCGCGAAACTCGGCTTGGAGCGCACCGGCTCCAGGCGCTCCTGGATCCAGCGCTTCTCCACGCGGCTGCTGATGTACATGTATTCCACGCCCAGCGTGCCGCAGTAGGTTTCCTGCAGCCCGCGGATGATCTCGCGCAGCGTCTGCTGCTCCGGCCCGATCAGCGACCCCGTGTTGAACACCGTATCCATGTCGGCTTCGGTCAGGTCGTAGTAGCCGGGCTCGAGTTCCGGGATGTGCGGGCGCTGCTGGCGCTTGAGCGGATCGAGGTCGGCCAGCAGACAGCCGCGGAAGCGGTATTCGGCCACCAGCTGGATGACCGATACCTGCTTGCGGTCCAGGTCTGCCGCAGCGGGCGCCCGGGCCGCCCCCTCCTTCGCGCGTTGCGCGAACGACTCCACGATGGGCGCGTGCGGAATGTCCTTCGCCAGCGCGCCGGGGAGAAGCTGCAGCTTGTCGAAGTAGCGGCGCCACTCCTCCGGCACCGATGCCGGGTTTTCCAGCCAGTTTTCATACAACTGCTCGACGAAAGGCGCGTTGCCGCCGAAGAGGTAGGAGTTTTCCTGCAGTTCTTTGAACATGGCGGCCTACCTCTGCCCGATGGGCTTCACCTCGCGCCGCGCCGCGCCCTTGTAGAGCTGGCGCGGCCGTCCGATCTTGTATTCCGGGTCCGAAATCATCTCCTGCCACTGCGCGATCCAGCCCACGGTGCGCGCCAGCGCGAAGATGCAGGTGAACATCGCCACCGGGATGCCGAGCGCGCGCTGCACGATGCCGGAATAGAAGTCCACGTTCGGGTAGAGCTTGCGGCTGACGAAGTATTCGTCCTCCAGCGCGATCTTCTCCATCGCGATCGCCAGCTTGAACAGCCGGTCGTCGTGCAGGCCGAGCTCGTTCAGCACTTCGTGGCAGGTCTCGCGCATGAGCTTGGCGCGCGGGTCGTGGTTCTTGTAGACGCGGTGGCCGAAGCCCATCAGGCGCACGCCCTTTTCCTTGTTCTTCACCTTCTTGATGAACTCGCCGACCTTGGAGACGTCGCCGATCTCCTCCAGCATCTCGAGGCAGGCCTCGTTGGCGCCGCCGTGCGCCGGCCCCCACAGGCAGGCGATGCCCGCGGAGATGCAGGCGTACGGGTTGGCGCCGGAGGAACCGGCCAGGCGCACCGTCGAGGTGGAGGCGTTCTGCTCGTGGTCGGCGTGCAGGATGAAGATGCGGTCCATGGCGCGCACCAGCACGTCGTTGGGCTTGTACTCCTCCGCCGGCACCGCGAACATCATGCGCATGAAGTTGGCGGTATAGGACAGGTCGTTCTTCGGATACATGAACGGCTGGCCCATGTTGTACTTGTAGGCCATCGCCACGATCGTCGGCAGCTTGGCGATCAGCCGGAACGCCGAGATGGTGCGGTGCTCCGGATTGTTGATGTCGAGCGCGTCGTGATAGAAAGCCGAGAGCGCGCCGACCACGCCCACCATGGTGGCCATCGGGTGCGCGTCGCGCCGGAAACCGGTGAAGAAGCGGCTGATCTGTTCGTGCACCATGGTGTGGTGCGTCACCGTGTGCACGAATTCTGCCTTCTGCTTCGCGTCCGGCAGCTCGCCGTTCAGCAGCAGGTAGCACACCTCGAGAAAATCGCATTGCTGCGCCAGCTGCTCTATCGGGTAGCCGCGGTACAGCAGCACGCCGGCGTCGCCGTCGATGTAGGTGATGCTCGAATTGCAGCTCGCCGTCGACAGGAAGCCCGGATCGTAGGTAAACAGCCCGGATTTTCCGTACAGCGTGCGGATGTCCACGACGTCCGGCCCGATGGTTCCGGACATCACCGGGAAATCGAGGGTCTTGCCGTCTGGCAGGGTCAGGCTGGCTTTCTTGTCCATGACGCTTCCTTATGGTTTAGACAGCGCGATAAAAGTGCGCCACTTACGCGACGCGAATGCGCGCCACGATCCCTCCGTGCCTTGCATCGTAGCGGTCGCTGCGCCCGCTGACGATTTCCCACAAGTCGTTGTCTTCCAGGTCGAGCAGATCGCTCAATTCATCCATGTCTTTTTCTTGCATTCGATTTACGACAAAATCCTGCAAAACCAGATCCAGTTCCAGCAAACCGCGCCGGCACTTCCACTTCAATCTGTTGTGCCGGATGGAATCCATCACACCGTGCGTTTCACCATCAGGTCCTTGATCTTGCCGATCGCCCGCGTCGGGTTCAGGTGCTTCGGGCAGACGTCGACGCAGTTCATGATGGTATGGCAGCGGAACAGCCGGTACGGGTCCTCGAGGTTGTCGAGGCGCTCCGCGGTTTCCTGGTCGCGCGAATCGGCGATGAAGCGGTAAGCCTGCAGCAGGCCCGCGGGGCCGACGAACTTGTCCGGGTTCCACCAGAACGACGGGCAGGCGGTCGAGCAGCAGGCGCAGAGGATGCACTCGTACAGCCCGTTCAGCTCCTCGCGCTGCTCCGGCGACTGCAGCCGCTCGCGCTCGGGCGGCGCGTCATGGTTCACCACGTAGGGCTTGATGGAGTTGTACTGCTTGAAGAACTGGGTCATGTCCACGATCAGGTCGCGGATCACCGGCAGCCCGGGCAGCGGGCGGATCGTCACGTGGTCCGGCAGGTCGGCGATCTTGGTGATGCAGGCGAGGCCGTTCTTGCCGTTGATGTTGACCGCGTCCGAGCCGCAGACGCCCTCGCGGCAGGAACGCCGGAACGCGATGGTGTCGTCCATCACCTTCACCTTGACCAGCGCATCCAGCAGCATGCGGTCGGCGTGCTCGAGCTGGACGTCGTAATCCTTCATGTAGGGTTTTTCGTCTTTGTCAGGATCGTAGCGATAGATGCTGAGTTTCATCAGTAGGTCCTGACCTTCGGTTCAAAGGATTCAACAGTCATCGGCTTGAGGTGCACCGGTTTGTACGTGAGCCGGTTGCCTTCCTTGTACCAGAGCGTGTGCTTCATCCAGTTTTTGTCGTCGCGGTCCGGAAAATCGGCGCGCGCCTGCGCGCCGCGGCTTTCCTTGCGCGCTTCGGCCGAGACGATGGTCGCCATCGCGGTTTCGACCAGGTTGTCCAGTTCCAGCGCCTCGACGCGCGCGGTATTGAAGACCTTCGACTTGTCCTGGATGTAGGTGCGGCGGGAGCGGTCGGCGATGGCCTTGATTTTCTCCACGCCCTTGATCAGCTCTTCCGGGAAGCGGAACACCCCGCAATGCGCCTGCATGGCCCGGCGCAGGTCGGTCAGCACATCCACCACCCGCTCGCCGCCCGCGTTGGCATCCAGCCGCGCGAGGCGCGACCGCGTGTATTCGCCCGCGTCCCTGGGCAGCGTGCGCTGCGGGCTGGGCAGCGCGCGGATGTCCTTGATCATCTGCTCGCCCGAGGCCTTGCCGAACACGACGAGGTCCAGCAGAGAGTTGGTGCCGAGGCGGTTTGCCCCATGGACCGAGACGCAGGCGCACTCGCCCGCGGCGTAGGCGCCCGGGACGATGCTCTCCGAATTGGCGCCCTCCGGAACCACCACCTGCCCCAGGTACTTGGTCGGGATGCCGCCCATCTGGTAGTGCACCGTCGGCACCACCGGCACCAGATCCCTTACCGGGTCGGCGTTGGCGAACTTGATGGAAATCTCGCGGATGCCCGGCAGCCGGTGATTGATCACCTCCGCGCCCAGGTGGTCCAGCTTGAGCATGACGTGGTCCTTGTCGGGACCGCAGCCGCGCCCTTCCTTGATCTCGGTGGTCATCGCGCGCGACACGACGTCGCGGCTCGCGAGGTCCTTGGCGTTGGGCGCGTAGCGCTCCATGAAGCGCTCGCCATCCTTGTTCAGCAGGTAGCCGCCTTCGCCGCGCACGCCCTCGGTGATCAGCACGCCGGCGCCGTAAACCCCGGTCGGGTGAAACTGGTAGAACTCCATGTCCTGCAGCGGGATGCCGGCGCGCGCCGCCATCCCCAGGCCGTCGCCGGTATTGATGAACGCGTTGGTGCTGGCGAAGAAAATGCGCCCCGAGCCGCCGGTGGCGAGCAGCGTCGCCTTGGCCTGGAAAATGCAGACCTCGCCAGTCTCCATCTCCAGCGCCGTGACGCCGAGCACCGCGCCGTCCTGCGGGTCGCGGATCAGGTCCAGCGCCATCCATTCGACGAAGAACTGGGTGTTGGTGCGCACGTTCTGCTGGTACAGGGTATGCAGCATGGCGTGGCCGGTGCGGTCGGCCGCTGCGCAGGAGCGCATCGCCATCTTGGCGCTGCCGTAGTTCTGCGTGTGGCCGCCGAAGGGCCGCTGGTAGATCTTGCCGTTCTCCAGCCGGTCGAAGGGCATGCCCATGTGCTCGAGTTCGACCACCACTTCGTTCGCGCGCCGGCACATGTATTCGATCGCGTCCTGGTCGCCGAGGTAGTCGGAGCCCTTGACGGTGTCGTACATGTGCCAGTGCCAGTTGTCCTCGGTGGAGTTGGCGAGAGGCGCGGCGATGCCGCCCTGCGCGGCCACGGTGTGGGAACGTGTCGGGAACACCTTGCTGAGCACGGCGACCTTGAGGTCCGCCCGCGCCAGTTCCAGCGAAGCGCGCATTCCGGCCCCTCCGGCCCCCACCACGATTGCGTCGAATCTGCGGACCGAAAGAGCCACTCTCAACTCCAAAGGATCTGAATCGCCCAGCCGACATAGCCGGCTATCGTGAGCAGGACCAGCACCTCCAGCGCGAGGCGCAGCCCGGTGGGCTGGATGTAGTCCATCAGCACGTCGCGAATGCCCACCCAGGCGTGCCAGGCGAGGCTGGCCGCGAACAGCAGCGTCGCCACGCGCATCCAGCCGTGCGAAAACAGGTCGCGCCAAACGCCGTAGGTAATGGGATGGCCGGAAAGCAGCACGGTGACGACGATCACCGTGTAGACCGCCATGATCGCCGCGGTGATCCGCTGCGCGAGCCAGTCCCGCAGCCCGTAGTGCGCGCCGGTGACGATCCGGTCTGCGCTCATGTGCGCTTCACCACAGTTTCCAGCCGAAGAAGGCCGTCAGGACGAGGCCGGTCACGAGCACCACCGCGCTGGTGAGACGCGCAGTCGCCAGGTCCACGCCCTTGTCCAGGTCCAGGAACAGATAGCGGATGCCGGCGCAGAAATGGTGGCAATACGACCAGATCAGCGCCAGCAGCGCGAGCTTGACCGGCCACAGGCCGGCGTAGTGCTTGATTTTCTCGAACGCCGCCTCGGAAGCCAGGCTGCGGCCCAGCATCCAGAGCAGCCAGACCAGCGCCACGAACATGAGCACGCCGCTGATCCGGTGGAGGATGGAGATCCAGCCCGGGAGCGGCAGCCGGATTTCGAACAGCAGCGCCTGCAGATTGAGGTACTTCGGCCGAACTCGCCTGGCGGGTGCCTTGACCGCTGCTTCTCCCATGTTGAACGGATTATATCGCTGCGGCGGTGCGGTAGAATCATCCGTTCGCTGCATATCTCCGGAGTTCTCAATGGCAAAAGCCCCTATTCGAGTCGCCGTCACGGGCGCCGCGGGCCAGATCGGCTACGCGCTCCTGTTTCGCATCGCCAGCGGTGAAATGCTCGGCAAGGACCAGCCCGTGATCCTGCAGTTGCTGGAAATCCCCGATGAAAAGGCGCAAAAGGCGCTCAAAGGCGTGATGATGGAGCTGGACGACTGCGCCTTTCCCCTGCTCCACGGCATGGTTCCCGCGTCCGACCCCATGATCGCGTTCAAGGACGCCGGCGTCGCGCTGCTGGTCGGCGCCCGGCCCCGCGGTCCCGGCATGGAGCGCAAGGACCTGCTGGAGGCGAACGGCAAGATCTTCGGTCCCCAGGGACAGGCCCTGGACAAGGTGGCTGACAGGAACGTCAAGGTGCTGGTCGTCGGCAACCCGGCCAATACGAACTGCCTGATCGCGATGAAGAACGCGCCAGACCTGAAACCCACCCAGTTCACCGCCATGATGCGGCTGGACCACAACCGGGCCACCTCGCAGATCGCGCAGAAAGTCGGCAAGCCCGTGTCCTCGGTCAAGAAAGTGACGGTTTGGGGAAATCACTCCGCCACCCAGTATCCGGATCTGTTCCAGGCCGAAGTGGGTGAAATGCGCGAAGCCAAGAAAGTCTGGCCCATGATCAACGACCAGACCTGGCTGGAATCCACCTTCATCCCGACGGTGCAGAAGCGCGGCGCCGCCATCATCGAGGCCCGCGGCCTGTCCTCCGCCGCCAGCGCGGCCAATGCCGCCATCGACCACCTGCGCGACTGGGCGCTCGGAACGCGCGATGGCGACTGGGTGTCGATGGGCATTCCATCCGACGGCAGCTACGGCATCCCGGAGGGCGTGCTCTACGGCTACCCCGTGACCTGCAAGGGAGGCAAGTTCGAGATCGTCAAAGGCATCGACATCAGCGAATTCGGCCGCAAGCGGATGGACGCGACGCTGAAGGAACTGCACGAAGAGCGCGATGGCGTGAAGCATCTTTTGGGTTGATTTGAATTCATGTTTTCTCCCGGTTCTGCGTTCAGAAAAGCAGTTTCAGAAGAAAAACCACTTCAAGTCGTAGGGACGATCTGCGCCTACCACGCGCTGCTGGCCAAGCGCAGCGGCTACAAGGCGATCTATCTTTCCGGCGGCGGCGTCGCGGCGGGATCCCTCGGCATGCCGGACCTCGGCATATCCAACCTAGACGACGTCCTCGTCGACGTGCGCCGGATCACCGACGTCTGCGACCTGCCGCTGCTGGTGGACGTGGACACCGGCTTCGGCGCGAGCGCCTTCAACGTCGCGCGCACCACGCGTTCGCTCATCAAGGCGGGCGCGGGGGCGATGCACATGGAGGACCAGGTCGGCGCCAAGCGCTGCGGCCACCGTCCCAACAAGGAACTGGTGTCGCAAGACGAGATGTGCGACCGCATCAAGGCGGCGGTGGACGGCCGCACCGACCATTCGTTCGTGATCATGGCCCGCACCGATGCGCTGGCGAACGAAGGCTTTGATCGCGCACTGGAGCGAATGCGGAAATACGTGGAAGCCGGCGCCGACATGGTGTTTCCCGAAGCGGTCACGGATTTGAATTCCTATAAAAAGATAACTGCGGCAATCGATGTCCCTGTGCTCGCCAACATCACCGAGTTCGGCAAGACGCCGCTGTTCACCGTGGACGAGCTGCGCTCGGCAGGCGTAGCCATCGCCCTCTACCCGCTCTCCGCCTTCCGCGCCATGAACCAGGCTGCGCTGAATGTCTACAAGTCGATCAGGAAGGACGGCACCCAGAAGAACGTCGTCGGCAGCATGCAGTCCCGCGACGAGCTCTACGACTACCTGAACTACCTTTCCTACGAGCAGAAACTCGATGAGCTCTTCACCCGCGAACGTTCCTAAACCGAAGAAGTCGGTCGCGCTGTCCGGCGTCCCGGCCGGCAACACCGCCCTGTGCACCGTCGGGCGCACCGGCAACGACCTGCACTACCGCGGCTACGACATCCTGGACTTCGCCGACCAGGCCGAATTCGAGGAAGTCGCATATCTTCTGGTGCATGAAAAACTTCCGAACAGGAAAGAACTTTCCGAATATAAAAACAAGCTGAAAGCTCTTCGCTCCCTCCCGGCGCCGTTGAAGACGGTTCTCGAACAACTGCCGAAGACGGCCCATCCCATGGACGTGCTGCGCACCGGCTGCTCGGTTCTCGGCACCCTGGAGCCGGAAAAGGAATCGCACCCCGTCGAAGGCGCGCGCCAGATCGCCGACCGGCTGATGGCGAGTTTAGGCTCCATGCTGCTGTACTGGCATCACTTCGTGAACAGCGGCAAACGCATCGAGACGGAAACAGACGATGATTCCATCGGGGGTCATTATTTGAGGCTTTTACATAACAAAAAACCAAGCGACTCATGGGTGCGGGCGATGCATACCTCCCTCATCCTCTACGCCGAGCACGAATTCAACGCGAGCACCTTCACCTGCCGCGTCATCACCGGCACCGGCTCGGACATGTATTCGGCGATCACCGGCGGCATCGGCGCCCTGCGCGGCCCCAAGCACGGCGGCGCCAACGAAGTGTCGGATGAAATCCAGAAGCGCTACAAGTCGGCCGACGAGGCGGAGGCCGACATCCGCAAGCGCATGGCGGCCAGGGAAATCGTGATCGGCTTCGGCCACCCGGTCTACACCACCGGCGACCCGCGCAACAAGGTGATCAAGGCGGTGGCGGAGCAGCTGTCCCGGGAAGCGAAGGACATGACGCAGCAGGAGATCGCCGAGCGCATAGAGACGGTGATGTGGAACGAGAAGAAGATGTTCGCCAACCTCGACTGGTTCAGCGCGGTCTCCTACAGCAAGATGGGCGTGCCGACGCTGCATTTCACGCCGCTGTTCGTGATCGCGCGCGCCAGCGGCTGGTCGGCGCACGTCATCGAGCAGCGCATCGACGGCAAGATCATCCGGCCAGGCGCCAATTACACCGGCCCCGAGAACCGGAAGTGGGTGCCGCTCAAGGACAGGGGTTGAGAACCATGGCCCAGTACGAATCCGACCTCACCAAATTCATGCGCGAGTACCTCGACGAGCATCCCGAGGAGCGCGAATCGCAGAAGAAAGGCCGCGCCATCTGGTGGGACCACGCGGGCGACCAGCGCACGCCGCCGGAGCCGCCCCACCACTCGCCCAAGGCGGGCGGCAACGAATACCTGTTCAAGCCGCTGTCGGAAGACGACGAGGACCAGAAATAGTGTCCGCCCATATCTCGAACGTCCGGCCGAAGCCCGACAAGGTTTTGGAATTGATTTCTTCCTATGTAAAAGATTTTGAGATTAAAAGCCAGGACGCGTACGCCACGGCCCGCTACTGCCTGATGGACACGCTGGGCTGCGGCTTCGAGGCGCTCGAATACCCGGCCTGCACCAAGCTCATGGGCCCGATCGTCAAGGGAACCTCCGTGCCGAACGGCGCCAAGGTGCCGGGCACCCAGTTCCAGCTCGACCCGGTGCAGGCGGCGTTCAACATCGGCGCCATGATCCGCTGGCTGGATTTCAACGACACCTGGCTGGCCGCCGAGTGGGGCCATCCTTCCGACAACCTGGGCGCAATCCTGGCCGTTGCGGATTTCCTGAGCCGCGGCGGGAAAAAACTGACCGTCCGCGACGTCCTCACCGCCATGATCAAGGCGCACGAAATCCAGGGCGTGCTGGCGCTGGAAAACAGCTTCAACCGCGTCGGGCTGGACCACGTGGTGCTGGTGAAAGTGGCCTCGACCGCGGTGGTTGCTCAATTATTGGGTTTGAGCGGGGAAGAAATCGTCAATGCGGTCTCGCAGGCATGGGTCGACGGACAAAGCCTGCGCACCTACCGCCACGCGCCGAACACCGGCTCCAGGAAAAGCTGGGCGGCGGGCGACGCGACTTCGCGCGCGGTGCGCCTCGCGCTGATCGCGCAGACCGGCGAAATGGGCTACCCGTCGGTGCTCACCGCCAAGACCTGGGGCTTCTACGACGTGCTCTTCAAGGGCAAGCCGTTCAGGTTCCAGCGCCCCTTCGGCAGCTACGTGATGGAGAACGTGCTGTTCAAGATCTCCTTCCCCGCCGAATTCCACTCGCAGACCGCGGTGGAATGCGCGATGCAGATCTTTCAGGATATGAAATCCGGCGGCAAGAGGGTTGAAGACATTAGGAAAATCCGGATTAGGACGCACGAAGCGGCGATCCGCATAATCGACAAGAAGGGCCCCTTGAACAATCCCGCCGACCGCGACCACTGCATCCAGTACATGATCGCCGTGCCGCTCATCTTCGGCCGCCTGACCGCCGGCGACTACGAGGACGGCGTGGCGCAGGATCCGCGCATCGACGCCCTGCGCGCGAAGATGCATTGCTTCGAGGACCGGAAATTCACGCGCGACTACCACGCGCCGGACAAGCGTTCGATCGCCAACGCGCTCACGGTGGAGTTCAAGGACGGCAGCAAATTGAAGGAAGTGGTCTGCGAGTACCCGATCGGCCACAAACGCCGCCGCAAGGAAGGCATGCCGGTGCTGGTGGAAAAATTCCGCACCAACCTGGCGCGCCGATTCCCCGTCAAGCAGCGGAAGGCGATACTCGACCTGTGCCTCGATTCGAATAAACTCGATAAAACCCCCGTTCACGAATTCGTCGACCTCATGGTGATATGAGCATCAGCCGGCGCATCGAAGAGCTGTCCCTGGAGATCCGCAACTACCCGACCCCGATCGCGCGCTGCGACGAGCAGCTCACCGCGCTGATCGAGGAACGTTCACGCTTGCTGAAGGAATTGCAAAAGCCGGGCGGCTGCACGCCGCTGGGCGTCTGGGCCAACGATGGAGGCTTCAATGCCGCATAACCTGCACGACACCCTGCAACCGCTAAAAGGCGGCAAGTTCTATTCGCTTCCCCGGCTGGGAAAGGCCTTGAATATAAAAATCGAAAGACTGCCCATTTCAATTCGGGTGGTCCTGGAGTCCGTGCTGCGCAACTGCGACGGCAAGAAAGTCACCGAGGAGCACGTGCGGCAGCTCGCCAACTGGAAGCCGAACGCGACGCGCACCGACGAGATCCCGTTCGTGCTGGCGAGGATCGTGCTGCAGGATTTCACCGGCGTGCCGCTGCTCTGCGACCTGGCCGCGATGCGCAACGTGGCGCACAAGATGGGCAAGGACCCCAAGGTGATCGAGCCGCTGGTGCCGGTGGACCTGGTGGTGGACCACTCCATCCAGGTGGACAACTACGGCACCAAAAACGCGCTCGACCTCAACATGAAGCTGGAATTCAAGAGGAACGAGGAGCGCTACCAGTTCATGAAATGGGGCATGCAGGCCTTCGATACCTTCAAGGTCGTGCCCCCCGGCATCGGCATCGTGCACCAGGTGAACCTGGAGTTCCTCGCGCGTGGCGTGCATTACAAGGACGGCGTCTATTTCTCGGATACGCTGGTCGGCACGGACAGCCACACCACGATGATCAACGGCATCGGCGTGGTGGGCTGGGGCGTGGGCGGCATCGAGGCCGAGGCGGGCATGCTCGGCCAGCCGGTGTATTTCCTGACGCCCGACGTCGTCGGCGTGCATTTCAAGGGCAAGCTGCACCCGGCATGCACCGCGACTGATTTGGTTTTGACAGTTACGGAACTTCTTAGAAAAGCGAAAGTAGTTGGCAAGTTCGTCGAGTTCTATGGCGACGGCTGCTCGTCGCTGTCGGTCACCGACCGCGCCACCATCGCCAACATGGCGCCCGAGTACGGCGCCACCATGGGCTTCTTCCCGGTGGACGACAAGACCGTCGCCTACTTCAGGGGCACGGGACGGACGGAGGCCGAAATCAGCGCCTTCGAGGCCTACTACAAGGCGCAGCAGATGTTCGGCGTGCCGAAGGCGGGCTCGATCGATTACAGCCAGAACCTGGAGCTCGACCTGTCCACGGTCATGTCCTCCCTCGCCGGCCCGAAGCGGCCGCAGGACCGCATCAACCTGGACAAGATGAAGAGCACGTTCACGCAGCTGTTTTCCGCGCCGGTCAAGGACAACGGCTTCGCGAAAAAAGCCGATGAACTGCAGAAACCCTACCGGACCTACGACGGCATCGACATCCGCAACGGCGACGTGCTGATCGCAGCCATCACCTCCTGCACCAACACCTCCAACCCCGGCGTGCTGCTCGCCGCGGGCCTGCTGGCGAAGAAGGCGGTGGAGCTGGGCCTCAAGGTGAAACAGCACGTCAAGACCTCGCTCGCGCCCGGCTCGCGCGTGGTCACCGAGTACCTGACCAAGGCGGGCCTGCTGCCCTACCTGGAGAAGCTCGGCTTCTACCTCGCCGGCTACGGCTGCACCACCTGCATCGGCAACGCGGGCCCGCTCGCGCAGCCGATCGAGGAAATCATCGTCAAGAACGAGCTGGTGTGCGCCGCGGTGCTCTCGGGCAACCGCAATTTCGAAGCGCGCATCCACCCGAACATCCGCGCCAATTTCCTCGCTTCGCCGCCGCTGGTCGTGGCGTATGCGATCGCGGGAACCGTATTGAAGGATTTCAGGACCGAACCGCTCGGTAAATCGAAGGACGGGCAGGACGTCTACATCGGCCACATCTGGCCGAGCTCGGACGAAATCCATGCGCTCATGAAGCTGGCGATGGACGCGCCCACCTTCCGGCGCCTGTACGGCGACCTCGCCAACGCGAGCCCGCTGTTCAAGAAAATCTCCGCGCCCACCGGCCAGGTCTACAGCTGGCCCAGGTCCAGCTACATCGCCGAGCCGCCCTTCTTCAAGGACTTCGGCATGCAGCCGGGAAAACCGGGCGACATCTCCGGCGCCAAGGTGCTCGGCGTGTTCGGCGACTCGGTCACCACCGACCACATCAGCCCGGCCGGCTCGATCAAGCCGACCTCCCCCGCGGGCATCTACCTGCAGGAGCACGACATCGCGGTGGCGGACTTCAACAGCTACGGCGCGCGCCGCGGCAACCACGACGTGATGATGCGGGGCACCTTCGCCAACGTGCGCATCAAGAACCAGATGATGGGCGGCAAGGAAGGCGGCCTGACCCGCTACAAAGGCGAGGAACTGCCGATCTACGACGCGGCGATGCGCTACATCGCCGACGGCACGCCCACGGTGATCTTCGGCGGCGAGGAATACGGCACCGGCTCCTCGCGCGACTGGGCGGCCAAGGGCACCCAGCTGCTCGGCGTCAAGGCGGTGATCACGCGCAGCTTCGAGCGCATCCACCGCTCCAACCTGGTCGGCATGGGCGTGCTGCCGCTGCAGTTCCTCGGCGCCGACAGCGCGGCATCGCTCGGCATCACGGGCGAGGAGGAAATTTCAATTTCGGGGCTGGACGACATCCATCCCCAACAGGAACTGACCCTCGAAATAAAGAGGAAGGACGGAAGCAAACAGTCGATCAAGGTCAAATCCCGCATCGACACCGCGATCGAAGTGGACTACTACAAGCACGGCGGCATCCTGCCCTATGTGCTGCGGGAACTGATCTCCAAGGCCGGCCCCGCCAAGGTCAAGGCCGCCTAGCGCGCACCGCGGCCGATCCGCGAGAGCGCCAGTCCTACCAGTCGGTGCAGCCCGAGCCGCGACAGCGGCTGGCGGTATCGCGCCATCACCGGATAGATGCGGTCCAGGACCGGCCGCAGCCGCCGGTCGCCCCAGAAGCGCGCCGCCGCCTTCAATCCCGCGGAGGCGTAGACCGCCTCGAAAGCGTCCAGCGCGACCAGCCAGCGGCCTTCGGGATCGCGCACGTGCAGGCGCGTCATCATGTCCCGGCGCGTGACGCCTTCGCGCGCGGCGGCGCCGTCGTCAAAGTCCGGCGGCGAACAGTCCACCAGCTTCAGGCGGCCGCGCCAGTCCAGCTTCTCGATGACGTGCATCTCGGTGGCGCACAGCGGGCAGGACTTGTCGTAGTAGACGGTCAGCGGCACGCAGAATTTCGTGGTCGTGTTCATGCGGCCCTCAGGAACGCCTGCACCTTCGCGCCCAGCTTCACCAGGCGCTTGAGCACCGCGTTGTCCATGCCCAGCATCTGCTCGGCCCAGGTCGAGCCTGCCTCCATCAGCGCCAGGGTGTCGCGCAGGCGCTTCTGCGTCGCCGGGTCCTCGCGCGCGAAGTCCCTGCTTTCCACGCAGCTGCGCAGGAAGGCCACGGTCGGGTCGAATTCGCGCTCCTTGCGCTGGCGCACGATGACGCGCAGCAGTTCCCAGGGGTCCTGCGCGGCCTCGAAATGGTCGCGCCGGTCGCCGGCCAGGTGCGTCACCTTGACCAGGCCCCAGTTCTGCAACTCGCGCAGGCTGGTGCTGACGTTCGAGCGCGCCACCTGCAGCGCGGCGGCGATCTCCTCGGCGTGCATCGGCCGGCCGGCGAGGAACAGCAGCGCGTGCAGCTGCGCCACGGTGCGGCTGACCCCCCAGCGCGCGCCCATCTCCCCCCAATGCAGGACGAAACGGTCGCGGATGCCGAACTCGGGAGGCATGGAGGGGAAAGGCCGGGTTGGACTTGACGCCAATCTAGTCCTGTCATACATTTCTGTCAAGACAGAAATAACAAAAAGGACGAAAAATGAGAGTCCTGGTGCTCGGCGGTTCCGGCTTCGTCGGCCGGCATGCGGCGGCGGCCTTGCGGGCGCGCGGCCACGCGGTGGTCATCGGCACCCGCCACCCCAAACGAGCCCTGGCGAAGCTGCCGCCGGCGCTGCGAGAGTCCCTGCGCGGCGTCGAACTGCGCGAAACCCATTTCGAATCCCTCACCACCCGCTACATCTGGAAGCCGCTGCTCCAGGACGTCGACGCGGTGGTCAACGCGGTCGGCATCCTGCGCGAGCGCGGCGGCGAAACCTACGACCGGGTGCACAACATGGCGCCGGCGGCGCTCGGCGAGGCCTGCGCCTGCCTCGGCCTGCGGCTGGTTCACGTCTCCGCCCTCGGGTTGCGGCCCGAGGCGCGGAGCCGCTTTCTGCGCTCCAAGCTGATCGCGGAAAGGAAGATCATGGCGAGCGGGGCCGACTACAGCATCGTGCGCCCCTCCCTGCTGGACGGCGAAGGCGGCTTCGGCGCGGCCTGGCTGCGGCGCGTCGCGGGCTGGCCGGTTCACTTCTATCCGTCCAATGCGCGCGGCCGCATGGCGCCGCTGGACGTGCGCGACCTCGGCGAGGCGCTGGCCGTGCTGTGCGAACGCGGCGGCGAAGGCCGGCGCGAAGTCGAGCTGGGAGGCAACGCGAAGCGCACCATGGCGGAATACCTCGGCGCGCTGCGCGCCCTGCATCACGAACGGCCTGCGCTGTGCCTGCCGGTGCCGGCGCTGCCGGCGCGGCTGGCTGCGCTCGCTTGCGATCTGCTGCACCTTTCGCCCCTCTGTCCGGGCGTGCTGGCGCTGATGCGGCGCGACAACCTGCCGCACGCCAACATGCTCAGCGCGTTGATTGGACGGGCGCCTGCGCCAGTCGGTCGGGAGCCGCGTACGCGGCAGCCCTCCTACGCCTTTGCGGGAATCCCCACCGGGCACGAAACGCCGGTGCCGCCCAGCCCGCAGTAGCCGTTCGGGTTCTTGGCCAGGTACTGCTGGTGATAGCCCTCGGCATAATAGAACTCCGGGGCGGACCGGATTTCGGTAGTGATGGAGCCGTGGCCTCTAGCCTTTAACGCAGCCTGAAAAGCGTCCCTGGAAGAAAGAGCCTTCTTGAGCTGCTCATCTCCGTACGCATAGACGGCTGAGCGGTACTGCGTGCCCGAGTCGTTGCCCTGGCGCATGCCCTGCGTCGGGTCATGCCCTTCCCAGAAGGTCTTGAGCAGCGTCTCGTAGGCCACTTTCTTCGGATCGAACACCACCAGCACCGCCTCGGTGTGATTGGTCATGCCGGAGCAGACTTCCTCGTAGCCCGGGTTTTTCGTTTCGCCGCCGGCGTAGCCGACCGCGGTGCTGTAGACGCCGGGAATGTTCCAGAACAGCTTTTCCGCGCCCCAGAAGCAGCCCAGGCCGAACACCGCGCGCTCCATGCCCTGCGGAAACGGCGGCACGACGCGGTTGCCGTTGACGGCGTGTTTCTCCGCCACCGGCATGCTCGCGGCGCGCCCTTTGAGCGTGCCGTCCGCGGGCAGCAGGGATCTGGTTTTCTTCATGAATGCAAACATGGTCTGCGCTCCTCGAACGCTAGAATAGCACTATGAAAATCTGCATCTACGGCGCCGGCGCGGTCGGCGGACTGATGGCCGGACGGCTGGCGCAGGGCGGACACGATGTCTCTGTCGTCGCAAGGGGCGCCCACCTTACGGCCATCCGCGAAAAAGGCCTGCGGGTCCTTTCCGGCAAAAAGGAATTCCAGGTAAAAATCCGGGCCGACCACGATCCCTCGCGGTTTGGACCGCAGGACGCGGTGATCGTTGCAGTCAAGGCGCAGAACCTGCCCGAGGTCGCGGCCGCGATCGGGCCGCTGACGGGCCCCGATACCTCGATCGTCACTGCGATGAACGGCGTGCCGTGGTGGTTCTTCGACCGGCTGCCATTCGGCGGCGGCAAGCTGCGGCTGGAAAGCCTCGATCCCGGCGGCAAGCTCTCCCGCGCCATGCCGACGGAGCGCATCGTCGGCTGCGTCGTTCACCTTGCCGCCTCCACGCCCGAGCCTGGCCTCATCAGCCACAACATGGGCGAGCGCCTGATCCTGGGCGAACCTGGCGGGAAAAACACGGCGCGCACCGGGGACCTGGCGAAAGCGCTGGCGGCGGCAGGATTCGAAGCGCAGCAAAGCGGCTTCATCGAGAAGGATTTCTGGGTGAAGCTGATCGGCAACGTGAGCTTCAATCCCGTGGCCGCGCTGACGCTCGCCACCGCCGACCGGCTGATCGCCGACGAGTACGTGAAGGCCTACCTCGTTGCCGTGATGCGCGAAGTGCTTGCCATCGGCCGTGCGGTCGGCGTCGACGCCGGCATCGATCCCGAGGCGCGCATGGACATGGCGCGCAAGCTGGGCGCCTTCAAGCCCTCGACGCTGCAGGACATGGAGGCCGGCAAGCCGCTAGAACTCGACGGCCTGCTCATCGGCACGCTGGAGATCGCGCGCAAAGGGGGCGTCGCTGCGCCCTTCACCCAGAGCCTGGCGGGACTGGCGCGCCTGCGAGCGGAATCGACCGGGCAGTACAAGTAGCTCAGCGCGCCGGCGTCCCGGCCGAAGGCGCATTGCCGCCCAGCGCGAGGAATAGCTGCACGGTGTCCAGACAGCGCCGCGCCTGGGCCCGCACCAGGCCAAGCCGGGCCTGCTGGTGCAGGCGCTCGGCGTCCAGCACCTGCAATACGCCGACGTTGCCTTCGTTGTAGCTCTCGCGCGTGAGCCGCAGGTTCGCCTCGGCCGCCTCCTGCGCGTGCGACTGCGCCTCCAGCTGCTCCGCATCATGCTCCAGCGCTTCGAGCAGGTCGGCGACCTGGCCGAAAGCCGCAAGCACCGTCTGCTCGTAGTTCGCGGCGCTGGCCCGCGTCGCCTCGACCGCCGCGCGCTGCTCGGCGCGCAGCGTGCCGCCGTCGAAAATCGGCGCGACGAGCGACGCTATCAAGCCCCAGGCAATGTTGCCGCCGCCGAACAGCTGGCCGAGCGTCAGCGACTGCGGCCCGGCGCTGCCGCCCAGCGTGACGCGCGGATAGAGGTTCGACTCGGCGATGCCCACGGCCGCCGTCGCCGCGTGCAGCTGCGCCTCGGCAGCGAGAATGTCCGGCCGGCGGCGCGCCAGTTCCGAAGGCAGGCTGACCGGCAGCTCGCGCGGCAGCGTGAAATCGGCGAGTTGCAGGTCCGGCGGCGACCAGTTGCCCGGCGGCCTGCCGAGCAGGATCGCCAGCGCATGGCGCGCGACGCTCAGCTCCTGGCGCAGCGGCGGCAGCAGCGTGGCGTCGTTGGCGAGCTGGCTGCGCGCGCTGACGATGTCGAGGCGCGACACCGCGCCGGCGTCGAACGAGGCCTGCACCAGCTTCAGGTTGACGCGGTCCTGCTCGAGTATCCCCTCGACGGCGGCGATCTGCGCGCGCGCCGAGGCGATCGCGATGGACTGCAGCGCCACGCTGCCGGTCACCGTGAGGTAGGCCGCGGCGAGCTGCTGCCGCTGGTATTCCGCCAGTGCGAGCTGCCGTTCGACCGAGCGGCCGCCTCCGCCCGTGTAGTCGAGCGTGTAGCTGACGGTCGGCCCGAGCGCGAAATAGGTGAAGGGTGGCGGCTTGGGCAGCGGGCCGAGGAATTCGTCGCCGTATTTCTGCCGCCCCGTGCCGGCGGTCAGGCCCACCTGCGGCAGCAGCGCGCCCGCCTGCGCCGCCGCGAGTTCGCGCGCCTGGGAGAGCGTCGCCGCCGCCGCGGCGAGCGAGCGGTTGCCGTCGATCGACTGCCGCACGAGCGCGCTGAGCGCGTCCGAGCGGAACAAGGTCCACCAGTCCGCCTCGATCTTATCGCCGAGCGCGACGTGCTGCAGCGGTTCGGCCGTGTAGCGCTCCTCCGCCGGCGGCACGGGCGGATGGAAGTCCGGTCCCGCGGCGCAACCAGCGAGGCCGGCAGCAAGCAATACCGCCGCCGCAATCCTGCGCGGGGGCGTCATTCGATCGCCATCGCCCGGGTTCCGCGCGGCGCGCGCGCGGCGCGCAGCAGCAGCACCAGCGGGATCGCTGCCAGCGTGAGCACCAGCATCAGCTTGAAGTCGTTGCCGTAGGCGATCATCGCCGCCTGCCGCGTGACGGTCTCGTTCAGCATCGCCAGCGCGCGTCCGTCCGTTGCGATGCCCGCCATCTCCGGATGCAGTCCGCCGCCGTAGGGCATGACGTGCTCCGCGAGAGAGGAATGCAGGATCTGCGTGTTGCGCGTGAGCAGCGTCTCGACCACCGAGATGCCGACGCTGCTGCCCACGTTGCGGATCAGGCTGAAGAGCGCCGTGCCCTCGTCGCGGTACTGCGGCGCCAGCGTCGCGAAGGTGATCGCCGCCAGCGGCACGTACACGAACCCCGTGCCCAGCCCTTGCGCCAACCCCGACCAGATGATGGGCGCGCGGTCCATCTGCAGGTAGAACCCCATCATCTGCCACAGCGAAAAGGCGGTGATCGCGAGGCCCGCCGCGATGATCAGGCGCACATCGACCGTCCCCATCAGGCGGCTGACGATGATCATCGCCAGCAGCGTGCCGGCGCCGCGCGGCGCGGTCACCAGGCCGGTGGTGACCACCGGGTAGTCGAGCAGCCCCTGCAGCAGCGGCGGCAGCAGCGCGAGGGTGGCGAAGAGCACCACGCCGACGACGAAGATGAACACGTTGCCGGTGACGAAATTGCGGTCCTTGAACAGCACCGGGCTGATGAACGGCGCCCGCGTCGTCGTCAGCATGTGCACCACGAACAGATAGAACGCCGTCGCGGCCACCGCCGCCTCGATGCAGATCTCGGTCGAGCTGAACCAGTCCTTCAGCTGCCCGCGGTCGAGCATCAGCTGCAGCGCGCCGATCGCGACGCTGAGCGCGGTGAAGCCGAAGAAATCGAAGCGCGATACGCGCCTGGCCGTCTCCTTCATGAAGCTCAGGATGCCGAGGAAGGACAGGACCCCGAACGGCACGTTGATATAGAACACCCAGCGCCAGTTGTAGTTTTCGGTCAGCCAGCCGCCCAGCGCCGGACCGAGGATCGGGCCGACGGTGACGCCCATCACCCAGAACGCCATCGCGCGCGCGTGGTTCTCCGGCGGATTGATGTCGAGCAGCACTGCCTGCGACAAGGGGATCAGCGCCGCGCCGCACAGCCCCTGGAACAGCCGCGCGAGCACCATTTCCGGCAGCGACTGCGCCAGGCCGCACAGGGCGGAGGCCGCCGTGAATCCGACGACGGAAATCAGGAACACGCGCTTGCGCCCGATCTGTCCCGCCAGCCAGCCGCTCAGCGGCGTCATGATGGCCGCGGCGATGATGTAGGAAGTCAGCACCCAGGTCATCTGGTCCTGGGTCGCCGACAGCGAGCCCTGGATGCGCGGCAGCGCGACGTTGGCGATGGTGTTGTCCAGCGCCTGCATGAAGGAAGCGAGCATCACCGAGATGGTGATCAGCACGCGCTGCGGCGCCCCGGCCGCGCCGCCCGCGGTGGACTGCATGGCCATCACCAGCCCGCCCGATGCCCGGTATCCACGGTCACGCTGGCGCTCAGCCCGGCCCGCAGCGCCAATTCGAGGTTCGCGTCATCCAGCTCGAGGCGGACCGGCAGCCGCTGCACCACCTTGACCCAATTGCCGGTCGCGTTCTCCGGCGGCAGCATGGAAAACTGCGAGCCGGTTCCCGGGCTCACGCTCACCACCTTCGCGGCGAAACTGCGGTCGGGATAGCTGTCGATCTCCACCGTCGCGGCCTGGCCGGGACGCAGGCGGGCGAGCTGGACTTCCTTGAAGTTGGCCTCGATCCAGACATCGTGCGTCGACACCAGCGCGAACACCGGCGTGGACGCGGCGATGAAATTACCTGCCTGGAGCTGCTCCACTTTGGTGACGATGCCGTCGCTGGGCGCCGCCA
>DATGGA010000072.1:0-25054 GCA_035308765.1 Burkholderiales bacterium
CGTGGCGAGCCGCGCGCTCGCGGGGATAGATGCGCCCGAAGTGGCCGTGGAAGTACATCTCGGGCCGGGATTGCCCTCGTTCATGATCGTAGGACTCGCCGATACCGAGGTGCGGGAGGCGAAGGACCGCGTACGTGCCGCACTCAACCACACCCAGTTCGAGTTTCCAGCGCGCCGCATCACCGTCAATCTGGCGCCGGCCGACCTGCCCAAGGATTCCGGCCGCTTCGACCTGCCGATCGCGCTCGGCATTTTGGCGGCGAGCGGCCAGATCACGCCCGACGCGCTGGCCGCGCACGAATTTGCGGGCGAACTTTCCCTCACGGGCGAACTGCGCCCGGTGCGCGGCGCGCTTGCCATGGCGCTGCAGGCGCGTGCCTCCGGACGCGCTTTCGTGGTGCCCGAGCGCAATGCGCCCCAGGCCGCGCTTGCCGAGGGCGCGCATATCCTTCCGGCGAGGACGCTGCTCGAAGTGGTGGCGCACCTGTGCGGCGAGGCGAAACTGCCGCGCTTCGAAGCGCCCGCGCGCGCGCCGGCACACGTCTATCCGGATTTCAGCGAAGTGAAGGGCCAGCCGCAGGCCAAGCGCGCGCTCGAAGTCGCCGCCGCGGGCGGCCACAGCGTGCTCATGATCGGGCCGCCCGGCACGGGCAAATCGATGCTTGCGGCGCGCTTTCCTGGAATCCTGCCGCCGATGAGCGAGATCGAGGCGCTGGAGGTGGCGGCGATCCACTCGGTGTCGGCCGCCGGTTTCGAAGCCACGCGCTGGGGCGAGCGGCCTTACCGCTCGCCGCACCACAGCGCATCGGGCGCAGCCATGGTGGGTGGCGGCGCGCTGCCGCGCCCCGGCGAGATCTCGCTCGCGCACCGGGGCGTCCTGTTTCTGGACGAACTGCCGGAATTCGACCGCGACGTGCTGGAGTCGCTGCGCGAACCGCTGGAATCGGGCCGGGTATCGATTTCCCGCGCCGCGCGCCAGTCGCAGTTTCCCGCGCGCTTTCAGTTGGTGGCGGCGATGAACCCCTGCCCCTGCGGTCACTGCGGCTCCCCCGCCGGGCGCTGCCGCTGCACGCCCGAGCGGATCGCGCGCTACCGCGGACGCGTCTCGGGACCCTTGGCCGACCGCGTCGACATCAAGCTCGAAGTTCCCGCACCGCGCGACTCCGATCTCATGACTCCCGGCGCCACCGAATCGAGCGAAGCCATCAGGCGGCGCGTCCTCGGCGCGCACCGGCGCCAGCTGGAGCGCCAGGGAATGCCGAACGCGTTGCTCGGGACGCGCGAAATCGACCGCTTGTGCGCCACAGACAAGGAAGGCGACCAGTTGTTGCGCCACGCACTGGCGCGGCTGCTGCTCTCGGCGCGCGCTTATCACCGCGTGCTGCGCGTGGCGCGGACGATCGCGGACCTGGCAGGCGAGGCGGCCATCGGCGCCGCGCACATCGCGGAGGCGATTCAGTACCGAAGGCTGGACGCGAGTTTTTAGTGGGGAAATGCGGCTATAGTCGCCCCCGATGGCGACCTACGCGATCGGCGATGTGCAGGGCTGCTACGACGAGTTGCGGGCGTTGCTCGCGCGCGTCGGCTTCAATCGCGCGCACGACCGGCTGTGGTTCGTGGGCGATCTCGTCAACCGCGGGCCGAAATCGCTGCAAGTGCTGCGATTCGTAAAGGCGCTCGGCGATCGCGCCGTGGTGGTGCTTGGCAACCACGACCTGCACCTGCTGACCCAGCACGAAGGTTTCGAACGAAAGCGCAAGGACGACACTTTCGACGACGTGCTTTCCTCGCCGGATGCGAAGGAGCTCGTCGACTGGGTACGGACATGGCCGATGATGCACGTCGAAGGGAATTACGCAATGGTGCACGCGGGACTGCTGCCGCAGTGGAGCATCGAAAAATCTCTCGACCTTGCGTGCGAAGTCGAGAACGCGCTGCGCGCGAGCAACTATCGCGATTTCCTTTCCAATATGTACGGCAGCAAGCCGGAGCGCTGGGGCGACGAGCTCGCGGGCTGGGACCGGCTGCGAGTGATCGCGAACGCCATGACGCGAATGCGCTTTTGCTCCGCTGACGGGGCAATGGAATTCCGCTCGAACGGCGTCGAACCTCCTGCCGGCTACATGGCCTGGTATCAGGCAAGGAAAGACGACAAGGCCCTCGTGTTCGGACACTGGTCGGCGCAGGGCCTCAGGCTCACCGAACGCATTGCCGCGCTCGATTCCGGTTGCGTCTGGGGTGGTGCGCTCACCGCATTGCGGCTTGAAGACCGATGGCTGGTGCAGGTACCCTGCCACGGTTACCAGGCGGCGGGAGAGTAACGATGCGAATCGCGTTGCTGATTTTCGCGTTTGCCTCCATCGCACTGGCATCCGCCGCCGAACCGCGGCTTTCGGGCGCTGACGCGAAGGCGATTCGCACGGTGGTGCAGGCCCAACTCGATGCATTTACGAGCGACGACGGCCCTAAAGCGTTTTCATACGCAGCGCCCAGCATCCGGGCGCAATTCGGCATGCCGGAAGTTTTCATGGCAATGGTGCGCGAGGGCTACCCCGTGGTCTATCGCCCCGCGACGGTCAGCTTTCTGCCCGCCTATCGGGAGCGTGGAGAAATTCTCCAGCCGGCGCGGATGACCGACGGCGGCGGGCAGGTTTGGGTCGCTGTCTACAAGATGGAAAGGCAGAAGGACGGTTCGTGGCGGATCGCCGGGTGCAGCCTGGCACGTACCGCCGACACCTCGACTTAGGGTTGCCGCCAGCTACAGCGGCGAAGAACCGAATGCTTTCCTGTAGCGCGCGGAGATTTCGTCCCGGGTAGGTGCGTGGTTCTGCGCGCCGCGGTGCGCGATTTTGATCGACCCCATCACCGACGCAAGGCGTCCGATGCTCGGCCAGTCCCAGCCGCGGGAGATGCCGTACAGCAGCCCGCCGCGGTAGGCGTCGCCGCAGCCGGTGGGATCGAGCACGGCGTCGGCCGCCACGCACGGGATTTCGTGGCGCTTGCCGCCGGAGAAGATCACCGAGCCCTGCCCGCCCAGCGTCAGCACCAGCGCTTTCAGGCCGCCAGCAAGGTCTTCGAGCTTCCTGCCGACCTTTTCTTCCAGCATCTTGCCTTCATAGTCGTTCACCGCCAGGTAGGAGGCGAGCTTCACCATTTCCATCAACTCCTCGCCGGAAAACATCGGCAGACCCTGGCCCGGATCGAATACCAGTGGAATGCCGTGCGCGGCGCACTGGCGTGAATGCTGCAACATGCCCTCCTTGCCGTCCGGGCCGACGATCGCCAGCGTCGCGCCCAGTTCTTTGCCGATCCGGTTCTCATGCGAGTGATTCATCGCCCCGGGGTGAAATGCGATGATCTGGTTGTTGTCCAGGTCCGTGGTGATGAACGCCTGCGCCGTGAATTGTCCGGAGATGTGCTTGAGCAGGCCGGCGCCGATGCCCAGTCGCTTGAGCCGCTCCAGGTAGGGCGCGATGTCCTCGCCCACGGTGGCCATCAGCAGCGGGTCGCCGCCGAGCAGGCGCAGGTTGTAAGCGATATTGCCGGCAGTGCCACCGAACTCGCGCCGCATCTCCGGCGTGAGGAAGCACACGTTCAGGATATGCAGCTGGTCGGCGAGCAGATGATTCCGGAAGCGGTCGGGAAACACCATGATGGTGTCGTAAGCCATGGAGCCTGTGACGAGCGTTTTCAAGAGACGCAGTTTCCTGTCAAGGGAAGAATAGGTACATCCGGTAGCCGACGGCGCGCAGACCGCTGGTGTCGATGAACACGCGCAGCGCTATGTCGGTGCCGGCGCCGATGCCTTTGGCGATCTGCTCCTTGGCTGCGCCGACGAGGTAGTCGGCCGGCATAAGCACGCGCCGCGCCACTGCCTCGTCGCGCTCGTCGGTCAGGGTCAGCTCTAGCGCCGGATACTCCTGGCCGAATTGCGCCTGGTTGCGCAGCACCGCGTTCAGCACGATCACGTTGTCGCGCCTGCCGTCGGCCTGCAGGTCCGAGGACTCGATCGCCATCAGCTTGGGCCGGCGCGGCAGCCGCAATTCGCACTTGAGCGCCGCGCATGCGGCGGCAAGATGCGGCCGGGTCTCGGGCAGCAGCACCGCGATCTCGGTGCGAAAGTGCAGGACCGCCTGCGCCGCAAGTGCGACCAGCGCAAGCAGCGCCGCGAAAGCCCAGGCGAGCCTGCGCTTTGGCCGCGACTCTTCTTCGTCCAGAAAATCGGCGAGCGGCACATCTTCATTGGCGGCTGCGCCCGCGCCGGCTAGCGGCGTCTTGCGCGACGCCTCGAACAGCGCAAGTTGCGGCGATGGTTCCGCGGCCGCCGCATTCTGCGGCGCAGCGCCCTCCGCGACCAGCGCGGCGACCCCGTCGAACACGTTGGAGCACTTGCCGCAGCGCACCTTGCCGCCGCGGGCGGAAAGTTGCGTGGGCTGGACGCGAAACGCGGTACCGCAGCTGGGACAACGCGTCGTGAGGTTCATCGCCGCGTTCCTTCGACCAGCGCCCAGCCTTCCTCGATCGCGCCTATCGCAATTTCGAAATCGCGCGAGTAGGCATCGGCTACCTCCGCTGCCTGCGATTCAAGGATGCCCGAGAGCGCGATGCGGCCGCCTTGGCGTGCGCGCGCGGCAAGCAGTGGTTCCAGGCTGACGAGCGGACCGGCGAGGATATTGGCGATGACCAAATCGTAGGTTCCGGGACCGAGTGACTCCGGCGCGGCCACGTGCAGGGAAACCCCATTGCCGCTCGCGTTCGACTGCGTGGTTTCGAGCGCCTGCGGATCGATATCCACAGCGGCGATTTCTCCGGCGCCGAGCTTTGCGGCGACGATGGCCAATATACCCGAGCCGCACCCATAGTCCAGCACGCGGTCCGCCTTGCGCACGTGCCGCTCGAGAAACCCGAGGACCTGGCGCGTGCTGACGTGGCTGCCGGTGCCGAAAGCAAGCCCCGGGTCCAACCGTACCGCGATCGCGGCAGGATCCGGCGGCGTATGCCAGCTTGGCACGATCCACAGCCGGTCGCTGACACGGATCGGTCCGAACTGCGCTTGCGAGCGTCGTACCCAGTCCTCATCCGCCAGCTGCGAAACGGTGAACGCGGGCAGCGTGAACGCGACCGCGGATGCGGCGGCCGCGACCAGCGCAGCGGCATCGGCGCTAGGAGCGGCGAGCGCCGTGAGCAGCATTTGCGATCCCGCAGGATCGAGGGCAACGGACTCGGCGCCCGCCTCCATCAGTGCCTCCGACAAGGTCTCGGCCTGCGCCAGGTCGAGTTCGAGCGCGATCGACACCCAGGCCATCTGGCTATTTCTTCTTCTTCGTCTCCTCGGCGAGCTTCTGCTCGAGGTAGTGGATGGAGGTGCCGCCGCGCATGAACCGCAGGTCGTGCAGTAGTTCGAGGTGCAACGGGATGTTGGTCTGGATGCCCTCCACCGCCATTTCGGACAGCGCAATGCGCATGCGCCGGATGGCCTGCTCGCGCGTGGCGCCGTAGGCGATCACTTTACCGACCATCGAGTCGTAGTACGGCGGCACGGTATAGCCGGCGTAGACGTGCGTATCGACCCGGATGCCCGGGCCGCCCGGCGGGTGGTAGGAGGTAATTTTTCCCGGCGACGGAGTGAAGCGGTACGGATCCTCGGCGTTGATGCGGCATTCGATGGCGTGGCCGCGCAGCTCGACGTCTTTTTGCCGGAACGGCAGTTTTTCGCCGTCGGCGATGCGGATCTGCAGCTGCACCAGGTCCAGGCCGGTGATCATCTCCGTCACCGGGTGCTCGACCTGCAACCGCGTGTTCATCTCGATGAAGAAGAACTCGCCCTGCTCGTAGAGAAATTCGAAGGTGCCGGCGCCCCGGTAGCCGATCTTGCGGCAGGCGTCCGCGCAGCGCTCGCCGATCCTGTCGCGCAGCTTCGCCGCCAGTTCGGGTGCCGGCGCCTCCTCGATGATCTTCTGGTGGCGCCGCTGCATCGAGCAGTCGCGCTCGCCGAGGAATACCGCGTTCTTGTGCTCGTCGGCCAGCACCTGGATCTCGATGTGGCGCGGATTCTCGAGGAACTTCTCCAGGTAGACGGTGGCGTTGCCGAAGGCGGCGAGCGCCTCCTGGCGCGTGAGGTTGACCGCGTTCAACAGCGCCGCTTCGGTATGCACTACGCGCATGCCGCGCCCGCCGCCGCCGCCCGAAGCCTTGATGATCACGGGGTAGCCGACCTTGCGCGCGATCTTCACTATCTCTGCGCCCTGCTCCGGCAGCGCGCCGTCCGATCCCGGCACCACCGGCACGCCCGCCTTGATCATCGCCTGCTTGGCGCTGACTTTGTCGCCCATCAGGCGGATGTTTTCCGGGCGCGGGCCGATGAACACGAAACCGCTCGCCTCGACCTTCTCGGCAAAATCCGCGTTCTCGGAGAGAAAGCCGTAGCCCGGATGGATCGCCTCGGCGTCCGTCACTTCAGCGGCGCTGATGATGGCGGGGATGTTCAGGTAGCTGGACGCCGCGGGCGCGGGGCCGATGCAGACCGACTCGTCGGCGAGCTTGACGTATTTCGCCTCGGTATCCGCCTCCGAGTGCACCACCACCGTGTGGATGCCGAGTTCGCGGCAGGCGCGCTGGATGCGCAGCGCGATCTCGCCGCGGTTCGCGATCAGGATTTTTTCGAACACCCGGCTAGCCGATGATGAACAGGGCCTGGCCGTACTCGACCGGCTGGCCGTTCTCGACCAGGATCGCCTTGATCACGCCCGAGGCGTCGCACTCGATCTCGTTCATGAGCTTCATCGCCTCGATGACGCAGACCGTTTCGCCTTCCTTGATCGTGGCGCCTACGTCGACGAAGGGCGTCGCATCCGGCGAGGGCGCGCGATAGAAGGTGCCCACCATCGGCGACTTGACGACGTGCCCCTCCGGCGCCGGTGCGGCCTCCGCCGAGGCGGGGGCAGGACTCGATGCGGAAGCCGCTGCGGGCGCAGGGCCGGCCGCAGCCGGCGCGGGGACAACCCCTGGATCGACCGCCGCCAGCGGGGTCACGTTCACCACCCCGCCGCGCGCGATGCGGACGCGTTCCTCGCCCTCGGTGATTTCGAGTTCGGCGATGCCCGATTCCTGCACCAGGTCGATCAGCTTCTTGAGCTTGCGCAGATCCATTCAGTGTTCTCCCCCGGCGGGAAGCTTCCCGCCGTCCGCATTAGATCGAACGAATCAACGGGCCTTGAGCCGCGCGATGGCGTAATCGAGCGCGAGGTCGTAGCCGCGGCTGCCCAGGCCGAGCACGCTGCCCGCGGCGACCGCGGTGAAATGGGAATGCGCCCGCCACGGCTCGCGCGCATGGATGTTCGACAGGTGGACCTCGACGAACGGGATCTGTACCGCCGTCAGGGCGTCCCGCAAGGCGATGCTCGAGTAGGTAAAGGCAGCCGGATTGAGCAGAATGAAGCCCACGCCATCGGCCTTTGCCTGCTGCACGCGGTCCACCAGCACCCCTTCGTGGTTCGTCTGGAAGGCGTCGAGCCCGATCCCGGCCGCCTTCGCCTTGGCCGCGAGACGCCGGTTGATGACGGCAAGCGTTTCCCTGCCGTAGATTTCCGGCTCGCGGCTGCCCAGCAGGTTCAGGTTCGGACCGTGCAGGACGAGAATCGACTTTGATCGTGGTCTTTTCATGGTTTTCGACGCAGAAGCCGGCATTTTAGCCGATTTTGTGCCTGCCCTGCCCGCTCAGCTGCGGACCAGTGGCTCGAGGATTCCGTCCATATCCACCTGCGTCATGGCCCCCAGTTTGCGATAGATCAGGGCGCCTTGTCGATCGGCGATCACTGTATAAGGCAGGCCGCCCGAATCATTGCCCAGTTTGCGCATCAGATCCAGGCCATCGGTGTCGGCGAGCAAGATTGGGTACGGGATCTTGAGAGATGTCGCAAATTCGGCGACTTTGGCAGCATTATCGATGGCGATACCGACAATCTCTACCCCAGATAAACGGTATTTCTCCCTTTCCGACATCAGCAGCGGGATCTCCTCGCGGCATGGCGCACACCAGGTCGCCCAGAAATTGCATATGAGGATCCGGCCCCGCCATTCGTTCAGTCGCCGGGTTTTGCCGGCGAGATCGACCAGTGTGGTCGAGCGCAGGACGGAGTCCCCGGATCGAGCCCCCCCCGCCATTCCCCCCTGGGTGGACCGCAATAGGGCCGGGCCGACCAGGAAACCGGCCGCCGCCGCGGCAATACCGGCGGCGCCGAGGATCAGGGTTTCACGCCTGCCGGGCGTCATTCGCGGATTCAACCAGCGCGCGTACCTCGGCGATTCCGGCGCGCGCCATGACCCGCCCGGCGGCAGATGTCTTGAGCGCCGCGCGCTCGTCCCTCGGATCGAACACCGAAAGCCGCAACGGCACGCCCTGCCAGCTGAGGGAAACCACGGCCACGGCGCGCGCGCGATCGCCCGTATAGCGCCGCTCATCGCTGGCGGCGTAGGCGATGTTCCGCTCGAGCAGGAACAGTTCGACCTCCTTGGTGCTTTCCGGAAAGAGCTGCAGGTCGATCTCGGCATAGGGCCCGGCGATGCCTGCCAGCACCGATCCGGTGAGGTAAGGCTTGAAGCGCTCCAGCACCTGCATCGCTTCGAGAGCGAGGCGGCGCAGCTCGGCCACCCTCTCTGGATGTTCCTCCGCCTGGTAGAGCGCCAGATAGTCGCGCAGCTCGGCCTCGATCTCGTCGTTGCCGGGCAGCGCCTCGCTGTCGGGGGCGCCCAGCGTGCGCGCCGCCTTGCGCTTGGCGAGCGCGAAGTCGTCGATGCCGTCTTCGGCCATGATGCGCGCGGCCGCCGCCGCGATGCGCATCCGCATGCCGTTTTGCCGCGCACCGGTCCTGCGGCCCATCAGCGGTTCTCCATGGAGGCTGCGAATGAATTGGCGCGTGAAATCCGTCGGCCGATCTTAGCGCAGCCCTCGCGTACAATCGTCCGCTTCCAGGCGTCCCGTTGGCGTTTCCGCAGTGCATCTCCACATCCTCGGCATCTGCGGCACCTTCATGGGCGGCATCGCGGCGATCGCGAAGCAGGCCGGATTCCGCGTCACCGGCTGCGATGCCAATGTCTACCCGCCGATGAGCGACCAGCTCGCCGCCCTGGGCATCGACCTGATCGAGGGCTTTGGCACCGACCAGCTGCGCCTGAAACCCGACCTCTGGGTGGTAGGCAATGTCGTCACCCGGGGCAACCCGCTCATGGAGGCGATCCTCGACCGGGGCGACCGCTACGTGTCGGGGCCGCAATGGCTCGCCGAACAGCTGTTAATAAGTAAGTGGGTGCTGGCTGTCGCCGGAACCCACGGGAAGACGACCATTTCGTCAATGCTTGCCTGGATCTTCGAATCCGCTGGACGGAACCCGGGCTTCCTGGTCGGCGGCATCGCACCCGACCTCAAGGTATCTGCCCGCTCCAGCCCGTCGGAGTGGTTCGTGATCGAGGCGGATGAATACGACACAGCCTTTTTCGACAAGCGCTCGAAATTCATCCATTATCGGCCGAAGACGGCGATATTGAGCAATTTAGAGTTTGATCATGCCGACATCTTCGGCGATCTTGCAGACATCGAGCGTCAATTCCATCATCTCGTGCGAACTATCCCTAGTTCGGGCCGGATCGTAGTCAATGCCCGGGATCCGGCATTGAAGCGAGTGCTCGCACAGGGATGCTGGACCCCGGTGGAAGTATTCGGCGGCCCGGATGGCTGGACCTCTGGAGAGCCAGGCCAGGACGGCAGTTTCGAAGTCGCATGGCAGGGAAGGGTGGTCGGACGGCTCGATTGGGGCTTGGCAGGGGAGTACAACCGCATGAACGCGCTGGCCGCGATCGCGGCGGCACGCCATGCGGGAATCGCACCGGATGCAGCGCTCGACGCGCTGTGCAGATTCAGGGGCGTGCGGCGGCGGCTGGAACTCAAGGGAACGGTGCGTGGCGTGGCGGTCTACGACGATTTCGCGCACCACCCGACGGCGATCCGGGAAACCATCGCCGGATTGCGCCAGCAGAGCCGCGCCGGTCGCATTCTCGCGGTCTTCGAGCCACGCTCGAACACCCTGAAACGGGGCGTCATGAAGGACGCGTTGCCCGGGAGCTTCGCGGGTGCCGATCGGGTCTACGTCTACAGCGCCAGGCTGTCCTGGGACGCGGGGCTGGCGTTCGCGCCGCTGGGCGAGCGCGTTTCATGCGCAGTGGACCTCGATACGCTGGTCGCGGCGATCGCGGCCGAAGCCAGGGACGGCGACCGGGTGCTGGTGATGTCGAACGGCAGCTTTGGCGGCATCCACGAAAAACTGCTCAAGGCGCTCTGAACACGATGCTGGTCTACCTGCATGGTTTCAACAGCTCGCCTGCCTCGCACAAGGCGCAGGTGATGAAGGCCCACATGGAGGGCAGGGGACAGGGGCAGCATTACGCCTGCCCCGCGCTGCCGGACACGCCGCGGGAAGCGATACGCGCGATCGAACGGGCGATCGCGGGACAGAACCCGTGCCGGGTCACGTTCATCGGCAGTTCGCTCGGGGGTTTCTACGCCACCTATCTCGCGGAAAAGCTGGGCTGCCGCGCCGCGCTCATCAATCCGGCGATCACGCCGCATATCGGACTTGAGGCTTACCTGGGTACGCAGAAAAATCTCCATACGGGCGCGCCCTACGAGTTGACGCGGGCGCACCTGGAAGGCTGGCGCGCGCTGTTCGTGGAGCGGATCGATCCGGAACGCTACCTGCTGCTGGTCGAAACCGGCGACGAGGTGCTGGACTGGCGCGAGGCAGCTCGCAAATACGAGGGCGCGCGCATGGTGATCCGCCATGGTGGCGACCATACGCTGCAGAGCTTTCCCGAGCACATCGAGCGCATTCTGGCGTTCGCGGGCGCCCCGGCGCGCGAATGAACGTCCTGTACGAAGAGGAGGGCGAGTTCAAGGCCGGCGCGGTCCTCTCGCAGAGTCCCGCCTCGTTCCAGGTCGAGAGCCCGCACGGCAGACGCTCCAAGATCAAGACTGCCAGCGTCGTCCTCGAGTTCGAACGGCCTTCGACTGCGGAACTGCTGGCGCAGGCGCGCAAGTTCTCCGACGGGCTCGACACGGATTTCCTGTGGCAATGTCGCAAAGGCGCGGAATTCGGCTTTCGGGACCTGGCGCGCGACTACGTCGGTCGCGATCCAGAGCCGGTGGAGGCAGCTGGCGTGCTGTTCAAGCTGCACTCGGCGCCGATGTATTTCTACCGCCGGGGGCGTGGTCGTTTCCAGGCGGCGCCCGAGGACACGCTAAGGCTCGCGCTCGCAGGAGTGGAGAAGAAAAAGCGCCTGCGGGAGCAGATCGCGCAGTGGGCCGCACAGCTAGCGCGCGCCGAATGCCCGCCCGAGATCGCGCGCCTGCGCGACGAACTGCTGTACGCGCCCGACCGCAACAAGCCGGAAACCAAGGCGCTGGAACAGGCCTGCGCGCAGGCGGGTCTGGCGGCGGCGCGCCTCTTCGAGCGCTGCGGCCTGCTGCCCGACAGCCATGCCTACCATCTCGGGCGCTTCCTGCACGAACTCTATCCGCAGGGCACCGGCTTTCCGGTACACGAGGTTCCCGTGGCGCCGGCCGACCTGCCGCTGGCGACCTGCACCGTGTTCAGCCTGGACGATGTCGGCACGACGGAGATCGACGACGCGTTTTCGGTAACGCGCGTGTCGGAAGATGAACTGCGCATCGGCATTCACATCGCCGCGCCCGCCCTCGCGTTTGCGCCCGGCTCGACGCTGGATACCATCGCGCGCGAGCGGCTTTCCACCGCCTACATGCCGGGCTGCAAATTCACCATGCTGCCGGACGATGCGGTCGAATGCCTGTCGCTCGACGAGGGCAGCGAACGGCCGGCGGTGTCGCTGTACCTGAACGTGGGCGCGAAGGACTTCGCGCTGCGCGGCCGGCACACGAAGCTCGAGCGCGTGCGGATCGCGGCCAACCTGCGGCATTCGGCGTATGACGCGCTCAATGCCGCATTCGAAAATGGCGAGCGCACCGCGCTCGCCTACGAGGAAGAGCTGCGCACGCTGTGGCAGCTCGCGCTCGCGCTGGAGAAGCTGCGCGGCAAGCCGAGCGTGAATGCCGCCAACCTCGACTACGTGTTCCGCGTCGAAGAAGGGCGGGTGACGATAGAAGCGCGCAAGCGAGGAGCGCCGCTGGACAAGGTCGTCTCCGAACTCATGATCCTCGCCAACACCAGCTGGGGCGAGCAGCTTGCCGAGAAGGACCTCGCCGGCATCTACCGCGTCCAATCCTCGGGCAAGGTGCGGTTGAGCGTGCACGCGGAAATGCACGAAGGCCTGGGCGTGTCTTCCTACGCCTGGATGAGTTCGCCGCTGCGCCGCTACGTGGACCTGGTCAACCAGTGGCAGTTGGTCGCCGCGGCGCGCGGCCAGCGCGCGCCCTTCGCGCGCAACTCGGAAGCGCTGCTCGCGGCTTTGCGCGCGTTCGAAGTGACCACGGCGCGCTATGACGAGTACCAGCGCCTGATGGAGCAGTACTGGTGCCTGCGCTGGCTGTCGCAGGAAGGGGTCGCCGAATCGGAAGGCACGGTGCTGCGCGAAAATCTGGTGCGCTTCGATCGCCTGCCTCTCGCTGTGCGCGTGCCTTCGCTGCCGGAGCTGGAGCCGGGCACCCGGGTGCGGCTGGCGGTCGAGCCGCCCGACCTGATCGAACGCACCGTGGCCTGCAGTTGGAAGGCAACGCTCGGGCGTGACGCGGCCGTCCCGTCTGAAGATGGGCAGGGAGCGTCTATGGAGGATGCGCGCGAGCAGAAGCCGCGCTAAGAGCCTAAAATGCCTGCGGAACTTTGTTTTTAGAGGTGAATTTGCAGGGAAACGCCGCGAGCTTGCTGCTGGATCCGCGCGAATACTGGAGCGTACTCGACCGCCAGTCACGGCTGCTCGCGGTGTCGATCGGGGTCTCGATCGTGCTGCACGCGGTCCTGATGACGATCCACTTCAGTTTTCCGGACGCGCTGCGCTGGAAATCGGACAGCCAGCCCCTGGAAGTGATCCTGGTGAACGCCAAGACCCAGGAAAAGCCGTCGCGCGCCAAGGCGCTCGCCCAGGCGAATCTCGACGGGGGCGGCAACATCGACGAAAAGCGCCGCGCCGCCAGTCCCTTGCCGGTGACCAACCCGCGCGATCCGGGACGCGACCTGGCGGAAACACAGCGCCGGCAGCGCGAACTCGAGGCGCAGCAGCAGCGGTTGCTCGCGCAGAGCCGGGAGCTGGGCAGCAAGATCCCGGCGGAGGCGCAGCGCGAGGCATCGGAAGAGGCGTCGCCGCAGGTGTCCGGGCGCGACGTCGCGGACCGCTCGCTCGCGATGCTGCAGCTGCAGGCCCAGATCGCGCGCCAGACGCAGGCTTACCAGGAGCGTCCGCGCAAGCGCTTCATCGGAGCCAATGCGCGGGAATACCGCTTCTCGCAGTACGAGGAGGAGTGGCGCGCCAAGATCGAACGCGTGGGGACGATCAACTACCCGGCGGAAGCGCGCGGCAAGATCTACGGGACGCTGCGCCTCACGGTGACCATCCGGCCCGACGGCTCGGTGGAATCGATCGACCTCGACCGCTCCTCGGGACTCAAGATGCTCGACCAGGCCGCGTTCCGCATCGTGCAGATGGCGGCGCCGTTCGCCGCCTTCCCGGCCGAGATCCGCAAGGACACGGACCTTCTCGTCATCACGCGCACCTGGTTTTTCGCCCAGGGCGACAAGGTCTGGACCGAAGCCAACTAGCGCATGGCCGATCGCTACGCGGTGATTGGCCATCCGGTGGCGCATTCGAAATCGCCCTGGCTTCACGCGGAATTCGCGCGCGCCGCGGGCCAGGACATCGACTACCGGCGCATCGAGGCGCCGCTGGACGGTTTTGCGCGCACCGTGGACGAGTTCCGGGCCGCGGGCGGGCGCGGCGCCAACGTCACCCTGCCGTTCAAGGACCAGGCGTTTCTCTATTGCCGCAACGCGGTCACTGAAAGGGCGCGCGCAGCAGGGGTGGTGAACACGTTGATATTTGAAAGCGGTGCGGTGCGCGGGGACAACACGGACGGAGTGGGGCTGCTACGCGATATCACCGTGAATCTGGGGCGAGCCATAGCCGGCGCGCGGGTGCTGCTGATGGGCGCAGGAGGCGCGGCGCAGGGCGTGCTCGGCCCGCTGCTGGCTGCGGCGCCGCGGCGGCTCGTCATCGCCAACCGCACCGGCGCGAAGGCCCGATCCCTCGCGCAGCGCAGCGGCGCTGCCGCGGGCGGAGGCTATGAGGATCTGGCCGGCGAACGCTTCGATCTGCTGATCAATGCCACCTCGGCGGGTCTCGCCGGCGAGACGCCGCCGCTGCCCTCGGGCGCGTTCGCGCCGGGCGCGCTCGGCTACGACATGGTGTACGGCCGCGACACGCCGTTCCTGGCTGTGGCGCGCGCCGCGGGCGCGCAGGCCTGCGACGGTACCGGGATGCTCGTCGAGCAGGCAGCCGAATCGTTCCTGCTCTGGCGCGGGCTGCGTCCGGATACCGCTTCCGTTCTCGCTGCATTGCGCCGGGGCTGAACCGGGACCGTGGCGAAAAGCAAGGCGGGCGCCGGCCGCATCGCCAAGAAAATTATCTGGCTCGGGCTGGGCGCGATCATCTTCGCGGTGCTCGCGGTGCAGGGCTGGTACTTCGCGCAGGTTCTTTGGTGGCGCAGCAACGAGCCGGCCAGCAGCGCGTTCATGCAGGCACGGCTGGAAAAACTGCGCCGGAAGGATCCCAGGGCGCAGTTGCGGCACCAATGGGTCCCGTACGAGCACATTTCGGCGCAGCTGAAGCGGGCAGTGGTCGCCTCAGAAGACGCGAAATTCATGGACCACGAAGGGTTCGACTGGGAGGCGATTTCCAAGGCGATCGAGAAGAATGAGAGGAAGGGAAAGGTGGTGTCCGGCGCCTCGACCATCAGCCAGCAGCTGGCGAAAAACCTGTTCCTTTCCGGCGAGCGCTCCTATCTGCGCAAGGGGCAGGAGGCGGCGATTACATGGATGCTCGAATCGACGCTCAGCAAACGCCGCATCTTGGAGCTCTATCTGAACTTCGCGGAATGGGGCGAAGGCGTGTTCGGCGCCGAGGCGGCCGCGAAATACCATTTCGGCGCCAGCGCCGCCAGCCTGAGCGCTCCCCAGGCCGCCTATCTGGCGGTGATCCTGCCGAGCCCGCGGCGCTACGTGGCCGGAAAGACCACCCCTTTCGTGTCCGGACGGATCGAGACCATACTCGCGCGCATGCCCGCCGCGCAGATTCCGTAATCCGGTGACCGAGATCACGACGCGCTTGGAAGTCGAGGACCTGCAGCAGAACCTGCTGGCGGTGCAGGAGAAGCTCGCGCAGAAAAGCAATCCTGCCGAATTGCGCGCCGAACTCGACCAGCTTCACCCGGCCGACCTCGCCTACATCCTGGAAGCCTTGCCGATCGAGGAGCGGCAGGTGGTCTGGCACCTGGTCAAGGCCGAGCGCGAAGGCGAAATCCTGCTCGAACTCTCGGATGCGGTGCGCGAGTCGCTCATCGCGACCATGGATTCCCGGGAGCTGGTGGCGGCCGCCGAGACGCTGGAGGCGGACGAGATTGCCGACCTTGCGCCGGACCTGCCCGAGCAGGTGGTACAGGACGTCATCCGTGCGCTGCCGCAGGAAGAGCGCGTGCTGCTGCGCGCGGCGCTGTCTTACGACGAAGGCACGGTCGGCGCGCTGATGGATTTCGACCAGATCACGGTCCGCGAGGACGCGACGCTGGAAGCGGCCACGCGCACGCTGCGCGGCCTGGACGAGCTGCCGGCGCATACCGACCAGCTGTTCGTGGTGGATCGCGTCGAGCGGTTGACGGGGACGCTGCCGCTTGCGCGCCTGATCGTGTCGGATCTGCACCGCGTGGTCGCCGAGGTGATGGTGCCGGAGGGCGTAAAGTTGCGCCTCGAAGATCGCGCGGAGGACGCGGCGCAAGCCTTCGAACGCTACGACCTGACCTCGGCGCCGGTGGTCGACCTGATCAGCGGACGCCTGGTGGGCCGCGTCACCGTGAATGCGGTCGTGGACCACATCCGCGAAAAAAGCGCCGAGACGCAGCTCGCGGAAGCCGGTCTGTCCAAGGAAGAAGACGTCTTTGCCCCGGTCTGGAACAGCTTCAAGAACCGCTGGGCCTGGCTGGCGGTGAACCTGGTGACCGCGTTCATCGCCTCGCGAGTGATCGGCGCCTTCGAGGGATCGATCGAGAAGCTGGTGGCGCTCGCCGCGCTGATGCCCATCGTCGCCGGCATCGGCGGCAACTCGGGCAACCAGACCATCACCATGATCGTGCGCGCGCTGGCTCTGGGGCAGATCCAGCCGAGCTACTGGACAAAGCTGATCGCCAAGGAACTCGGCGTCGCGACGCTGAACGGCGTGATCTGGGGCGGGCTGCTCGGCTTCGCGACCTACCTGCTTTACCACAGCGTGGCGCTGGGTGGAGTGATGGCGCTCGCGATGCTGCTGAATCTGTTGCTCGCCGCCGGGATGGGCGTAGCGATTCCCTACCTGCGCGCGCGCTTAGGCCGCGATCCCGCGGTCGGCTCCTCGGTGCTGATCACCGCCTGCACCGACTCGGGCGGTTTTTTCATTTTCCTGGGACTCGCGACGCTGTTCCTGCTCTGATTCAGTAGCCGAGAGCGGCGCCGTCGCTGCGCGGATCGGCGCCGCCCATCCGCATTCCGCTGCCGGGATCGATGACGATGCCGTGAGCGTGGCCGGCCAGTTCGTTCCAGGGGCCCCAGCGGTCCAGCAGGTGGCCGCGGCGCGCCAGCTCGTCGATCGTCTGCTGCGGGAAGCGCGATTCGATGTGCAAGGTGTCGCGCGCCTCGCCCAGCGCAAAGCGGCCCGACAGCCAGCGCGGGGCTTCGACCGCTTCCTGGATGTTGCGATCGTAGTCGATCATCGAGACGTAGGCCTGAGCGTGAATCTGCGGCTGGCCGTCCGCGCCCATGCAGCCGAGTACGCTCCACAGCTTGCGGTCGCGGAACGCGAACGACGCGATCAGCGTGTGCAGCGGCGTCTTGCCCGGCGCCACGCAATTCGGATGTGCCGGATCGAGCGAAAAATACGCGCTGCGGTTCTGCAGCACCACACCGGTGCCGCCCGCGACGGCGCAGGAGCCGAACACGCCGTACAGGCTGTTGATCAGGGCCGCGGCGTTGCCGCCGGCATCGACCGCAGCGATGAAGACGGTGTCTCCGTTGAGGCTGCCGTAGGAAGGGATCCTGTCCCAGGGCAGCGCGCGCGCCGGATCCATCAGGCCGCGCCGCTCGTCCGCATAGGCCTTGGAGATCAGCTTCTCGACCGGCACCTCGCCGAACCTCGGATCGGCCAGATGACGGTCGCGGTCGTGATACGCGATCTGCTTGGCCTGTACCAGCAGATGCGCGTGGTCGGCGCCAAGATAGGGTTTTCTGTGCAGCTCGAACGGTTCGAGCAGGTTGAGCATTTCGAGCACGGTAAAACCCTGCGTCGGCGCCGGCGTCTCGAAAATTGTCACGCCGCGGTAGCTGCCCTGGAGCGGTTCACCCCAGCGCGCCGTCTGCGATTTGAGATCGGCGGCGTCGAAAAAGCCGCCGCGCTCCTGCGAGAAGCGCGCGAGCTCGCGCGCGACCTCGCCTTCATAGAACCCGGCATGCCCGCCATCGGCCAGCGCCGCCAGCGTGCGCGCGAGGTTCGCGTTGACCAGCTTACTGCCGGCGCGCAGTGCGCGGCCTTGCGGAAGGAAAATCGCCGCCGACTCGGGATGCGGCGCCAGGTCGGACGCGCTTGCCTCGATCCAGCCGGCGAGCCGCTCGCCCACGGCAAAACCCTCGCGCGCATAGCCGATGGCCGCCTCGAGATCGCGCTGCAGCGGCAGCCGGCCGTACTCCCGGTGCGCTTCGACCCAGCTGGCGACCGCGCCGGGCGTGGTCAGCGTCGCGGGCAGGATGCCGCGATACGGGATCTCGCTGTGGCCGCGCTCGAGAAACCAGCCTGCATCGGCCGCCGCCACGGCCCTTCCGCCGCCGTCGAGATAGCGCACGGCCGATTTCTTCGCGTCGTAAATCAGCCAGAACGCGTCGCCGCCTAGGCCGGTCATGTGCGGGTAAAGCACCGCGAGCGCGCCGCTGGCCGCGATCGCGGCATCGACGGCAGAGCCTCCCTCGCGCAACGCATCCACGCCTGCCTGCGATGCCAGCGCGTGCGGGCAGGCGACCATGCCGGTGGGCGCTAGCGCGATGGGGCGAGCGGCGAAGGTGACCAGGTCAGGCCTTGAATGCCGCGCGCGCGGCGGCAAGCGTGGCGTCTATCTCCGCCGAGCCGTGCGCTGCGGAAACGAACCCGGCTTCGTACGCCGACGGCGCGAGGTACACGCCTTGGTTCAGCATCGCGTGGAAGAATTTGTTGAAGCGCTCCTTGTCGCACTGCATGACCTCGGCGAAGCTGGCAGGCGGCGCGGCGCGGAAGTAGAGGCCGAACATGCTGCCGACGGATTGCGCCGAGAAAACGATGTTGGCTTTTTGCGCCTCGTCTTTTAGACCTCGAATCAAAGCTTCCGTGACAGCGGAGATTTTTTCCTGAAATCCCGGCGTATCCACCAGCTTCAACGTCGCCAGGCCGGCGGCGACGGCCACAGGATTGCCTGACAAGGTTCCCGCCTGATACACGGGCCCCAGCGGCGCAATGTTCTGCATGATGTCGCGCCGGCCGCCGACCGCGCCCACCGGCATGCCGCCGCCGATCACTTTGCCGAGCGTTGTGAGGTCGGGCTTGATGCCGTAGCGCGCCTGCGCGCCGCCGAGCGCGACGCGAAATCCGGTCATCACTTCGTCGAGAATCAGCACCGCGCCGTGCTGCGAGCAGTTTTTGCGCAGGGATTCCAGGAAACCGGACTTGGGCAGCACCAGGTTCATGTTGCCGGCGACGGGCTCTACGATCACGCAGGCGATCTGTTCACCCTTTTCCTGGAACAGATTTTCTACCTGAGTGACGTCGTTGTAGTCGAGCACCAGGGTATGCGCCGCGGTCTCCGGCGGCACGCCGGCGGAACTAGGGTTGCCGAAGGTGAGGGCGCCGGAACCCGCCTTGACCAGCAGGCTGTCGGCGTGGCCGTGATAGCAGCCTTCGAACTTGACGATCAGGCTGCGCCCGGTATGGCCGCGCGCAAGCCGGATCGCGGTCATGGTCGCTTCGGTGCCTGAGGACACGAGCCTGGCCATTTCCACCGATGGCACGAGCCGGCAGAGCATCTCGACCAGTTCGATTTCCGCTTCCGTGGGCGCGCCGAAGGACAGCGCGCGCGCCGCCGCCGCCTGCACCGCCTCGACCACCAGCGGATGCGTGTGGCCGAGCACCATCGGGCCCCAAGAGCCGACATAGTCGATGTAGCGCTTGCCGTCCGCGTCCCAGAGGTGCGGGCCGTAGGCGCGTTCGAAAAACAGCGGCGTGCCGCCCACGGCGCGAAACGCGCGCACGGGCGAGTTCACGCCCGCGGGGATCGACTCCCGCGCGCGTTCGAACAGGGATTCACTGCGCGATTTCATGCGGCAACAGCTTACCGTAGCTTCGTGCGCGCTCCGCAATGTCCGGCGCATCGAACAGGTCAGAGATCACCGCCAGGCAGTCGGCGCCGGCGCGCAGCAATTGGGGCGCGTTTGCCAGCGTAATGCCGCCGATCGCAACCAGCGGCACACCGAGCGCGCGCGCCTCGCCAAACAGTGCGAGCGGGGCGCGTACAGCGGCAGGCTTGGTGGGGGAGGGAAATACGCTTCCGAACGCAACGTAATCTGCCCCCGCCGCCGCCGCCGAGCGCGCAGCGTCGAGAGAGTCGTAGCAGGAGGCTCCGAGCAACATGCCGCCAAGTTTCAAACGGGCCGCGGAGAGGTCGCCATCGTCCCGTCCGAGATGCACGCCATCGGCGCCGCACGCGAGCGCGAGTTCTAGATTGTCGTTGACGATGAACGGCACGGCGCGCGCCCGGCACAGGCGCGCGAGGATTTTCGCTTCGTCCAGCTGCTGTAGGTGCTTGCGCCGGTATTGCAGCATCGCGATGCCGCCCTCGAGCGCCTGCGAAACGTGCCGCATCAGTTCCGCGCCGTCGGCAAGATCCGGCGTGATGGCATACAGGCCGCGCAACTTCATCGGCTGGCGAAAAAACGGTCGGGGATCGCCTGGCCGCGCCCGGGCGCAAAACCGGCCGCGAGCGCTTTCCACGTGTACTCCTGGGCCTGCTGTACTGCGCGCTCCACCTCCAGCCCTCTGGCGAGGAACACTGCAATTGCCGAGGCGAGCGTGCACCCGGAACCGTGATAATCGCCCGCGAGCCGCTGCCAGCGGTCCTGCCGCGCCATGCCGCGCGCGTCGTAGAGCGTATTGACCACCTCGGCGCCTGCTACATGGGTGCCGGTCACGAGCACGTATTTGCAACCCAGCTTCACCAGCTTGCGCGCACATTCGGAGAGATCCGAATCCGGTGACGCATCGACGAACCGGCGTGCCTCCATGCTGTTTGGCGTCAGCACCGTGGTGAGCGGGAATAGGGCGGTTTGCAGTGCTTGCATGGTTTCACTATTCGCAAGCGCATCGCCGCGGCCCGAGGCGAGCACCGGATCGAGTACCACGGGAGCGCGCGGATGTTCGGCGAGAATTGCGGCGACGGCCGCCGCATTGGACGCCGAGCCCATCACACCGAGCTTGAACGCCGCCACCGGCATGTCATCGAGCACGCGGCGCGCCTGGTTCGTCACCCACGCGGGATCGATGGCGAGCAGGCTGTCGACGCCGCGAGTGTCCTGCACCGTGAGCCCGGTCAGCACCGACAGCGGATGGCAGCCGAGGCTCGCGATGGTGAGCAGGTCCGCCTGGATCCCTGCGCCGCCGGTCGGATCCGAGGCGGCGAATGCCAGAACGATCGGAGGAGTCGGCGACATGCGTTGGTCCCAGGAACAGGCGTCTAGCCGCCTGTTATCATCCATTGCAATTTTACTGTGCCGCGACCAATGACGACTGAACAGCAAGTTCAATACAAGACATGGATGTGCCTCATCTGCGGATGGGTCTACGACGAAGCAGCGGGAATTCCCGGCGAAGGCATCGCTCCCGGCACGCGCTGGGAAGACGTGCCGATGAACTGGACCTGCCCCGAATGCGGCGCCCGCAAGGACGATTTCGAAATGGTCGAAATCTGATACCCGGGCGCGGCGGCGGGCTCTCGCGGACAGACGGCGTGCAGGGTAATGATGCGGTAAAATAGCTTCAAGCGTGTCATCGATCAATCTGACGAATCACTTCCTGATCGCCATGCCCAACATGGCAGATCCGTACTTTGCGAAGACACTGACCTACGTTTGCGAGCACAACGAGCAGGGCGCGCTCGGCATCGTCGTCAACCGCCCCATCGACATGACCCTGCAGGCGCTGTTCGAGCGCCTGTCGCTCAAGCTGAAGGACCATGCCTTCGCCGACTCGCCGATCTATTTCGGCGGCCCTGTGCAGACCGACCGCGGCTTCGTGCTGCATTTCCCGGCGGGCGAATGGCAGGCGACGCTGAAAGTGAACGGCGGCGTGCGCGAAACCCTCGGCCTCACGACCTCGAAGGACATACTCGAGGCGGTCGGCCGCGGCGAAGGCCCCTCGAAAATGCTGGTCTCGCTGGGCTACGCCGGCTGGTCGGCCGGCCAGATCGAGCACGAACTCAAGCAGAACGCCTGGCTCACCGTTGAAGCGAGGGACGCGATCATTTTCGACCTGCCGGCGGACGAACGTCTGTCCGCGGCGATGAACCTGCTCGGTTTGGATTACGCGCGGCTCGCTGACCAGGCGGGACATGCCTGAGAAGGCAGCGCGTACCGTTCTCGCCTTCGATTTCGGATTGCAGCGCATTGGTGTCGCAGTGGGCGAGCCGGAACTCGGCACCGCGCATCCGCTGCAGGGCGTCGTGGCGCACACCCAGCCCGGCCGCCTCACCGCGATCGACCGCCTGGTGCAGGAGTGGCGGCCCTCTTTGCTGGTGGTCGGGCGGCCGCTCGGCGAAGACGGCGCGCCGTACGAGATGACGCGCCGCGCCGAGCGCTTCGCGCGCCAGCTGAACGGCCGGTTCCGCTTGCCGGTGGAGCTGGTGGACGAACGCTACAGCTCCGCGGAAGTCGAAAGCCGCATGCGCGCCTCCTACGGCAGCCGCAAAGCGGCCAACCTGGCGCGCGGCAAGAAGCTCGATTCGCACGCCGCCCAGATCATTCTCGAACAGTACTTCGGTGACAAAACTCCCTGACGCCGAGACCCTGCTGCCCAGGCTCGCCGCCGAGCTGAAGCCGCACATTGCGCCCGCCACGGCGATGATCGGCCTGTACACGGGCGGCGCTTGGCTCGCCGAACGCCTGCACCCGCTGCTCGGCATGAAGGATCCGCTGGGGCTCATGGATATCGCCTTCTACCGCGACGACTATGCGAAAGAGGGACTCAAGCACGATCCCAAGCGCACCAGGATTCCGTTCGAAGTCGAGGGCCGCGATCTGCTGCTGGTGGACGACGTGCTCTACACCGGGCGCACGGTGCGCGCGGCGATGAACGAGCTGTTCGACTACGGCCGGCCGCGGAGCATCTCGCTGGTGGTGCTCGCCGACCGCGGCGGCCGGCAGCTGCCGATCAGCGCGCAGTACTGCGGGGCGCAGGTGGAAGTGCCCGAGGGCATGCGGTTGCGCCTGAAGCGCGCGGCGAGCGGCAAACTGTCACTGGAGCTGGAACGTGCCGGGTAATCCGCAGTTGAACGCCAACGGCGAACTGCAGCACCTGCTGTCGATCGAGGGGCTGCCGCGCGAAATCCTTACCCAGATCCTCGACACCGCCGAACCTTTCGCCGACGTCACCGAGCGCGAAGTGAAGAAAGTGCCGCTGATGCGCGGCAAGAGCGTGTTCAACCTGTTCTTCGAGGCATCGACGCGCACCCGCACCACTTTCGAGATCGCCGCCAAGCGGCTCTCGGCGGACGTCATCAATCTCAATGTGCCGGTGAGTTCGCAGACCAAGGGAGAGTCGCTGCTCGACACGGTGGCCAACCTGTCGGCGATGCAGGCCGACGTGTTCGTGGTCCGGCACGGCTCTTCGGGCGCGCCCTACCTGATCGCGCGCCACGTCAAGCCGCACGAACACGTCATCAATGCGGGCGACGGCCGGCACGCGCACCCGACCCAGGGACTGCTCGACCTCTACACCATCCGGCATTACAAGAAGGACTTCGCGCGCCTCACGGTGGCGATCGTCGGCGACGTGCTGCACTCGCGCGTCGCCCGCTCGCTGATCCACGGCCTCACCACGCTGGGCGTCCCCGAGGTGCGCGTGATCGGGCCGCAGACGCTGCTGCCGGCAGGCGTCGAGTCGCTCGGCGTGCGCGTGTTTCACGACATGCGCGCCGGACTCAGGGACTGCGACGTGGTGGTGATGCTGCGGCTGCAGAACGAGCGCATGAACGGCGCGCTGCTGCCCTCGGCGCAGGAGTTCTTCAAGCACTACGGCCTGACCGCGGACAAGCTCGCGCTGGCAAAACCGGACGCGATCGTGATGCATCCGGGGCCGATGAACCGCGGCGTGGAAATCGATTCCCCGGTCGCCGACGGGCCGCATTCGGTCATCCTGCCGCAGGTCACCTTCGGCATCGCGATACGCATGGCGGTGATGTCCATCGTTGTGGGGAACTGATGAAGCTGCTGATCAAAGGGGGACGCGTAGTCGACCCGGCCAGCGGGCGCGACGAAGTCGGGGACGTTTTTATCTCTGAAGGCAGGATCTCGGGCAAAAGGGAAAAAGCGGATCAAACAATCGAAGCCAAGGGCTTGGTGGTTGCTCCTGGCCTGATCGATCTTGCGGCGCGTTTGCGCGAACCGGGCTATGAATACAAGGCCACGCTCGAATCCGAAATGGATGCCGCGGTGGCGGGCGGCGTGACCAGCCTCGCCTGCCCGCCGGACACCGATCCGCCGCTGGATGAGCCGGGCCTGGTGGACATGCTGCGCCGTCGCGCCAAGGTGCTCAGCCGCGCGCGCGTCTACCCGGTCGGAGCGCTCACGGTCAAGCTGGCGGGAGAGCGGCTCACCGAAATGGCGGAACTCGCCGAAGCGGGCTGCGTCGCTTTCTCCCAGGCGAACGCGCCCCTTGCCGATACCCAGGTGCTGTGGCGCGCCATGCAATACGCCGGCACCTTCGGTTTTCCGGTGTGGCTGCGCGCCGAGGACCGCTGGCTCTCGCAGGGCGGCGTCGCGCACGATGGCGAGGTGGCGACAAGGCTGGGGCTTGCGGGAATTCCGTCGTTCGCCGAGACCATCGCGCTGGGCACCGTGCTGCAACTGGTGCGCGCGACAGGCGCCCGGCTGCATTTCTGCCGGCTGTCCACCGCGGCCGGCGTCGAGATGATCCGCGCCGCGAAGAAGGAAGCCTTGCCGGTGACTTGCGATGTGGGCATCCACCACGTGCACCTCTCGGAAATGGACCTCGGCTACTACGACTCGCACTGCCGGCTCGAGCCGCCGCTGCGTTCGCAGCGCGACCGCGAGGCGCTGGCCGCGGGGCTCGCCGACGGCACCATCGACTGCGCCGTTTCCGACCACACGCCGGTCGACGAAGACCAGAAGCAGATGCCGTTCGCCGAGGCCGAACCAGGCGCCACGGGCCTCGAACTGCTGCTGCCGCTGCTGCTCAAATGGGGCGCGGAGAGAAAACTGCCCCTGGCGAAGACGCTCGCCCGCGTCACCAGCGATGCGGCGCGCGTGCTGGGCGTTGCGTCAGGACGGATCGAAGCCGGTGCGCCCGCCGACCTGGTGGTGTTCGACCCGGAACAGTCGTTCCGGGTCACGCCCGAGGCGCTGAAAAGCCAGGGCAAGAACACGCCCTTCCTCGGCTATGAACTCGCCGGCCGCGTGCGGGCGACGATTGTTGCCGGCAGCGTGGTCTACGACGCTAGCGGTGGCGACTGAAATTGCGGAACCTGCTGCACAAGTCCCGGCGGCAGGCA
>DATGGA010000073.1:0-3220 GCA_035308765.1 Burkholderiales bacterium
TCGTGCAATTCGGACCTACCTTCTGGGACCTGAGTGAAGCCGCGACCGTGCTTCGAGCATATCGCGACTTCATCAAGGTGGCGCCGGAGCATGTGAGCGGGTTCTTTGCATTCCTGGTCATCCCGCCCGCCCCAACATTTCCTGAGCACCTGCACATGAAGAACGTATGCGGAATTGTCTGGTGTTGCACGGGCACTGCGCAGGAGACGGAAGAAGCGCTTAAGCCGATGCGAAATGTGGGCAAACCGCTTTTGCATCACGTAGGACCGGCGCCTTTCCCGGCAGTGCAAAGCTTTTTCGATCCGCTGTTTGTTCCCGGGCTGCAGTGGTACTGGCGCGCAGACAATTTCACCGATCTCAGCGATGAAGCGATTGCGCGGCACGTGGAACATGGGTCGAACATTCCCACCATGCTCTCCACCATGCATCTATATCCCGTGAACTGCGCAGCGCAGCGGGTCGGCAAGAATGACACCGCGTACAGCTTCCGCGAGGCGCTCTTTGCGGAGGTCATCGTTGGGGTCGATCCTGATCCGGCCAATGCCGAGAAAATCAGCAACTGGTGCCGGAATTACTGGGACGCTCTGCATCCGTTCTCCGCCGGCGGGGCATACGTGAACTTCATGATGGACGAGGGGCAGGAACGGGTGCAGTCCACCTATCGCGACAACTACCAGCGACTGGTTGAGATCAAAAGCAAGTACGACCCGCATAACTTTTTCCGAGTGAACCAGAACATTCGTCCAAGTGAGCAGAGTACGGTGGGAGCAGGGACGTCGTAACCAGAGTTTTGAAAGGGGCCGGTTAGCACTTGCTCCAGCATAGTGCCACCAAGCCTCCTTTGACTGCTATACCTCGAAGCCGGACGTGCATTGTTCGCGAATTCCTAGGCTGATATCGCGATGAAGCACTCTACCCTGAAGCCGAGAGCGAGCGCTCAGCGAGTCGCGCCGGCTTTGCGGAGTTCGGCAGCTATCTCTTTGTAGCCGTGCGCCACGGCGAGACTCAGCGCGGTGTTGCCGCGCCGGTCGGCAGCATTCACATCCGCTCCCGAATCGATCAGCAGCCTGGCAATGGCGGGCGAGTAGATAATGCCTTTGTCATTGTCGAAATCCTCCGGTCCGTCGATGGCTTGCATCAAAGCCGTTCGACCTTCGACCGTCGGCCGGTTCACGTCCGCCTTTCGCGCCAGCAGCAGGCGAATGCCGCCGGTCTCGTGCTGCGTGGCTGCCAGGATCAGCGCCGTCTCACCACGCCGGTTGGCGGCATTGACATCGGCGCCGCGCTCCAGGAGAAGCGTGCCACACTGTACCTGCTGGTCGCGGACGAACCGTCTCGCCGCCCACAGCAGGGCCGTGTTGCGATCGGCATCCCGCGCATCGACCTCGGTGCTTTTGGCCAGCACCTGGGGAAACGCCGGATTGCCTTCCGCGGCCATCCACATCAGCGCCGTCTCGCCGCGCGCGTTACGCCGGTTGACGTCGGCCCCGGCTGCGAGCAGCAGGGGGACGAGCGGATCGATTTCCTCGCGCCAGCTTTGCCGCGAAGCGGCGGCGCGCAGCAGCGGCGTATTACCGGTCGTGTCGACGGCGTTCGCATCCGCCTCGTGCGCAAGCAGCGCCTTCACCGTCGCGGCGCGATAGGCGGCCGCGGCGATCATGAGCGGCGTTTCCCCGTCCACGCGCGCATCCACAGTCGCGCCCGCTTCCAACAGGAGCAGCGCCTTGTCCGGGCCTTGGAATGCCGCTGCGATGGAAAGCGGCGTCTGTCCCTTGCTGTCGCGAAAATTGGGATCCGCTCCCTGCGCAAGCAGCGACCGCGCCGCCTCCACCGAACCCTCCGAAATCTCCCGCAGCAGCCCATAATTACGGGCCTTGGCGAGCAAGGCCGGCGCATCCGCGACGTCGGCGCGTTTCGATAAAAGAAACTGCACGCGCTGCGGATAACCGGCTTCAGCGGCGCGTTCGGCCGCGGTGCGTTCCTGGCGGTCCGCCTGATTCAAATCAGCACCGCGGCTGAGGAGCAGCGCCACCATTTGCAAGGAGGGCTGCTCCGATTGGAACAATGCTGCTTTTGTCAGCGCCGACTCGCCCTTCTCGTCGGCCGCATTCACGTCCGCGTGGGCATCGAGCAGCAGTGCCAACCGATCCTGCTTGCCGAGCTCCGCCGCCAGCATCAACGGCGTGCGCCCGTCCTTCAGCCGGCCGTTAACGTCGGCGCCGGATGAGAGCAGCATCGGAATCAACGCGGGCTGATCGGCGAACAGGCCGGTCGCGCGCAGCAGCGGCGACCATCCGCTGTCGTCCTGCGCGTTCACCTGGGCGCCGTGCGCGAGCAGCAGCCGTACCATGCCCTCATCCGCTCCGATGACACCATACTCGGAGGCCGCTCCCGCGATGGACATCAACAGCGGCGTGCGGCCGATGCTGTCACGTGCGTCCACCGCCGCGCCCCCGTCGAGCAGCAGAGTGGCAACCTGCACGTAATCGGGCGTCGCGCCCTCTTCGGCCGGGTGGCGCGCGACCACGGAGCTCGCCCAGAACAGCGGCGTGCGCCCCTTGTCGTCTCGAATATTGGCGTCCGCGCCCTGGTCGAGAAGCCGGCGCACCTGCGCGGCATCTCCGCTCCTGGCGGCGGCACACAGCGGCGGCACTTCGTCGTCCTGGGTCGCGGCCACGCCGATCGCCGCAACCGCGACGAAGACGGCGAGCGCGCCCGCTGCGAATCGGCGCACGCGCCTCATGGCGCCGGCCTCCACGCCGATGCCTCAAACACAATGTCGCGCGCTTCCGACTTCGGCTCCAGATGAATGTTCACCACAAACTCGCCCGAGCCCGGCGGCTCGTTGGGCTGCTCGTCATCCATGCGCTGCCGCTCGAAGGAGATTACGGTGTCGTTCTTCAGCCAATACCGGCCGTCCTGGGAGGTGCGCTTTCCACCCCACATGCGTACCGTTTCTTCTGAATCGGCGACCAGGTGCCCGGGCATCCAGCCCGCCGAAAAAAGCCGCCGTTGCGCGTCAAGCTGGAACGCGTCGATCTCTTTCACCGGACGCTTCTCCGGCGTGATGCCGATGTTCATATCGGCAAGCCGCCCGTTCGGCGCCGTACGCAGCCAGAAATAGCGCGCCTGCGGAAATTGCACCGGCGGCGTGCCCAGCTGGTAGTCGAACACCATGTCCTCCACGATCATGTCGGTGCCGTCGGCCATATGCGTCGGC
>DATGGA010000074.1:0-35365 GCA_035308765.1 Burkholderiales bacterium
TGCAGCGGAGCCCTTACGCGATTGGCGCTTCATCTTCCAATCCCGTCAGCGGCACGGCGCACTTCCGGCGCTTAACGCAACGGCCGCCTCCCCGGGACACGCAACATCGGCGACGGGGAGGCGGGATGGCGCATTCAATAGCACCGCGCCCTTGTATAAGGACAGCGCCACGATGACGAATATGAACAACTTCCGCAGGGCGCGTTCCGCTACGCGGGTGCTGGAGAGGTGTCCCCCCAGAAACGCGCCCGCGGCGGCGCTGACGATGATTGGCAAGACCGTCGCGATATCCACGGTGGCGGTTGCGATGTGCGGCGCGAGCGACAGGAATGAGGCCGGGACTACCGCGACGGCATTTATCGCCGCTGCCCAACGCGGGCCGAATCCGGCATACACCATCAGCGGAACAATCAGAAACCCCGGACCTACGCCCAGCAGCCCGCTTGCGGCCGAAATCGGCGCACTCAACCACAGGATCTGGGTGAAGGAAAGCGTCTCCCTGGCGGCCGGGCGCTCGCGCCAGAGCAGGTAAACGACGACAACGACCGCAGCGAAGTACGCGGCCCACAGCATTGTCTCCCCGGTCCTCTGCGCCGCCAGAGCGCCAAGGGGTGAATAGATCGACGCGACTACCGCGAGCGAGACGGCGCGCGGCCATTGCACATACCCGGCCCGTGCAAAAGAAACCGCCGCAAAAAGAGCCGTCACGCCGTTGAGGAACAGCGCAATGGGCTGGATCTGGTGGATGAGATCCAGGTTGACGATACCCAGGATCGGGACTGCGGCGAAAGCAACGCCGATGCCGAGCATTCCCGACACCACGGACGCGGAAAAGATCGCCGCATACACCATAAAGTCGCCCACGCTCAACCCTGCCTCCGGGACCAAAACCGATTTCTAACGCGCGGCACCGCTCGATCGTTGACAGCCATCGTCGTATTATTATATTTGCACAAATGTATCGTCCGTCATAGTATCCCGAGCTGATCGCCGGGTGCGGGGGTGGCCAATTGAAACAGGAGTGACGGATGAAGACCGTATGGATCGTTGAATTGGTTTGCGCGTTGCCGTTGACGCTGCTGCTCGCCGCGTGCGCCGGCGAGCAGTCCAAGGAGCAGCCCAAGCAGCCATCCCCGGCCCCGATCGCGGCGCCAGCCCGGCCGGCCGCCGAGCCTCGCCCGGTTGTCCAGCCGGCGGTGCCGGCGAATCCATTGCACGACCCCGGCGGCGTTCTGGCCAGGCGCAGCGTGTACTACGCCTTCGACAAGTCCGATGTCACCGAGGAATTCCGGCCCGTCGTCGAGGCGCACGCCAAATACCTCCGCGAGCACCCGGGGCGACGGTTACGATCCAGGGCAACACCGACGAGAGGGGCAGCCGCGAGTACAACCTGGCCCTCGGGCAGCGGCGCGCCGAAGGCGTGATGAAGATGATGATCCTGCTGGGAGCGTCCGACCGGCAGATCGAGGCGGTGAGCTTCGGCGAAGAAAAGCCGAAAGCGGACGGGCACGACGAAGCGGCATGGTCGCAAAATCGCCGCTCCGACATCGTTTACGTCAGAGAGCAGTAGCATCGGGGGCGCGGGCTTCGCGACAAACGCCCGCCGCGAATGCAAGCGCAGCCGCGACAATCCGAGGACATCGAGCCTGCTCCGGCGATTCGGGTTGCGCCCGATGATCGTCCTTATCTGAGGCCGATCGAGACCTCGGGAATCGATTTCGCGTTCTGGGGAGTTTTACTGGCGCTCGTCCTCGCGGCCGGCGCGGGCGGTTTCTACTATTTGCAGAAGTATCGAAGTCCCGTTTCCGCGCCACCGCTGCCGCGCTCTACGGCTCCTCCGGCGCTTCACGCGGATACGGCGGCGGCGCCGGCAGTCCGGCGTCTGCCGGAACCGCGCGATGCGCAGTCTCTGCCGGATCTCGCGGACAGCGACGCGACCGTCTGGACGGCCTTGACCACTCTGTTCAATTTCAAATTGCTGAACCAACTGGCGTATTCAGACCGGATTATCCGCCGCATCGTGGCCACCGTTGACGCTCTTCCTCGCAAATCCGCGCCCGTGCGCATGATGCCGGTGAAGCCGGTGCCGGGGAAATTGAGGATTGACCGATCCGGAATCACCCACGTGATCGCCCGCGAAAATTCCGCCCGCTATCGCGCCTACGTCCAACTCGCGCTATCCGTCAACGCGGGCAAACTCGTCGACGCCTATTTCCGTTTCTATCCGCTGTTCCAGAAAGCGTATGCGGACTTGGGATACCCGAACGACTATTTCAATGATCGCCTGATGGCGGCAATCGACGATTTGCTGGCTGCGCCTACGCCAAGCGAACCGATTCGCCTGGCGCAGCCGAAAGTCCTGTATCAATTTGCGTCTGAGGATCTTGAGGCGCGCTCCTCGGCTGGGCAAAAAATCATGATGCGGATCGGAAACGCCAACGAGGCCAGGATAAAGGCGAGGCTGCGCGAAATTCGAGCGGAAATAGCGCGCCGCGCGGCGAAGGGGTAACGCCTTTTTAGCCGGACGGTCATTCGCGTCCCAGACGCCGCGCCCGCTACAACGCCGCTTCGAACTCCTTCATCTCCCGGGCGTGCGTGGCGAAGAAGGGCCGCGGCTTCACGCCTTTGAGCTGATCCTCCAGGATGCCGGTGTGCACGGCCCAGCCGCCGCCGACGGCGATCTTGAGTCCCGGGTCGTCCGGCAGCTTGTGGTGGATGGTGAGCAGCACGTTCTTGCCCTTCGGCGCGAGTTCGTAGGTCACCTCCGACACCTTGCCGTTCCAGCTCCAGGTATGGGCCAGCGCGCGCAGGGGCTCCAGGCGCGTGATCTTGCCCTCGGCGGAGTGCTTGCCCGCGCCCATCGCGCCGGCGGGCGCGGTGTCCTCCGAGAGCGATTCGTTGTCGAAGCGCAGCTCGATGCGGCCGCCCAGGCGCAGGTCGAATTCGCCCGCGGCGAGCCAGGTGGCGCGCTTCTTAGATTCGGTGAGGTAGGCCCAGACGCGCGCCACGGGCCCGGGCAGCAGGCGCTCGTAGCGGATGGTGGAGGGCTTGATGAGCGTCGCGCGTGCTTCCTTCATGGTTTTCTCCTTGATTTGGCCTTTGCCTTTTCGATTGCGTCTTCCGCGCGCAGCGCGGCTTCCAGTTTGTCGAGGCGGGCATCCCATGCGGCGCGCTCGCGCTGCATCCACGCGGCGGCCGCATCCAGCGGCGCCGCCTGCAGCGACAGGAAATGGTCGCGCCCCGAGACGCGGCGGCGCACCAGGCCCGCGCGTTCGAGTATCCGGATGTGCTTGGAGACGGAGTTGAGCGACATATCGAAAGGCTCGGCGATCTCGGTCACGCGCGCGTCGCCGCCCGCGAGGCGCTTGAGAATGCCGCGCCGCGTCTCGTCCGCGAGCGCGAGCAGGGTGTCGTCCAGTTCTATGGCGGCGATATTAACCTAAAAGGGTGAATATAGCAAGACCTTGTAGCATCGGCGCATGAAAACCCTCCGCTTTCCGGCCCTGATCGCTCTTTTCGCGCTCGCCGCCGCGGCCCACGCGCAGCAGGTGGTGCATATCGTGGTGCCCTTCGGCGCGGGCGGGGTGCAGGACATCATCGCGCGCTCCATCGCGCCCGAGCTCGGCCAGCTCATTGGCAAGACCGTGATCGTGGAGAACCGCACCGGGGCGAGCGGCACCATCGGCAACGCCTTCGTCGCCAAATCCGCGCCCGACGGCAACACGCTCCTGCTGGCCGCGGCGAGCCACACCATCACCGGGCACGTCTACACCAACCTGAGCTACCACCCGATCAACGACTTCACGGCGGTGGCGCACATCGGCACCGTGGACTACGTGCTGATGGTGAACGCGGCGCTGCCAGTGAAGAACGTGGCCGAATTCATCGCTTACGCCAAGGCGCACCCGGGCAAGCTGAATTTCGCCAGCGCCGGCAGCGGCAGCGCCACGCACCTGTCGATGGCCTACTTCGCCAATCTCACCGGGATCGACATGGTGCACGTGCCCTACAAGGCGACCAACGAAGCGGTGAACGAGGTGCTGGCGGGCCGCGCCGACGCGGTGATCGCCTCGACCATCGGTGCGCTCGGCTTCACGAAGGATGCGCGCGTGCGCATGCTCGGGGTCACCGGCGCGACGCGCTCCAAGTTCCTGCCCGAGATGCCGACCATCGCCGAGAGCGGCGTGAAGGGCTATGTCTTCGATTCGTGGATGGGGCTGCTCGGCCCGGCAGGAATGCCGAAACAGACCGTGGATGGCCTGAATGCCGCGATGGGCCAGCTGCTGCGCAACCCGGCGGTGCTCGAGCGCCTGGACAAGCAGGGCGTGATACCCCGCGCGCTCAGCCCCGAGGAGTTCAACGCGCTGCTGCGCGAGGATTTCACGCGCATGGGGCGCATAGTGAAAGCGGCCGGGACCAGGATCGAGTAGCGTTTAGACTCCGTTTCTCACACAATTACAAGCTGGAGGAGAGCAACCATGAATCGCTTCGCACGTTTCATCGCGGCTGCATTGCTCGCGGCCGCCGGGTCCGCGGCCGCGCAGCAGCCCTATCCCGCCCACTCCGTGAAATGGGTGGTGCCGTATCCGCCCGGCGGCACGACGGACGTGCTGGCGCGCATCGTCGCGCAGTGGCTGACCGAGAAGATGGGGCAGCCGTTCCTGATCGAGAACAAGCCCGGCGGCGGCAACAACATCGGCGTGGATTTCGTGGCGAAGTCGGCCCCGGACGGCTACACCATGCTGCTGGTGAACCCGGCCAACGGCATCAACACCACTCTGTACAAGAACCTGCCGTTCAATTTCCTCACCGACATCGCGCCGGTGGCGGGCCTGGTGCGGGTGCCGAACGTGATGGAGGTAACGGACTCGTTTCCGGCGAAGACGGTCGCGGAGTTCGTCGCCTACTGCAAGGCGCATCCCAACACCATCAACATGGCTTCGTCGGGCAGCGGCACCTCGGTGCACCTGTCGGGCGAGCTGTTCAAATCGATGACCGGCTGCCAGATGCTGCACGTGCCCTACAAGGGAGCGGGCCCGGCGCTGACCGACCTCATCTCCGGCCAGGTGCAGGTCATCTTCGACAACCTGCCTTCGTCGATCGGCTTCATCAAGGGCGGCAAGATCCGCGCGCTTGGGGTGACCTCAGAAGGCCGCGAACCGGCGCTGCCCGGCGTGCCGGCGGTGGGCGAGACGGTGCATGGCTACGAGGCCACGGCCTGGTTCGGCATCGGCATGCCCAAGGGCACGCCCAAGGACGTCACCGACAAGGTGAATGCGGAAGTGAACCGCGCTCTGTCCGACCCGAAGATGCTGGAGCGGCTTGCGGAACTCGGCGGCAAGCCGATCAAGGGCACGCCAGAGGATTTCGGCAGGGTGATCGCCGCCGAGACCGCGAAGTGGGCCAAGGTGGTGACTGCCTCCGGCGCGAAGGTCGAATGAAAACCAGGGTCACGGAAATGCTGGGCATCCGGTACCCGGTCATCCAGGGCGGGATGCAGTGGGTGGGCTACGCAGAGCTCGCATCCGCGGTGTCCAACGCAGGGGGACTCGGCATTCTGACTGCGCTGACGCAGCCGACGCCGGAGGACCTGCGCAGGGAGATCGCGCGCTGCCGGGAAATGACCGACAAGCCCTTCGGCGTCAACATGACCATCCTGCCGACGATCAAGCCGCCGCCCTACGCCGAGTACATGCAGGTGATCTTCGAATCCGGCATCAGGATCGTCGAGACCGCGGGCAACAACCCGCGCGACTTCGTGCCGAAGTTCAAGCAGCACGGCATCACCGTGGTCCACAAGTGCACCTCGGTGCGCCACGCGCTATCGGCCGAGAAGCACGGCGTGGACGTGATTTCCATCGACGGCTTCGAATGCGCGGGGCATCCGGGCGAGGACGACGTCACGAACCTGATCCTGATCCCGGCGGCGGTGCGCGCCTGCAAAATTCCGGTGCTGGCCTCGGGCGGCATCGCCGACGGCTACCAGATGGCGGCCTGCCTGGCGCTGGGCGCGCAGGGCATCAACATGGGCACGCGCTTCATGTGCACCAGGGAGGCGCCGATCCACGACAAGGTGAAGCGGGCGCTGGTGGATGCGGGCGAGCGCGACACCAACCTGATATTCCGCACCATGCGCAACACTTCGCGCGTGCTCAAGAACGCGGTCTCGGACGAGGTGGTGGCGATGGAGAAGAAGGGTGCCGCCTTCGAGGAGGTGCGCCATCTCGTGGCGGGCGCCAAGGGGCGCAACGCGATGAAGACGGGCGAGATCGACGCCGGCATCGTCAGCGCCGGCATGGTGATCGGGCTGATCAACGACATCCCGAGCTGCGGGGAATTGATCGAGCGCATCGTGCGCGAGTGCCGCGAGGCGCTGGCCTCGGCGGGGAAAATGGCCGCCTGAGCGAGAACTGTCGCTTCCAGGCGACGGCTGCATCTCGACCCAAGGCATCTGCTCGCCGGCTTTTCAGCAGCTTAGCGCCTCGCGTCGCCCGGCATCTTCCTTGCATGGCCTTGGTCAAGGTCCCAAAAAATAATAGAGGCGGGTGCATGGGCGATACGGGAAGAACCCTTCGCCGAGGTTCGGCGCTGGCGCTGGTGTTCGCCGCGTGGATCCCGCTTGCCGGCTGCGAGTCGCTCGCGGTGATGGCCGCGGGAGTGGGCGGTTCCGCGGCGGTAACGCACACGCTGAACGGCATCACCTACCGAACCTTCACCGCCCCGCTGGCGAAGGTGAAGTATGCCTCCCTGTCCGCGCTGGACCGGATGGGCATCAAGAGCCGGCCCGCGGAGAAGATCGCGCACGGGGAACTCATCAAAGCGAGCGCGAACGCGCGCGAGATCGAGATCGAATTCGAATCGCTCACGCCCAGCACCACGCGCATGAAAGTGATCGCGCGCGACGGCGGCGTGTTCTACGACAGCGCCACCGCCACCGAAATCATTTTGCAAACCGAGAAACAGCTGGGCAACGCCTGAAAGGAGGATGTCATGAAGCCATTGCAGAAATTTCCGCTCGCCCTGTCGCTCGCCCTCGCGGTGCACGGGATCGCCTCGGCCGATGAGCGCGGCCCGCAGGCGCGGCTCGCGGGCTTCGCGGCTTTCGCCGGATCGCAGTCGAATCTGGAGAGCCTGGTCGACGGCCTGCGCCACGACACCCCGATCACGCTCGCCGGGACCACGGCTTCGGGCACCGCCCAAAGCGTGACCTTCGATCCGCCGACCAAGCCGATGGGTTCCGGCAACGTGCGGCATGCGCTCACCCTCGCGCGCGCCGAACTTGGCGCCGCCGGCGTCGCGCAGCCGTCCCCGCAGCAAATCGAGACCGCGCTGATGGGCGGCACCGTGACCACCGCCGACGGCAGGACCGTCGCGCTGAAGGGCGTGCTGCAGCTGCGCAGCCAAGGCATGGGCTGGGGACAGATACGCCACGCGCTGAACCTGCCGCCGACCACGTTTGCGGCGTCATCCCACGCGGGCGCGGGGATCACCACGGCCGCCGGGCACGGCGGATTCGAGCGCACGAGCGCCGACACCGCGCCGCCGGCCGGCCATTCGGCAATCGTCACCGCGGCAGGTACGCCCGCCGGCGCGCCCGGCAGGATCAACGCCAACGCCGGGCACGACGGCGGAACAGGCCGGGGCGCCCGCTAGCTCCGCAGCCCCCCGGTCCGGGCGGCGCTACTTCAGCGGGTCTTTCTCGCCCGCGGGCACGCCCACTTCGGCGGTATTGAGGGTCATGGACACGAGCGTGTAGAAGCCGCTCACGCCGATCAGGTCCATGACGCCCTTTTCGCCGAACAGGCCGGCGACGCGCTTGTAGGCGGCGTCGCCCACCTTGTGGCCGCGGTGCAGCTGGGTGCAGAAATCGTAGACCGCGGCTTCCTCCTCCTTCATGTTCTTCGGCTTGCGGTTCCGCGCCAGGTCGGCGGCGACTTTCGGATCGAGGCCGGCCTTGATGGCGAGCGGGTAGTGCGCATACCACTCGTACCCGGAGTTCCACTGGCGCGCGGTGATGAGGATCGCGAATTCGTTCAGCCGCAGCGGCAGCGAGGTGTGGTAGCGGATCTGCTCGCCCAGCTTCACCAGCTGCTCGCCCAGCGCGGGGCTGCGCAGGTAGGCGTTGAACGGGCCGCGCGCGATCATCTTGTCCATCGCCTCCGGGGTCGCCTCGGCGCCGCCGCCGCGCGGGCTGGCGAGCAGCGACTGGACGATCTTCATCTGCTCCGGCGTGAGTTCTCCCGACTTGAGGACCGGGAAGCGGTCGGCCGAGTGGACGGGGCTGGCGGCGATGGTGGCGGCAAACGCGATGGCGGCGGCGGTGCGGCGATGCATGATTCCCTCCCAGGAAGATGATGATTTAGACTGCTGCCCCACACTATAAGCTGGAGGAGACCGTTGCCATGCATCGTTCCATCCGCATCGTCGCGCAGCGGCTCGCGGAGAACAAGCCGATGACCGGCTGCCAGATGCTGCACGTGCCGTACGAAGGCGCGGGCCCGGCGGGGGAAATGGCCGCCTGAATGGCAGACCTTCTCTCCGGCATCCGTGTCGTGGAGGCGGCATCGATGATCATGGTGCCGTCGGTGGGCGCGGCGCTGGCCGACTATGGCGCGCAGGTGATCAAGCTCGAACCGCTGGAAGGCGACCTGAACCGCCGCGGCCACCACATCCCGGGCATGCCGGTGCACGACTACGAGTACTGCTTCCTGCCGGACAACCGCGGCAAGCGCAGCCTGGCGATAGATCTCAAGGCGCCCGAGTCCGGGGCCATCGTGCGCCGCCTGGTCGAGGGCGCCGACGTGTTCCTCACCAACCACCGCCCGAAGGCGCTCGCGCGCCTCGGCCTGACCTGGCCCGGGCTGCGGGCGATGAATCCGCGGCTGGTCTACGCGCACGGCACCGGTTTCGGCGACGCCGGCGCCGAAGTCGACAAGCCGGGCTTCGATTCGGTCGCCTACTGGTCGCGCTCGGCGCTGGAGGCGAGCCTGTTTCCCACCGAGGGCTGGCTGGGGTCGCTGGGCTACGGATCGGGCGACCATCCGAGCGGCATGGCGCTGCTGTCGGCGGTGCTGATGGCGCTGCTCGCGCGCGAGCGCAGCGGCCGCGGCACGCGCGTCTCGGTGTCGCTGCTGGCGAGCGGCGCCTGGTCGAATTCCGTGATGATCCAGGCCAAGCTGCTGGGCGCGCAGTTCCTGGAGCGCCGGCCGCGCGAGGATGCGCGCAATTTCACCGGCGTCTACTACCGCGCCGGCGACCGGCGCCTGTTCAAGATGGCCATCGTCGATACCGCGCGCGATTTCCCGAAGGTCTGCCGCGCCATCGACCGGCCCGAGCTCGCCGCCGACCCGCGCTATGCCACGCTCGAGGCTCGGCTGAAGGACGGGCGCATGCGCGAGCTGATCGCGATCTGCGACCGGATATTCGCCGGCCAGCCGATGGCCTACTGGCAGCGCGCGCTGGATGAAGCGGACGTGCCTTACTCGGTGGTCGCCACTTACGACGACGTGATGGCGGACGAGCAGATGGCGGCCAACGGCGTCTTCGTAGACATCGACGATCCCGTGCTCGGCCGCGTGCGCACCGTGGACACGCCGATGCAGGTCGAGGGGCAGCCCAAGGTGGCGCGCGGGCCGGCGCCGCGCCTGGGCGAGCACACGCGCGCGATCCTCGCCGAAATCGGTTTTCCCAGGCAGGAGATCGACGCGCTCGCCGATCGCGGCGTGGTGTCCGACAAAATCTAGCGGTGCACGGAAACGCGCAAGAAGCGGCTGGGGCTGCGCACCGCGAGCACCGGCACGTATAAGGGGTAGTAGGGGGTGGCGTAGGGGTCGTACGGCATGCCGTACGGGTTGTACGCTGTTCCGTAGGGGCTGGCTGCAGGAATCCGCGCCATTGCCATGTAGCGCTGGCGCGCCTGCCAGTCGGCCTCGTCGTAATACGCCCGCTGCGCGGCGCGGGCGTTCATCGCAGCGACCGCCGCGCCCAGCGACGGATCGGACGGCATGACGGAAATGCGGTCCACCACCCGTTTCGCCTTGGCGAACTTTTCCGGGGGAGGAGTGTTGGAGTAGTTGACGACGCCGTTGTCGTCCACCCATTTGTAGGACTCGGCCGCGGCAGGCGCAGCGGCGGCGAGGATCAGCAGGATCGTGAAGGCGTAACGTCCGACCATCTGCGTAGCCTACTCCCGCGGGCTGACGGGAAGCTTGCGGTTACAAATTTCGCCCTGAGCCGAGCCTCAGTCCCAGGGGTCGGATACGCTGCGGATCGGGCGGTCGCGGTCGGTCTGCTGCCCGCCCGTGTTGCGGTTGATCACCTCCGGGCCGCCCGTGCCCGCGGTCCTCTCGTAGACGCCGTTGCCGGCTTTTTTGTACTGCGTCATGCCCAGCGACTTGATCTTGCCTGGCGTCAAGTTGTATCTGCCCCCGAGCCGCGCGGCGCTGATCAGGCGCTCGCAGGGTTTTTTGCAGGCGGGGCAGCGGGTCAGCCTGGCGTCGGCGACGCGCTGCATCACCTCGAAACGGCCGCGGCAGGTCTTGCACCTGCCGGAGAGGGGGGCGTAGTCGTAGAGCGGCATGCGGCGATTCTACCGTCCCGGTCCGGCGCGTGAATTCCGGCGGGTAAAATTGCCTCGCCATGAAACTTCGATTCCTGCTGGCTGTTTTTTCTCTGCTTCCGGGCATCGCGCTCGCCCAGGTCGGGCCGACGCTTGCATCGGGATGGCCGCAGCAGCCGATCACCATCCTCATGGGTTTTCCGGCCGGCTCCGGCGTCGACGTGGTGGCGCGCCTCTTGGAAGAGCCGATGGAGAAGTCGCTCGGCGGCAGGCTGGTCATGGATTACCGCGTCGGCGCCGGCGGCAACCTCGCCTCGGAAGCGGTGGCGAAGGCGAAGCCGGACGGCTATACGCTGCTGCTGGGCACCGCCGCGACGCACGGCGTCAACGCCGCGCTCTACAGGAAACTGCCCTTCGACGTCGAGGCCGATTTCACGCCGATATCGCCGCTGGTGAACGTCTCCAACGTGCTGACGGTGAACCCGCAGGTGATCGACGCTGCGACGCTGCGCGAATTCATCGACAAGGTGAAGGCCAGCCCGGGCAAGTACAACTACGCTTCCACCGGCAACGGCACCGGCACGCACCTCGCGTTCGCGGAGTTCGTCGCGAAGGCGGGACTGGACATGGTGCACGTGCCCTACAAGGGCGGCCCCGAAGCCCTGACCTCGGTGGTGCAGGGCACCACCTGCTGCATCTTCAACCAGGTGCAGACTGTGATGAGCCAGGCGAAGTCGGGCAAGGTGCGGTTGCTTGGCGTGAGCACGCGCAATCGCGTGTCAGCGATTCCCGACGTACCGACCATCTCGGAGGCCGGCCTGCCGGGCTTCGAGAGCTACACCTGGTTCGCCCTGTTCGGGCCGAAGGGGCTGGACGCGGAAATCGTCAACAAGGTGAACGCGGCGGTGAAGGCGGCGCTCGAAACCCCGTCGGTGCGCGAACGCCTGGTGCAGCTCGGCAACACGCCGCGCTGGGAATCGCCCGAGCAGTTCCGCGCCACCGTCAAAGCCGACCGCGCCAGGTGGGCGGCGGTCGTCAAGCAGGTCGGCGCGACGATAGACTGACGAAATATTTCGTCGACTTGAGCTCGTCCTCGTTGTGCGCAAGCAATTTCCGGTAATGCGCTTCGGCATCCTCCAGAAACAGATCTCTCGCGATGCCTTGCGCGAGCCGGTTGGCGCCGATCTCCAATCCCGGAATGTCGCCCGCCAGCGCGCCGTGGCTCAGCGTGCAGCCCCAGTTGAAGACATGCACGCGATTCAATCCTTTCTCCCGGCCCTGCAGCTGGAAGGCTTCGCCCAGATAGGGGAAACGGGCCTCTTCCGGAAACCTTTCGGCTTCCGCCTGCGAAACATGAGAGCTCCAGAGGTCGATCGAATCCCTGAATGAGGCGATCTCCGGCCGTTCCATCAGATTCACGTCGAAGCCGGTGCAGACGATGACCGCATCGAAAACGTATTCAGCTTTCGGCGTCGTAATTTTTAATTCATCTTTTTCTTCAATATCGCTCCAGGGTTCCGAAAACCGGATCGAGAATCGCTTGTGCTTCTCGCAGCGCAGTACGCTTTCGTAGGGCGGGGGCACCTGTTCGCTGAAGACATAGGTGTAGAACCGCCAGCGGCTGGCGTCGTCCAGCGCCGCGTAGCCGTGCTGGAAGCCCGGGAACGCGGTCCATTTGGACTTGTTCACCTGCGGCAGCTGCGGCCGGCGCGCGAACATCGTCACTTGCGCCGCGCCGGCTTCCAGCGCCTCGCCGGCGTTGTCGAAGGCCGAGGAGCCGACGCCCAGGATGCCGACGCGCTTGCCTTGCAACGCCTTGAAATCGACGTCGTCCGCGGAATGGAATACCCGGGCGCCGCGATCGTCGGGGTTGAAGGTCTCGAATTCCGGCCAGCGCAGCGCTCCGCTTCCCTCGCGCCCCAGGGCCAGAATTATTTTTTTCGAATAGAAAGATCTGTTCCCTACGGTTGCACGAACACACCCTGGCAGCAATTCCAAATTCGTCACTTCAACGTCGTTCTCCACCGGGATGCCCGCCGTATCCCGGACCCACAGCAGGTACTCGGCCCAATCGAGGCGCGCGATTTTGTGCAGCTTTTCCCATGCCTCCACGCCGTATTTCGCTTCGTGCCAGGCGCGGTAGGTGAGCGCAGCGACGCCGAGGTCGGGGCCTGTGAGGTGCTTCGGCGAGCGCAGGATCTCCATGCGCGCGTAGGTCGCCCACGGGCCTTCGCGCCCGCGGTCCGCGCGGTCCACGCAGCGGAGGTTGCGGATGCCCTCGCGCAGCAGCGCGAACGCCGCGGTCTGGCCGCACATGCCGCCGCCGACCACGAGCGCATCCAGCAGCGGCTCCCCGTCCGGGCCTACGGCTGGCGGCACCCAGTTCGCAGGCGGGAAATTAAGCCGCGCGAGTTCGCGGCGGGCGAGGGAGGCGAGGGAAGCCAGCGACATTTCCTATAATTGTTTCATGACTGAACTTCATTGTTACTACAGCCTGTCCTCGCCCTGGGCATACCTGGGAGGGCCGAAGCTCCAGGACATCGTGCGCCGCCACCGCGTGAAGCTGGTGTTGAAGCCCTACGACTTCCAGGACGTGGTGCCGCGCACCGGCGGCGTGCCGCTGCGCACGCGCCCCGAGCCGCGCCGGACCTATCACGCGCTGGAACTGGACCGCTGGCGCAAATACCTCGGCATGCCGCTCAACCTCGTGCCGAAGCATTACCCGCAGGACGGCAAGCCCGCGGGCTGGAACAAGCCAGCGGGCTGGATGGTGATCGCAGCGCAGGAACGCGACCTGGATGCGCCGCTGCTTTCGCACGCGCTGCTGCGCGCGCTATGGGCCGAGGAGCGCGATACCTCCGATGCCGCGGTGCGCATGACCGTCGCAAACGAAAACGGCCTGCCCGGCGCCGAGCTGGCCGCCGCCGAAACGAGCCCGCAGGTGCAGGCGCTCTACAAGAGATACAGCGAGGAAGCCGAGCGCCTCGGCGTCTTCGGCGCCCCCACCTACATCCTCGACGGCGAGCGCTTCTGGGGGCAGGACCGGCTAGGCTTCCTCGACCGGGCGCTGGGCGCAATCCCGGGGGAGGGAAAATGAGCTGGCCTGACTAGCCCTTGCTTCCCGGGCCGCCGGGTTCCTTGTTGTAGTCCTTCATGAGCAGCACCTCGCGCACGATGCCGTCGTAGGAGAACTGCACATACAGGTAGTACGGGTCCTGGCTGGCGCCGAACATCCGGTACTGCCAGACATCGCGCTCGAGGCGGTCGAAGCGGGTGACGATTCCCGGCGGGCCGAAATCCTCCCGCACCTGCGCGGTGGTGCTCGCATTCGGAACGAGTTTCATCAGGTTCTCGTACTTGAGCAGCTGGTCGACCGATTTCACCACGCCGTCGGGCGACAGGTGGACCGCGAAGGTCTGCATCCCCGCCGGGCCGTGCGGGTAGTACAGGACGGTGTCGCCGTTGGCGATCGTCAGGCGCTGCGCCGGCTGGCCCATCAGCGCCTGCACGTCGTTCGTCGTGGATTTCCCCGGCACCAGGCTGCTGCCGTCGAGGGAGGCGCATCCCGCGAGCAGGAGCGCGAGCGCGGCCGCGGGCAATCTCACTTCTTCGCCTGCCTCGATTCGTAGTCCGCGACGGCTTTCTTCAGCATCGTGTACTGCTCGCAGGGAAACGTGCACAGCCGGTCGAGAACCGCGAGGTGCTCCTTCGCTTTTTCCAGGTTGCCGGTCATGAGGTAGGCCTCGCCCAGGTACTCGTGCGCGTTGCGGCTATTGGGATCGATGAACAGCGCCTGGTTGTAGTGCCGGAATACCAGGTCCATCGGCGGATTCTCGCCTTTGCGCAGCGAGTAGGCATAGAGGTTGTGGTATTCGGCGTTGCCCGGGTTCTGGGCCACGGCGCCGCTCATGATTTCCTGGGCCTGCTTCCAGTCCTGCTTCGCGATCGCCGCCTGGGCCTTCTCGATGAAGGGATCGACGGGCTTGGGTTCCACCATCGAGCCGCTGCCGCCGCCCGCCGCCCAGGCCGGAGATGCAAGGAATATGACAGCGAATAGTGTGCAAAGCAGCAGGGTTTTCATGCGGCGCTCTCCGGGTTGTCTCACGTCCCCCGCTAACATTACCAGCACCGGATATATTCCGGAAAAATGGGCGGTGCGGGGATTCCCGACATGCCTCCGGGAATCCCCGCGCCTGCGCAATGACGCCTTACCGGGTCGTGGCGGCAACGCGCACCGGATGCGCCTCGTGATGCGCCTCGCGTACCTCGCGCGCTTCGTGCCGGTGCTCGGCGCGATCCGCCCGCAGCTGGCGCTCGTCATGGCGCAGCTCGTGCCTGTCGTCGCGGCGTTCGGCGTAGGCCTTGCCCAGCGCCTGGCGATCCTTCAGTACCTTGGCGTTGTCCTGCCCGAGCGCCGCGCGCTCCTGCGCGACGCCGGCCTGGTTGCCGCTGCGCTCATCCGAACGCAGCGCGCGCAGATCGCCGCTGCGCTGCGACTCGTCGCTGCGCAGCGTGCCGCGGTCCTGCGAGATCACGCTGCCGTCCTGCCGGATTTCCTGCCTGTCCTGGCGGATCTGCGTCCGGTCCTGCTCGACGTTCTGCATGTAGGGCGGGAGCGCATAGGGACCCGGCTTGGCCTGCTGCGCCTGCACGAACGGCCCCGACGCGAAAAGCGCGGCGCCCAGAGCGACTGCCAGTGCGGTTCTACGGTTCATGGCTGACTCCTTTGTCAGGTATATGGCACATGCCATGACTCATTGAGCGCCGCACCGGGACGCAATAAAACGCCGCAGTTGTAAGTTGTGTTACCGGATATGTCGCCGCCGCAAGAATCTGCGCGGCGGCGTGAACCACGTCACGCGGCGCGGGTTTCCAGCGAACGGATCACCGCCTCGAACGCGGCCACCGTGTGCAGCATCTGCGCGGGCGGCACGGGGAAGGGCGCACGCCCCTCGACGGCGTCGGCGAACGCTTCAAGCTCGGCGCGCAGCGAATCCTCGGGCTCGAGCTGCAGGCGGCGCGGCGGCTGCCCGCTGAGACGCAGGACCAGTTCGGTTTCGCCCAGCACCTCGGCGCTGCCCCTGTCGCCGAAGGCGTGCACGCGCCAGTAGAACGGCGTCGTGCGGATGGTGGCCAGCAGGCCGCTCGCGCCGTCCGCGAATTCGAGCAGAACGGAAACCGTGTCGCGTGGCGCCGGCGGCGGCTTGCGCTCGATGAATTGCGCCCGTGCGCGCTTCACCGGGCCCGCCAGGCCGACCATGGCGTCGAGCACGTGCAGGCCGGCGCCGGTCATGCCGCCGCCGGGCGATTCCGCGGGCAGCGTACGCCAGCCGCCTGAAACCCGGTCGGAGTTCTCGTTGCTGTTATGCCCTTCCAGGTGCAGCAGCTGCCCGAGTGCGCCGGATTCGACCAGGCGCTTCAGCTCGCGCATCGCCGGCCACCAGCGCCGGTTGTGGCCCACGCCGAGCGCGACGCCGGCCCGATCGCAGGCCTCGATCATGCGCGCCGCGTCGGCCGCTTTCAGCGCGAGCGGTTTTTCGCAGAACACCGCCTTGCCGGCGCGCGCCGCGGCCAGCACCTGCTCGAGGTGCAGCGAGTGCGGCGTCGCGAGGACGATCGCATTGACCGCCGGGTCGGAAATCGCGCCGGCATGGTCCGCCGAAAACTTCAGCCCGTGACGCGCAGCGAACTCGCGCGCCTCCGGCGACGGGTCGACGCCCCGCACGAAGCGCAGCCGGCCGCTTTTTCCCTGCACCGATTCGACCAGGCTGCGGCCCCAGCGCCCCAGGCCGACGATGGCGGCGTCGATCACTGCGGCTCGATCCCCGCTTCCCGGACTTCCTTCGTCCACTTGGCGATTTCCTTGCCGATGAACTCGGCGAATTCATCGGGCGTCATCGGCGCCGGCTCCAGGCCGAGGCCCGCGAGGCGCGCTTTCACGTCTGGTTTGAGCAGGCTCGCGGCCACGACGTCGTGCAGCTTGGACACCACGGGCCGCGGCGTGCCCGCGGGCGCGACCAGGCCGTACCAGATGCGCGTCTCGAAGCCGGGAAACATTTCCGCGATCGCCGGAAGGTCGGGTGCGAGCGGCGTGCGCACGGGCGAGGTCACGCCCAGGCCTTTCATCTTTCCGCCCCGGATCTGCGGCATCGACACGGCGAAATCGCCGAGCGTGAAGTCGATCTGCCCGCCCAGCACATCGGTGATCGCGAGCGGCACGCCCTTGTAGGCCACGTCCAGCGTCGTGAAGCCCGCCGCCGTGCGAAGCTTGGCGATGGAGACGATGGTGGCGGCCGAACCGTAGCCGGCGGTCAGGCCGTTCGGTTTCGTCCTGGCGTAGGCGATGAACTCCTTGAGATTGTTCGCGGGGAAATCGCTGCGCACCAGCAGCACCATCGAGGTGGTGATGAGCCGCACGATGGGCGCGAAGTCCTTCACCGGATCGAAGGGCAGCGACCTGAACAGCGCCACGTTCGCCGCGTGCGGCGTATTGGTGGTGAGCAGGATGGTGTAGCCATCGGGCGCGGCGCGCGCCACTTCCGCGGTACCGACGTTGGCGAGCGCGCCCGCGACGTTGCTCACGATGACCGGCTGGCCGAGCGCCTCCTGCATCTGCTGCGCGACGATCCGGCCGACGCTGTCCGGCGAACTGCCGGGTCCGTAGGGAACCACCAGCTTGACCGTGTGCGCCGGATATCCCTGCGCCGTCGCCGCGCCGGCGGCAATGGCCAGCGAGACTGAAGTCAGCAGCCGGACAAGGGCAGGTATCATGGATTTTCCCCAGACAGGAGAGACGAAAATGGACACGCAGGAACTCTACAGGCGCGGACTCGGCATCCGCAAGGAAATCTTCGGAACGGAGGCGGTGGAGAAGCGCATGAACGCGGTAGGCGACTACGGCGCGCCGCTGCAGCACATGGTCAACGCCTACGCCTACGGCGACATCTGGGCGCGCCCCGGCCTCGAGCGCAAAATCCGCAGCCTGGTGGTGCTCGGCATGACGGCGGCGATCAACCGGGCCGCCGAATTCAAGGTGCACATGAACGGCGCCGTCAACAACGGCTGCACGCCCGAGGAAATCCGGGAGGTCTGCCTGATGGTCGCGCTCTACTGCGGCATCCCGGCCTCCAACGACGCGCACCGCATCGCGCTGGAAACCTTCGCGGAGAAGGGCATCGCGGCCAAGGGATAAGCGCAGAACCCGGGGATCTAGTAAATTGAACGCCCATCGATTGGAAGGGGACGAACCATGACGACCGAACTGCTTTACCTCACGCTCACTGCCATACTCACCGGGGTGCTCTGGATCCCGGTCGTCATCGGCTACGTAACTTCCCGCGGCCCGCTGAAGCCCGAGGACTACAGGGTGGCGCCGAAAGCGCCCTTGCCCGACTGGGTCAACCGCGCCAACCGGTCGCACGTCAACGCGGTCGAGAATTTCGCGCCGTTCGCGGCTGTGGTCCTAGTTGCGAATGCAGCCGGCGTGTCGACGGCCGTGACCGCGATATCGGCCATGGTGTTCTTCTACGCACGCGCCGTGCATGCCGTGCTCCACATCAGCGGCTTCGGCCTCTTCAGGGCCCGCACCGTCGCCTTCACGGTCGCCTGGGTCGCGTTCACGACGTTCGCGGTCGAACTGCTGCGCAAGGCGACCTGAGCGCGGAAAGCGCCGCGCCCTAGGCTTTTTTTCCGGTTTCCGTCGCGAGCAGCTGCTCCAGGTCCTGGCGCCCCTGCTGCGCCAGCGTAATGAGCTTCTTGGTGTCCTTGCGGTGCTTCGCCTGCTGCGCGATGGTCTGCTCGTCGTGGCGGCGGAAGCGCGTGACGATGCGCCGCGCCGCGATGGGGCCGTAGCCGAAGTCGTGCAGCGCGCTCTCGGCGGCGTCCAGCGCCGAGCCGAAGGTTTCGCGCACCGCAGGCACGCCCATCTCCGCCAGCTCGAAGGCCTCGGTGCGGCTGCGCGCGCGCACGATGAGCTTGAGGTGGTGGAAGTGCCTGCGCGCCTCGGTGACGATGCGCATCGCGCTTTCCGGATTGTCCACCGCGACCACCAGCACCCTGGCCTTGCGCGCGCCCGCGGCCTCGAGCAGGTCGAGTCGCGTGGCGTCGCCGTAATAGGCCTTGGTGCCGAAGCGGCGCACGAGCTCGATCTGGTTCGGGTCGTGGTCCACGACCGTGGCGCGGACCTTGATGGCGGCGAGCACGCGCTGCACCACCTGGCCGAAGCGGCCGAAGCCGGCGATGATCACCGGGTTGGTTTCGTCGATGGCGTCGGCCGCGCGCTCCTCGACGCGCAGGAAGCGCGGCGCGAGCACGCGTTCGTAGAGCATCATCAGGAGCGGCGTGCTCAGCATGGACACGGCGACCGCGGCGTTCAGCAGGTCCAGCGTTTCGCGCGGCAGCAGGCTGCCGGCGGCGCCGAAAAGCACGAAGGCGAATTCGCCCACCTGCGACAGCGCGAGCGCGAACAGCGTGGCGTCGGCGCGGCCGCAGAAGCCGAAGGTCTTCGCGAGCGGGTACAGCAGGACGATTTTCAGCGCCACGATGCCGAAGGCGATCGAAAGCACCAGCAGCGGAGTGCGGGCGAACAGTCCCATGTCCACCGACATGCCGACCGCGATGAAGAACAGGCCCAGCAGCAGGCCCTTGAACGGCTCGATGTCCAGTTCCAGCTGGTGGCGGTATTCGGAGTCGGCGAGCAGCACGCCGCCCAGGAACGCGCCCAGCGCGGTGGAGAGGCCGACCAATTCCATGAGCGCCGCGATGCCCATGACCAGGAACAGGGCGAAGCCGACGAATATCTCGCGCTGCCGGGTGTTGGCGACGTAGCGCAGCACCGGGCGCAGCAGGAAGCGGCCCACGACGATCAGCAGCACGATGACGCCCACCGCCCTGGCGGTCGCCATCCAGTCGAAATTGTTTTGGGATTTGTCCGATGCGATCAGACCCAGGATGAGAATGAGCGGGATGACCGCCAGGTCCTGGAACAGCAGCACCGAGAAGCTCGCCTGGCCGCCCGGCGTCGGCAGCAGGTTCTTTTCCTGCAGCGTGGCGAGGCCGATCGCGGTCGAGGACATGGCGAAGCCCATGCCGACGACCAGCGCCACGCGCGGCGGCGCGCCCAGCGCCCAGGCCGCCGCCGCCACGATCGCCACCGTGACCACGACCTGCGTCGCGCCCATGCCGAAGATCGGCTTGCGCAGCTGCCAGACGCGCGCCGGGTTCAGTTCCAGGCCGACCAGGAACAGCAGCAGCACGACGCCGAACTCCGCGAAATCGAGGATAGCCTCGGGCGCCGAGACGAGCGAGAGGCCCCAGGGCCCGATGGCGACGCCGGCGACGAGGTAGCCGAGCACCGAGCCGAGGCCGAGGCGCTTGAAGACCGGCACCACGGTCACGCCGGCGGCGAGATAGATGAGAGCCTGGTGAAGGAAGCCGTCCTGCATGGGGATGCTCCGCTGCGAGAAGTTGCGGCCAATCTAGCACGGTAGAATCGCCGCATGAGCAAGCCGCCAGACGGCACGCAGTTCGCAGCGGAGTTCAAGCTCGGCATGCGCAGCCTCGCCGGCGCGGTGTGCATCATCACCTGCAGCCATGAAGGCCGGCGCTACGGCATGACGGCGACCGCGGTGTGCTCGGCGACCGCGGATCCGCCGACGGTGCTGGTGTGCATCAACCGCGTCACCAACACGCACGACGCCATCGCAAAGGCGGAGGTGTTCTGCGTCAACGTGCTGCGCCACGAGGACCGCGAGCTATCCGGCACTTTCAGCGGGGCGCACGGCAGCAACATGCGGGGCGAGGCCCGCTTCCGCGACGAGCAGTGGACCCGGCTCGCCACCGGCGCGCCGGTGCTGGCCGATTCGCTGGTGTCCTTCGATTGCCGCGTGGTGAACCGCCTGGTGCACGGCAGCCACACCATATTCCTGGGCGAAGTGGCGCAGATGCAGATCGGCCGCAAGGGCAAACCGCTGCTCTATGCCGACGGCCAGTACGCCAAGCTCGCCTCTCTCGCCCACGGCGAGCCGCTCCCCGAAGGCCTGGACTACTGGGGAGAATAGTTGGAGCCGACGCCGCCAAAGTCATTGTGGGAGTTGTACCGGGGTTTTCTCTCAATCGGCGCCAGGTCCTTCGGCGGCGTGCTGCCGCTGGCGCACCGCGTGATGGTCGAGGACAGGTGCTGGGTCGCGCCGGGCGATTTCGCAGAGGTGCTGGCGCTGTGCCAGTTCCTGCCCGGGCCCAACGTCGGCAATGTCTCCGTGGTGCTGGGCCGGCGCTGGTTCGGCCCGCTGGGTTCGCTGGCAGCCTTCGCCGGCCTCATGGCCTTGCCGCTGGTCTGGGTTTTCGGCCTGGCGCTGCTATACGCGGACTTTGCAGCCAACCCGGCGGTGAGAGCCGTGGTGACGGGCGTCGGCATCGCGGGCGGCGGCCTGTTCATCGGCACCGCGTTGAAGCTCGCCAAACCGCTGGCCAGGAAGCCCGCAGGCATCGCGATCGCCGCGGCCTGCTTCGGCGTCATCGCGCTGGGCCGAGTGTCGTTGTTCGCGGTGCTTCCGGTTGCGGTCCTGCTTGGCTGGCTCGCGGCGCGCAAGGACCTGCTCTGATGCTGCAGATCGCTTTCTATTTCGCGCTGCTGTCGCTGGTGTCCGTCGGCGGCATTCCCTCGGTGATGCCGGAGATGCAGCGGCAGGTGGTGGACGTGCAGGCCTGGATGAGCGCGGCCGAGTTCACGCAGCTGTTCGCCATCGCGCAGGCGGCGCCGGGGCCGAACGTGCTGGTGACCGCGCTGATCGGCTGGAAGGTCGCGGGTCCCGCGGGCGGGCTGGTCGCGCTTGCCGCCTTCTGCGGGCCCGCCGCCGCGCTTTCCTATTCGGTCGGCGGCTTCTGGGACCGGATGCGCGACGCGCCCTGGCGCAAGACCTTCCAGCGCGCGCTGATTCCGATCAGCGTCGGCTTCATTGTTTCCGGCGGCTTCGTACTGGCGACGCCGCACGGCATCGACTGGAAGAACGCACTCATCGCCGGCGCCAGCGCTGCGGCGATCTTCCTCACCCGCTACAACCCGCTATGGATGCTCGCCGGCGGCGGCGTGCTCGGCTATTTGCTGTTCTAGGCCTTGCGCCAGAAATGCCGCTCGCGTGAGGCGAGCAGCGGCACGGCTTCGGCCAGGTATTTCTTGAAGGCCGCCGTCTGCTGGTGCGTCTCGAACGACGGTTCGTCGCGGTAGATTTCGTAAAGCATCACCCTGGTCTTGTCGTTCGGGTCCACCAGCACGTCGAACTGGACGCAGCCCTTCTCATCCCTGGCGTGCGCCGCGTTCTCGAGCACCTTCTCCATGAAGCGGGCCACGTTTTCAGGCTTGATCTGGATGTTCACCTGCAGGACGAAGCTCATCTGGTCTCCTTAAGTCTTTGATATAATGCGGCCCTCGCGCCCGTAGCTCAGATGGATAGAGTACTTGGCTACGAACCAAGGGGTCGGGCGTTCGAATCGCTCCGGGCGCGCCAAATATAACAAGGGCCTGCAGATATGCAGGCCCTTTTCATTTCTGCGCACGTAGCTGAATCGTAGCCACCCCTTCACCGCCCGGGAGATGAACGACGAAGTGATCCGTTTCTTCCGCGTGATCGCGCAAGCCTTGGCCGCACGCTAGCCGCTGCCACCGCCCCCTCTAGCGCGAGTGGCTAACCACGCACTAGCCAACATCATCAATCGCCCTGAATGACCGCTTTCGGCCCGAAGCGGTCAGTCGCCTGACCAGCAGAACAGTCTCAGCGGTGCCCTTCGTGCATGACGTCGCGCCCGTGATCGTGTCCGTGATGGTCCGCCTCGCTGTGCGGGCGCTCCCACGGGCGTCCGCCGCCCCGGTGGTAGCCGGTGCGGCCGCCCCATTCGCCGTACCAGCACCCAGCGCAGTAATTGGGCGAGAAGTAGTACGGGTCGCGCGCGTCAACCACTATGCCCGGGACCGGGAACCCGATCTGGACGCTCACGCCTGCAGCATCCGCGGGGGTGCTGATTGCAGCCAGCGACAATGTGGCGGCAGCCACGAGGAGGAGATTGTGCAAAGGGCGTTGTGTATTGGTCATTTTCATATCCTTTGAGAGATTCTGGAATCGCTGTCAATTGCGATCGACAATGTCGGCCTGTCGGGAGATGCGTCAAGCTGCTCCCACCGGCATTGTTTTCGTTGCCCGCGAAACGATCTGTGCGCCAGGGCACAGATGGCCGAACTGATCTGATTGACCGCCAGCGGCCAAACGGTGGTCATTCGCGAGCGTCTGCTACTCCCTCCCGATTGCTGTGTGCCAACACACAGACTGCGTCCGTATCGACACCTATCCTGCGCATATTGAACCGCAGCTAGAAATGGAAAAAGGCAACAATGGACGCTGCACCTGAAAGCAGGACAGGATCTGTAGCACTGATGGTGCTGGGCGTGCTCACTGCGCTGGCCTGCGCATCGGCGATCGGTGCGGCCATGGCGCTGGTGGTCATCTCGATCGACAAGCCTGCGTTCGAAGCGCCCGAGCTGCTAACGCACGCGCCACGGAGCGGCGAGTGTGCGGTGGTGGCATGGAGGACGGGGACAATCTATTGCTTCGGCAATAAGACCGCCGACTTGAACGGGGCGATGGATGGCCAGGCGGTCGTGGTCCAGGCGCAGGCAGGCCAGGCGCGATAGGCGCGGAGCGGCGATCGCGTGGCCATGCGCAACCGGCAGCAGGACATCAGCAGTCAAATGGTGCTGGTCGCGCTAGTGGCGGTGGCTTGCGTCGCGGGAATCCCGCCCGTCGTTGATGTCGTCGTCAAGTCGCTCGCGCAGTCGAGGGTCGATGCGACGCGCGCGTGCCGCGCGTGCGGCGTAGTCGAGAACGTGCGCGAGGTGCAGCTGGGTACCGCGAGATACGGGGTCAGCACCGTCTCCGGCGAGGGGTTTGCAATGCTCTTTGCCTTGCTGAGAGGCAAGCTTGGCACAGACCCGGTGAAGATCTATGAAGTCGAAGTGCTCTTGCAGGACGGTTCAGTGCGCGTGGTACGCGAAGCTACGCTGCCCGCCTGGAGGCCCGGGGACCATGTCAAGGTTGTGATGGGGCAGATCAGGTCGGTGTCGTAGCCGCGGTCAAGTCGTCCCAGTGCGAACGACCGATTTGTCTCGAACGCGGCAATTCAGCCCCTCAATGCAGCATGGGCCCACGTCCTCACAGGGGACGACGCAGGCAGCGAATCTAGCGCAGTTCCTTCTTGGCTTCCTCCTTCAACCATGCGACGAAGTCGGCCACTTCCGGCCGGCCTGCGGAATTTTTCGACACGATGGCGAAGTAGGCGCGCGCAGGATCGGCCATGCGCTTGAACGGCGCCACCAGCTTGCCTGACGAGATCGCCTCGCGCACCAGCGGGCTGCGGCCGAGCGCCACGCCGTGGCCGGCGATCGCCGCCGGAATGATCTGCTCGTAGCCGGAGAACACCAGGCTCCCCGCCGGCCGCAGGTCGGTCAGGCGCTCGATTTCGAGCCAGGTCTTCCAGTGCAACCAAGGGTGGCGGCCGTCGGGGTCGTCGTACTGCAGCAGCACCTGGTGGCGAAGGTCCGCGGGCTCGCGCAGAGGCCGTTTCGGGTCGTTCATCAGCTTCGGGCTGCATACCGGAAACACGCGCTCGCCGAACAGCTTCACCGCGTTCGCGCCGACGAGCGAGGCCGGTCCGTGGCGGATCGCCAAGTCGAGACCGTCGCGCTCGAGATCCAGCACGCGCGTCTCGGCACTGATGCGCACATCCAGACCGGCGTGCGTACGCGTGAAGCCGGCGAGCCGCGGGATCAGCCAGAGCGAGGCGAAGGACTGCGTGGTGGTGACCGCCAGGGTCTGGCGGCCGCGCCCGGCGCGCAGGCGGTCGGTCACCGCGCGCATCGTCGCCAGCGCCTGCGCCGCGGCGGCGTACATCGTCTGCCCGGCCTCGGTCAGGGCCAGCGCGCGGTGGCGGCGCTCGAACAGGCGCACGCCCAGCTGGTCCTCCAGTTCCTGGATCTGTCGGCTGACGGCCGACTGCGAGAGATGCAACTCCTCCCCCGCCTTGGTGAATGACAGCAGCCGGGCTGCCGCCTCGAAGCCGTTCAGCAGGTCGAGCGAAGGCAGGCGCGGCTGGGATTTGACATTACCTTTTTGCATGCCAGACCTGAGAATTTACCGTTTGGGCCCTAGCGGCCAAGGATGCACTATGCGCATGTCAAACGCAAGGAGAACCAAGTGAACCGCTACATCCTGGAAGAGTTCCACAACGACCCGGCACTGCGTCGCCGGCTGTTCGGCAACGCGCGTCGCGAGCGCAACCGCAGCGTGCTGGCAGGCCTCAAGTCGCTACGCAACTGGCTGGCCGCACACCTGGCCCCGCAGCGCGACCTGTCGCGCTGGCTCGCGCGGCTCGGCTGATCGCAACCTCGCACTCGACGCAAAGGAGCACGCCATGAAACTCGAAATCGCCTCCGGCGCCCTCAGGCTGTCCCGCGGGCAGACCCTCAAGCTGACCGACAGCGCCGGCAGCACCATCTGCGCCCGCGAGGGCACGGTATGGATCACGGAAGAGAACAGCCGCAAGGACGTGGTACTCGGGCCGGGCCACTGCTACCAGATTGGCAAGCCCGGCCTGACCTTGGTGCAGGCGTTCGCCGACGCCTCCGTTTCGCTCGCCTGAGGCCCGCCATGCCCCTCGTCCGCATCTCGCTGCTCCAAGGGCAAGCCCGCGTCGTACCGCCGCAAGGTGGGCGACGCGGTCCACCAGGCGATGGTGGAAACCATCGACGTTCCCGCCAAGGATCGTTTCCAGCTCATCACGGAACACGACCCCGAGGATTTCATCTACGACCGCGAATTCCTCGGCATTGCACGCAGCCGTGACCTGGTGATCATCCAGATCACGCTTGCCGCCGGACGTTCCCTGCAACTGAAGCGCTCGCTGTACCGCACCATCGCTGAACGGCTTGGCACTGCGGCGGGTTTGCGGCCGGAAGACGTGCTGATCAATCTCGTCGAAGTGGCGAGGGAAAACTGGTCGTTCGGCAACGGCATCGCCTCCTATGCCCCCGAGGAAGCCGCGGCGGCATGATTACAATAGGCGTTCTTCGCCAAGAGGAACGCCATGTTCAAAGAGGGACTGCTCAAGGGTAAGCGCATCCTCGTCACCGGCGGCGGCACCGGCCTGGGCAAGGAAATCGCCACCCGCTACCTGCAGCTGGGCGCCGAGATCTGGATCGCCGGGCGGCGCGGGGCTGTTCTGGATTCCTCCGCGAAAGAATTGACGGGCAAGTACGGCGGGACAGTCAGGACCCACGCCGTCGACATCCGCGACGCGCAGGCGGTGGATGCGATGATCCAGCGCATCTGGGACGAAGCCGGACCGCTCACGGGCCTGGTCAACAACGCCGCCGGCAACTTCATCAGCCCGACCAAGGACCTGACGCCGAACGGCTTCAACGCCATCGCCAACATCGTGTTTCACGGCAGCTTCTACGTCACGCACGCCGTGGGCAGGCGCTGGATCGAGGGCAGGCACAAGGGTTCCGTGATCTCCATTCTCGTGACCTGGGTGCATACCGGTTCGCCCTACGTCGTGCCTTCGGCAATGTCGAAGGCGGGCCTGCACGTGATGACCAAGTCGCTGGCGGTGGAATGGGGCCGCTACGGCATCCGCCTGAACGCGATCGCGCCGGGCCCGTTCCCGACCGAGGGCGCCTCCAAGCGCCTGCGCCCCGGCGGCAGCTTCGAGGATTCCAACGACCTCAACCCGATGCGCCGCATCGGCCAGATGCCCGAGCTGCAGAACCTCGCCACCTTCCTGATGGCCGACGGCTGCGAGTGGCTCACGGGCGAGACCATCGCGGTGGACGGCGCCGGCTATCTCGCCAACGGCGCCGGCTTCACCGGCCTGGACAAGCTGACCGACGCCGACTGGGAAAAGGCGCGCGCGATGATCAAGGCGCAGAACGATAAGGACCGCGCGGGGCGCGGCGAGACGGCCGCGCCGGATCGCAGCGCGTGACGACGGAAAATAAACCCGCCCCGCGTCCCGCGGCTACGATTCTGCTGCTGCGCGAGCAGGCCCCGGCGCCGGAGGTATTCATGCTCCAGCGCACCAGCAAGGCGGTGTTCCTGCCTGGCGCGTTCGTGTTTCCCGGCGGCGCGCTCGACCCCGACGATGCCGGCGAGCGCGCGGCGCGGCGCGTGCGCGGCCTGGACGACGCGCAGGCGAGCGCGCGGCTCGGCGTTCCTTCCGGCGGCCTCGCCTACTGGGTCGCCGCGGCGCGCGAATGCTTCGAGGAATCGGGAATTCTCCTTGCGTGGGATGAAGACCAATCCCCGGTCGACCCGGACCGGGCAAAGTCTCTTGAACATCTTCGGGAGCCCTTGAACGCAGGAACGCTCCTGTTCAGCGATTTCCTGGAAAAGGAAAATCTTTTCATCCCGGCGCGGGAAATCGCCTACTACAGCCACTGGATCACGGCGCCGGGCCGCGCGCGACGCTTCAGCACGCGCTTTTTCGTCGCCTGCGCGCCTGCCGGGCAGCTGGGCGCGCACGACCGCTCGGAGACGGTGCACAGCGTCTGGGTGAGTCCGCGCGAAGCGCTCGAGCGCGGCAAGCGCAAGGAAATCGAATTGATCTTCCCGACCCGCAGCACGCTCTCCGACCTCGCGCACTTCACCACGCCGCGCGCGGTGCTGGAGCACGCGCGCAGCCTGGGCGACATCGAGGTGAACGCCGCCTGCTGGGCGCTGGACCACGAAGGCTCGCAGCGCCTGTTCCGCCGCGCCGATCCGCCCTATTTCGAGATCCACTGGAGCGACCCCGAGGAAATCGGCAACACCTGCTTCGTCATCCAGCCGGGCATTCCCAAGCGCCTCGACCGGTACGTGACGCGCATCACCGCGCCCAATCCGGGCGCAATGACGGGGCCCGGCACCAACACCTACCTCGTCGGCGAAGAAGAACTCGCGGTGATCGATCCGGGCCCGGCGATCGAATCGCACATTGCGAAGATCGTCGAAACCGGCGCCGGGCGTATCCGCTGGATCCTCACCACGCATACGCACATGGACCATTCTCCCGCCGCCGCCGCGCTGAAAGCGGCCACCGGGGCCCAGGTGCTGGGCCGCCCCGCGCCCCCGGGGGCGAGCCAGGACCAGGGCTACGCCGCGGACCGCGCGCCCGCCGACGGCGAAAGAATGTCGCTGGGGAAACTGCAGCTGCGCGCGATCCACACCCCCGGGCACGCATCGAACCATCTTTGCTACCTGCTGGAACAGACGAAAATGCTGTTCACGGGCGACCACGTCATGCAGGGTTCGACCGTGGTCATCAATCCCCCCGACGGCGACATGCGCGCCTATCTCGCGTCGCTGGAAAAACTGCTGGCGGAGGACATCGCCATCATCGCGCCCGGACACGGCTACCTGATCGGTGCGCCGCACAAGGAAGTGCGGCGGCTGGTGGCGCACCGGCTGGCGCGCGAAGCCAAGGTCGCGGCGGCCCTGAAGCGCCGCGGAACGTCGACGCTGGAGGAGCTGGTGACGGAGGTCTATGACGATGTTTCGCCGAAATTACATCCAGTTGCGATGCGCTCGCTCACCGCGCATCTCGACAAACTGGTGGCCGAGGGACGCGCCCGGCAGGCCTCGGGGCGCTATATACTTACCGCCGGATAGGAGCGCCCCATGAGCAATGAGCCGACCATGAAGCTGGTGACCAATCTCGACCGCGCCGCGATCGAGGCCAAGCTCCGCGAGGTCGGCGGGGAAGCGGCCGGCGCCGGCCTCACGGACCTCGCCAAGATGTTCGTCGGCATCGAGGGCATGCCGGCCGCGCAGATCGAGCAGCGCGTCAATAGCGCCACCAAGTGGCTCGCCGACAAGCCGCAGCACATGAAGCTGGCCGCCACGCTGGACCTCGTCGGGATGAATCTCAAGAATCTGAAGTAGCTGTTTTTGAAGTACGACTACGATCTTTTCACCATAGGCGGCGGTTCGGGCGGCGTGCGTGCGAGCCGCTTCAGCGCCAACCTGGGCGCCCGGGTCGCGGTCGCGGAGTCCGGCCGCTTCGGCGGCACTTGCGTCAACGTCGGCTGCATCCCGAAGAAGCTGTTTTCCTACGCCGCCCACTTCCGCGACGACCTGAAGGACGCGGCCGATTTCGGCTGGACCGCCTCCGAGCCGGCATTCGACTGGGCGAAGCTGCTCGCCAACAAGGACCGCGAGATCGACCGGCTGAATGGCGTCTACGAGCGCGCGCTCGTCAACGCCGGCGCGTCGATCATCCGCGGCAAAGCCGTGGTCCGCGGAAAAAATGAAATCGAAATCAACGGCAAGACCAGCACCGCCAAACATATTCTCGTCGCCACCGGTTCCTGGCCGCAGAAGCCGGACATCCCCGGCAGCGAACTCGCGATCACCTCGAACGAGGCCTTCCATCTCGAAAAGCTGCCCAAACGCGCGCTGGTCGTCGGCGGCGGCTACATCGCGGTCGAATTCGCTTCCATCTTCAACGGCCTGGGGGTGCAGACCACCCTCGCCTACCGCGGCGCGCAGCTGCTGCGCGGCTTCGACGCCGAGCTGGGGAAGAGGCTCGGCGAAGAAATGGCCAGGAAAGGGGTAGCCGTTACTTTTAACTGCAGTCCTGTCAATCTCACTAAACAGGACAATTCAATTCAAGTGGAATTCAACAACAACACCCGCCAATCGTTCGACCTGGTGATGTTCGCCACGGGCCGCAAGCCGAACACCGCTGGCCTGAGCCTGGAGGCCGCAGGCGTGAAGCTGGCTGCGGACGGCGCGATCGTGGTCGACGACTACTCGAAAAGCTCGGTGGATTCGATCCATGCCATCGGCGACGTCACCAACCGGCTCAATCTCACGCCAGTAGCCACTTCGGAAGGCATGGCGCTCGCCAGGACCCTGTTCGGCGGCAAGCCAACGCCGGTGGACCACGAAAACGTGCCGACCGCGGTATTCGCCAATCCGAACCTGGGCACGGTGGGACTGTCGGAAGAGAACGCGCGCAGGCGCTACGGTAAAGTGGACATCTACAAGGCTGCCTTTCGTTCGCTCAAGCACACCATGGGAAACAGCGAAGAGCGGATCTTCATGAAGCTGGTGGTCGATGCCGCCAGCCAGCGCGTGGTCGGCGCGCACATGCTCGGCCCCGACGCGGGCGAGGTCATCCAGGGCGTCGCCATCGCGGTCAAGCTGGGCGCGACCAAGGCGCAGTTCGACGCCACCATCGGCATCCATCCGACGGCGGCCGAGGAATTCGTTACCATGCGGGAGAAAGTCGCCTGAGATAGGAGCCATGCTCCTCGAATATCGCATCGAGAAGAAGCTCTCGGAACTCGAGGCGAACGGCCAGTTGCCGCTTGCGATCGAGCTCTGGAACGGACGGCGTTTCGCGCCCACCGGGCGCCCGTCCGTGACGTTGCGCGTACCGCGTACCGCCGCTCTCAGGCGCCTGATCAACCCCGACCTTGCCGCGCTCGGCGAAGCCTATGTCGAGGGAGAGGTGGATGTCGAAGGGCCGATCGACGAGGCCTTTCGTGCCGCCGAAAAACTGGTGCGCAACCTGGGCAGCCCGCTGAAGAGACGCCTGCCCCGCCTCTCGCCGCACTCGAAGCAACGGGACCAGGAGGCGATCCGCTACCACTATGACGTCTCGAACGATTTCTACCGCCTCTGGCTCGACCGGCGCATGGCCTATTCCTGCGCCTACTTCAAGACCGGCGAAGAGGACATCGATACGGCGCAGGAGCAGAAGCTGGATCATATCTGCCGGAAATTGCGGCTCAGGCCCGGCGAGCGGTTTCTCGACATCGGCTGCGGCTGGGGCGCGCTCATCATTCACGCTGCCGAAAAGTATGGCGTCGACGCCACCGGCATCACGATTTCGGAAAACCAGCACGCCGTGGCCGAAAAGCGCATTCGCGCAGCCCGTCTCGAGGACCGCTGCCGGGCGCTGCTTCGGGACTACCGCGACCTCGAGGGTGAAGGCGTGTTCGAGAAAATTGCCTCCGTGGGCATGTTCGAGCACGTCGGCCTCAAGAACCTGCCCGCGTATTTCGGCGCGATCCGGCGGCTGCTGACGGACGGCGGCATCGCCATGAACCATGGCATTACCTCGGTGGACCCGGACGGCCGCGAAGTCGGGCTGGGTGTCGGGGAATTCGTCGAGAGGTACGTCTTCCCGCACGGCGAGCTCCCGCACGTCTCGCTGGTGCTGAAGGAGATGTCGGCGGCGAAGCTGGAAGTGATGGACGTCGAAACGCTGCGCCTGCACTACGCGAAGACCCTTGCCCGCTGGTCGCGCCGGCTGGAAGCGAACCTGGCGGCGGCCCGCGCGCACGCCGGCGAAAAGCGCACGCGCATCTGGCGCCTCTACCTCGCCGGCTGCGCCCACGCTTTCGAACGCAACTGGGTCACGATTCACCAGATCCTGGCGGCAAAATCCTCGGACCCGGAGCGCAACCCGCTCCCCTGGACGCGGGACTACATGTACCGTTAGGAAATCGCCCGCAGTATCAGGGAGGCGCCGCTCGCCAGCAGCATGAGCGCCACGACGCGCATCAGGATTCCCCGGGAAATGCGCCGGAACAGGTGGCCCGCGGCCCAGATGCCCGCCAATCCCGCGGGCACGATGAACATGGCGTACACCCAGACTTTCGGATCGATCAGGATTCCCGTCACAAGAAACGCGACGGTACGGATCGAGATGCTGGTCAGCGTCGCGAGTCCCAGCGTGGCGCGGAATTGCTCCTTCGTCAGGCCGCGCTGCGACAGGTACATGGCGTAGGGCGGCCCGCCGGCGCCGAAGATGGTGCTGGTGACGCCGCCCGTCAGGCCCGCGAACCAGGCCCAGCGCGGTGACACCACGCGGTGGGATTCCGGGTTGCGCAGCAGGCTGTAGAGCGCGAACAACAGCACGAACACCCCCAGCGCCAGCGTCGCCGCGCCGCGCGGCAGGTTGACCAGCAGCGTGACGCCGGTGACCGTGCCGATGAGAATCATCGGCACCATGCGCGTCCACTCGCTCTTGACAGCGTTTTTCGGATTCTCGAAGCCGATGCGGAAGGCATTGGCGAGGTCCATCAGCACGAACAGCGCGAGCGCGAACGGCAGCGGCACGAAATGCGTGGCGAAAGGCACCGTGACCAGCGCGGCGCCGAAACCCGTGAGGCCGAAAATCACCGAGCCGGCGAAGGCGGCCGCGGCCAGCGCCGCGATTTCGGCGGGATCGAGCGCCACCTCAGGCCGTTCCCGGCGCGGCGCCGATGACCAGTTCGTCCGCCGTCCAGCGGTTCATGGTGCGCAGCCGTTCCACATAGCGCGGAAACGGCAGCCGGTAGCTTTTCTCCAGCGCCGCGGCGCGCGCCCGCAGCACGTCCCACTCGAGCGACGCGGGCGCGCCTTTCAGGCCGAGCACGACGATGTTCGGATCGCGCAGCGACTGGAAGGCGATCACCGCGCCGCCGAAGGCGCGCTCGATGCGCTGCAGGTTGCGGTCGAAATCGGGATCGTCGTTCATGAAGTTCATCACCAGCACGCCGGGCTCCCGCAGCGCGCACCAGCCCGCATCGAAGAATGCCTGCGACACCATCGCCGCCGGGGTCGACTCGTCCTCGTAGCCGTCCACCACCAGCAGGTCGCAGCATTCCGGCGCCAGCGCCTCCACGCCGTCGCCGTGTTCGACCGTCAGCCGGGCGTCGTCCGCGGGCACGTGGAACAGCGCGCGCGCCGTCGCGATCACGCGCTCATCGCACTCGACCACATGGGTGCGCAGGCCGGTCAGGCGCCGGTGAAAGAACTTGGCGAGCGAACCCCCGCCCAGGCCGATCATGAGCGCCCGCCGCGGCTGCGGATGGAACAGCAGGAACGCCATCATGCAGCGCGTGTAGTCCAGCTCGAGCGCATGGGGATCGTCCAGCCGCATCGCGCTCTGGATCGCCTCGCCGCCGACGTGCAAGTGCCGCACGCCGCGCTCCTCGCTGACCACCAGATCGGGTCGTTTTGTTTTTCTTATGGACTTGAATTTCATCTAACTACGTTCGCGCAACAACCGCACACCAGCCGTCGCGATCAACGCGAGCACCGCGGCGCCGAGGATCGGAGCACTGTAACTGCCGGTCGCATCGAAGACGGCGCCCGCCAGCGGCGGGCCGATCAGCGTGCCAATGCCGGCCGCGGTATAGATGCAGCCAATGATGCCGGACACGGACCTTGCGCCGAACAAGTCCATCACCACCGACGGAAAGGTGGCGACGAAGCCGCCGTAGCAGATGCCGAAGCCGACCGCCATGATGGACAGCGCGAGCGTGCCGGTCGAGGCCCACCAGAGCAGCAGCATCAGTGCCATGCCCAGGTACATGAGCGCGAGCGAGCGCATGCGGCCGAAGAAGTCCGCGATGCTGCCGATCGCGAATCGTCCGACCAGGCTGCCCAGGCCGATCAGGCTCACCAGCAGCACGGCGAAGGATTCCGGATGGCCCGCATCCACCGCGTAGGGACCGAGGTGCACCAGCGGCACGAAGCAGCCGAAGCCGGCCAGGAGGAGCGTCACATACAGCACCCAGAAATTGCGCGTGCGCGCCGCCTCGCGCAACGACAGGCCGTCGGTCGCCCGCGCCCCACCCGCCGGGCGGTTGCGGATCGCCGCCGCCGCTGCGCCGCCGAGCACCAGGGCGCAGGCGGCCAGTGCGAGATAGGCTCCGCGCCAGCCGAACGCCTCGATCCACCAGGCGGTGAGCGGCGGCGCGAACAGGTTGCCGGCGCCGATCCCCGATACCGCGATCCCGGAGGCAAGGACACGGCGCTTGTCGAACCAGGGCTGCACCGCGCCGACCGAAGGCACGTAGGTCAGGCCGATGCCGACCCCCAGGCCGATCGAGTATGTCGCGTAGAGGACCTCGATGGAGTGCGCTGCGCTCGCTGCCGCCAGCCCCGCGGCCATGAACGCGACCCCGGCGAGCGCCACGTTGCGCGTGCCGTAACGGTCGGCAAGCATGCCGCCAGGCGCACCAAGCAGGAAATAGAGGAAGGCGCACAGCGAAAACACCAGCGAGACGTGCGCCCGCGAAGCGCCGAATTCAGCCTGGAAGGCGCGGAAGAACGCGGCGAAGGAATAAGCCGCGCCGAAACCGACGAACATCAGGGTGAACGCGCACAGCACCACCACCCAGCCATAGGAATCTTGCTTCAATTCAACTGACCGCACCCCGTGCGGTGATCGGCCATAGCGCTTCCACCGCGCCGCCGCGCACGCAAACATACCAGTCATAGAGGTTCACGGTGGGGTCGCAATGGCCGGGAACCAGCAGCAACTTATCTCCCAGTCCGGGCGCGGCCGCGCCGGGCGCGATTTCCACCCAGCCGTGTTCGTCGGAAGCGCGCGTATAGTCGAGACCCGGCCGCTCCCATACCGCCGGCATGCCCGAATCCATGCTGGAAGCCTTCAGCCCGGCGTCCACCACCGCGAGCCCCGGTCCCGACCGGCTCATCACCGTGGCGAGCACGAACAGGGAGTGCTCGAAGCGCGGCATCGGCGGCGCCCACTCGTTGCGCGCGTAATCCCAGTCCATGAAGACGTAGGAGCCTGGCTGGATCTCGTCCCAGGCGCCCGTTTCCACTTCGAACATGAACGTGCCGCTGCCCGCGCCGGTGACGACCGGGCAGTCGATGCCGGCGGCCTTGAGCATGCCCCTGGTGTTCTGCACGTGGAGGGAGGCATTCCGGATCACGGCGCGCCGTTCCTCCAGCGACCTGATGTGCTGCGCGCGCCCGTGGTAGGCATGCATCCCGGCAAATCGCAGGCCGGGAGACGCGACGATCGCTTTTGCGAGCTCCAGCGCCGGCCCGCCGGGCGCGACGCCGCAGCGGCGCATCCCGACCTCGAGCTCGATGTAGACATCGATGCGCGCGCCGGCCTTCTTCATCGCCGCTTCCAGGTCGCGCACGTTGTCCGCGTTGTCCACGCAGACGCCGAGCTTCGCCCGCTGCGCCAGTGCCGCGAGCCGTTCGAGCTTCGGGGCGCCGACGATTTCGTTGGAGACCAGCACGTCCGCGATGCCGCCTTCCACCATCGCCTCCGCCTCCGACACTTTCTGGCAGCATATGCCCACGGCGCCCGCCGCGATCTGGCGCTTGCCGATCTCGGGGCATTTGTGGGTCTTGGCGTGCGCCCTCACCCGCACGCGTCCCGCCACCGCTGCGGCGAGCCGCTTCACATTGGATTCGAAAGCGTCCAGATCGAGGATCAGCGCCGGCGTGTCCACCTGCTCCAGCCGCATGCCGACTTTCGCTGGTGCGATCACGCCACGGCTTTCTTCGTATGGAAGAAAAGAAACGTCAGCGCCGCGATCACGACCGCGATCAGCGGCGTCGCCGCGTAGTTCACTTTTTCCCAGCCGGCGTTGGTGACGATCAGCCCGGAGCTGAACGACGACAGCGTCATCATGGCGAAAATCGCGAATTCGTTGGCGCCCTGCGCCTTGGCGCGCTCCTCGGGCCGGTAGGTCTCGGTGAGCAGCGCGGTGCCGCCGATGTAGAGGAAATTCCAGCCCAGGCCGAGCAGCACCAGCGACCACCAGAAATTCGCCACTGCGACGCCGGAGAGCGCGATGCAGATGCACACTATGTTGAGCGCCGCGCCGGTCAGCATGACGGGAATCACGCCGAACCGCTTGATCAACGACCCGGTGACGAACGAGGGCGCGAACATCGCCACCACGTGGGAGGAAATGACGAACGCCGCGTCGCCGTAGGGATGGCCGCAGACCCGCATCGC
>DATGGA010000075.1:0-46820 GCA_035308765.1 Burkholderiales bacterium
TAGCCGCTGCGCTTGATGGATTTGAGGAACTGCTTCGGGATGATGGCATCGGTGTCGACGTTGGCGCGATCGAGCGGCGCCACCAGCCCGTTGAGCACGGTGAATTTCTCCATGACTAGCGCCAGGCCCGCACGTCGACGAAATGTCCTGCGATCGCCGCCGCAGCCGCCATCGCCGGGCTGACGAGGTGCGTGCGACCGCCCGCGCCCTGACGACCCTCGAAATTGCGGTTCGAGGTCGAGGCGCAGCGCTCGCCGGGCTCGAGGCGGTCGGCGTTCATCGCCAGGCACATCGAGCAGCCCGGTTCCCGCCATTCGAAACCCGATTCGCGGAAGATGCGGTCCAGGCCTTCTTTCTCGGCCTGCGCCTTCACCAGGCCCGAGCCAGGCACAACCATCGCCACCTTGATGCTGGAGGCGACGCGCCTGCCCTTGGCCACCGCGGCCGCGGCGCGCAAATCCTCGATGCGCGAATTGGTGCAGGAACCGATGAACACCTTGTCGAGCATGATGTCCTGCATCGGCGTGCGCGGTTTGAGCCCCATGTAGACGAGCGCGCGCTCCATGCCCTCGCGCTTGGTCGGGTCCTTCTCCTTGTCGGGATCCGGCACGCTAGCCTCGACAGGAACCACCATCTCGGGCGAAGTTCCCCAGGTGATCTGCGGCGCGATGTCACGCGCCTCGAGCCTGACCTCGGCATCGAACTTCGCGTCCGGGTCGCTTGTGAGCATCTTCCAGGTGGCGACCGCCTGGTCCCATTCCGGGCCCGAGGGCGAAAACGGCCGGCCCTTGAGGTACTGCACGGTGGTGTCGTCCACCGCCACCATGCCGGCGCGCGCGCCGGCCTCAATCGCCATGTTGCACAAGGTCATGCGGCCTTCCATGGAGAGCGCGCGGATCGCGCTGCCCGCAAATTCCACCGCGCTGCCCGTCCCGCCCGCTGTGCCGATGCGACCGATCACGGCAAGCGCCACGTCCTTTGCCGTGACGCCGCGACCAAGCGCGCCCTCGATGGTGATGCGCATGTTCTTCATTTTTTTCGTCACCAGCGTCTGCGTGGCAAGCACATGCTCGACTTCCGAGGTGCCGATGCCGTGCGCAAGGCAGCCGAAGGCGCCGTGCGTGCTGGTATGCGAATCGCCGCAGACCACCGTCATGCCAGGCAGCGTCGCGCCCTGCTCCGGCCCGATCACGTGGACGATTCCCTGGCGTTTGTCGAGAAACGGAAAGTAAGCCTTGGCGGGATGTTCGCGCATGTTGGCGTCTAGCGTCTCCACCTGGACGCGCGAGGTCGGATCCACGATGCCGGCGATGCCGCGCTCCCAGCCGGTAGTCGGCGTGTTGTGGTCGGCGGTCGCCACCACCGAGGACATGCGCCAAGGCTTGCGGCCGGCGAGCTTCAGTCCTTCGAACGCCTGGGGGCTAGTGACTTCATGCACCAGGTGACGGTCGATATACAGCAGCGCGGTGCCGTCTTCCTCGACGCGCACCACGTGGCTGTCCCAGAGCTTGTCGTAAAGCGTGCGTCCCATCTTCTTTTGCGTCGGGTAAAGGTTGGATTATCCCATAACAAATCAGCGCATTAACCCTACACCCGGACCTTCCATGCCACGAGCAGCGCGCCCGCTGCGCCGGCAAGCGCGCTGACCGTGAAGCTGAGGCCGGGCCCGAGCGATTCCCAGGTCCAGCCCGCGATCAGCGTACCCGCCGCGCCGCCGATACCGTAGGTGAGGCTGGAATAAAGCGCCTGGCCGCGCGCCTCTAGGCGACCGGAGAAAAGGCGATGCACCGCGGCAAGGGACGCGCCATGAAACAAGCCGAAGGTCGCCGCGTGCAGAAGCAGCGCGAAAACCAGCAGCGCGAGCACCTTGACGGCCCAACCGATGAGCAGGAAGCGCAGCGCCGCGCAGGCGAAGCTCGCGATCAGCAGGAGACGCAGCGAGTAGCGCCGCATCAGCTGCGGCAGGAACACGAACACGGCGATTTCCGCTGCCGAGCCCAGCATCCACAGCGCCCCGATCGCGGTCTTGGAATATCCCGCCGCCTCCAGGTGGATCGAGAGGAAGGCATACAGCGCGCCGTGCGCCACGGACATGCACATGCATGCGCCGAAGAAGGCGAGCACGTCGGCGCGCGCGAACAGCGCGCCGATGCGCGCGGGTAGCGGCGACACCGCCTGCGCCTCCCGCGGCGGGACGCCGAATGCGGCAATGCAGACGGCCGCTGCCAACCCGGCCACGATGTTGAGAATGTCGGAGGCGTGGTGGTGATCCAGCCAAGCGCCCGTGCAGAGGACCGTCAAAATGAAGCCGATCGAGCCCCACAGACGCACCGGTCCGTAGCTGCCGGGTCGTGCGCGCGTCGCCGCGAGCGTCGCGGCCTCGACCAGCGGCATCGCACCAGCCGCGAGTACGCTGGCCAGCAGCAGCGCCCCGGCAACCTGTGTTACGCCCTTGACTAAGTACAGCGCCGCGAATCCGCCGAAAACCGAGGCCGCGGCGAATACGACGATGCCGCGCCGCCAGCCCGTGCGATCGGCGATCCAGCCCCACAGCGCCGGCGCGAAGATGCGCGCGATCTGCGGCATCGCCAGCACCAGCGCGATCTCCGCCGCGTCGTAGCCCTGCGCCGCGAGCCATAGGGAAAAGTACGGCGCAAACACGCCGATGTAGGCGAAGAAAAAGAAATAGTAGGCGCCGAGGCGGAAGGGAACACCGCGGGCGGCATTCATGCGGTCGGCATGATCCCGGATACGCAGCTTACGCCGGCGGTTGAGCAGCGGCTGCGGCGAAACGCACCGAGGCCAGCACTTCGCGCACGAACCCCGCGTCGTCCCTGCCGCGCTTCGCGTCGGCCAACATGCGCCCGCCCAGCAATAGCAGCGCCAGGCCATGGACCAGCGCCCACGCCGCGACCGAGGAATCTCCCGCACCCTGCGCCTCGGGCACTCTCGCCGACAGCGCGCCCGCAAGGCTCTCAAAACTCCTCGTCGCCACCTCGCGCAGCTGCGGATGCCGCGCCATCGCTATCTGGCCGCCGAACATCAGCCGGAAGCGCTGCGGGTGCGCGAGCGCAAAGCGCACGTAAGCCTCGCCCATGGCGCGCAGACCGCCCGCCGCGGCTGCCTCACGCTGCGCCTCCCCGAGCATCGCAAAGCCTTCTCTTGCCAGCGCCGCCAGCAAGGCCTCGCGCCCGGGAAAATGGCGATAGGGTGCGTTGTGGGAAACCTTGGCGCGGCGCGCAATCTCCCGCAAGCTGAGTGCCTCAACGCCTTCTTTTTCAAGGATTTTCCCGGCTGCCCCGAGCAAGGCCGCATCGAGATTGCCGTGGTGGTAGCTGCGCTTCCTGCGACTTAATGTTGACATTGGCAACTTATGATACTAAGTTAGTGTTGCCATTGTCAACATTAAGGCACGCCACATGGACAAGATGAGCATCCTGTTTCCGATGGTCGCCCTCGCGACGCTGACCTTCGCAGTGCTGCTGCTGATCCCGTTCCGCCGCTTCCGCGCCGGCTACGCCGGCCAGATTGGCGTCGACGATTTCAAGTACGGCGAGTCGGCGCGCGTTCCCCCGGAGGTCAGCATCCCCAACCGCAACATGATGAACCTGCTCGAACTGCCGGTGCTGTTCTACGTCGCCTGCCTGATCTACTTCGTCATCGAGCGCGTCGACGACAGGGCGCTCGCGCTGGCATGGACCTATGTCGGATTGCGTGTCGCGCACAGCGCGATCCACCTCACCTACAACCGAGTACGCGACCGTCTGCTCGTCTACGCGGCGAGCAATGTCGTGCTGGTTACGCTCTGGACGTACATGCTCCGCGCTATTTCGGCCTGAATTGAGCAGGCGGACGCCATGCTGCTCGAAATCCTGAAACACACGCCGCCGTGGGTCTTCGTCCTGTTTGCGGCATTGGTGTATTTGGGCGCCATGCAAGGGCGAACTCGGCAACTGTCCCTTGCCCGGGTTGCGATCATGCCTTTTGTGCTGCTTGGCCTGGCGCTGTCTGTGGATTGTGGGGCGCATTTGGCGCCGATGTCCTTGCCATCGCTTCCTGGCTGGCTGCCGTTGTGGCCGCAGTGCTGCTCAACAGGTTCGCGAAATGGCCGCGCAAGGTCGCCTATACCACGGTCACGCGCAGTTTCCTGGTCGAGGGCAGCTGGACGCCGCTGGCGGCAATAATGATCATTTTCTTCGCGCGGTACGCCGTTTCCGTATCGCTCGCGATTCACCCGGAATTAAGGACGACGCACTGGTTGGCGCCAAGCGTTGGCTTCGCTTACGGGCTGATGAGCGGTGCCTTCCTCGCGCGGGCGCTGCGGATACTTGCCGCGGCGAAATCGGCAGAGGTGCCCGCATGACCATGGAATTGACTCTGCCGATCGCGATTCACCTCGCCACGGTCGCACCCGCCGTGGTCATCGGCGTTGCGCAGCTGCTATTTTGACTTGCCGGGCTTCGGCTTGCCGCCGCTCTTGACGCGCGGCGCGGATTTGCTGTGCCCCAGCGCCCTCTTGCGCACGGGTGCCTTGCGGTTCTCGTCGTAGGGGTTCCTGCCGGTTCGCAGCTCGATGCGCAGCGGCGTGCCCCTGAGGCTGAACGCCTCGCGGAACCAGCCCTCGAGAAAACGCTTGTAGCCGTCGGTGACAAATTGGAGCGAATTGCCGTGGATCACGATGCGCGGCGGATTGGAGCCGCCCTGGTGCGCGTAGCGCATCTTCGGCCGCGAGTAGCCCCTCCTGTAAGCGGGCATCTGGCGCTCGACGGCGGCGATCAGCGAGCGCGTAAGCTTGGGCGTCGGCAGCTTCGCCATCGCGGCCGCGTAGGCGCCATCCACCGCGCGCAGCACGTCGTTTGCGCCCTTGCCCGAGCGCGCCGAAATGAACAGCGTCTCGGCGAAAGCGAGGAAACCGAGTTCCCAGCCGAGCTGCTGCTTGATGCGGTCGCGGTCCGCCTTCCCCACCGCATCCCACTTGTTGACGGCCACCACAACCGCCCGGCCGCGGTCGAGGATGTAGCTGGCCACATGCGCGTCCTGCTCCGACAGCCCCTCGGCCGCATCCAGCACCAGCACTGCGACGTTGGCCGCTTCGATCGCCTGCAACGTCTTGACGATGGAAAAGCGCTCGACTTCGGCGCCATGCGATTTGCCTCGTTTGCGCAGCCCCGCCGTGTCGATCAGCGTATAGCGCCGGCCGCCGCGCTCGAAAGGCACTTCGATCGAATCGCGCGTTGTTCCCGGCTCGCCGTAGGCGATCACGCGTTCCTCGCCCACCAGCGCGTTGACCAGCGTGGATTTGCCGACGTTCGGCCGGCCGACGATCGCGACACGCGGGTGCTTGCCATCGCTCTCATCGGAAAGACCGTCCCGGGGGAAAGGCTTCAGCACTTCTTCAATCAGGTCCGCCACGCCGCTTCCGTGCGCGGCGGAAATGGCGGCCGGCGCGCCCAGGCCGAGCTCATGGAATTCCGCCGCGGCGACTTCCGCCGCCATGCCCTCGGCCTTGTTGGCGGCGATCCAGACGCGGCCCTTGAGGCGGCGCAGCTTTTCCGCGATCACACGGTCGCCCGGCGTCAGCCCGGCGCGCGTATCGGTGACCAGGATCACGGCGTCTGCCTCGACGATCGCCTGCTCGGTCTGGCGGGCCATTTCTACGAATATCCCCTCGGGCGTGTCGGGTTCCAGTCCGCCCGTATCGATCACGATGTAGGAGCGCCCGCCCAGCAGGCCTTCGCCGTAGTGGCGGTCGCGGGTCACGCCGGGCACATCGACCACGATCGCATCGCGCCGCCGGGTCAAGCGGTTGAACAGCGTGCTCTTGCCGACATTCGGCCGCCCCACCAGGGCAATCACCGGCTTCACGTCAGCATCTCACTTCAGAGTCAGCGCGAACAGTCCGCCATTCTGCGTCTGCACGAGGAATCCTTCGGGCAACTGGACCGGCGCGGCGCGGACCGGGCTGCCGTCGGTGGCGACGCGCGCGAGGAACGCCCCCGATTCCCGCGCGAGGAAATGGACATAGCCCTGCAGGTCGCCCACCACCACCTCGGTGCCCAGCGGCAGCGGCAGCGACAGGCGGCGATAGGCGAGGCGGTCCTGCTTCCAGACGCTGCGGCCGTTGGTGCGGTCCAGCGCATGCACCGCGCCCTTGTCATCGCTGACGAATCCGTAGCGTGCGTCGAGCGAGATGCCGGTGACGGTGGACATCTCGCGCGTCCATAGTTGGTTGCCGTTCAGCATGTCGTAGCAACCGACGCGGCCCTGGTACGCTCCGGTGCAGACTTCCCTTCCCTGGGCCGCCGGATCGCCCACGATGTCGGTGACACGCTCGAGCTCGGTGGCGCCCTTCGGCAGGGCGACCGTCGCTTCCCAGCGAATGACGCCGGTCGCGAGCGCGACGGCGACCAACTTGCCGCCCGAGAACCCGGCGCTGACCAGGCCCTCGCGGGCCGTCATGCCGACCGGCGAACGCACGATGAGCGAGGCTGCGGCGCGCTGGTAGACCCAGCGCCGTTTCCCGTCCTCGCTGCCGAAGGCGAAGATCTTGCTGTCGGCGCTGCGCACCAGCACCATGTCCTCGCTGAGCTTGGGCGCCGCCAGCACTTCGCTCGATACCCGGGCGCGCCATTTCACCGTGCCGGTCTGCGCATCCAGCGCCATGACTTCGCCGTCGTCGGAGGCGACCACGGCCAGCACGCCGTCGCTGCCGACGCCGCCGGAGAGCTGCCTGCCGACCGAGACGCGCCACTTGGCCTGACCGGAGGCGGCATCCAGGCGCGCTACCGTGCCAGAGCGCGAAGCCACGTAGACGCCGTCGCCTGCCACTGCCGGGCTGAAGACATAGGCCTCGGCCGCGCCTATGTTCGCGGACCAGAGCACACGCACGCCCTGCGCGTTGGTCAGCACGGGAAGCTCGGACGGTTTCGGACCGTTCGATCCGCTCGAGAACCAGTTGAGCGGATTGAGGTTTGGCATGCTGGGCAAGCTGGAGCAGGCCGCGAGGCCCGCAGCCGCAATACCGGCGAGCAGCGACTGGCGCAACTTCATCCGCCGAGGGCGTCCAGCCGCAACTGAAGGCTGGCGCGGAACGCGGCGTCTCTCCTGTCGGCCTTTTCCAGCGCCGCGCGGTAGGCGGCCTTCGCGTCCGTGGTGTTGTTCTTCGCCAGCAGGACATCGCCCCTGAGCGCGGCGTACTGCGGCTCCATTGGCGCCGCGTGCTTCTCCCCGAGCAGCGCGAGCGCGGCATCGTAGGCTTTTTCGTCGAGCAGCACCGCGGCCAGCCGCAGCCGAGCGATATCCCGCAGTTCGTTCGAGGACGAACGGTCGACGATCCATTGCAACTGCAACTTGGCGTTTTTCAGGTCGGCGCGATCGAAGTAGAAACGCGCCGAGACCAGCGCGCCCAGGGAAGCGTAGAAAGTGCGCGGAAAGCTTTCTACCAGCGTGCCGCCCGCATCCCGCAGCGCCTTGGCATCGCCCGCCTGCGCCGCCCTGATCAGCGTCTCGTACTGCACGCCGGCCTGCTGCGCCTGGTTCGCCTGCCAGACGCGCCAGCCCTGCCAGGCCGACAGGGCGATCGCCGCGACGGCAATTACCGACAGCAGCCACGTGCCGTTGTCGTTCCACCAGCCCTTGAAGGTTGCAATCTGTTCCTGCTCTTCCAGGTCGTATGCCATGCCTATGCCTTGATCCTTTGCATTGTCGCCGCGAATTCCTCGACCACGCGCCCGCGGCCGATACGGCGCTGGTCCTCGGTCCTGCGCAGGGCCTTCACCGATATCTCGCCAGCCCGCAATTCGTCTTCGCCGACGATCAGCGCCGCCCAGGCGCCGCTCGCGTCGGCCTTCTTCATCTGCGACTTGAAGCTGCCGCCTCCCGCGTGCAGCACCACAGCGTGGCCGGCCGAGCGCAGCGCGTCGGCGATGGCGAAGGCGCATTCGAGAGTGCCCTCGCCCTGATGGATCACATAGGCGTCCGGCCTGGCCGCCGCCGGCGCATTGCCTGATTCCCGGATCAGCGCCACCAGCCGCTCGCAGCCCATGGCGAATCCGACGCCAGGTGCGGGTTTGCCGCCGAGTTGCGCGAACAATCCGTCGTAGCGGCCGCCGCCGCAGACCGTTCCCTGCGCGCCCAGCGCATCGCTGACCCATTCGAAAACGGTGAGATTGTAATAGTCGAGTCCACGTACCAGCCGCGGGTTGAGCGCGAATTCGACTCCCGCCGCAGCAAGAAGTTTCTTCAGTCCCTCGAAATGCGCGAGCGAGGCCTCGCCCAGGTAGCCCATCAGCGGCGGCGCCTTGGCGGCCACTTCTTGCACCGCTGGGTTTTTCGAGTCGAGCACGCGCAGAGGATTGGTGTGCAGGCGGCGTTTCGCGTCGGCGTCGAGCCTGCCTTCGTGCGCCCGCAGATGGCTGACCAGGTCGGCGCGGTGGCGGGCGCGCTCGTCGGCCGAGCCGATGGTATTCAGTTCCAGCCGGATGCCGCCAGGCCGCGCATTTAATCCCAATTCTGGCCACAGCCTGGCGCACATCACGATCAGCTCGGCGTCCACCTCTGGACCCGGAAAACCGAAAGCCTCGGCGCCGTACTGGTAGAACTCGCGGTAGCGTCCCTTCTGCGGTCGCTCGTGGCGATACATCGGGCCGCCGTACCAGAGCCGCTTCGGCCCGTCGTAGAGCAGGCTGTGCTCGATCGCGGCGCGCACGCACGAGGCCGTGCCCTCGGGGCGCAGAGTCAGTTCCTCGGCGTTCAGTTCGTCGCGCCAGGAATACATTTCCTTCTCGACGATGTCGGTGGCCTCGCCGATGGCGCGACGGAACAACGCCGTGTTTTCGACCAGAGGCATGCGGATGGCGCGATAGCCCGAACGCTCCAGCCAGGCCTCCACGGTGGCGCTGAAGGAGCGCCACAGCGCAGCCTCTTCCGGCAGCACGTCGTTCATGCCGCGGATCGCCTGCAGCATCCCGGCCGCGCCAGCTCTCGCGCTACTTGTCACGAGACCGCCTTGATCGGGATCGCCTTGCCCCGCTCGCGCCGGCGCCGGGAGCCCGGCGAGTAGTTGTCCCTGACGTAATTCTCGACGATCGCCTGAAACTCCTCGGCGATGCGCCCGCCCTTGAGCGTGACGGTTTTTTCGCCGTCCACGTAGACCGGCGCCACCGGAACCTCATTCGTCCCCGGCAGGCTGATGCCGATGTCGGCATGCTTGGATTCGCCCGGGCCGTTCACGACGCAGCCCATGACCGCCACCTTCATCTCTTCCACTCCGGGGTAGCGTTGCTTCCATACCGGCATCTGGACGCGCAGAAATCCCTGGATCCGCTGCGCCAGTTCCTGGAAATATGTGCTCGTGGTGCGGCCGCAGCCCGGGCATGCGGCCACCATGGGCGTGAAGCTGCGCAAACCCATGGTCTGGAGCAGTTCCTGCGCCACGACGACTTCCCGTGAGCGGTCCCCCCCCGGTTCCGGCGTGAGAGAGATGCGGATCGTGTCGCCGATGCCTTCCTGCAGCAGTATGGCCATTGCCGCTGACGAGGCGACAATCCCCTTGGAGCCCATGCCCGCCTCGGTGAGACCGAGATGCAGGGCGTAATCGCATCGCCGCGCGAGCTCCCGGTAGACCAGGATCAGGTCCTGTACCCCGCTCACCTTGCAGGAGATGACGATGCGCTCCGCCGGCAGGCCGAGCTTCTCCGCCTGCGCCGCCGATTCCAGACCGGAAACGACCAGCGCTTCGCGCATCACTTCATCGGCATCGAGGGGTTCCGGGCGGCGGCCGTTGTCGTCCATCATGCGCGCGAGCAGTTCCGGGTCGAGGCTGCCCCAGTTGACGCCGATGCGAACGGGTTTCCCGTATTTCAGCGCCGCTTCGATCATGGTGCCGAACTGGTCGTCCCGCTTCGCGCCCTTGCCGACGTTGCCCGGATTGATGCGGTATTTCGCCAGAGCACTGGCGCAATCCGGATACTGCGTCAGCAGCTTGTGGCCGTTGAAATGGAAGTCGCCCACCAGCGGCACGTCGCAGCCCACTGCGTCCAGCCGCGCGCGAATCGCAGCCACCGCGGCCGCGGCCTCGGGCCTGTCGACGGTGATGCGGACGAGTTCGGAGCCTGCGCGCCACAGATCGGCGACCTGGTGCGCGGTGGATTCGGCGTCCGCCGTATCCGTGTTGGTCATCGACTGGACCACGACCGGCGCGCCGCCGCCGATGGCGACCTGGTCTACCAAGACCTGCTTCGAAGTCCTGCGCGCCATCTTCACCGCCCGGTCAATCGAGCGTGAAGCGCGCCACCTCGACCTTGACGTACGGCGTCAGGTCCACCGGGTGGTCGTCGTAGGACATGCGCACGTACTGTGCGTTGCCGACGATCAGGTTGAAGGGCGCCCTGCCCTCGATGGTGCGCTCGCTGCCTGCAGCGTTCAGTTGCGAAAACAGTATTTTGCCGTCGCGGTTGCGAATCTGGACCCATGACTCGCGATCGAACTTCATGACGATGCGCCGCAATTCGTCCGAAGCGCCGTTCGCCGCTCGGGATTCCGGGCGCGACGCGGAGCTGGATACCGGCGCCGCACGCGCCTCGGCCGGCTGGACCGGCGTGGCGGCCGCAAGCGGCGAGAGATTCGGCGGCGCGACCGGGTTCGCCGCAGCCTCAGCAGCGCGCTGCGGCTCGACCGGCGCGGCAGCGGCGACGAAGCTGAGCCGCGAGGCGTCGCTGCGCTCGCGCTGCCATTCGAATGCCACCGCCGCGATCACGGCGAGGATCGCCACCGAGAGCGCGCCGTAGACCATGTTGATGCGCCGCGCGCTGTCGGTGATCGGGATCGGCCGGCGGACGGATGCGACCGCCGCGGCGTTGTCCGGCACGGCGACCCGCGCCGCCATCCGGGCAACCAGCGGTTCGGCGTCGAGTTTGAGCAGCCGCGCGTAGGCACGCACCATGCCGCGGGCGAAGGTCCCCGCCGGCAGTTCCTCGAAGCGGTCCTGTTCCAGCGTCTCGATCTGGCGCACGGAAAACTTCAGCTGCTGGGCAACTTCGGCGAGGGACAACCGCAGCCCTGCGCGGGCATGCGCGAGTTCTTCGCCGACGCCGCTGCCGGGATCGACGCCGTCAGTCATAGTCCCCGCGCTGCAGCGACTGGAACTCGCGCGAGGTGGGGTAGCGCCGCCGCAGTTGGTTGCCGGCGGTCGCCTCCGCAAGGCGGTCGCCGAGCTTGTGCTCGATGCGCACCACGAGCCACAGCGATTCCGCCGTCGGCTCGACGACCTTGTTGTATTGGCCCACCAGCTTGCGCGCCTCCTCGAGGCTGCCCTGGCGGTAGCGGATCAGGCTCAGCTGCAGCAGCGAGGCCGAATCGTTGGGGTCCAGCTTCAGCGCGCGCTGGAAGAAATCCTCCGCGTCCTTGACGTTGTTCTTGCGCATCGCGCAGATGCCGGCTGCGGAATACGACCGCCATGGCGCCTGGTACAGCGGGTTGCGCACGGCCTGCATGAAGTACTTGATCGACTCGTTTTCCTTACCGGTCTGGCACAGAAACCAGCCGTAGTTGTGGTTGATGTCGGGATCGGTCGGCGACAGGCGCAGCGCGCGGTCGAAGTTCGTCTGCGCCAGCTGGTACTCGCGCAATTCCATGTAAACCAGCCCGAACATGCTGTAGGTGAGCGCGTAGCTGTCATCGGCCGCCGCGGCAATGCGCAGTTCCTCCAGCGCCACCGCCATGTTGCCGCGGCCGTAGTAGAGCGCACCGAGCTCGGCATGAACCTTGGCGCGGTTGCGCGCGTCGCTCACGGCCCCCGTGATGCTGGTGGACTCGACGACCGGCTCGGGCTCGGCCCCACCCAGCTTCCCGCCGCTGCAGCCGGCGAAGACGAGGGCCGTGGCGAGCAGCGCGGCGAGAAACGCAAACGGCGAACGGATCATGCGCGTAGCTCCGTGATTGGAACGGTCTTGCTGCGGCGGGTGCGGTCCGCGACGTCACCCGCAAGCTGGCCGCAGGCTGCGGCAATGCCGTCGCCGCGCGTTTTGCGCGTGGTCACGGTGAGCCCGGCGCGCTGCAGCACTTCCGCAAAACGCCGGATGCGATCCGGAGCCGAGCGCTTGAAGCCCGAATCCGGGAAAGGGTTGAACGGAATCAGGTTGAATTTGCAGCGCAGCTGCGCCGCAATGCCGAGCAGCGCCTTCGCCTGCGCGTCCGAATCGTTCACGCCCTCCAGCATCACGTACTCCATGGTGATGAAGTCGCGCGGCGCGCGCTCGAGATAGCGCTTGCAGGCGGCAATCAGCTGGCGGATCGGATATTTGCGGTTGATCGGCACCAGCCGGTCCCGCAATGCGTCGTCGGGCGCATGCAGGGACACGGCGAGCGCAACCGGGCATTCTTCGGCCAGTCGGTCCATGCCCGGCACCACGCCCGAAGTGGACACTGTGACGCGCCGGCGCGACAGACCGTAGCCGTTGTCGTCGATCATCAGGCGCGCGGCCGGGATCACCGCGTCGAGATTCATCATCGGCTCGCCCATGCCCATGAAAACGACGTTGCTGACGGCGCGGAGTGCGCCAGCATGGAATCCCAGCGCAGCGTTGGCCAGCCAGAGCTGGCCGATGATTTCGGCGGCCGTCAGATTGCGGTTGAAGCCCTGCTTGCCGGTCGAGCAGAACTCGCAGTCGAGCGTGCAGCCGGCCTGGCTCGAGACGCACAGCGTGCCGCGGCCGTCTTCCGGGATGAACACCGCTTCCACCGCGTTGGAGCCGTCCACCTTCAGCAGCCACTTGCGCGTGCCGTCGGCCGCGGTGCCGTCGCCGACGACCACCGGAGGTTCGATCGCCGCTTCCGCATTGAGTTTTGCGCGCAGCTCCTTCGCGATGTCGGTCATCGCCGTGAAGTCTGCCGCGCCGCGCCGGTGGATCCACTTCAGGACCTGGCGCGCGCGGAACGGCTTCTCGCCGAGGCCGGCGAAGAGCTGTTCCATGCCCTGCGAGTCGAGGCCGAGCAGATTGGTGGCCGGGTTTTGCTTCATGCCTAGCGCGGAAAAACTTCGTATCCCGGAAAAAAGAAAGCGATCTCGGCGCGCGCGGTTTCCGGCGCATCCGACCCGTGCACCGCGTTGGCGTCGATCGAGTCCGCGAAGTCGGCGCGGATCGTGCCTTTCGCCGCCTTCTTCGGATCGGTCGCACCCATCAGCTCGCGGTTCTTCGCGATCGCGTTGTCGCCCTGGAGAACCTGCACCAGCACCGGCCCCGAGATCATGAAGTCCACCAGATCCTTGAAGAACGGCCGCTCGCGGTGCACCGCGTAGAAACCCTCGGCCTGCGCGCGCGACAGGTGCATCATGCGCGCAGCGATGATTTTCATGCCGACTTTCTCGAAGCGCGTGAGAATCTGCCCGATGGCGTTCTTCGCCACTGCGTCCGGCTTGATAATCGAAAAAGTGCGTTCTACCGCCATGCCATGATCCCCATGAACTGTTGCCAGATAGCCTTGGAGTATAGCACCATGGCTCACACTTTCGCGTAAAAACAAGGGCTTATGCATATGTACCGCACCCTGAAACTCGATATCAAGGGCGCCATCGCGACGGTCATGCTGAACCGTCCCGAATCGCGCAATGCAATGTCCGCCGCGCTGATGCGGGAAATGATCGCGTGCGCGGGATGGATCGCGGCGCAGCGCGAGGTCGACGTCGCGATCGTGCGCGGTGCCGGAGCCTGCTTTTCGGCCGGCGCCGACCTGAAGGACGCGAGCCGCTGGGGCAACGGCGCGCAGCCGCTCGACCGGCAGCGCGAGATCGCCTCGCTCGGCTACCGCATGGCCAGGGCCTGGGAAGAAGTTCCGCAAATCACGCTGGCCGCCATCGAGGGCTACGCCATCGGCGGCGGCCTCGCGCTTGCCGCCGCGCTCGACTGGCGCGTGATGGCGAGCGATGCGTTCGTCTCGCTGCCCGAAATCGCGCTCGGCATCCCGCTCACTTGGGGCACGCTGCCGAGGCTGGTAAACCTGGTCGGCCCTGCCCGCGCCAAGCGCCTCACCATCCTGTGCGAGCGGATTCCGGCGGACGACGCGCTGGCGATGGGGCTCGCGGACTATGTCGCGCCGCCTGGCAAAGCGATGGAAATGGCCCGCGACGTCGCGGCACAGGTGCTCGCGCTGCCGCGCAACTCGGTGCGCATGAGCAAGGAATCCATCAACGCCTATGCCGGCATCGGCGCCCACGCGGCCAGCCACATGGCGCACGACCAGGTGCAGCTGGCCGCGGGCAGCACCGAAGCGAAAGCCGCGCGGGAAAAGTTCGCGCTCAGGAAGAAGAAGGCCGCCACTCGGGGATGATGCCGGCAGCGTCTTTCGCGGCGGCATAGCCCGAATCCGCGCCCAGACCGGGCACCCATACCAAGTCGTTCCCGCAAAACAGCAGCGGCATCCGCTCGCGTTCCCAGGGCGGCACGCCGGCTTCCTGGAACAGGTTCTTGAGCGTGCGGCTCGGCCTGCGCGCATCGGGCTTGAGCCGCTCGCCGCCGGAACGCAGCCTCACCTGGAACGCCTGCTTCCGCAGCAGGCTGCTGTCGATACCTCGTCCGCGCACGCGCCGGAACCGTAGCTCGCCGCCCAGCGCGGGCAATGGCAAGCGGGTTTCTCCATTCCAGATCTGCGGTCTGAACGCCGGCAATTTACTTTTTTCCGTTACCGGATAAACCTTTTCCCGGTAGCGGCGAAAAACGACGCCGTCGTGCCGGATCACGGCGCTCGCCGAACCGAGCTGCTTCAGCATCTCGACCAGCTTCGCTTCGCTGGGCGCGCGCAGGCCTTTGGTTTTCAGGAACGCGCGCAGCAGGCGGCCCGAATCCAGTTCGGCGCCGGCGAAGTGCCGCGCCGCGCGCGCCAGATTTTCCCGCCAACGCGGAAATCTCTGCTCCAGCAGCGGACCGACGCGGCGCCGGATGAAGTTGCGCGTCAACGCCTCGTCGAGATTCGATTCGTCCTCGATCCAGCCGAGGCGGTGCCCGGCGGCATAAGCGCGGATCTCGGTGCGCGGCACGCCGAGCAGCGGGCGCAGCAGCAGCTTGCGGCCCAGCTTGCCCTGCGCGGGCATGCCGCTCGCGCCCTCCAGTCCCGTGCCGCGCAGCAGGTTGAAGAGCACGGTTTCTGCCTGGTCGTCCTGGTGATGGGCGACCGCAATCGCGTCCGCATCCAGCTTCATGAAAGCTGCGCGGCGCGCTTCACGCGCCGCCGCTTCAAGTCCCTGGCGCTGTTTTTTGACTTTGACTTTTACCGCTTTGAAAGGAATGCCGGATTCCAGGCAAAGGGCGGAACAGAACTTTTGCCAATCGCCCGCGTTCGGGCTCAGTCCATGATTGACGTGAATCGCGGAAAGTTTGTATCCGAGGCGCGGCGCGAGGCCGTGTATCGCGTGCAACAGCACCACGGAATCCAGCCCGCCTGACAGTCCCACCGCCACGCGCTTCCCCCGCATGGGCGCGAGGACCGCGGCATCAACGTTCAGCGCTTTCCTTGAACCGGCCATAGGCCATCAGGCGCTCGAGGCGCTCCTCGACCAGCTCCTTCGGTTTCTTTTCCTGCAAAGCCTTGAGTACCTCGGCGAGCGCCTTCTTGAGCGCGGCACCGGTGGCCTGCGGATCGCGGTGCGCGCCGCCCAGCGGCTCAGGCACGACCTTGTCGATCAGGCCCAGCGTCTTCAGCCGGCTCGCCGTGATGCCCAGCGTCTCGGCCGCCTCGGGCGCCTTGTCCGCGCTCTTCCACAGGATGGAGGCGCAGCCCTCGGGCGAAATCACGGAATAGGTCGCGTATTGCAGCATCAGCACCGCGTCGCCCACCGCGATCGCGAGCGCACCGCCCGAGCCGCCTTCGCCGATCACGGTGACGATGATCGGCGTCTTCAGGCTCGCCATCGCGTACAGGTTGCGCCCGATCGCCTCGGACTGGTTGCGCTCCTCGGCCTCGATCCCCGGGTAGGCGCCGGGCGTGTCGACAAAGGTGAATACCGGCAGGCCGAATTTCTCGGCGAGCTGCATCAGCCGCAACGCCTTGCGGTAGCCTTCGGGCCGCGGCATGCCGAAATTGCGCAGGATCTTTTCCTTGGTGTCGCGGCCCTTCTGGTGGCCGATCACCACGCAGGGCTCGCCGTCGAAGCGCGCGAGGCCGCCGACGATGGAGGCGTCCTCGCCGAACACGCGGTCGCCGTGCAGCTCCTCGAAGCCGCTGAACATCATGCCGATGAAGTCGAGCGAGTACGGGCGCTGCGGGTGGCGCGCCACCTGCGCCACCTGCCAGGGCGTGAGCTTGGCGTAGATGTCCTTGGAAAGCGCCTGGCTCTTCTTCGTCAGGCGCAGGATCTCCTCGGAGATGTCCACCGCCGAATCGTCCTGCGCGTAGCGCAGCTCTTCGATCCGGTTCTCCAGCTCGGCCACCGGCTGCTCGAAGTCGAGAAATACCGTCTTCATGGCGGTCAGTATTCTACCGGCACGGGGTCCAGCGACCTCCACAGGTACCAGGTCGCCGCCGATCGCCAGGGACGCCAGGATTCGCCCAGCTTGCGCATGGTATTCAGCGACACCTTGCGCTTGAAGTAGGCGAGCTGGATGCCCTTGCGCAGTCCCAGGTCATCCAGCGGAAACACGTCAGGCCGCAGCAGGTTGAACATCAGGAACATCTCGGCGGTCCAGCGGCCGACGCCGCGTACCTGGACCAGGTCCGCCACCACTTCATCGTCGCTCATCTGCGGCCAGCGATGGACGTGCACGTGGCCGTCGGCAAAACGCCGCGCGAGGTCGGAGATGTATTCGCACTTGCGTCCGGACAGGCCGCAGGCCCTCAGGTCTTTTGTTTTCGCTTTAAGCACGTGTTCCGGATGAACGACGGCAACATGCGCCGAAAATTTGTTCCACACGCTCTGTGCCGCCGCCACCGAGATCTGCTGGCCGACAATGGCTCGCGTCAGGGTGTGGAACGGATCGCCGCGCGGCTCGAGATGGATGCGCGGAAAGCGGCGGATGATCTTCGCCATGACCGGGTCGCGGCGTATCAAAGCCCGCTTCGCCCGGTTCCAGTATTCAGGCTTCAATTAAGTCGAGGCTAGAACCAGCCGGGAATGCGCCGCCACGTGCTGTTTCAGGAATTCCATCTGGTCGGCGAGAATGCGGCGGTTGGTGAGGATCAGGTACTCCGCCTTGTTCGGCACATAGGGCGTGTAGAGCAGTTCCATGCCGGCCTCCTCGGGAAGGCGGTTGCGCTTCTGCCCGTTGCACTGGCGGCAGGCGGTCACCACGTTCATCCAGGTATCGCGGCCGCCGCGCGACAGCGGGCGGATATGGTCGCGCGTCAGACGGAAGAAATTGAATTCGCCCGCGCAATAGGCGCACATGTGCCGGTCGCGCCGGAACAGCTCGCGGTTATTCAGCGGCGGCACCTGGTTGAAGCCCTTGGCGGCCAGCGCCTTGCCCCGGATGGCGATGATGGAATGCGCGGTGATGCTGGAGCGCACGCCCGTCATGCGCGAGATGCCGCCGTAGAACGTGAACGTCTCCTCGCCCATGGTCCAGGCGACCAGGTTCTTGGCGTAGTAGAAGCACGCCTGCTGCCAGCTGATCCAGCGGTGCGGTACACCGTGGTTGTCCAGCGAAAGGATGAGGGGGCCGTCCATATTGGGCGAGTGATTCTGCCAATTCGCCCCCGGCTTGGCAATCCCCGCAAAAACAAAGGGCTGTGAGGAGAACCTCACGGCCCGTGAAAGCTGGGTCCCCGCCCGCGAAGGTAAAACCCGTGGGGACGACTTGTTCTCTACCGGTCGCCGACCGCGTCCTTGAAGCCCTGGCCGGCGGCGAATGCCGGCACGGTCTTGGCGGTGATCTTGATTTCCTTGCCGTTGGTCGGGTTGCGGCCGGCACGGGCCTTGCGCTTGCGCGGCAGGAAGGTGCCGAATCCGATCACGGTGACGCGGTTGCCCTTGGCGACGCTGGTCACGATCGCGTCGAAGATGGCGTTGACCGCCTCGCCAGCCGCCGTCTTGCTCAGATTGCCGGCGCGCGCTGCAGCATGAACGAGATCCGACTTGGTTACTACGGATGGCATGCTTCCCCCTGCTCGCTGTGCTTGCCCTACCGACGGCGCATGATAGCGACAACGGTTCGCGAATACAATCGCCGCAAGAGATTTTTTTTCGCCGCTGCGGATAATTTCCTGAACGCGAAAAATTTGAACGCAATTCCCGACACATTGCCCGCGCTCCTCGCACAACGCGTGAACAGCGTCACGCCGGCGCTGATCGATCGCGGCCGCCCGGTCTCCTTCCGCGAACTCGCCGGCGAGAGCCGCTGCGTCGCGCAAGGACTGCGCCGGCTCGGCGTGCGGCCGGGCGATTGCATCGCGCTCTGGCTGCCGAACGTGCCGGCCTGGCTGGCGGCGTTCTTCGCCTGCGCGCAACTGGGCGCCATTGCGGTATCGGTGAACACCCGGTTTCGCAGCCACGAACTCGCCGACATCCTGCAGCGCGCTCGCGCGCGCATATTGATCTTCTGGCCGGAATTCAAAGGGATAGATTTTTCCGGGATCCTGGCCGCCTGCGATCCGCGCGCGCTGGAACACCTCAAGTCGGTGGTCGTCTATGGCGAAGCCGGGACGCAGACGCCAGCCTCCGTGCTTGGAAGAACCGCGCACTCATATATGTTGCTCGCCGGCGGTGCGCCCTTGCTCGAAAACAGTGCGGCTCCGGATGCAGGCTGCGCCATCTTCACCACCTCCGGCACGACCAAGGCGCCCAAATTTGTATTGCACGATCAACGCACTGTGCTCGCACATGCAAGCGACGTCGCGGGTGGCTTCTCGTTGACGGACGATTCGGTGCTGCTGCTCGTACCGCCGCTATGCGGCGTATTCGGCTTCTGCAGCGCCATGGCGGCCCTTTGCGCCAATCGCCCGATGGTCATGGCGCCCGCCTGGGACGCGGACCAGGCGGCGCGCGACATCGTTGCGCACCGCGTCACGCATATCAACGGCACTGATGAAGCCGCCGCCCAGCTCCTGGATGCGTCGGGCGAGCCCTTTTCAAACATACGTTTCTTTGGCTATGCCGCCTTCAATCCGGCCCAGGCCGACATCGTGCAGCGCGCCGATGCACGGGACCTCAGGCTCGTCGGCCTGTACGGCGCCAGCGAAATCCAGGCTCTGTTCGCGCGCCAGGACGAAACCGCGCCGGTAGCCGAGCGCATGCTTGGCGGCGGCAGGCCTGTCAGCCCGGCCGCCAGGGTGCGCGTGCGCGATCCGGAATCCGGATCGGTGCTGGCGCATGGCGTCCAGGGCGAGCTGGAATTCTTCGCGCCTTCGAGCCGCATGGCGGGCTACCACGGCAACCCGGATGCCACCGGGGAAGCGTTCACTGCAGACGGCTACTACCGCTCGGGCGACCTCGGCTACACGCGAGCGGACGGGCGCTTCATCTACCTGGCGCGGATCGGGGACGCACTGCGTCTCGGCGGTTTCCTCGTCAGCCCGGCGGAGATCGAGGCGGTAGTCCAGGAAGCGCCCGGCGTCGCCGCCTGCCAGGTGGTCGGCGTACCGGGGGCCGCTGGTTTGGTTCCGGTAGCGTTTGTGGTGCTGCACCATAGCGCGTCACTCGACGAAGCGGCGGTGATCGCCCGTGTTGCAGGGAAGCTTGCGCGCTACAAGGTACCCGTCCGCGTTTTCGCCATCGATGCGTTCCCGGTGACCCCAGGCGCAAATGCAACCAAAATCCAGAAGGGCAAGCTGCGCGAGATGGCGGAGGCGCTGCTACACTAGGGATTCCACAGGAGGAGGAAAAATCATGATCAGAATCCGAAAACTTGCGCTGGCGGGGCTGGCTGTCTCGGCCCTGGCGCTGCCCGCACTGGCGCAGACGACCCTGACGATGTCGTCCTGGGTGCCGCCGACGCACAGCCTGACGATCTGGCAGCAGAACTGGGGCGCGGAGGTGGAGAAGGCGACCAACGGCCGCGTCAAGTTCCAGTCGCTGCCGAAAGCGCCGGCCGCGCCGCCGGGCACTTTTGATGCGGTCAAGGACGGCCTCGTGGATGTGTCGTTCGTCACCGCGAGCTACACCCCTGCGCGCCACGTACTGCCGTACATCGCCGAACTGCCCGGGGCGGGCGCGACCGCGGAAATCAATTCGGTGGCCTACAGCCGTATCCACTGGAAGTACTTCCAGAAGGTCGGCGAATACAGCGGCGTTCACCTGATCGGCGTCTGGACGCACGGGCCGGGACAGATGTTCAACACCAAGCGGCCGATCAACAGTCTCGACGACCTGAAGGGCATGAAAATCCGCACCGGCGGAGGGATCTCCGAGAAATTCGGCAACCTGCTCGGCGCCTCGGCCTTCGTGAAGCCGGCGCCCGAGTCCTTCGAGCTGCTCAGTTCGGGCGTCGCCGACGGCGTTTTCTTCCCGTTCGAATCCATCGTCTCGTTCAAGCTGGATTCGGTAGTGAAGTACGCGACGGTGTTCCCGGGCGGGTTCTACAGCTCGGCCTTCGGCTTCTTCATGAACCAGGACAAATGGGACAAGCTGCCGAAGCAGGACCAGGCCATCATCGACAAGCTCAGCTACGAGTACGTCGCCCGCAGCTGCGGCAAGTCCTGGGACGCGGCGGACAAGCTGGGGCTGGAAGGGCTCAAAAAGGCCAACGTGCAAATCGACATGGCGAGCCCGGCGCTCATCAAGGAAGTCATGGCCAAGGCCAAGCAACTGGACGATGACTGGATCGCCTCGGCGAACGCCAAGGGCGTGGACGGCGCCAAGGTGCTCGCCGAGTTCCGCGCGGAACTGAAGAAAGTCGCCGCGGGCAAGTAAGGCGCGGACAACCTGGAAGCAAGGAGCAACCCGGGAGGGCGCGGGGCGACATCGCGCCCTCCTTGCTTATGAGTGAACTCGAGAGCAAGTGGGAGAAGCGCATCGACGCGGTGCTCGGCATCTCCGCGTCGGCGATCCTCATGGTGATGATGATGATCACCACCGTCGACGTGGTCTCGCGCTACATTTTCAACTACCCGCTGCGCAGCGCGTTCGAAGTCACCGAGCTTCTGCTCGTCATACTGATCTTCGCCGGCCTGCCGCTGGTATCGCGCGCCGACGAGCACGTCACCATGGACTTCATCGACCGCATGCTGCCCGATGCGGTCAGGCTCGCGCTGGTGCGTATCGTGCACGTGATCTGCGCGGGCGTGATGTTCTTCCTCGCCTGGCAGATCTGGCTCAAGGCCGGAAAAATTTCGACTTACGGCGACACCACCGACGTCATCAAGATCCCGATCGCGCCGTTCGTCTATTTCATGTCGGTGATGATCGGCGTGACGGGGCTGATCCACGTCATCAAGACATTCGTGCCCGGCGCCGCGCGCGCGTCGCAGGGCACCAGTTGAGGCAAGTCGCGGCATGATAGAAGCGTTCCTCGGCCTGTGCGCCATGATGGCGCTGTCGATGGTCCGCATCCCGATCGCACTCTCGATGGGCATCGTCGGGATCGTCGGCTATGCGTACATGCGCGACTGGAACTGGGCGCCGGCCTTCGCCATGGTGCAGACCCAGATCTACGAGACCGGCCGCAATTACACCCTGTCGGTGATCCCGCTGTTCATCCTGATGGGCAACTTCGTCGCCCGCGCCGGCATGGCGGAAGAACTGTTTCGCGCCGCCCACGCCTTCGTCGGCCACCGCAAGGGCGGCCTCGCCATGGCGACCGTGTTTGCCGCGGCGGGCTTCGGCGGGCCCTGCGGCTCCTCCATCGCCACCGCGGCGACCATGGCCAAGGTGGCGTACCCGTCGATGAAGAAATTCGGCTACGCCGACTACCTCTCGACGGGCGCGATCGCCGCCGGCGGCACGCTGGGCATCCTGATCCCGCCCTCCACCGTGATGGTCATCTACGGCATCATCACCCAGACCAACATCGCCCTCCTCTTCGCCGCGGGCATGCTGCCCGGCCTGCTCGCCACCATCCTGCTGTGCGTCGCAGTGCAATACGTCGTCTGGCGCGACCCGGCGGCCGGCCCGCCCGGGGAGCGCGTGGAATGGCCCGAGCGCTGGGCCGCGCTGAGGGATGTCGGCGCGATCACCTTCCTGTTCGTGTTCTCCATCGGCGGCATCTTCCTCGGCATCTTCACCGCCACCGAGGGCGGCGCGGTGGGCGCCTTCACCTCGATGGCATTCGCGCTCTGGCGCCGCTCGCTCACCTGGCACACGCTCTACCTGGCGCTGGTGGAAAGCGCCCGCACCACCAGCATGCTGTTCCTCATCCTGATCGGCGCGCTGATGTTCGGCGAGTTCGTGAATCTCACGAGCATGCCCAAGGACCTCACCGATTTCGTGACGCGCTTCGAACTGCACCCGGTCATGGTCGTCGCCGCGATCATGACCATCTACGTCATCCTCGGCACCGCCATGGAGGAACTCTCCATGATCCTGCTGACGCTGCCCGTGTTCTTCCCGATCATCGTGCATCTAGGGATCGACCCCATCTGGTTCGGCATCCTGATCGTGTGCGTGGTCGAGATCGGCCTCATCAGCCCGCCGGTCGGCATGAATCTGTTCGTACTCTCCGCGCTGCTGCCGAACGTGCCGACGCGGACCGTGTTCCGCGGCGTAATGCCGTTCGTGTTCATCGACTGCGTCCGCCTGGCAATCCTGATCGCCTTCCCGAGCATCTCCACCTGGCTGCCCAGCCTGATGAAGTAGTTTATTTTCCTGCGTTAATCGAATCCTAACGCCGTCTTTACGCCCGCACGCCCAAGGTGGCGGGCAAGGAGACGCGCATGGACGACATCCTCTATCTCGGCCTGGCCCTCGCCTTTTTCGCGGCGAGCATCGGCCTGGTTCACCTCTTCGACCGACTGTGGGAGCGCAAATGAGCGCCCTCTACGCCATCGCCTTGCTGATCGCGCTCGCGCTGGGCGCCTACCTGGTCTGGGCGCTGTTCCGGCCGGAGGATTTCTCGTGACCTCGAACCTCGTCATCCAGTGCCTGTTCTACCTGGCGGCGCTGCTCGCGCTGGCAAAGCCGCTCGGCGAATTCTTCGCCTGGGTTCTCGCCGGCGAGCGCACGTTCCTGAGTCCGGTCCTCGGCTGGCTGGAGCGGCTGACCTACCGTGCCTCGGGCGTGGACGAAAAGCGCGAAATGCGCTGGACTGAGTATGCCCTCGCCACGCTGTTGTTCAACCTGGCCGGGCTGTTCGCAGTCTATGCGCTGCAGCGCTTCCAGCAGCTGCTGCCACTCGACCCGGCGGGGCTCGGTGCCGTGTCAGCCGACTCGTCATGGAACACGGCGGTCAGCTTCATAACCAATACCAACTGGCAGGGCTACGGCGGCGAATCCACCATGAGCTACCTCACGCAGATGCTCGCGCTCGCGGTGCAGAACTTCGTTTCCGCCGCGACCGGCATCGCGGTGCTGGCGGCGCTCGCGCGCGCCTTTTCGCGCCGGCAGGTGGCCACGATCGGCAACTTCTGGGCCGACCTCGCGCGCTCCACGCTCTACATCCTGCTGCCGCTGTCGCTGATCCTCGCGCTCGTGCTGGTGAGTCAGGGCGTGGTGCAGAACTTCAAGCCCTATGTGAAAGCGCAGACCGTAGAGAAAATTGCCTACGAGGAAGACAAGGTCCAGAAATCCACCCAGGAACAAATTCTCCCCATGGGGCCGGCCGCTTCGCAGATCGCCATCAAGCAGCTCGGCACCAACGGCGGCGGCTTCTTCAACGTCAACTCCGCGCATCCCTACGAAAACCCGACGCCGCTGGCGAATTTCCTGGAGATGCTCTCGATCCTGGCGATCTCCGGCGCGCTGTGCATCACTTTCGGGCGCATGGTCGGCGACCTGCGCCAGGGCTGGGCGGTGCTCGCCGCGATGACGATCCTGCTCGTGGGTTTGCTCGCTGTCGCGGTCGTCGCCGAGCAGAGCGGCAATCCGATCCTCACCCAGGCGGGCGCCGACCAGCAGGCGAGCCCGCTTTCTTCCGGCGGCAACATGGAAGGCAAGGAAGTCCGCTTCGGCATCGTCAATTCGGCGATCTGGGCGACCACGACCACCGCCGCCTCCAACGGCTCGGTGAATGCGATGCACGATTCGTTCACGCCGCTCGGCGGCCTGGTGCCGATGTGGCTGATCCAGCTGGGCGAGGTGATATTCGGCGGCGTCGGCTCCGGGCTCTACGGCATGATCATGATGGTGCTGGTGGCGGTGTTCGTGGCCGGCCTGATGATCGGCCGCACGCCCGAGTACCTGGGCAAGAAAGTCGAAGCCTTCGAGATGAAGATGGCGTCGGTCGCGATCCTGCTGCCGCCGCTGGTGGCGCTGGTCGGGACCGCGATCGCCGTGCTGGTCGAAGCGGGCAAGGCGGGCGTCGCCAATCCGGGCGCGCACGGCTTCTCGGAAATCCTCTACGCCTTCTCCTCCGCCGGCAACAATAACGGCAGCGCGTTTGGCGGCTTGTCGGCCAATACGCCCTTCTACAACATCGCGCTGGGCATCGCGATGCTGATATCGCGCTACTGGCTGATCGTCCCGGTGCTCGCGGTCGCCGGCTCGTTCGCGGCGAAGAAGACCGTGCCCGCCGGCCCCGGCACGCTGCCGACGCACACGCCGCTGTTCATCGTGCTGATCGTCGGCACCGTGATCCTGGTGGGCGCCCTCACCTTCGTCCCGGCGCTCGCGCTGGGGCCCATCGTCGAGCATTTCCAGATGCTCGCTGCCAAGTAAGGAAGCGCCATGAGCACCCATAGCACTGCAGTCCAGCCCCAACTCCAGGGCGTAGCGCCGATGCGCTCGATGTTCGAGACGTCGTTCGTGATGCCGGCGGTCTGGGAATCGTTCCGGCGCCTGACGCCGCGCGCGCAGTGGCGCAACCCCGTGATGTTCGTCTGCTACATCGGCGCGATTCTGACCACGGGTCTGTACGCGCAAGCCCTGTCCGGAAAAGGCGAAGCGCCGGCCGGCTACATCCTCGCGATCTCGGCCTGGCTCTGGATCACGGTGCTGTTCGCGAATTTCGCCGAGGCCATCGCGGAGGGCCGCGGCAAGGCGCAGGCGGCGGCGTTGCGCGCCTCCCGCCATGACATTGTGGCGAAAAAACTCATCGAGCCCCGCCACAACGCGGCGCGCATGCTCACCAAGGCCACGCAGCTCGAAAAGGGAGACGTGGTGCTGGTCGAGGCCGGCGATACCGTTCCGCTCGACGGCGAGGTGATCGAGGGCGTCGCCTCCGTCAATGAATCCGCGATCACCGGGGAATCCGCGCCGGTGATCCGCGAATCGGGCGGCGACTTCGCTTCGGTCACGGGCGGCACGATCGTGCTCTCGGACTGGCTGGTGATGCGCGTGACCGCCAGGCCGGGCGAATCCTTCCTCGATCGCATGATCGCGCTGGTCGAGGGCGCCAAGCGTCAGAAGACGCCCAACGAGATCGCGCTGACGATCCTGCTGGTAGCGATGACGCTGGTTTTCCTGCTCGCTTGCGCCACGCTCCTGCCCTACTCGATCTATGCGGTGGAAGTCGCCAAGCAGGGCAGCGTCGTTACGATCACCACGCTGGTGGCGCTGCTCGTGTGCCTGATCCCGACCACCATCGGCGGCCTGCTGTCGGCCATCGGCATCGCCGGCATGGGACGAATGATCGCGAAGAACGTGATCGCCATGTCCGGCCGCGCCGTGGAAGCCGCGGGCGACGTCGACGTGCTGCTGCTGGACAAGACAGGCACCATCACGCTCGGCGACCGCCAGGCCACCGCATTGTTTCCGGCCCACGGCGTCGCCGTGCGCGAGCTCGCCGAAGCGGCTCAGCTCGCTTCGATTGCCGACCAGACGCCCGAGGGCCGCTCGATCATGGTCCTGGCGAAGCAGCAGCACGGGCTGCGCGAGCGGGACCTTGCTTCCCTGAAGGCGACTTTCGTGCCGTTCTCGGCGCACACCCGCATGAGCGGCGTCGACATCGAGGGGCGCCAGTTGCGCAAGGGCGCGGCCGACGCCGTGCGCGCGCACGTCGGGACGCTGGGCGGCCGCTATCCGGCCGAGGTACAGGAAACGGTGGATACCGTCGCGCGCCGCGGCTCGACCCCGCTCGTCGTGGCAGACGGCACGCGCGTATTGGGGGTGGTCGAATTGAAGGACATCGTCAAGGGCGGCTTGAAGGAACGCTTCGCCGAGCTGCGCCGCATGGGCATCAAAACCGTGATGATCACCGGCGACAACCGGCTCACCGCTGCGGCAATAGCGGCAGAAGCGGGCGTCGACGACTTCCTCGCCGAAGCGACCCCGGAGGGCAAGCTGAAGCTCATCCGCGAGCACCAGGCCGCGGGACGGCTGGTGGCGATGACGGGCGACGGCACCAACGATGCGCCGGCGCTGGCGCAGGCCGACGTCGCGGTGGCGATGAATACCGGCACGCAGGCCGCCAAAGAGGCCGGCAACATGGTCGACCTGGATTCCAACCCGACTAAGCTGATCGAGGTGGTCGAGACCGGCAAGCAGATGCTGATGACGCGCGGCGCGCTGACCACGTTCTCGGTCGCGAACGACGTCGCCAAGTACTTCGCCATCATCCCGGCGGCCTTCGCCGCGACCTATCCGCAGCTGAACGTGCTCAACGTCATGGGGCTCGCCACGCCGCAATCGGCCATCCTGTCGGCGGTGATTTTCAACGCGCTCGTCATCATCGCGCTGGTCCCGCTCGCGCTGAAGGGAGTGCGCTACCGCCCGGAGGGCGCGGCGGCCGTGCTCGAGCGCAACCTCTGGATCTACGGCGTCGGCGGCATCGTCGTGCCGTTCATCGGCATCAAGGCCATCGATCTTCTTCTCGTCGCGCTGAGGCTCACATGATCCTGCAAAGCATTCGCATGCTTCTCTTCATGACCGTGCTCACGGGCGTGGCCTATCCCCTGCTGGTCACCGGGATCGCGCAGGCGGTCTTTCCCAGGCAGGCGAACGGCAGCCTGATCGAGAAGGACGGCAAGGTGCTGGGCTCCTCGCTGATCGGTCAGCCGTTCTCGGACCCGAAATATTTCTGGAGCCGGCCGTCGGCCACCTCGCCCATGCCCTACAACGGCGGCTCGTCGTCGGGTTCCAACCAGGGCCCGACCAATCCGGCACTCAAGGAAGCCGTAGAGGGTCGAGTCAAAGCTCTGCGCGACGCCGGCAGCGATGCGTCGAAGCCGGTGCCGGTGGATCTCGTCACTGCGTCCGGCTCCGGCCTCGACCCGCACATCAGCCCCGCGGCAGCCGAGTACCAGGTTGCGCGCATAGCAAAGGTTCGCGGTATCCCGGAAAGCAAGGTGCAGGAAATCGTGGCCATGCATACCGAGGGACGTACTTTCGGTTTCCTCGGCGAACCGCGCGTCAATGTGCTGCAGCTCAACCTCGCGCTCGACGCCGCCAAGTAACTTTGACAGCAAGATGACCGCACTTCAAGCAAGAAGCTGGGCACATGTCGTGGAGCACTCAACAAAAGCCCGCGATTGCAGCCGGACCTGGGCCGTTGCGCGTAGCGCACTCGGCATCGCGATTCTCGTCGCCGTACTCGCCGCGGGCATTGCGATTCGCGTGCTCACGTTCGTGCCCCTGGGCTGAAAAAAGCATTGCCGGGCGAATGCGCTAAAGTGGGCGCATGAGCGAGGCCCGCCCCGACCCGGACGCCCTGCTCGCGCGCGTCCAGCGCGAGGACACGAAAGCGAGGCGCGGCAAGCTGAAAGTTTTCTTCGGCGCTTCCGCCGGCGTCGGCAAAACCTACAAGATGCTGGAGGAGGCGCGCAAGCTCAACGCGCGCGGCGTGGACGTCGCGGTCGGCTACGTCGAGCCGCACGGCCGCGCCGAAACGGAAACACTGCTCGATGGGCTGGAGCAGCTGCCCTTCCTGTGGACCGAATACCGCGGCGCACGCGTGCGCGAATTCGACCTGGATACCGCGCTCAAGCGCAAGCCGCAAGTCCTGCTGGTCGACGAACTGGCGCACTCCAATCCATCCGAAGGCGAGCCCCGGCCGCGGCACGCCAAGCGCTGGCAGGATATCGACGAATTGCTCGAGGCGGGCATCGACGTCTGCACCACCGTGAACGTGCAGCACATCGAAAGCCTGAACGACGTGGTCGCCGGCATCACAGGCGTGCGCATGCAGGAAACCGTGCCCGACCACGTTTTCGAAGCCGCGGATGAAGTGGAGCTGATCGACATCCCGCCCGACGAGCTGATCGAGCGGTTGCGCGCGGGCAAGGTCTATGTCCCGGAACAGGCGCGTCGCGCCATCGACAGTTTTTTCCGCAAAGGAAACCTGATCGCGCTGCGGGAACTCGCGCTGCGCACCACTGCCGACCGCGTCGACGCGGCCATGCGCGAATACAAGGACGGCCACGCCATCCGCGCTACCTGGGCGGCCGGCGAGCGGCTGCTGGTGGCGGTGGGCCCTTATGAAGACGCCGAGCGCCTGGTGCGCGCCGGCAAGCGCATGGCATCGGCGCTACGCGCGGAATGGATCGTGGTCTACGTGGAAACCCCGGAGCTGCTGCGCATGCCCGATGCCGAGCGCGACCGGCGCATCGCGCTGCTGCGCCTGGCCGAATCGCTGGGCGCGGAACCGGTGACCCTCGGCGGCTCCTCGGTCGGCGAGGAACTCGCCAACTACGCCCGCACACGCAATGTCACCCGGCTGCTGATCGGCCGGCCGCGGCGCTCGCTGTGGCGGCGCCTGTTCCGCCCGTCCACCTACGGCGAGCTGCTCGCCCTTACGGAAGGTATCGACATCCTAGTGGTCGGCGGCGCGGACGAGACCGCGGCCCTGCGCAGCCCGTTCCTCGCGCGCAGCCGCGCCTACCTGCAGGCCGCGCCGGCACCCGGAAGCGCCAAAGCGCGCTGGCCGGGCTATGCCTGGAGCGCGGCCGCGATACTGGCCTGCACGCTGCTCGGCATGGCGATGACGCCTGCCTTCGAGCTCGTCAACCTCGCGATGGTGTATCTGCTGGCGGTGGTGCTGGTCGCCTTCCGCTTCGGGCGCGGGCCAGCCGTGCTGGCGTCGGTGCTCGGCGTCGCTTCATTCGATTTCTTTTTCGTGCCGCCGCAGCTGTCCTTCGCCGTGAGCGACATCCAGTACCTGTTCACCTTCGCGATCATGCTGGCGGTCGCGCTGATCATTTCCAATCTCGCCGCGAGCGTGCGCCTGCAGGCCAACGTCGCCGGTCATCGCGAGCGGCGCACGGCGCTGCTCTACGCGATGACGCGCGAACTCGCCGCCACGCGCGGCGGGCAGAGCATGGCGCGCGTCGCGGTGCGCCATGTAAGCGAGGTCTTCGACAGCCAGGTGGTGGTGCTGCTGCCGGACGTATCGGGGCGCGTCCGGCATCCGCGGGGCGAGAGCATCGCGGGCTCGCTGCACGGCGCCGACCTCGGTATTGCGCAATGGGTGCAAGATCATGGCGAACCGGCCGGGCTGGGCACCAACACGCTGCCGGGATCGGAATCCCTGTATCTGCCGCTGTCTGGCTCCCAGCTGGTGCTCGGGGTCCTGGGCGTACTGCCGGCCAACCCGCGCCGCGTGCTGCTGCCCGAGCAGTTTCATCTGCTGGAGACTTTCGCCGCGCAGATCGCGCTTGCGCTCGAGCGTGCCCGGCTTGCCGAGCATGCGCAGCAGGCGAGCATCGACGCCGAGACCGAGGGCCTGCGCAACGCGCTTCTGGCCTCGATCTCGCACGATTTGCGCACGCCGCTTGCGGTGATCTCGGGCGCCTCCTCCAGCCTTGCCGAGCGCGGCGAGCGCCTGAGCGCCGCGGAGCGCGCCGCACTCGCGCGCAGCATTTTCGAGCAGTCGCAGCAGATGGGCCAGCTGATCGCCAACGTGCTGGAGATGACGCGGCTGGAAGCGGGCATCATCGCGCTGAACCGCGACTGGCACGCGCTCGGCGAAATCGCCGGCGCCGTGCTGCGCAGGCTGCGGCAACCGCTCGCCGCACATCCGGTCGTGCTGGCGCTGCCGGGCGACCTGCCGCTGGCGCGCGCGGACGCAACGCTGATCGAGCAGGTGCTCGCCAACCTGCTCGAGAATGCGGCCAAGTACACGCCGGCCGGGACGGCGATTACGCTGCGGGCCGAGCGCAGCGAGGGTGGGCTGCTGATCTCGGTGGAGGATGCCGGGCCCGGCCTGCCGGCCGGCAATCCCGAAAAACTGTTCGCCAAGTTCCAGCGCGGCGCCGCCGAGGGCGCGATCGGCGGTGCCGGACTCGGCCTTGCCATCTGCCGCGCCATCGTAAGGCTGCATGGCGGGAAAATATGGGCCGAACGCCCGGCTGGCGGCGGCGCGGCGTTCCGCTTCACGCTGCCGCTCGAACCAGCGCCGGAAGTGCCTCCAGAAACTGAATGACCGAAGCACGGCAGACGATCCTGATCATCGAGGACGAACCGGAAATCCGGCTTTTTCTCAGGACTTCGCTGGGGGCCGAGGACTACCGCGTCGTCGAAGCGGCGACGGGCGAGCGCGGCGTGGTCGACGCGGGCACGCACAAGCCGGACCTGGCCATCGTCGACCTGGGCCTGCCCGACATCGACGGCATCGAAGTCATCCGCCGCATCCGCAAGTGGTCGCCGATGCCGATCGTGGTGCTCTCGGCGCGCACGCGCGAACAGGCCAAAGTGGAAGCGCTGGATTCCGGCGCCGACGACTACGTCACCAAGCCCTTCGGCGTCGGCGAGCTGCTCGCCCGCGTCCGTGTTGCGCTACGACACGCTGCGCGCGCGCCCTCCGGCAGGGAAACGCTCATTCTCGGAAATGTCGCCGTCGACCTGCAGCACCGGCGCACCACGCGCGGCGGCGAGGAAGTGCATCTCACGCCGATCGAATTCCGGCTGCTCGCCTGCCTCGCGCAGCACCTCGGCATGGTGGTCACGCACCGCCAGCTGCTGCGCGAAGTCTGGGGACCCTCGCACGTCGAGCACACCCATTACCTGCGCATCTACATGAAGCAGCTGCGCGACAAGCTGGAAGGCGACCCCATCCGGCCCAGGCACCTGCTCACCGAAACCGGCGTCGGCTACCGGCTGCTGGGGGAAGAGGTCTAGCCCGCGCTGCCGATCGCGTTAATGCGGATTCTTCGGCGCGAGCACCAATATCACGAAGCTGTCCGGAACCATGGACGGTCTAGGCCTGGGCTGCTCCGGCGTTGGGGGTGGCGGCGGCCCGAATGAAGCCGCAGGGAGATAGACACGATGGGTGGTCGAATCCAAGGCGATCGTCCGGGCGCTTTTCTGCGTGTGGACGGTCTCAATGGCCGCGATCTGACCCGACTCGGTGCTTTTGACGATCGTCACCGTGCCCTCGCCGTTCGAACTGAATGCCAGGTTCAGCTCCGCGTCGAATTCCGCTCCGTCGGCCCCGGCGTCGATCGGCAGTTCCCGGACGACGTTCCCGTTGTTGCCATCAACGACGATCATCTTCTTGTTCTGGCAGACGGAGAAGAGCCGGTTTCTTTGCCGGTCGATGGCAAGGCCCGTTGGCGCTTCACAGCTTCCCAGGGACCAGTATTTCGACACGGCGAGCGCAGCCGCATCGATGACGGCGATCGAGTTCTTGTTCTCGATGTTGAGGTATACCCGGCCGCGCCCGTCCGCCACGGCAACCTCCGGCTTGCCCGATACCGCAATGGTGCCGACCACCCTTCTGGTTGCAGCATCAATAGCCGTGACATTGGCCGACCTGCCGTTGAACGTAAGAATCCGCTTCGAATAAGGTTCATAGAGAATCGCATCCGGATTCGAGCCTGTCACCTTGACCGTGGCGACGACGGCAAACGCGTCCAGTTCGAAAACAGTCACGGAGTCGCTTCTGCCGTTGCTGGTGAAGCCGAGGCCCAGATCCTGCGCGACTGCGATGCCGTGAACTCCCGCCGTCCCCGGCAAATCCCCGACGACTTTCCCGGAAGCGATGTCCAGGATCTGAACGTGATCGCCCCGGCTGACGTATAGACGGTGCCGTTTCTCGTCGACCGAAAGAAAATCCCAGCCGCCGCTGCCGCCGACGGGATACCTGGCGACGATTTCATAGCTCTCCGCCAGCGGAGGCGCAGCGTGACCCGCCTGCACCCAGCCGGCTGCGATTGCAAGCAGCAGCGCCGAGACCGTGGAAAAATGGATTTTCATGATTGCGCTCAATGTCCTTGTTTTGCCGGCTTCCGCGAAAAAAGAAAAATGCGTTTGTCCAGCAAGTCTCCCACGACGGCGCCGAGCGGTCGAGTCAGGACGAAGGCCGCACAGAATAGCGCCGTGCGGGATATGCCTGTCCGGCTATACGCCACCGCAATTCCGGCCAGCATCGAAGCAAACACCATCGCGCCACCGCCATAGCCGAGCCGGCCGTATCCGCCGTCCAATATTCCAGCAAAAATCCCGGTGCTGACGAGATAGCCGGGTCCCATGGACATGGAGACGGCGTCGCCCCCGTCTCGCCAAGAGTCGTGGCGAGGATCTTTATGATCCAGAAGTAGGGAGTGACTTGCGGGACCTTGCTCGGCATCCAAATCGCCTTTAGATCTCCACCTTGGTGCCGAGTTCAATGACGCGGTTGGTCGGCAGCTTGAAGTAGTCCGCCGCGTTGCCGGCGTTGCGCGCCATAGCGGCGAAGACGCGCTCGCGCCACAGCGACATGCCGCTTTCCACGGCGGCCACCGGCACCACCATCTCGCGGCTGAGGAAGAAGGACGTCGACATCATCTCGAATTCCAGGCCGAGCGCGCCGGCGAGCTCGAGCGCCTTGACCACGTCCGGCTCGTCCATGAAGCCGTAGCGCAGGGTCATGCGCCAGCAGCCGTGGCCCAGCTTGACCAGCGACAGCCGGTCGAGCGGCTGTATCCAGGGCTCCTCGGTGATCTGCACGGTGAGGAACACCACGCGCTCGTGCAGCACCTTGTTGTGGTTCAGGTTGTGCAGCAGCGCGCTGGGCGTGGCGTCGGGCGTCGCGGTGAGGAACACGGCGGTGCCGGGCACGCGGATCGGCGGATCGCGGAACAGGGAGTCGAGGAAATCCTTCAGCGGCACCGAGGTCTCGCGCAACCGGTGGAAGAGGATTTCCCGGCCGGCGCGCCAAGTGCGCATGACGGTGAACACGGCGCCGCCGATCACCAGCGGGAACCAACCGCCGTCGGCCACCTTGAGCAGCGTCGCGGACAGGAAGGTGACGTCGAAGAAGACGAAAAATCCGGTCGCGCCCAGGCACAGCGGGAGCGGGTAGTTCCAGGCGTAGCGGACGACGAAGAAGGTGAGCAGCGTGTCCACCGTCATGGTCGCGGTCACCGCGATGCCGTAGGCCGAAGCGAGCCGCGAAGACGAACCGAAACCGATCACCGCGGCGAGCACGGCGGCCAGCAGCAGCCAGTTGATGCCCGGAATGTAGACCTGGCCGCGCTCGCGCGCGGAAGTCTGCACGATGGTGACGCGCGGCAGGAAGCCGAGCTGGATGGCCTGCTTGGTCATGGAGTAGGCGCCGGAGATGACGGCCTGCGAGGCGATCACCGTCGCCGCGGTCGCCAGCCCCACCATCGGATAGAGCGCCCACTCCGGAATCAGCAGGAAAAACGGGTTGTGCACGGCCCCGGGCCGCACGATCAGCAGCGCGCCCTGACCGAAGTAATTGAGCACCAGCGCCGGCGCCACCAGGCCGAACCAGGCGATGCGCACCGGCCCCTTGCCGAAGTGGCCCATGTCCGCGTAGAGCGCCTCCGCACCGGTGACCGCGAGCACCACCGCGCCGAGAACCACGAACGAAGTGCCGGCATGGCTCGCCAGAAAACTCAGGGCGTGGGACGGATTCAGGGCCGCGAACACCCCCGGGTACTGCGCGATGCCGTGCAGGCCGGCAGCGCCGATGGCGAGGAACCAGGCGAGCGTGACCGGGCCGAACAGCCGGCCGACGATGGCGGTACCGCGGCTCTGGAACGCGAACAGCGCCAGGATCACCACCACCGCGAGCGGCACCACGTAGGGCTTGAAGGCCGAAGTGCCCACCTCCAGCCCCTCGACCGCAGAGAGCACCGAAATGGCGGGCGTCAGCACCGCGTCGCCATAGAAGAGCGACGCGCCGAACACGCCGATCAGGATCAGCGGCACGCGGTAGTGCGGATGATCCTTCACCGCGGAGGTGGCGAGAGCGATCAGCGCCATGATGCCGCCCTCGCCGCGGTTGTCGGCGCGCATGATCAGCACCACGTACTTGAGCGAGACGATCACCATCAGCGACCAGAAGATGGTGGACAGGCCGCCGAGCACGTTCTCGGCGGTCAAGGGGATGCCGTGGCTGGCGGAAAACGTCTCCTTGACGGCGTACAGCGGGCTGGTGCCGATGTCGCCGAACACGACGCCCAGCGCCACGAGCGTGAGCGCGGCGGTGGAGGAGCGCGAAGCGCGGTGGTCGGGGGAATTCACCAGCCCCCTATTTTAGGGCACGAGCTAAATCTCCACTTTGGTGCCGAGCTCGATCACGCAGTTGGTGGGAATGTTGTAGTAGTCGGCCGCCGTGCGCGCATTGCGCGCCATCGTCGCGAACAGGTTTTCGCGCCACAGCGCCATGCCGGCGCCCGCCGTCGGCACCACCGTCGCGCGGCTGAGGAAGAAGGTGGTTTCCATCAGATCGAACACCAGGCCGCAGCCCTTGCAGTATTCCAGCGAGGCGGCGACGTCGGGCCGGTCCATGAAGCCGAAATGCACGAACAGCCGGAAAAATCCGTTGCCGAGCGGTTCGACCGTGACGCGCTCGGCGGCCGGCACCCAGGGCACGCCGCGGATGGCCACCGTGAGGAACACCACGCGCTCGTGCAGCACCTTGTTGTGCTTGAGGTTGTGCATCAGGGCGTTCGGCGTGCTGTGCGGATCGACCGCCATGAACACGGCGGTCCCGGCAACGCGGTGCGGCGGATGCGCGGCGAGAGACCCCAGGAACATCTCGAGGGGTATCGCCATGCGGCGCTGCGACGCCGCGGTAAGCACGCGGCCGCGGCGCCAGGTGGTCATCAGCGTGAACACCAGCGTGCCGAGCGCGAGCGGGAACCAGCCGCCCTGGACGATTTTCGTGAGGGCGGAGGCGAAGAACGCGACGTCGACGACGGCGAACAGGCCGGTGGCGCCAATGCACAGGGCCAGCGGGTATCCCCAGCCGTAGCGCAGCAGGAAGAAGGTGAGGATGGTCGTCACCAGCATCGTCCCGGTCACCGCGACGCCGTAGGCCCACGCCAGCTTCGCCGATGAGCCGAAGCCGATGATGACCGCCACGATGATCAGGGCAAGCAGCCAGTTGGCGCGCGGAATGTAGATCTGCCCGAACTCCCGCGCCGAGGTCTGCCGCACCCGCATACGCGGCAGGTAGTCGAGCTGGATCGCCTGGCGCGTCAGCGAATAGGTGCCCGAGATGGTCGCCTGCGAGGCGATCACGGTGGCGGCGGTGGCCAGCGCCACCATCGGGTAGAGCGCCCAGGCGGGCGCCAGCAGGAAGAAGGGGTTGTCGAGCGCCTTGGGGTCGGCGATCAGCTGCGCGCCCTGGCCGAAGTAGTTGAGCACCAGCGCCGGGAACACCAGGCCGAACCAGGCGATGCGGATCGGTGCCTTGCCGAAATGCCCCATGTCTGCGTACAGCGCCTCCGCGCCGGTGAAGGCCAGCAGCACCGCGCCCAGCACCACGAACGAGGCGAAGCCGTGCTGCGTGAGGAAGCGCGCGGCGTGGCCCGGGTCGAGCGCGCGCAGCACCTCGGGATTGCGGGCGATGCCGGCGGCGCCGAGCGCGGCGATGGCGCCGAACCAAACGATCATCACGGGCCCGAACACCGCGCCGATCGCCGAGCTGCCCTTGCGCTGGATCGCGAACAAACCGATCACCACGCCGACCGACAGCGGCACCACGTAGGGCTTGAAAGCCGCGGTGCCGACTTCCAGCCCCTCTATCGCCGACAGCACCGAAATGGCCGGCGTGAGCACCGCGTCGCCGTAGAACAGCGAGGCGCCGAACACGCCCAGCAGCATGATCGTGGAACGCCATTGCAGGTGATCCTTCACCGCCGCGGAGGCGAGCGCGAGCAGCGCCATGATTCCGCCCTCGCCCTTGTTGTCGGCGCGCATGATCAGGATCACGTACTTGAGCGACACCACGATCATCAGCGCCCAGAAAATCGCCGACAGGCCGCCCAGGACGTTTTCGGGATTCAGCGCGATGCCGTGCGCCGGATTGAAGGTTTCCTTGACGGCATACAGCGGGCTGGTGCCGATGTCGCCATAGACTACGCCCAGCGCGGCGAGCGTAAGCGCGGCACGCGAGGATACGGCTTCCAGGGAGCCGGGTTCCGTGAGGGTTTGGGCCATGCGGGGATAGAATGCTGCCATGAACCAGCCCGACAAAGCGCACTTTCTGGAGCGCGTGAGCCGCGAAATGGACGAGGACCTGGGCGTCCTCAACCTGGCGCCGCGCGACGCGCTTGCGGCCTGCTGCCGCATCCTCGCCCACGAAGGCCACGAATCCGGGCTCGCCGGACAGGTCACCGCCGCCGGCGAAAAGCCAGGCACCTGGTGGACGCTGAAATTCGGCCTGGGCTTCGAGGAGGCCACCGGCGAACGCATGGTGCTCGTGGACGAGGACCTGAAACCCCTCTCGGGCGGGCGCGCCAATCCGGGCGTGCGCTTCCATGTCTGGATCTACCGCAACCGGCCCGACGTGAAGGCCATCGTGCACACGCATGCGCCCTATGCGTCGGCGCTCGCGGCCACCGGCAAACCGCTGAAAACAATCCATATGGATAGCGCGATGCTGCACGGCACCGCGCACCTGCCCGAATGGCCGGGCGTGCCGGTAGCCGACGATGAGGGGCGCATCATTTCAGGCGCGCTGGGTGCCGCGAAAACCATCCTGCTCTCCAATCACGGCCTGCTCGCCGCCGGATCGAGCATCGAGGAGGCAACCTACCTCGCGGTGTTCTTCGAGCGCGCCGCGCGCATGCAGATCCGCGCCATGGCGGCCGGCGGCTTCAGGGAAGTAAAGCCCGAACTCGCGGAAGAAGCGCGCGCCTTCCTGCTGCAGCCCTCGATCGTGCGCGGCACCTTCGCCTACTGGGCGCGGCGATCCCAACAGCTGATCGAGTAGTCGCGGAAGCCGGGCGCCATTCAGCCCCGCTGCTTCCGATAGGCATTCTTCTTGAACACCTTGTCGCCCTTGAACTCGAGCAAATCGCAGCCCGCCGTGCTGACTGATTTTCCGCTGGCGTCGGTCGCCACGAAATCCCACTCGAAGGTGCCGATGTCTCCCGTGACGACGACCTTGAGATTTTCGAACCTGCCGTCGGGAAAACGGTCGAAGAAGGCCTTCACCCCCAGGCGAATGGCTTCCCTGCCGACGTAGGTCTTTCCGAGCCGGTCCGGACCTACGGAGGCATGGTAGCTGCCGTCCTCGGCGAAAAAGCTGGCAATGAGATCCGGATCGCGGCTGTTCCACGCAGCTCCGAACGCGGTCGCCCGCTCGACAGTCATCGATTTTTTCAAAGTCCCTCTCCCCGGAAATTTTCAATGTTCTGAAATTGATCAGATCTTCCCGTTCAGCAATTCGATCAGCACCGCGGGATCCTTTGCGCCTTTGCCCTGGGCTTCGAGCAGGCGGTAGAGTTCGGCGGCGGTGCGCGCCATCGGCAGCGGCACGGCGAATTCCTTTGCCACCGCGGCGGCGTTCTCCAGGTCCTTCAGCATGATGTCGTTGGCGCCCAGAGGCGGCTCGAAATTGCGCGACGCCATGCGGGCGCCGAATATCTGCAGCGGCAGCGAATCGGCGAAGCCGCCTTTCAGCGCCTCTGGCAGGTTTTTCGCATCCACGCCCGCGGCCTCCGCCAAGCGGATCGCTTCGGCAATCACCGGGAAAAGACTTCCCACGATGATCTGGTTGCACAGCTTGGTTACTTGACCCGCGCCGGCATCGCCCATGCGCGTGAAGCGTTGAGCGAGATGCATGACAATTGGCCGCGCGCGTTCGACATGTTCCGCCTTGCCGCCGGCCATGACGGCGAGCGTGCCCTTCTCCGCCCCCGGCACGCCGCCCGACACGGGCGCGTCGATCATGCCAATACCTTTTGCGTCCAATCTATTTGAAAAATCACGGGCCGAGGCGGGCGCAATGCTGGAGAAGTCGACGACGAGCAGCCCCTTCTTTCCTCCCTGGGAAATGCCCTGAGAAGAAAATAAAACCTCCTCGGCGGCCTTCTGGTCCGTGACGCACATCATCACGATCTCCGCCGCGCGCGCGACTTCCGCAGGCGACGCCGCCGCCTTGGCGCCTTTCTCCAGCACCGGCGCGAGCTTGTCCCGGCTGCGGTTCCATACCGTCACTTCATGGCCCGCGGCAAGCAGCCGCAGCACCATGGGTTTGCCCATCAGGCCGATGCCGATATAGCCGAGTTTCATTTCCTGGGTCCGCTATGCGTGACGGCGCCGCTGAAAGCGGAACCGACCTGTGCAGCGTATTTTTCGAGTGCCCCGGAGAGAGATTGATCCGGAATTTTCGCCTTGCGTTTCTTCAATTCACTGGGAGACAACAGAACATTCAAACTTCCCTTCACTGCATCAATCACGATCCTGTCCCCATCCCTCACCAATGCCAGCGGCCCGCCCACTCCCGCTTCCGGCGACACGTAACCCACCATCATGCCGCGCGTCGCGCCCGAGAAACGTCCGTCGGTGACAAGCGCGACTTTCTCGCCCACGCCCTGTCCATACAGCAGTGCGGTTACGCCGAGCATTTCGCGCATGCCGGGACCGCCTTTCGGGCCTTCGTAGCGGATCACCAGCACGTCGCCTGCCTTGTAGGCTCGTCGCCGCACCACGTCGACGCAGGCCTCCTCGGAATCGAACACCCTCGCGCGGCCCTCGAAGCGCAACGACTTCAGGCCCGCGACCTTGAGCAACGCACCGTCGGGCGCGAGGTTGCCCTTGAGCACGACGATGCCGCCGGTCGGAGAAATGGGTTTGTGAGGAATGACTTTCCCGTCGGATCCTGGATGACCGAGCAATTCCTTCTCCAAGGAAGTTCCAAAGATCGTCAAACAATCCCCGTGCAGCGCGCCCCGCTTGAGCAGCTCCTTGAGTACCGCGTAGACGCCGCCGATCTCGTGCAGGTCCTTCGAAAGATACTTTCCGCCCGGCTTCATGTCGGCGAGGTAAGGCGTGCGCTTCGAGACGCGCGCGAGATCATCCAGAGAAAATTTGACGCCGGCTTCGTGCGCGATCGCGGGGATGTGCAGGCCGGCGTTGGTCGAGCCGCCGGTCGCCGCGACCGCGGCGCAGGCGTTTTCCAGGCTCTTCCTGGTCACCAGCTCGCGCGGCAGCGGGCCGCCCTTCTTCAGCAGTTCCATCGCCACGCGCCCTGCTTCCCGCGCCTGCGCGCCGCGCGCGCCGTCCACCGCGGGCATGGTCGCCGAGCCCGGCAACGCCAGCCCGAGCGTCTCGGACACCATGGCCATGGTGTTGGCGCTGAATTGTCCGGGGCAGGCGCCGAGCCCGGGCAGACAGACGTGCTCGAGCACATCCAGTTCCTTGCGCGTCGTCGTACCCGCATACACGCCGCCGACCGCCTCGTAGGTATCCAGCACCGTCACGTCCTTGCCGTGCAGCCGCCCGGGCAGCGCGGCGCCGCCGTACGTGAATACCGAGGGAATGTTCAGCCGCACCATCGCCATCATCATCCCGGGCAGCGTCTTGTCGCAGCCGGCAAAGGTGACCAGCGCGTCGTAGGCGTGGCCGCGCACCACCGCCTCGACGCCGTCGGCGATCAACTCGCGGGAAACCAGCGAATAGCGCATGCCGCCGTGGTTCATCGACATGGAATCGGCGACCGATATGGAGGCAAAATCGAACGGCGTGCCGCCGGCATCGCGCACCCCGGCGCAGGCATCCTTCACCAGCGTGCCGAGCAACGCGTTGCAGGGCGTTACGCGCCCGTCGGTGGAGACGACGCCGACGAACGGGCGCTTGATATCGTTGTCCGACAGTCCCAGACCGCGCAGAAAGGCGCGATGGGGCGCACGGTCCAGCCCCTCGACGGTAACGCGGGAGGGCAGGATGGCGATGATTTTCGATTTACGTGTGTTCATTTTCGCGCAGCTATTCTAAGCTGCGCCCTGGGAGGAAAAATGATCCGGATCGTCCTTGCCCTTGCCTGCCTGGCAGTGGCGCTGCCAGCGCCCGCACAACCTTATCCGTCCCGGCCGGTGAAAATCGTCGTGCCTTTCGGCACCGGCGGCCCGGCGGACCTGTACGCGCGCTTCCTTGGGGCCAAGCTCTCGGAACCAATGGGCCAGCCCTTCATCGTCGAGGACCGGCCCGGTGCCGGGTCGATCGTGGGTACAGAGGCGGTACAGAAGTCCCCGGCGGACGGCTACACGCTGCTGATGATGTCGAACACGCATACCGTGAACGAAACCCTGGTTCCGCAGAAGCCTTTCGCGCTGATGCGCGACTTCGCGCCGATCACGGGCGTCAACTACTCCGACCTGATCATGGTGATCCACCCCTCGGTCCCGGCGGGCAATCTGAAGGAGTTCATCGCCTACGCGAAATCGAAGCCGAAGGAACTCAATTACGCCTCCTCCGGCGCCGGCACGCCTTATCACATGGCGGGCGAACTGTTCAAAGCCATGGCGGGCGTGGACATAGTGCATGTACCGTACAAGGGCAGCGATGGCGCGCGCACCGGCATCCTCGGCGGCCAGGTGCAGATGATGATCGACGCCATCACCACCATGGCGCCCAACGTGCGCTCCGGGAAGCTCAAGGCGATGGGCACGACGGGGAAAACGCGCTCCACCGTGCTGCCCGAGGTTCCGACCATCTCCGAGGCCGGTGTCCCGGGCTACGAAACGGGCATCTGGCTCGGCCTCATGGCTCCCGCAGGCACGCCGCGGCCGGTGCTCGAGCGCCTGAATGCCGAGGTTCGCAAGGTCCTGGATTCGCCCGAGGTGCGCGAAGTCTGGGCCAAGCAGGGCGCCGAGCCGATGGGCATGTCGATCGAGCAGTTCGACAGGTTCCTGCGCGAGGACATCGCCAAATGGGCCAACGTAGTGAAACTCACGGGCGCAAAGGTCGAGTGACGCCTTGAGCTGGGATCCCTCGCAATATCTCAAGTTCGCCGGCGAGCGCCTGCGCCCGGCGCTCGACCTGCTGGCAAGGATCCCGGCCGAAGCGCCGGAGCACGTCGTCGATCTCGGCTGCGGCGCGGGCAACCTCGCGCCGCTCTTCCTGCAGCGCTGGCCGAACGCGAAATTGCTCGGCGTGGACAGTTCGGCCGAGATGCTCGCCAAGGCGCGCTCCGACCATCCGGGCGCCAGCTTCGAGAAAGGCGATGTCGCCACCTGGCACCCCGGGCAGCCGGTGGACGTCCTGTACAGCAACGCCACGCTGCACTGGCTGGACGGCCACGACACGCTGATTCCCGACCTGCTGGCCTCGGTCAGGCCCGGCGGCTGGCTCGCGGTCCAGATGCCGCGCAACTTCGGCGCGCCCTCGCACACCACTATCGTGGACACCATCGAGCAGGGCCCGTGGCGCGCGAAACTCGAGCCGCGGCTGCGCCGCAAACCCGTCGAGGAGCCGCAGTTCTACTGGCGGCTGCTCCAGGGACTGACATCCTCCCTGGAAATCTGGGAGACCGAATACCTGCAGGCGCTCAAGGGAGACCATGCGGTGGCCGAATTCACCAAGGGAACCTGGCTGAAGCAGTTCCTGGACCGCCTGCAGGAACCCGAACGCAGCGCTTTCGAAGGCGATTACCGCACCAGGGTCGGCAGGTTCTACAAGCCTGAAGCGGACGGGCGCACGCTGTTTCCGTTCCGGCGGCTGTTCATCGTGGCCCGACGTGCGGCTTGAATCGAAAACGGCAATCATCGTGGGCGCCGGCCAGAGCCCTGGCAGCGGCATGGGCAACGGCCGCGCCACCTGCCTGCGTTTCGCGCGGGAGGGCGCGAAAATCATGGCGGTCGACCGCGAGCTCGGCCTCGCCGAAGAAACCGCCACGATGGTGCGCAAGGAAGGCGGCGACTGCTTCGCTTTCGAAGCGGACGTCACCAAAGAAGCCGCGATGGCGACGATGGTCGCCGAGGCGAAGAAACGCTGGGGCCGGATCGACATCCTGCATTACAACGTCGGCGTCAGCCTGGGCGGCGGCGACGCCCCGCCGCTCGAAATCACCGAAGCGGCCTTCGACAACATCGTCGCCATCAACCTTCGCGGCGCGGTGATGGCCTGCAAGCACGCGGTCCCCGTGATGCGCGAGCAGCGGTCGGGCGTGATCCTCATGATTTCCTCCCTGGCCGCCATCGAGAAGTATCCGTACGTCACCTACAAGGCCACCAAGGCGGCGATGATCGCGTTCACCGAGCAGCTGGCGATACAGAACGCCGAGTTCGGCGTGCGCGCCAACGTGATCCTGCCGGGGCTCATGGATACGCCGATGGCCGTGGACACGCGCGCCCGCAAGACGGGCAGGAGCCGCGCCGAAGTGGCGGCGATGCGCGACGCGCGCGTGCCGTTGCGGAGGAAAATGGGTACCGCATGGGACGTGGCGAACGCGGCGCTGTTCCTCGCTTCCGACGAGGCGAACTTCGTCACCGGCGTGTCGCTGCTCGTGGATGGCGGCGGCGCGCTGGATATCGGGCACTGACCTCATCCCCGCGACGCAGGGAAATCATGCATCCTGGGTCCGCGGTTTCACGCGGCGAAATGCGGAAAACAGCGCTACGTCGTAGGCAATCTTCAGTACACCGCACAAGACCAGCGGCGTGGCCATCGCACCTGCCGCGAACATCAGGCCGGTCAAAGACGGACTGATCGCTGAGGCAAGGCTGCGAGGCACGGCGGTGAAGCTTGCCGCGGCCGGTCGCTCGGGAGGCGTTACCACGGACATGACGTAAGCGCTCCGTGCGGGCACATCCATTTGCGAAAGTACGCTGCGCACCAGCAGCAGTCCCAGGGCCACGTGCATCCCAGGTGCGAATGCAGCGGCAATGAGGCACAGACTCGCCGGGATATGTGTGAACACCATCGTATTTATCAGGCCAATTCGACGCGCCACCGCTGGCGCGGCAAGCTGCGAAGCTGCGCTGAACAGGCCGGTCCAGAAGAAAAAGGCGCCGGCCGCGGTCAGCGACATGCCGAAACGCTCAAACAGCCATAAGGCGAGCAGCGAATTCACCACCAATCCACCGGCGAACGAGTCGACACTGAAGAGACCCGCCAACTTCCAGACGATGCCACGCGACGGACCGAGCGGTACTGCTGGTTTGGTCTCGTCGGCGGGCGCTTGCGGCATCCGCAGATACAGCGCCCACACCGCAAGACCCAATGCGGCGTAAACGACAAACATCGCCCGCAACGCATCGACCAGTTGCAGCCCCGCGGCGTTCGTAAGCCAGTCGGGGACTGCCGCGGCGAGCGCACCGAGCGCGCCAAATATTGAGCCGAAGAAACTGTATCGGGCGAAGGTGGTCGTCCGAGCCTCGGCTGGGACGGCAGCAGCCAGCACGGTGTGCTCGAGCGGGAGGAAAACGCTTACGTCCCCGCCGCTCGGGTTGATCGGCCCCAGGAACGCGACCACAAACAGCGGCCAGAGGGACGACAGTGACGCGAATCCGAGCCCCGTCAAGACCATCAGCATGGCGGCGCCGAGCATCAGGCGCCGCAGGGGAAACCCGTGTCCCCAGCGGCCCACCGCGAGCGTCGCCAACGCAGAGCCAAACAACGCAGCGGTGCTGAGGAATCCGACTTCAAGCTGTCCGTGGCCAAGCGCCAGCAGGTAGGCAGGCAGCAGCACTGCGACAAACCCGTCCGCAAACGCGCGCAGCGCCCGTGATGCCAGTAGCAGACTGATCATCCCCGAGCTACTTCGTCGAGCCATAGCTGAAGTCGTCAAATGCCGTGACGCTGTCGGCCTTCGTCCACACGCCGACCGCCCCCGGCCCGGAAATATGCGAGTCCTCGTACTCGATATACGTCTTGCCGTTCAGGGCGACGCTGATCCGCCGTCCTGAAAATTCGACCCGCAGCGTGTGCCAGATTTTTGCCGGCACGGGCGCATCCACGTACTTGAGCGTCTTGCGGCGCCCAGCCTCGGTGTAGTAGAGCGACACGTTGTTCTCCAGCGCGTTTGCCCGCGCGACGTAGTAGTTGTCGCCATCCTTCCAGCGCCAGACGATGCCCCCGGCCTGGTCCTCGTTCCCTTTCTCCGATTTGAATTTCACTTCGACAAAACCGTCTGCCAGCGACGCATTCTTTTTGACGCACCATGGAAATGTCCCGGAACCGCCCTGCCGGAGCACATTGGGTGCGCTCGGCGCGGAACTGTCTCCTTCTACGGCCCAGCGGGGCTTCCCGCTGCCAGTTACGCCGCAGGTCCAACCCGCCGGCGCTTCGCCTGGTTTTTCCTGATCGAAGTTGTCGGTCTGCGCCATCGCGGCTGTTGTCGATAGAACCGTTAAAGCGACCATTGTGGCTCCTCTCATTTGATGCCGATCGAGTTTCATGGGGTCAACGAAGCCGATACGTCAGGACTCTTGCGGGCGACGCGCCAAACGCCGGCGCGGCGACATAGAGCCGACGGTTCTCCGGCACGAACAGGCCAGTGCGAGCGCGTGGAGCCGTGCTTACCGTGGGTTCCATCGAATAGTGGTCCGGATCCAGTTGCCTGACGACGTCGACGCGTCCCTCGCCGCAAATCACGTAGATGCGCTTGCGGGCCGCGTCGAAGAAAAGGTCATCCGTGTCTTTTCCGATCTCCTGTTTGGCCACGACTTTGCCGGTATCGATGTCGTACACGAGCAGCAGCGCCGGGAAGCGCGTGCCGACGAAGAGGCGCCTGCCCGCCTCATCCAGGGCCATCGGAAAATTGGCCTGCGCCTCCGGCACGGGCCAGGTCGCGATCACGGCGCTTTTCGCGCGATCCACCACCGCGACATGGTGCGCCGCCGGGACATTGACGAATATCCGGGAGCCCTTCTTCTCCAGCGCGAACGCTTCCGGATGACCAGCCAACTGAATGTCACCCGCCGTTTTGCCGGTTGCCGCTTCGAGCACGCGGAGCGCGCCCCTGCCATAGCCGACGTAGATCTTGCGCGCATCGGCGTCCAGGCGGATGTTGTCGGCGTCCTCAAGGCCGTCAACCTGTCCGATGCGGGAGAGCGACGCTCCATCGACGATATCGACCCGGTTCCCTTCGCCGTTTGAGACGAACAGGCGGTCGGTGCCGGGATCGTGGAGGACGCCTTGAGGCTCCGCGAACCCGCGCATGCTTCGCTTGCGAATCCCTTCTTTCAAATCGACGGCCTCCACCGTGTCGTTGCCCAATGCGGCCACATATAGCCGACCTCTCTTGAGATCGATGCCGAAATGATCGATGCGGCCCGCTACATTGGACAACTCGATTGTCGCTCCAGGAATGACGGCCTCATCCTCGTCCGCCGGCCGAGCGAACATCACCGCAAGGGAGAGGAGCGAGAACAGAAGCAAACGCCGCATTGTCGTCATGTCGCGGTTCCTTCTCAATTGAAACTCCAGGTCAGTCCCATGCGCAGTTCATGAACGGGCTCACTTCCCTCATGCGCGACGCGAAAGCCGGAATCGAACGACAGGCCGTCCCGGACCCGCCAGATGGCGCCTACGAGCCCCGACTTGGTCCGCGCGCTGCCAGAGGCCTTCTCCGTGAATATCTCGGCGACCGGCCGCACCGCCCAGGTATAGGGACCTTCCAGGATGACGCCCAGGAAGAGATCCGGTTCGTGCTCGCGCGTCTCGGCCGCCACGGCGTTGAAATGCACAGTTCCCGCGCCGGAGCGCTCCGATACGATGCCGGCAACGGAAAAGCCTGTGCCCTTCGCCCCATTTACCGAGGGAAGTAGCAGCCCACATTCCGTCGCGATGCTCGGGCCCGGCTCGTCCTGAAGAACGCCCCTGCGCAGCACCTGCTTTATGAATGCGCCGTTGTCGACGATGGAAGTCCGCGCCTGCCCGGGATCGCGATCAAGCGCCACTTCGCGCTGCCCCTGGATCACCAGCTCGCGATCGCCTTGCAGTCCGTAGTTGGCAACGACGGCCGGGGCGACCAGGGTTGTTTTCGTACCCTGGCGAAGCCGCCCGAGGGGGCCAAGCTCCAGCTCGAATTCGTCGCGCGCCGCCACATCGGCGTCCGTCGAATCAAATGGACGATAGGCGAGCGCCGTTCCGGGCCCGATCGACAGAAGCAATGCCGCAAGAAAATACGGCGTTGCCTTCACCGGGAGAGGTTCAAGTTTCCGGACCACTCAGATCCTGACTGCGTCGAGCCGCTCGGCGACGTTCTCCCAGCTGACAATGCTGAACAGGTTGCCGACGTACTCCGCGCGGCGGTTCTGGTATTTCAGGTAATACGCATGCTCGAACACATCGAGCATCAGCAGCGGCACTACGCCCCAGGCAGTGAGTTTCTGGTGGTTCTCGCACTGCAGGATCATCAGCTTCTTCGTCGCCGGCAGATAGCCGAGCAGGCCCCAACCGGAGGCCTCGACTGCGATCGCCGCGGCGGTGAGATGGGCCTTGAACCGGGCGAATGATCCGAACTCCGTATCGATCGCTTTCGCCAGGTCACCTGTCGGCTCGCCGCCTTTTCCGGACAGGTTGCTCCAGTAAATCGTGTGCAGAATGTGGCTGGAGAGCTGGAATGCCAACTCCTTCTCGTAGAACTTCACCAGACCGAAATCCCCCGTGTCGCGCGCCTTGGCGAGCGCTTCTTCTGCGCGGTTCGCCGCAGCCGCGGCCGGCTTGTGATGGAACGTGTAGTGCAGCT